>DAOSIS010000032.1:0-35878 GCA_035366835.1 Syntrophales bacterium | reverse complement strand
GCAAAACCGGAGGCCCCTTCCTCTTAAACCTGACACAAACATCTTGACGTTACCCGACGAAAAAGGCCTCCGGACCCTGAAGGTCCCGGAGGCCTTTTTTCGGCAACGTTCGTTTCCTGTTACTTCACCTTGTCGGCAAGCGCCTTGCCGGCCTTGAACTTCACGACCTTCTTGGCGGGAATCTTGATCGCCTTCCCCGTCTGGGGATTGCGGCCCTCGCGAGCCTTGCGTTTCGAAACCGAGAAGGTCCCGAAACCGACCAGGCCGAGCTTTCCGCTCTTCTTCAGTTCCTTCGCCACCGCCGTCGCGAAAGACTCCAGCGCCTTCGCCGCCGCCGCCTTCGTAACTCCCGCGTCCCCCGCCATCACCGCAATCAATTCTGCCTTCGTCATTCCTTCGTAGTCCCCCTTTCGCGTCGATTATGGTTCAATGAACGGCCGTTCCATTCCTGGCCTTTGCTGTTCCGTTTCAAATTCCGCCGCGCCGACGGGGCGCAGCCTTTGCCGCCACTTCCTTCCTTTAAGAAGATCCCCTTTGTGAAAACCGCTCCCCGTCTGACTTTCCGGGCCCCGATTTCCTCTTTCCCAGGTTCCACGGACCTTGCAGCCGGTCAGAAGGTGCTTATGCGTAACACAAAGAAATCCAACAATCAAGAAAAAAATCGTCCGGAAATGCGGAAAAGGTCCGTATTTACTGCCTCCGGGAGCGGTGCGTCTCTTTTTCCCCGGTCCGGAAGCCCGCTGCCGGAGGCGCCCCTTCAGCGGTCCGGTTTCTTCAGAAGGAAAAAAAGCTCCCCCTTTTCCTGGATGCTTCCCGCGAACATCTCCGCGTCCCTTCCACTGCCGCAGAAGAGATCGACCCGTCCCGGCCCCTTGATGGCACTGCCCCTGTCCTGGTTGAGCACGTAGCGGGCCACCGGATCCCACTTCCGGACGTTTCCCGCCTCGTCCAGGACGGGCTTCCGCAACCGCACCAGGGCGAGCGCCCCCTCCGGGAAAACCCTCGGGTCGGTCGCAATCGAGCGGCCCGCCGTCACGGGAAATCCGAGCGAGCCGACCGGACCCTCTTCGACCAGCCGGAAAAAGATGTATCGCTCGTTGTGCCCCAGCACCTGCCGGCACTGGTCGTGTGGAAGCCCCCGCAGATAGGCCTTGAAATTCAGGTACGCGGTTTCTCCGACGGAAATCCGGCCGAGATCGGCCAGGTGCCTGGCGACGCTGCGGTAGGGACGGCCGTTGCTGGCGACGCCGTGGACGCGGACGGCGCCGCCGGTTTCCATCCGGACGATGCCGGACCCCTGCACGTGCAGGAGAAACAGGTCGACGGGATCATCGACCCAGAGCAGCTCGAGGCCGCGGCCGGCCAGCGCGCCTCCCCTGTCGATTTCGTCCCGGCTGTAATAGGGCACCAGTTCCTTCTTCTCCAGGCGGCCGACGATCCGCTCGCCCCGCCAGCGGCCGTTGAACCTGCCGAGGTCGACCGTGACGGCGTCGGTTGGCGTTCTGTAGAGGGGATAGCGGAAGCGCTCCGTCCTCGACGGAGCCCCTTCCAGTACGGGCTCGAAATACCCCGTGAACAGCACCGTCCCCTTGCCGTCCGCCCCCTCCGACGGAACGAAGTCAAAGACGCGGCGGATTTCCCGCTCCCGCTCCGGCCAGGTCTTCCAGGAAAGGAGAATCCTGCGAAAGGCAAGCAGCGAGTCCTGAAGTTCACGGACGGTCACGCGGCGCCCGCCGAGCGGGTAGCCGGCCGACGGGCTGAGGGATTCATAGTAGCGAAGGCTTGCCGCCAGCGCCTTCTCCAGCGAGGCGTCGTCGAGATCGTCGGGCGAAACCGCAAGCCTTTCGGCGTCCGGCGACGGGGCCATTTCGGGAGCGGCCGGTCTCATCCGGAGATCGCAGCCCAGGAGGAGGATCAGCATGGCCAACAGGAACGCCGCTCGCCGCCCGCCCGCCGCGTGCTCCCGCATCGGCAGCCGCGGGCGATCTCCCTGGTCAGGCCTTGTCATCGCAGCTCCAGAGCACGGCCGTTTCGTCGCAGTAGTCCGGATACTTGGAGCAACGGAAGCAGTCCGACCAGATCTTTTCCGGCAGGATGGCCCGGTCCACCTGGCGGAATCCCAGGCGCTCGAAGAAGGATTTCTTGTAGGTCAGTGCGAAGATCCGGAACAGCCCCAGCGTGATGGCTTCGGAAATGCAGGCCTCGACCAGTTTTCGTCCGATGCCGGTCTTGCGCCGGTCCTCTTCGACGTAGAGCGAGCGGATCTCGGCCAGATTCTCCCACACGATGCTCATGGCGCAGATGCCGACGATGGCGTCCGTGTCTTCATCGACGAAGACGA
The DNA here is from genome assembly GCA_035366835.1 of Syntrophales bacterium. Classification (GTDB taxonomy): domain Bacteria; phylum Desulfobacterota; class Syntrophia; order Syntrophales; family UBA6109; genus UBA6109. The sequence continues at coordinate 33,537 of DAOSIS010000032.1, read as the reverse complement.
AGAAATCACGCAGGCTGCCGTAGATGTCCATGAGCGAGCGCGGCAGCATCTCGCCCCTGGCTGAAGAGGCGTTGATCATCCGGTGGATGTTCTTTGCGTCCTCGATTCGTGCTTTTCTCAACATGTCGTTCCCAACCGATCCTCCGTCGTCTCTGCTTCCTGCGCCTTCGCCAGCATCTCGCGGGCATGCCTGCGCGTCGCCTCCGTCACCTCGATGCCGCCCAGCATCCTCGCGATCTCCTCCAGGCGGGCATCGTCGGAAAGCCGTTCCACCTGCGTCGCCGTCCTGCCGTCCTTCACCGCCTTGGATACGCGGTAGTGCAGATCCCCATAGCAGGCGATCTGCGGCAGATGGGTAATGCAAAGCACCTGGTGATGCTTCGCAACGTCTTTGAGCTTGCGGCCCACGACCTCGGCCGTCGACCCGCCGATGCCGCTGTCCACTTCGTCGAAGACGACCGTCCCGACGGATCCCGTGCGTGCCAGGACCTTCTTCACGGCCAGGATGATCCGGGAGAGCTCGCCGCCTGAGGCGATACGGCTCATGGGTTTCAGCGCTTCGCCGGTATTGGCGGACAGCAGGAATTCCGGCGCGTCGATCCCCTTATCGCCGAGCACCGGCACGCCTTCGGGGCCGAGCGCCGGATCGGGAAAGAAAGCCTCGAACCTGGCAGCGGCCATGTTCAGCTGGGCGATTTCCCTTTCCATCGCCTTCTTCAGCGCCTTGGCCGCCTTCTTCCTTTCGCGGGACAGGTCAGCCGCCTGGGCCAGAAGGCGATCCTGCAGCCCGGCGATCTCCCGGCGCAGCCCGCCGATCGTCTCGTCCGCAGAGGCGATTCCCTCCAGATCCTCCTCCATTTCCTTCCGGCACCTGAGGACATCCTCGAGGGACGGCCCGTACTTGCGTTTGAGCTGACCGAGCACCGCCAGCCTCTCTTCGACGGCCTCCAGGCGCTCCGGATCGGCCGAAAGTTTGTCCAGGTAACGCCGCAGCGCGAACGCGATCTCTTCGAGCTGGTAGAAAAGAGCCTCCGCTTCTTCAGGCGCGAGATCGCAGGCGGCATCGACCTTCCTGATCTCGCGGAGCGATGCGATGACGCCGCGCAGCTCTCCGAGCACCGAGCCGCCCTTCCCGTAAAGGCCCTCGTAGGCGCCCGTGCCCAGATCCCGGAGCTTTTGAATATTGCTCAGCACCTTCTTCTCGTCGAGGAGGTGCCGATCCTCATCGGGCTTGGGCTCCGCCGCCGAGATCTCCTGGCGCTGAAAGCGAAGCAGTTCCTCCCGCTCCGCGCGCCGGCGGTTCTTCTCTTCAAGTTCGCCCAGGATCCGCCCGCGCTCCCGGAACTCGCCGTACCGGGCTGCGTAGGCCGACCGCAGCGGCCCCAGGCCGCCGAAGGCATCCAGGATATCGACGTGCCCCGCGGAATCGAGGATCGCCTGATGCTCGTGCTGGCCGCAGATGTTCACCAGACGCGCGCTCAGGGAGGAGAGCATCGCAAGATTCGCGAGACCGCCGTTGATGTACGCCCGATTCCGGCCCGAACGGGAGACGATCCTCCTGACCACGACCTCCTTCGCCCCGCCGAATCCCATTTCCTGCAGCTTTTCGCCGAGGAGGTCGTCGCAGCCGACCTCGAAAAAGGCTTCGACGACGGCTGCGTCTTCGTCGGAGCGGATCATATCGGCATAGGCCCGGTCGCCGAGCAGGAGACTGATCGCGCCGATCAGGATGGATTTCCCGGCGCCGGTTTCACCGGAGATGACGTTCAACCCCTCGCCGAAGGAAACCGAGAGTCTGTCGATGATGGCGAAGTTCGAAATGCTCAATTCTCGCAGCATGCCTACTTGCTTCCGGCCCCGGAGGGCAATCCTCCCCAGCCGAGTTTCGACCGGAGAATCTGGAGATAGTCCCGGTGCGGAGAACAGACAAGATGGGTCATGAAGTGCGACTTGCGGACCGTCGCCGTATCGCCCGGTCTCAGATGGATGGAGACCTGCCCGTCGAGCGTCAGGGTCGCCCCCTGGTCTTTCGTCCACAGGATGATCTTGAGCACGACGTCGGCCGGCAGGATGATGGGGCGGTTCGTCAGGGTGTGCGGGCAGATCGGGTTGATGATGATCGACTGCTGCGCGGGAAAGACGATCGGTCCGCCGGCAGAAAGGGAGTAGGCGGTCGAACCCGTCGGGGTCGAGATGATTAACCCGTCCGACTTGAACGTCGTCAGATAGCGGCCGTCGAGAAGCGTCTCCAGCTGAACCAGCCGCGAGAGATTCCCCCGGTTGATCACGGCGTCGTTGAGGACGCTGTGGACTTCGGTTCCGCCCTTGTCCTCGTTGAGGACGACGTCGAGCATCATCCTCTTCTCGATGCGGACATCGCCCTTCAGGATGATCTCCAGGGCGTCGAACATTTCGCTCAGATTGACATCGGTGAGATATCCGAAGCTCCCCAGATTGACGCCGACGATGGGGACGGCGTGGGTGCAGACGGTGCGGGCCGTCCGCAGGATGGTCCCGTCGCCCCCGAAGACCACGAGGAGCTGCACCGAAGCGGCCAGTTGCGGAAGGGGGAGCCCCGCTTCACCGACTTTGGCGGCGATCCGGTCTTCGAGGAGAATCTCCAGGCCTCTTCTGCGCCCCCAGTCGGCCAGCCGCAATGCGTAATCGGGTGATTTCGGTTTCTCCGCATTGGCGACGATTCCGATTCGTGTAATCCGCATGAAAGGCCCCGGCAAAAAATTTTTCGTACCGACTACCACAAATCGCCCCCCCTGTCCACGACTCTTTGAATTCATCCATCTATCGAATAACAAAAAGAAAAAGCGGCAGAATCCTGCCGCCATTCCTTCGGTTTTTCCCTGGCTGTCCTGGGGCTGGGAGGCCGGAAAAAACTACTCTTCCTTGATGTAAAACTGCATCTTCAGGTCGCCGACTTCCACCATATCGCCGTCCTTGAGGTCGCAGCGCTGCTCGACCCTTCCCGTATTGACCTTGATCTCCTTTCCACCGGAGGGGGTGATGAAATACCCTTCCTTGCGGCGGTTGACCAGGGCGGCGACCTTCGGTGCGAAGAAGCCCTTGAGCTTGATCGCCGCACCGTCGTCCTTGCCGATCGTGGTGATGCGCTCCTTGAGGAGGTAGTCCTTCTTTTCCGTCGACCCCTCGATGACGAGGAAGCCGCCCAGCGGTTCTTTCTTCTCCACCGCGGGCGCCGCGGACGCCAGGATCTTCTTCTGCTCCAGGGGGGAGAGCACCATCGTTTCGTCCATGGACCGGCTCCGGGCGGGCTGCAGACGCGGCTCCCCTTCTTCCTGATCGCCGACGAACACCAGGACGTGGCTTCCCACGAGTACGGAATCGCCCGGCTTCAGGTCATGCTTGGCGATCTTCCTGCCGTTGACGAACGTCCCGTTGAGGCTGTTGAGGTCTTCGACGGCGAATCCCTGATCCGTCTTGACGATCTTTGCGTGAGAACCTGAGACGGCGGGGTTTTCAATGGGGATGTCGTTGCCTTCCCTGCGCCCGATCGTCAGGACGTCCCTGTCGAGGGGGATCTCCTTGAGAACCGCCTCCTTGAACTTCAACACCATCTTAGCCATGCTTCACCTCCTGCCCCACCCGAAAAATTTCAATAAGGAAGAGAGCCAGCCCTCCTTGAGGAGATAGGCCGTTACAACCGTAATGTTGTCCTTGCCGCCGTTGCCGTTGGCAAGATCGACAAGGGCCGTGCAGGCCGCATCGGGGTCCTTGCTCGAACTCGCGATCGACAATATTTCCTCGTCGGTCACCATATTGGAAAGCCCGTCCGAGCACAAAATCAGGATGTCCTCGTCGGACACGGTCATTTCGCACAGATCGACGGCCACTTCGGCTTCCGTGCCCAGCGCCCGGGTGAGGATGCTCTTCATCTCGGATTTCTGGGCTTCCTCCCTGGAGATCAGTTCCCGCTTCACCTGCTCGGCGACGACGGAATGATCGTCCGTGAGCTGTTCGATCCCGCCGGCCCGGATCAGGTACAGGCGGCTGTCTCCCACATGGGCGATGCTCAGCCGGTGGTCCGAAAGAAGTGCAGCCACGACGGTCGTTCCCATCCCCTGCCACGCCGGGTTTCCGGCCGCCGCTTCGAAAACCGCCATATTCGCGAACCGGATCGCCGAGCCCAGCCGGTTCGTCGCCTCCGAGTAGTCTTCCTCGTAGGCGCCGATCTGCAGGCCCTTCTTTTTCCCTGTCTCGTCGAAGAAGTTGCGGATGGCGTCGACGGCCATGCGGCTCGCGATCTCCCCCGAGGCGTGTCCCCCCATTCCGTCGGCGACCAGGAGCAGCCGCGGTCTTTCCATGACGAGAAAGTTGTCCTCGTTGTTCTTCCGGACCCGGCCCACATCCGTCTTCGCGCCGACGAGCAGCTCCATCTCAGGCCTCCAGGGATTTCAGCAGTTCGTTGAGAACCGAAACAACGTCCTTTCCTTGCTGATAGCGCTGCTCCTTGTCCTTGGCCAGCATTTTCGCCACGGCGGCTTCGAAAGGCTCCGGAAGGTCCGGCGCCAATTCTCTCAGCCGGGGCGGCGGGACCGACGTGATATTGTAAATCAGGGTGGCGATGCTCTCGCCGGCGAACGGCTTCTCGCCCGTCAACAGTTCGAAGAAGACGACGCCCAGCGAGAAGAGGTCCGACCGCCCGTCCACCTTCTGACCGGCGATTTGCTCGGGCGACATGTAGCTGGGCGTACCCATGATCACGCCCGTCTGGGTCTTGGAACTGGCCATGACGCGGGCGATGCCGAAGTCCGCGACCTTCACCTCGCCGTTCTTGAGAATCATGATGTTCGCGGGCTTGATGTCCCGGTGAACGACGCCGTTGGCGTGGGCATAGTCCAGGGCGCTCGCCACGGCCGAGACGATCCTCACGACTTCGCGGCGCGGCAGCAGCGAATCCCTGGAGCCGTTCTTTTCCAGATCCGAACCGTCCAGCAGCTCCATGGCCATGTAGGCGATCTCGTAATCTTCGCCGACATCGTAGATGGTCACGATGTTGGGGTGAGCGAGCTTTCCGGCCGCTTCGGCTTCCCGGAAGAAGCGCTTCTTGACCTCGGCCAGTTGCTCCGGGTCGAATTCCTCGTAGCGCAACGTCTTGATGGCGACCTCGCGGTTGATCTTCGGATCCTTCCCCAGATACACGGTGCCCATGGCGCCGTGTCCGAGCTCCTTGACGACCTCGTAGCGGCCCAGCGTCGGCTTCGTCTGGGCGCTTTCGAGGATGACGGTCCCTTCCTTGCGCGCCGCGCCGGCGCCGAAGATCATCGTCTCGCCCACGGACTTGAGCTTCGCGATCCGTTCCGCGGCATCCTTGAAGGCGCCGGCCGCCGCGATGTGTTCGTAGACGGCTACGGCCTTGTTGAACATCCGCTTCCGTTCGAAATCCAGGCCGAGGTTGTAGAGAAGCTCCTTGATGGCGTCATCCTCGATGGGGCACTTGCGGAACTTCTCGAAGGCCATGTCCAGCATGCCCTGCCCCTGGAAGGAAAGGCCCAGCATCTTGTTCGTCTCGACGCTGTCCGCTTCGATGCGCTCCTTCGACCTCTCCGTGAACAGGTATTCCTTCGATACGAGGACGATGTAGCCCACGAGCAGGAGGAGCGTCGGATAGAACACCTTCATCCAGATCCCCTGCATGAGGAGGAAATAGGCGCCTGTTGCGAGCCATGCGATCAGGAGGATCAGCGACAGGAGCGCGCTGACCCCGGCCTTCAGCCGCGGAATCGCGATCGCCAGGAAGAGGCCGAAGAACGCCACGACCCCCATTTCCACGGGCAGCGCCCAGGCGGGCCGTTCGATGTGGTCGCCGTTGAGGATGTTGTTGACGACGTTCGCAATGATCAGCGCCGCGGGCACCGTCGTTCCGATCGGGGTCACCTGCATCGTACCCAGCCCCGTCGCGCTGTGCGCGAGGAGGACGATCTTGTTCTTGAAGACTTCCCCCGGCACCTTGTTGTTGATGACGTCCACGAAGGAGTAGGCGGTGAAATTGCTGTTGTAACTGATGAGCATCCGATGATCCTCGTATGTCGGGATACGGATCCGCGGGAATCGGATGCCCTCGCCGACGACGATGTCCTGAAGAGAAAGCCCCAAGTATTTCAGGGTCAGCTGGAGGGGAAGGGACGGATAGACCCGGTTGCCGTAGTCGATCAGGAGCATTTCACTGCGCACCGTGCCGTCCCGGTCCGCCTGGAGATTGATATGGCCGAGCGCCGTGGCCGAGGCTGCAAATTCCGGGATCGGCGGAATGATTTCCCGGGCTGTCGTCAGCGGCAGCGGATTGTGGAAGCTTACGGAATTTTTCCGCAGGTACTCCGGCAGATTGGCGTTGTCCATCATCACCGGGTTTCCGAGGGCGAAGTAGAAGGGCAGCACGACGCGCCCGGCGCCGGCGATGGAAGTGGAAAGCGTCTTGTCGTTGTCGAGGCGCTGTTCCACCTCTTTCAGGGTGGCGTAAATGCTCGCGGCCTGCTGGTTCCTGGCGAGCGTCGGATCGGCCTCCATCTTCTTGACGATGTCGCGGATCTCCAGGAGGCCCTGGTTGAAGTCGCTCTCGGAGTAGAGGATGTTGACGCCGATGACTTTCGCGTTGTAGCCGCTCAACGCGTCGATCATGTGCGCGATGTATCCACGGGGCCAGGGCCAGCGGCCCAGGGCGTTGATGCTTTCGTCGTCGATCGCCACGATCACGACCGGCGAGGACGCGGGCTGCTCCCGCAGCCTCATGCCCAGGTCATAGAATTTGTATTCCAGGGTCTCGATCGGTCCCCACTGGAAAAAGCCGGCAGCCAGAGTGAAGAGCATCAGGATCAGTCCGATCACCAGATCCGAAACGGCGGCTTTCTTGGACTTTGCCATGGAATTCTCCTCGACAAAGCGGAGTCAACGGACGGTCCGCGCCCCGCTGCCGAAACGTCCTACTGGAGATCGGGAACCTTTCCCGCCTCCTGGTCCCGGGCCTTGTTCCAGTCAACCCAGGGATCCCTATCCTCTTGCTCCGAGAATTCCTCGGGCTTTGCGGGTACACCCTGCGAACTGACGCGGATCTGCTCCATGGACTTGACGATGTAGACCCACTCCTCCATGGTGACCTTTCTCGGGCCGGCCACCGGCTTCGGACCGGAGACGGCCTTGGGGGCCTTCAGCACGCCGGGCTTATCGCCTTCCTCGACCATCGGAGCACCGCTCCAGACGCCCACTTCGCCGCTGTAGACGCGCACCAGAACCGACTGGTCGTTTTCGACGTTCATGCGGTAGACCGTCCCGCGGACGCCGCAGACCGACGTGAGCGTCGTCACCTCGATCTTCGGTTTCACGCCGAAGAAGGTCTTACGGATGTTGTTCCAGGTCTTGCCGGAGTTCATGTGGACCTTCACTTCCCGCGCCTTCTTCCCGCTGTCGATGTAGATCTGAACGATCTTGAAATTCGTCCTGTCGCCGAAACGCATCATGCTACGGTCCGGCAAGAGGATCTCCAGAAGCGTGTCGGCGCCCGTGACGACCTGATCCCCTGCTTTCAGAGAATCTCCCTCCTGAAGCGCCCTGCCCGTCTTCTGCCCGGACGGCGTCACCGTCGCCGCCCCCTTCAGGAAGACCACCTTCGCCTCCCCGCTCCCCATCTTGACGGTGAGAAACTTTTCTCCGGCGGCGTCTGCTCCCGCTGCGAGGAGGAAGATCAAAGCGGCGATCCCGATGAAGACGCCCACGGCCCTGCACTTCGACATGTCCGATCCTTTCATGACGAGACGACAAAAAACGATCCCGCTCTCCGAGGGGATCCTGAACCGAAAACCGCGCCGACGCCCGCTGGAACAAGCAACGCAAGAACCGGCTGAAATATAGATGGTAAAATGCACGCGGTCAATAGGAAAAATGAGGAAGGTGCCGTAAATACAAAGAGAAAAAAGCTTGCGGGCCCGTGAACGGTTATACTATGAAACGTTCACAGGTCGGGTTCGAAGACCATGAAGACGGGAAACATTCTTAGGAGGACATCTCATGAAATCGATGAAGGGTACCAAGACCGAAAAGAATTTGTTGGCCGCCTTCGCCGGCGAGTCCCAGGCCAGGAATCGTTACACCTATTTCGCCAGCGCAGCAAGGAAGGAGGGGTTCGAACAGATCTCCCGCATCTTCCTGGAAACAGCCGAAAACGAAAAGGAGCACGCCAAGATCTTCTTCAAACATCTCCAGGGCGGTGATGTGGAAATCGTCGCCGCCTATCCGGCCGGTGTCATCGGCGGCACGAAGGCAAACCTGGAGGCCGCCGCGGCGGGCGAAAAGACGGAGTGGACGACGCTCTATGCCGACTTCGCGAAAGACGCCCGGGATGAAGGATTCCCCGAGGTCGCGAGTTCATTCGAGGAGATCGCGAAGGTCGAGAGATTCCACGAGGGCCGCTACCGCCGGCTCATCGAAAATGTCGCGGGCGGGAAGGTCTTCAAGAAGGGCGCATCCATCAAGTGGCACTGCATCAACTGCGGGTACATCCACGAGGGCCCGGAAGCCCCCGAGACCTGCCCGGCATGCAAGCATCCGCAGGCGTACTATGAGGTCCTCGCCGAAAATTTCTGAGCAGGCCGCTCAGGAACGTCCGCCTGCCGCGTGCTCCCGCCCTCCACCGTCCGGCGCACATCCCGGTACGACTTTCGGCTCAGGATTCCGGGAGCCCTGCATCCGCACAGGCGCCGATTCGACGGACGGGGCGGCCCGTGCATCATGGAAATTCCCCTTTCCCCGCAGCGCCTGCCGATCGCGTTGCAGCGCCGCCATGGGCCTGCGGAGACAGAGGGCCAACGGGATCTAAAGACAGACCGGACTGCGGCTATTCCGGCATATGGACGCCCAGGCTCTTTCGCGTACCATTTCCGCCCGTCCCTCCTGACGGCATCAGGAAGACGAGCGGGATGCTCAGCAAGAGCCCGAGCCCGAAAGAAACGAAGGTGATCCAAAACCCGATTTCCGGTGTCGGACTCAGATGGAGGATGATCGTGATCAGCGAGATTCCGCACACGCCGCCGACCGAACGAAACATCCCCCGCAGTCCCGTGATCGTGGCGACCCTGTCCGGCATTAGTTCGATGCAGGCATTGTTGGTGGCAGGCAGAAGAATGCCGAGTCCGATCCCCATCACCATGATCAGGACCGAGAGGAGTTCCGTCGGCCCGCTGCCGATGCCCATCATCCTGAAAATACGAAAGTGCGGGTCCCCGAGGAGAATCGTGGCAAGAGAAACGATCGTCAATCCCAGCAGGATCGGCCGCCGGTATCCCCATCTTTTCAGGAGGAAACTCGTCAGGGCCGAAGCCAGGATGGTTCCGACGGAACGCGGGGTCAGGATCACGCCGCTGAGCAGAATGCTCAGCTTGTGAACCGACGTGGCGAAGAGCGGAATGAACGCGAAGATTCCGAAGGCCCCGGCACCGATGACCATGTTGAACAGATTCGCCGCCAGAAACGGAGGCGACCGGAGCAGGGCCGTATCGAGGATGGGGTTTTCGGCTCGTTTTTCCTGGCGGGAGAAAAAAGAGAAGAACGAGGCGCTGATGATCAGGAAGACGGCTGCCAGGAGGTATGACGGGATCGAAAAATTCTCGGCGAAGTGATTCAGGGCCAGCATGAGAAAAAGGGTGCCGCCGAAAAAAAAGAAGGCCCCGCGGAAATCGATCCGCGGCCGGGACGGCGCCTGCGCATCTTTGAGCAGGAGGGAAATGAGGACCAGCAGGCCCAGGCCGATGGGCAGGTTGATGTAGAAAATGTACCGCCACGAGTACCGGCTCACGATCCAGCCGCCGAGATTCGGGCCGATGATGCCGCCGAGGGGAAAAATGCTCGTGAACAGGCCGATGGCGCTTTCCCGGTTCTCGGGAAACTGGTCGCTCACGATGCCTGCGGCCGTAGGGAGGAAGCTCGCGCCCCCGATGCCCTGGAGAAAACGGAAGACCACGAGGGTGTAGACGTCAGGCGCAAGGCCGCAGGCAAGAGAACTGCCCGTGAAAAGAAACAGCGATGTCATGTAGACCCTTTTGCGGCCGATGCTGTCGCTGAGGATACCCATCAGCGGCATGACGCTCATCACGGCGACCAGGTAGATGGAGACGGTCCAGCCCGCCCAGAGGATATTGGTATCCAGGTCCGCGACCAGATGGGGAAAGGCGACGGCGACCACGGTGCTGTCGATGGAGTACATCAGGAGCCCCAGGCCCGCCGACATGAAGAGAATGTACCGCCGCATGGAGAAACCACCTGCCCGCGCACAGAATGAGCTTTCAACTAGGATTATACTACGCACGATGCGCTTCCTGTAAAGGAAAGGGCCGCCGGCCGCGTCTCGCCGGCCGTGCGCTCCCTTCTTTCTGCATCCCGAGAGAGGCGGATTATTCATAGGATAATCGTAGGCATTTTCTAGGGCAGAAGAACCTCCTGCCTTTTCCCGCATCTTCATCCCCTTTGAAATCGGGCGCTTACCGATCGCTGATTCCGCCTCACCTGTGCTCCCGCCGGAGCCTTGCGGCCGGTGGGTGCACGCAGGGCCTTCTTGACGCTGCCGCAATCGTGCTTAAGCAAAAGGACAGGCCCCGGAGAGTTCTTTCTCCGCCTTTCGCGTTCTTCGATGGAAGAGCGCGGCATACCGTCCCGGAGACGGCGTCCGGAGACGGAGACGCGGAAACAAGAAACGCTCATGCGCAAACACCGCTTCAGACCTCTCCTGGTACTGGCATTGCTCCTGCCGCTTGCGACCGCTGCCGGCATGGACGGACGGACCCCGGCAGGACCACCGTTCGACCTTCAGGAATTCGCGCCCGCGTCGACAAGAACGCCGGCCCCAGGCGGCGGAACCGTCTACGGGCCGCTCCACCCATACAACATCTTCATCAACTACGAACTGGGCATGCACTGCGTGGGCTTCGACGTCTCCTATTGCTGCATTATCCCGCCCTACAACAGCATCCAGGCCCAGGTCGTCCGGTCCGGTGCGGCCGGTGAAAAACCCCGGCTGCTGTCTCCGGACGACGGGGTGAGACTGTCGTACTTCGTGGAAGACAACCGCTACAGCGAAGGCAACAAGATGAAGTACTGGGGGGTCCCCAAGGACACGGACGGAAACGGTTCCGCCGGAGATCCGGGTGACAGCATCGCCAACTACGTGTGGACCCACCTCTTCCTCTATCGGGATCCCGCGGGCACGCTTCCGGACAATCCCGACCCGTCCCTGCGGCTCCGCATCGGCAGGGAGCTGCCCGTGAACGTCGATTCCGGCCCGTCGGGAAAGAATCTCTTCGGCGGATACCTGGATTATGCGGGGGAGCGGGGCGGAAACATCGTCTTCACGGACTCCCTCGTCCCTCAGGTGCGGAACGTGCCGCTGACGCTGACGGCCTCGCACCTGTGGGACGCCCTGGGACTGCCCCTGACGGCCTTCAACGACAGCACGAGAAGAGGCTCGATTCGAACCGTCACGGACGAAGACTTTCAGCCGTACCAGCGCGCGGTCGTTCAGCTCCGGGACGAAAAGGGCGGCTCCGTGGCGGCCGGCGGGAAGACCGTGGAGTTCTTCGGCACGGAGCCGATCGATATCGCCGACTGCTCCCTGTGCCATTCGGGAGGCGGCAAGGCGGCCGAATTGTCGCGCCGAAGCGGCCTTTCCCTGTTCGAGAAGGAATACGCCTACTGGAAAGAGAACTACGCCGATGTCTCCGAGTACGTGGCGCGGCTCTCTTCCGCGACCATCAATGTTCTCGAGCTCCACGACAGGCATTCCGGCACCGCATTCCTGAGGGAATACGACCCCGCCGCCCCTTCGAACAGGCTGGGGGCCGTGGGTCCGGTGTATTGCGCGGACTGCCACGGAGACAACATTTCCGGGAATCTCCAGTCGCCGCGGCCAGGCGCGACCGGGTACAAGACCGTCCGGGCAAGACCGCTGACGGAGGCCGTCCATTCGGTTCATGCCCTCGTGGTCCCGATGCCCGACAAGGCGGGCCGCAGCCAGAACTGCCAGGTCTGCCACCCCATGCACTGGCAGAGCCGGGATATGAACCGCCTCGAGACGAATCCCCATGCCGTGGCGGACGGGAACGGCAATCCCCGCTTTTCCGACGAGGATCTGCGAACGGCCGGGGGCGGCTGTTATCTGCGGCGGGACGCGCATGCGAATCCCGCCGTTTCCCCTCCCTTCTTCCTCAACGCCGTCGGCCGATGGTATCTCGAGAATGTGAGCATGACGGACGAAACACGGCGGCCGGTCCGCGGTCTCCGCGGTCTCTATTGCACGAATTGCCACAACCATCTGTCCCGGGAACTCTACCGCCACGACGACCTTCAGGATGCGGTGACGCAGAAGGGAAAGACGCTCCGGAACCGGCCGATCCGCGATGTGATCGCGGCCGTCGCCGGAGGGGATGAGAAACGGTTCGGATCGTTCTTCGCCGATCCGACGACGGATGCGCCGGGAAATCCCCTTCATGCCTATCATGCGCAGAACGCGGGAGCGCCGCTGGCCCGGGCCGTCAAGGGGGATGGCCCGGGGCTGCGGCTTCTGCCGTGGAATGCAGGGAAAGGCATGCCGGTCCTCTATCCCGAGGTCTCGGCGGGAAGCGACTGGTGGCTTGCGGCTGGCGAGCCCCATTGCTCGGACTGCCATCTCGCCCCCTTCGTGGAGAGCGAGGGCGGGAAGTACTTCCCCATCGACCAGCCCGGCAAGTACGCCCTTTACCGGTTTTCCAAGGCGCACGGCGCGCTGGCGTGCCAGTCGTGCCATGAATCGATGCACGGCCTGTATCCCGTGCGGTACGAGGGGCCGGCGGCCACCGTCGATCGGACGTCCCATGAACAGGCCCTGCAGTACAGCCCGGACGGCGGATATGCCTGGCCCGTGACGTGCGTGGCCTGCCATACCGTCAACCGGCCGGGGGTCCCCGTGCAGTTGGCGGGGACGAAGTACGCCGACGACTACTGGGCGGCGGTGGTCCTCATCCACTTCATGCGGGAGGGGGACCAGAAACTGCCGGTGTCGGAACTCGTCGGGAAGTATCCTTTCGCGAGGTCACGGGCCGTGGTCCTCGAAGGCAAAGAGGAAACCCCCTTCCTGCAAAAAAAGAGGTGAGGGATCTGCCATGCCGCAAGGAGGCCTTCAGGAATTCGTCGAAATGCCGGGAAACCGCCGCAAGATCCCCCTCGACGGCGCCGTGGGGATGGCGCTCGCCCACGACATCACGGAGATCCGGCCCGGCGAGTTTAAGGGCAGGGCCTACCGGCGAGGGCATATCATCAGGGAAGCCGACATCGAACACCTGAAAAGACTGGGCAAGGAGTCCGTCTTCGTCCTCGAAATGGGCCCGGACGAAATGCACGAGGACGCCGCCGCCCTCCTGCTGGCCGACGCTCTTATGGGCGCCGGCACCGTCAGACAGGGCGCGCCCAGAGAGGGGAAGATCGACATCGTCGCCGCGACCGACGGGCTGTTGAAGGTGTGCCGGGAAGCTTTGCTGCGGCTCAACATGCTCGGTGACGTCATGTGCGCAACGCTCCACGACAATACGCTCGTGAAAAAAGGGACCATGGTCGCGGGAACGAGGGCGGTCCCGCTCGTCGTCAGGAGGAGGGTGGTCGATCAGGCCGTCGCCGTGGCGCAGCGCTATGGAGGGGTCGTGGAAGTCAGGCCGCTCCGGCGGCCGAAAGCGGGCGTCGTGATCACCGGGAACGAAGTCTACTACGGCCGGATCGAAGACGCTTTCGAGCCGGTCGTCCGGCGGAAAATGGAGGAATGCGGCGGGGGCATGGTCGGCGTCCGCTTCTGCCCCGACGATGAAGCCGCGATCGCTGGACAGCTCCGCCAGTTGGTCGATGCGGGTGCCGACCTGCTCATCACCACGGGCGGCATGTCCGTTGACCCGGACGACGTGACGCAGGCGGCGATCCGGAAGCTTGGCGCCGCCGACGTGACATACGGAGCAGCCGCACTGCCCGGTGCCATGTTTCTGGTCGCGTACCTTCCCGCCGCAGGCGCCCGCGCAGAACCCCTCCCCATTCTCGGCATCCCCGCCTGCGCCATCTACCACCGGACGACCGTGTTCGATCTCGTCCTGCCGAGGATTCTTGCGGGCGAGCGCATCGGCAGAAGGGAACTGGCCTCCCTCGGGCACGGCGGCCTGTGCATGCATTGCGGCGAATGCCGCCACCCCCTCTGTCCCTTCGGGAGAGGTTGAAGCCGTTGTTTCGTAAAACGCACAAGGAGGAATTATGACAAGGCTCACCATCAATGGGAAATCGTACCATGTGGACGTGAAGCCCGACGTTCCCCTGCTGTGGGTCATCCGGGAACGTCTGAAGCTGACGGGCACGAAATTCGGATGCGGCGTGGGGCTGTGCGGCGCCTGCACGGTGCACGTGGACGGCGAAGCGCAGCGGTCCTGTCAGGTGCCCGTGCGGCAGGTGCAGGGGAAGCAGATCACGACCATCGAAGGTCTTCCCGAAGACCATCCGGTGAAGAAGGCGTGGATCAGGGAACAGGTCCCCCAGTGCGGCTACTGCCAGCCGGGTCAGATCATGCAGGCGGCGGCGATGCTCGCGAAGAAACCGGACCCGACCGACCAGGACATCATGGAATTCATGAACGGAAACATCTGCCGCTGCGGCACCTATCCCAGGATCAAGGCGGCGATCAAGACTGCGGCAAAGGAGGGCGGAAAACGATGAAAGAGATCACCAGACGCGAGTTTCTGAAGGCCTCGGCGGCCGGGGCCGGGTTGACGATCGCCGTTTCGGTCACGCCCTTCGGCTACCGCCTGTACGCGGCGAGGCAGGAAGTCCTTCCCTTCGCCCCGAATGCCTGGCTGCGGGTCACGCCCAGGAACGAGATGATCGTTACGGTCAACAAATCCGAGATGGGGCAAGGGGTGCACACCTCCCTGCCGATGATCGTAGCCGATGAAGCGGATGCCGATTGGGGCCGCGTGACGGTGGAAATGGCGCCCGCCGCCGACCGCTACAAGGACCCCCTGTGGCAGATGCAGGCAACGGGGGGGAGCACCAGCGTGCGGCACATGCTCACGCCGCTGCGGGAAGCCGCAGCCGCGGCAAGGGAAATGCTGGTCAAGGCCGCCGCCGACCGGTGGGGCGTTGCGGAGAGCGATTGCGAAACCGCGCAGAGCACGGTGAAGAACCGGCGCAGCGGCAAATCCCTCACCTATGGAGAGCTGGCCGAGGCGGCCTCCCGGCTGCCCCTGCCGAAGGCGCCCCGTTTGAAGCAGCCAGGGCGCTTCGTCCTCATCGGCACCCCGGCGGCGCGGCCGGACATTCCGCCGAAGGTCAACGGGACGGCGATCTTCGGCATCGACGTCCAGCTCCGGAACATGCTCTACGGAACGGTCGACCGGCCGCCGCTCTTCGGGGCGGAGATCCTCTCCTACGACGCCGCCGCGGCCGGGAAAGTCCCCGGCGTGAGGAACGTGGCCCGGATCCGGCGAGGGGTCGCCGTATCGGCAGACACGCCCGCCGCCGCATGGGAGGGCAAGAAGGCCCTCCGGACCACATGGAGCGGCGGGGTCCAGCCTTCCCTCGACAATACAACCCTCGAAAAGCTCTTTCTGGCGCAACTCGACCAGGAGGGACTGGTCGCAAAGAACGAGGGCAACGCGGGGGAGGCGCTGAAAGACGCAACCCGGAAAGTCGAAGCCGTGTACTTGCTGCCCTACCTCTCCCATATGAACATGGAACCCATGAACTGCACGGCCTCGGTGAAGAAGGATTCCTGCGAAGTCTGGGCTCCCACGCAGAATCAGACCGGCGTCCTCGAACTCGCCAAGAAGATGACCGGCCTGCCGGCGGACCGGATCCAGGTGCACACCACCTACCTCGGGACCGGGTTCGGCAGGCGGTTCGAAACGGACTTCGTCGAGGAGGCGATCGAGGCCTCCAAGGCGGCTCAACGCCCGGTGAAGGTCATCTGGACCCGGGAAGAGGACCTGAAGAATGATTTCTACCGTCCGGCGAACGCCACCCGTCTGGAAGGCAGCCTGGACGGCAGGGGAAATCTCGTCGCCTGGTCGCTCAAGATCGCGGTTCCCTCCATCTTTTCCCGGGCCATGCCGGCCATGATGAAGGGCGGGATCGATCCTGCCGCGGTCGATGGGATTGTCGAAACGCCGTACGAGTTTCCCAATTTCCGGATCGAATACGTGAGGACGGACACGCCGGTCCCCGTCGGCTTCTGGCGCTCGGTGGGGAACTCCCACAACGGTTTCACCATGGAGAGTTTCATGGACGAGATGGCCTACGCCGCAGGGAAGGATCCATTGGAATTCCGCCTCGGCCTCCTGAAGAACCACCCGAGGCCGTACCGCGTTCTCGAAACCGTCGCCGAGAGATCGGGCTGGGGCAAACCGCCCCGGTACGGGGAGGCCCTGGGGCTTGCCCAGCACTTCTCCTTCGAAAGTTATGTCGCGCAGGTGGCGGAGGTTTCGGTCGACAGAAACAGCGGCGCGATCAAGGTCCACCGGATCGTCTGCGCCGTCGACTGCGGCATGGCGGTCAATCCAGACACGGTCGAGGCGCAGATGGAGGGCGGGATCACCATGGGGCTGAGCGCAGGCCTGATGGAGAAGATCAGCTTCGCCGCCGGCGGCGTTGCCTCGTCGAACTTCCACAACTACCCGCTGCTCCGGCTGGCGGGCACGCCCGACATCGAAGTCCACATCGTCAACGGCGGCGGTCCAGCGGGCGGAATCGGCGAGCCGGGCGTGCCTCCGGTCGCGCCGGCCGTGGCCAATGCGGTTTTTCGCGCCGCCGGGATCAGGCTGAGAAGATTGCCGATGACGCCGGATGCGGTCCTCGCCGCCATGAAGGCGACATGACCGGGCGGGAGAGCGCCGTTTCCGCCCGCCGGGAACGGCAGGGGTCGAGGGAGGCGCCACGTTCACCCGCCGCGCGCACCGGCACGGACCCTGCCGCTTCATCAGTGAAGGACCGAGGCATCCGCCCTCCGGCGCCAGGCGGAGGCGGTCGGCGCCCGCATGATTGCGGACCTTCAGATGTCGAGAACAACCGTCGCCTCCCAGTATGGGCCCGTCCGGACCAGGGAGAACCCGTGCAGGGTGACCGCCTTGACGTCGGCCCGGAGGCTGTGGCGGTCCGGGTCGATCCGTTCTCCCTTGAGCGTCGCCGTGAGCAGGAGACTTGCCCCCTCCGCCGCGACCCGGATCCTGTCCACGAGGAGCAACAGCCTCTCCGCATCCTTGAAGTAGACGATCTCCTGGAGAAAGTCGAAAAGGAGGAGGTCCGGCTCTCTTTGCCGCAATTCGACCTCCCGCGTTTCCAGCGGCCGGATGGCTTCGAGATCGTCGGCCATGATCTTCGTCGTCGCCGCCGCGGCCGCTGTGAACACGTCATCCAACTCAGGGCCCCAGGCCCGGAACGCGATGTCGGCGACGGCGACGTCTTCCAGGTACTCGTAAGGCATCTCGTCTATCCCTTGATGTTCCCGATCGGGTCAAAACGGACGACGGGCCTGCTGATCCCCGCCAGCTCCGTGGCCCGCACCACCTCGTCGATGCTCTTGTAGGCGTCCCGGGCCTCTTCGGCCAGCCCCGTCCAGGACGTGCTCAGCACGTAGATCCCCCGCTTCTCCATGTCCTGCTGCAATTTCCGACCGTGCCAGAGCTTCCGCGCCCGGGTCCGGCTCATGGTGCGGCCGCTGCCGTGGGCGGTGCTGTAGAACGTCTCCGCCCCGCTGCCGACGCCGACCAGGAGATAGGACCCCGTCTCCATGCTTCCTCCGATGATCACGGGCTGTCCGGTCCGGCGGTAGCGGTCGGGGAGCTCGGCCATGCCGGGACCGAAGGCCCGCGTCGCACCCTTGCGGTGGACGAGCAGCCTCTTCCTCACGCCGTCCACGGTGTGCTCCTCGATCCGGGCCGTATTGTGGGCGACGTCATAGACCATGTGCATTCCCAGTCGCTCGGCGGGCCGGCCGAAAACCGACGAAAAGACCTCGCGGATGCCGTGCAGGATGGCTTGCCGGTTGGCGAAGGACATGTTGACGGCGCACTGCATGGCCGCGAAATAGTTCCCCCCCTCCGGAGAGTCGAAGGGGGCGCAGGCCAGTTCCCTGTCCGTGACATGGATTCCGTACTTCTGCTCCATCACCTGCAGGAAGATCCTGAGGTAGTCCGACGCGACCTGATGGCCGAAGCCGCGGCTCCCGCAGTGAAACATCACGACGACCTGGTCAGCGATGTGGATGCCCAGCGACCGCGCCAGTTCTTCGTCGGCGATGTTCTCCCGGCGCGCGACCTGGATTTCGAGATAGTGGTTGCCGGACCCCAGGGTGCCCACCTGATCGACGCCGCGGTCGATGGCCCGTTCGCTGACGGCGGATGAATCGGCCCCGGCCATGCAGCCGCCGGACTCCGTCAGGTCGAGGTCCTCCTGCCAGCCGCAGCCCCGCTCCAGACACCAACGCGCCCCCTTTTCGATGACCTCGCGGAACTCCTTCCGGCGGATCGGGACGGACCCCGCGCTGCCCACGCCGGCCGGCACCCGCTGGAAGAGCATCCGCACGAGCTCCTTGAGGCGCGGCCGGACCTCCCGCTCCGTCAGGTTCGTCAGGACCAGGCGCATGCCGCAATTGATGTCGAATCCGATGCCGCCGGGGGAGATGACCCCGCCGTTTGCGATGTCCATGGCCGCCACGCCGCCGATGGGGAACCCGTAGCCCGAATGGCCGTCCGGCATGCAGAGGGCGTAACGGACGATGCCCGGCAGGCAGGCGACGTTCGTGACCTGCTCGAAGACGACGGCATCCATTTCCGATACGAGCTTCTCCGTTCCGTAGATCCTGGCGGGCACGCGCATGCCCGGCTTGAAGGAAGTCGGGATCTCCCAGAGGACGTCGCTGACCTTCCGAAGCATCTTGAGCGGAGCCATGCTTCTTTTGTACGATGGAAGGGCGGGAGGCATCAATTGACCGATTCCTGATCGGGGGCATCGAAAATGCTTAGAAGGCGCAGGCGCCTGCGTTGACGATTGCAAGATCACGAAGAGACGGGACGCAGATTTCCCTTCGCTCCTTCGTGCATATTCTGGTACCATCCCATCATGCGCCGCTGCGCGGATTCCGGTTTCCGGGACGAAAGCCGCCGGCGGCAGCCGAGGAGGACCGGACACCATGGATTCCTGGAACGACATGGAACCCTACATCGTGAACGTCATCGGGATCGCCGTTGCCATCGCCATGATCCTCGTCTTCCGGAGACGCAAGCGGGCGCAGGAGGCCTGGAAATCCTTCGCCCTCAGGCACGGCTTCAGCCATACGCCTCCCGGCCCGGCGAGCCTCTTCTCGTCGCGATCCGCCATCGCCTTCCAGGACCCGGGGGAAGTGAACGGCAGACTTCACGCCCTTCCCATCCGCCTCCATGTGGAAATCCGCGGGACCGGACGGAACCGAAGCATTCACACGATCATGTCGGCAGAGATCCCGGACCTTCCGGCCGGGCTGGCGATCTACCATGAAAACACCTTCCTCAAGATCACCAAGTTTTTCGGCGCCCAGGATATCAAGACGAACGATCCCCGGTTCGACGCCGCCTTCGTCGTGAAGGGGGAGGACCCTGCGGGCGCATTGCTTTGGCTGGACGCCCCCCGAAGAGACGCGATCCTGAACATTCTGGAGAAGAATGCCGATATCGATATCCGCGACGGATGCCTTCGGTTCGAGCGGGATGAAATCGTCGCGGATCCCGAGGAATTGGAGAAGGCGCTCTTGAGCTTCGAAGCCCTGGCCCCCCACTTGCGGCGCCGTTAGCGGCGCAGCGCACCGATTCTCCGTCCAGACGACGGCCGGTCGGGACGGCGTTTCATTTCGTCGTCACGACCCACACGCCGTTCCAGTCCGTCGGCGGCTGGTCGACGAGGGAACTGCACTTCCGGAAATAGGAGAGGGCGGCGCGGTCGCGGTCCTTGATGCGGTCGAAGATTCCCGCCGCCTCGGCGAAGCGGCCCGCGTAGAACTTCGCCAGTCCGCCGGCAAAGACGGCGAGGTCTCCCCGGCGGGCCTCGTATTCCTCCGGAAACATCGGCTCGTAGATCGTCACCGGTTCCCGGCGGCCCACCACGGCGACGCGGGAAAGCTCACGGACGGGAAAGGCCCCGCCCAGCAGGTCCAGCGTTGCCTGGGAGATGATCGCGTAGGTTCCGAACTGCTTGTTGATCCCCTCCAGGCGGGAGGCCAGGTTCACGGCGTCGCCCAGCATCGTGTAATCGAACCGCGTCTTCGAGCCCAGGTTGCCGACGACGGCGGGTCCGCTGTTCATGCCGATCCGCATGTGGAGGTCCTTGCCGATGCGCTCGCGGATGGCGGGGCGCATCTCCGCCAGTTTCGCCTGGCAGCGCAGGGCCGACCGGACGCAGCGCACGGCGTGATCGGACAGCGTCAAGGGGGCGTTCCAGAAGGCGATGATCGCGTCGCCTTCGTACTTGTCCACCGTGCCCCCCTCCTCGTAGATGATGTCGGTCATCGCCGAGAGGTACTCGTTGAGGAGGGCCGTCAGCTCTTCCGGTTCCAGGCCCTCGGAGATGCCCGTGAATCCCTCCAGGTCGGAAAAAAAGATCGAGAGGACCCGCCGCTCCCCGCCCAGCGTCAGCCTTTCCGGATGCTGGATGAGTTCTTCGATGACCGCCGGGCTCAGGTACTGTTTGAAGGCATTCTTGATGAAGAGCTTCTGCCGGCCCTCCGTCGTGTAGTAGATCACTCCGGCGCTGAGCAGCGTCACGGCCACGCCGGCCTCCTGAACGACGAGGGGCAGCCAGAAGCCCCACCGGTAAGCGACGAGGCAGGAAACGACAGGGAGGAGGATGAAAAAGCCGTCGACCAGGAGACTCTTTGCGATCCCGGAGACGCGCGCCGTCGCCAGCCCCGCCAGGAGCGTCATCAGGAGCGTGAGGATCACCAGGAAGGACGTCGGAACACGCCGCATGAAGTCGCCGGAAAAGAGATTGTCCAGGGCGGTCGCGTGGATCTCGACGCCCGGATAGACGCCGGAAACAGGCGCGGGCCGCAGGTCGAAGAGGCCCGGGGCGGAGAAGCCGAAGAGGACATAGCAGTCCCTGAAGAGGTCCGTTCCCTGGATGGGGGGCGTTTCGCCCTGACGGAGGCGAAGCTCGCTCTGGATGACGGCGGCCGCGCTGTAGGTCCGGTGCGTTCCCGACGGCCCCCGGAAATTGAGGAGGACCCTTCCCCGCCTGTCGAGCGGAACGGTCCATTCCCCGATCCGGAGGTCCTCTCCGGAGATGCTGAGCGTCGTCTCCGGGTGCGCCGCAAGGTACGCGCCGAACGCCGGCGAGGGAACGGCCCTGCCGTCGAAGATGAGGAAGGGCCGCAGCCGGCGGTAGACGTTGTCCGGGTCCGGGTCGAGATGGGTATCGGCGAGAACGCGGCTCCCCGCAGCCACCTCGTGAACGGGAAACATGGCCCGGCTGAAGACGACCCGGCCGGGGCCGGTCCGTCCGAGCCACGCATCGAGGCCCTCGATCTTCCATTCTTGAAGTGAAAGGGAAGACGGCCATTTCTCCTCGGCACCGGTCTTGTCGCTCAGAAAGACTGCGCCGACAAAGGGAGGACCGTTCCTGATCGCCGCGCCGAAGGACCGGTCGTCGTCGACGCCGTAACCGGATGGCTCCGTGAACAGCACGTCGAAGACGACCGCCGCTGCCCCTTGGCGCCGGCAGTAGTCGAGGATGGGAATGTACATCTCCCTCGGCCAGGGCCAGCTGAGGCCGTTCTCCTTTTTTCCCCAGTCCAGGCTGTTCTGGTCGAGGAGGATGAGGCGGATCCTGTCCGTCGCCGGGCCGGGCTTCGCCAGCAGGTTGGCCCGCCAGTCCCAGGTCTTCCCCTCCCAGAGGTCGAGCCAGCCGGGGATCCAGAGGGCCTGAGCCAGCGCGAAGCCGATGGTGCCGGCCAGGAGCCCCAGGAGAAGTCTTTTCATATCCTTTCCATGGCCTGCTGGAAGCGTGCCTGCCGGGACGCCGGCGGCCGGACCGCGGCAGCGTCGGCGGAACCCGCGCGAATCCGGACAATCCGGTCATCGGGAGAAGGATGGGTCTTCGCGAAATCGACGCCCCCCGGTTTCAGGTTCCGCTTCATCACCGTCAGCATCTCCGTAAGACCGCCGGGATCGTACCCGACGCGCTTCAGGATGGTCAGGGCGGCATGGTCGGCCTCGTACTCCTGCGAGCGGGCGTAGCCCTTGTTGATCATGGTGTTCGTGATGTCCGTGATGGCGCCCTCGAAGGTCCGCGTCAGCTCGGCCACCTCCCTGGAGCCCAGGGTCTTGGCGCTTTCCGCTGCGATGGTGGTGAGGGCCTCGGTCACGCGCGCCTTTTCGATGGCCTGCATCCCGTGCCTCAGCTGCACGTGGCCGACCTCATGGGCGAGGACCGCCGCAAGGGCGTCTTCGCTCCTGCAGCAGCGCAGCAGCCCGCGCGTCACGAAGACGAGACCGCTCGGCGTAGCGAAGGCGTTGATCTCGTCGGAGTCCAGGATGAGGAAGTGATAGCCTCCGAAGGTACTGGGCAGGTCAGAGGCCTGGGCAAGGGTCTGGCCCAGGACGTTCGTATAGGCGTTGGCGCGGCTGTTGTCGTAGGCCCTGTATTTCGTCAGGACGACGGCGCCGACGGTGCGACCGATGTAGTATTCCTGCTCGGGCGTGAATTCCTCCGCGCTCCGGGCGACGGCCTTGGTGGTCTTCCGGATGGATTCCGCCTGGCTTTGGGTGATGGTGCCCGTACTCTGGCCGATGACCGTGGCGATGTCGGCGGCGGATTGCATCGTCTCGCAGGAGCTGAGGGAAAGGACGGCGACGATCAGGAGGAGAGGCGCCGGAATTGCCGTCTTCATCTCGCACCTCCTTCCGCCGGGACAACCTGACCCTGTTTCAGGAATGCCTGCATCTCCTCCGGCGACACCCTGAAACGCTCCATCCGGTCCACCCAGGTGAAATCGACGTTCCTGTTCTGGTTCTTGTACTGCTTTTCGACCTCTTCGCTGAACCCCTTGCCGGCGAGGGCGATCTCGCCCCCCGTGGCGCTTGTCTGAACGTTCGCCGCCCCTGCCTTGAGAACGATATTCTTGGTCGTCAGGGACGAGGTGTGCATCCATCCCTGTACGCCCCGCGCCGACACCTTTTTCCAGGCGCCCCGGTCCTCCACGACGACAACGCGGTCGCCGTAGGAAGGCTTGGCGACGAGGGCCCCCAGGAAAGAGGGGGTGCTCCGCATCTGGCCCTCCTTGACCTGGACGCTCAACGTCTTCCCCGTATCCGCCGACCCTGCCTGTCCGGCCAGCATCAGGAAACAGCACGCCGCTGCGAGAACCTTGAAAAATCTCTGCATATCTTTCCTCCGTACCCTTGCCTGGTTCATGGTGAAATTTTCAGCGACGGCAGGCAAGATGTCAAGGGAAAGTGTTCCGATCGGAGAGACGGTCCGCCCGCGGGACCGAATCCGGTACGGAGCGGCTCAGGATGGCGACGGTGGCGGACGGAAGAGCCCGCCGTCGCAGCAGCGGGACCGGACGCCTCCTTCATGCCCGCCGAGGCGTCCGGTCTTGAAAACCGATCTTCTTCCGTTGCATCAGAGGCCCTTCTTTTCGAACCAGCGGAAGAGGCCGATGAACGCGGCAATCAGGACGACGATGACGATCCAGTGGTTGATGCCGAGCACGGAAGGCAGGGTGATCTTCCCGGAATTCCCCCAGGTCAGGACCGTGGCCTTCATGAGAGGGAACGTCTCTGCGTAGAGTCCCGCCCCCAGGATCATTCCCAGGAGGGCGAAGATGCTGTCGTAACGCCCCTCACCCAGCGCCCCCATGGCCGTGCCGGGACAGTATCCCACAATGCCCCAGCCGATCCCGAAGATCAGGCCGCCCAGCACGTTCCCCCCCAGGACGAGCGGCTTCACCGAAAGCTTGACCAGTCCCAGGTCGAGCAGGAAATGGATGCCCACCATGGCCACGAGGATCGTCGTGAGCATGAACTTCACGATGGTCATGTCCTGCAGTCGCAGGGCGGCCAGTTGCCGGTCGTACCGGATCACCTGGGCCTTCTGCATGAAGAATCCGAAGAGGATCCCCGTAATGCCGCCGGTCAACAGCTCATTCATGGCCGTTCCCTCCCGCGTACAGGATTCTGGCCATGACGACGCCGGCCAGGAAGAAGCAGATCAATGATACGTATCCGCTGACAGCTATCTGGGCAAGACCGCTCAGACCGTGCCCGCTCGGTCACCCGTCGGCAAGGCGCGCGCCGAACATCAGGACGATGCCCCCGAGAAACGCCGCCGCCCAGCGCCGGGCCCGCGAGGGTCCGAAGCGGCTCTCCCACATCGGCGGCACGGGAACCGCTTTCGCTTCCTTCGAAAGCCAGGCGGACGCCATCGCGCCGAAGAGCACCCCCACGACGAAGAGGAACTGCCAGTCCACCTTCACCTTCTCCTTGAGAAAATACTCCATGCCGGCCACCTTCTCCGGCGCGACGGCCTGCTCGACGAAGCCCGCCGCACGGACGAAGGTGGTCGAGGCGCCATAGAACTTGCCCGTGAGAAAGACGGACAGGACCAGCAGGAGACCTGCCAGGGCGCCGGCAATGTAAGGAGACCAGGTTTTCTGACGCAAGACATCCATGGCTCTACCTCCCTGTGTAATGGTTTGAAATGGAACCGATTCGAGCAAAACAGATTTCCTTCATGGTAAGGAGCAGGATGCCCCTTGTCAACGTTTTCGATATTCAATTCCAAGATCCGATAAACCGTTCTTCACCCCGCCGCATCCCCCGCGCCAACGGAACCTCCCGGACTTATCCCGCCTTCCGGAAGAGGCGCTGCGCCTGAAAAAGAAGGCCCAGATAGGGATCGTTCACGGCGTTGTGGACCGGTGAATGGATGAAGTAGTGTCCGAAGAGGTCCACCACGGTCTCTTTCCGGGCGACGATGTCGATGAAGCGCTCCGCAAGAGTGAGCGGCGATTCTCCCTCCTGTACGACCTGAAACCCCAGAATCTGCCCCGATTTGACCTCCCCGTGAGGGGCGGACGCGACGACCAGTTTCCAGACCCCGTCCTGCCCTTCCGGCATGAAATGGTCGCGGGTGCGGATCGGCTGAATCAGCGTTGCCGTCGCAATGCCCGCCCTCTTCGCCGCCTCCGCAGTCCAGCCGACACTGCCCCAATTGAGGCCGAAGACGGCGCTGACCCCCCATGCCGCAACGGGCGGAAGGGGCATCGGACGGCCGGCGATCGCCGATGCCGCCACGACGGCCTCGCGCATGGCGAGGGTGCCCACGAACGGCAGGATCGGCAGCCCGGTGGCCCCGTCCGCGATCTGCGCCGCATCGCCTACGGCATAGATGCCTTCGGCGGATGTGCGCATCGAGGAGTCGACCACGATCCCCTTCTCGACCGTCAATCCGGCCCCGCGGGCCAACCGCAGATCCGGACGGACGCCCGTAGCGAAAATCACACCGTCGCAGGGGATGACCCTTCCGTTCTGCAGTTCCACCTTGCCGGGAAGAACCTTCTTGACGGCCGCTTCCCTCCCCTTGAAGACGGAGACGCTCCTTTGCCGCAGACGGTCCTCGATCTTCGCGGCCATGTCCGCATCGAGGGCCGACACCAGGTGTTCGAGAACTTCGAGAACCGTGGGTTTCATGCCGCGGTCGTGAAGGGCCTCGGCCATCTCCAAGCCGATGGCCCCCGATCCCACCACGACGGCGTTCTTTCCCTTTGCGGCGAGTTCATCCAGCCGGCGGGCGTCGGGCGCACCCCTGAGGACGTGAACGTGACCTGCGAGCCGGCCCTTGTCCAGCCAGTCGTTTCCGTAAAACACGCCGGTCCCCGTGTCCGGTCCGCTGTCCTTCAGCAAACCGTCGGCGGGAGGGAGCCAGGGGGCTGCACCCGGCGCCAGGATCGCATTGTCGAAGGTCATGACGATTTCCCCGTCCCGGCCTCGGATCACGGCTTCGTGCTTCGCCGGGTCCAGGGAGATCACATTCCCCGGAATGAGGTCCTCCACGATGCTCTTCGGCAGACGATCCGACTGGGCGAGATTCACGACCACCGCTTCTGGCCCTTCGGGGATCAGCCGGCAGCCCACCCCGTAGGGAAGGCTGCAGATGACCGTCGGCTCCTCGTTGGCCACGATCCTCACGTTCTCGACGCCGAGATTCTTCAGAACCATGTATGAGACGCGTCCTCCTGGACCGCCTCCAACAATCAACACTTGGGCATTTTGTCTTTTCATAGGGGATATCCTCCTTGATTCTGCCGGCTACTCGCCGCACGGTTCCTTCAATTCAAGTTCCTGTCGAGAACTGCGGCGATCTGATTCTTCGGCAGCATGCCGACATGCGTCTCCCGGACTTCGCCGTCCCGGATGACCACGATGGTCGGTATGCTCCGCACACCATACCGGGACGACGTTTCCGGGTTCTCGTCCACATTGACCTTCACGATGCCGACCTTTTCACCGTATTCGCGGGCGACTTCCTCCAGAACGGGACCAAGGGCACGGCAGGGGCCGCACCAGGGCGCCCAGAAGTCGACCAGGACCGGCTTGGTGTTCTTCAGGACCTGAGCTTCGAAGTTGTTGTCGTCGACGTGTTTCACGAGTTCCGAGTTTTCCATCTCCTTTTCCTCCTTCGGGATGTTTGTGCGTCGTTTTCTTCTGTGGTAATTTGTTTCCTGGCTCCACGACTACAACCCTTTGAAGCATCCGTCATTGATCTGAATCAACGCCGGGGATGATTTTCGATGGATATTGCCAAGCAGATGCAGATGCAGGAAATTGCCCTCTTCAAAGGGATTTCCGATGACGCACGGAAGGTTCTGTCGGAACAGGCGCGGCGCAGGACGTATCGTCCGGGGGAGATGATTCTCGGAGAAACGGACGCCGTCCGGGCCTTTTACGTGGTCCTGACGGGGCAGGTCAAACTCTACAAAAGCTCGCCGGAGGGGAAGGAGCAGACGATCAGCCTCCTGGGAGAGGGAGAACCTTTCGGCCTCTGCACGGCCTTTGCCGTGGAGCCGTTCCCCGTGAACGTCATGGCCCTCGAGGACAGCATGATCCTTTCCATCCCGGGTCCGGTGATCGAAGCGGTTGCCGGGAAAGAGCCCGCTCTTCTCCTGAACGTCATTCAGATTCTCTCCCGGCGTTTCAAGGAATCCATGAGCCTGATCGAATCGCTTTCCCTGAAGGAGATCCCCCAGCGGCTTGCCACCTTCCTGGTCCACGCCCTGAAGAAGGCGCGGGGCGATCGGCTGGCACTGACGATCACACAGCGGGAGCTGGCCAAGATCCTCGGATCGACGCCGGAGGCCCTTTCCCGCGCCATCCGCAGGATGAGCAACGAGGGGATTCTCGAGTCCGGAGGACGAACCATCACCGTTCTCGACCGGAATGCGCTGAAACTTCTATCGGAAGGGGAATGAGACCGGTGGCGTTTCCCTGCCGGCAGGAAAGGACAAGCGCGCACCGGCAAAGTCCGCACCGGGAGGGCAGGCGACGGACCGGCCCGCTGATGAAAAAAGGCAGGGCCGTTTCCGACCCTGCCTTTCAACGATCAAACCTGAGGAATCGATTGCCCGTGGGAGGTCGGGCCGCAACACCTCTTACCTTCCCCCTGCACCACCGCCACCTCCGGCACCACCGCCACCTCCGGCACCACCGCCACCTCCGGCTCCGCCGCCTCCTCCAGGACCGCCCGCCCCCGGGGCGCCGGCCCCGGCTGCGCCGACCCCTCCACCCCTGGCCCCCATGCCGATCTGGGCGCCGTATTGCTGCGCGATGCTTTCAGCTTTCCCGTGCCTGGCCTCCATGGCAAAGGTGTTTCTCATCTGTTCCATCTCCCGGGCTGTAAATTGATGCTGAAGGGCCTCGCATATCACGTTTCCGACGGCGACGGACGGAACCCCCAATCGCGCCATCTCGCGGCCCGTCCGAAATGACTCGAGTGCGAGTTCATTCCGCTGTTCGCGGCTGATCTGCCGGCTTTTCTGCTGGAGGTTGTCTCTCATCCGGATCACGTCCCTCTCCCGGAGCCCCGCTGTCAGTCCCTCCGCGATGGCCCTTCCCAGCGACTGCTGCTGTTTCTCATCGACGTCGATGGCCCGGGCCTCCCGAAATGCAAGAGAATAGCGGGAACGGACCATTTCCATCGCCTGGAGGGTCTGCTGGGGGCTCACGCGCTTTGCGATTCCCTCATAGGCCTTGTTCACGATCGGCTCAACGGGCAGTCTTTCCTGCCTGGCGGCAATGAGGATCTCATGCGCCCGCATCGTGAGACGCTCGTCGAAGCGGCTCTGCTCCATCTTTGCCGTCAACGCGGCGACTTCCTCCTGATCGACGCCCGCGCGGACCGCCGCCTGGACGCTGGCCATCACCTGTTCCGATGGCCGCCCCCCGGGCTGTTCGCTATCCGCTGCCGCGCCCAGGGCGGGCGTCCCCAGCGAGAGCACAAACGCCGTTATCCAAATGATGCTTCTCATGGTTCTTCTCCTTTCCTTCCGTTTTATGCAAAAACGCACGGGAAGGGTCGCGGTTACACCGCCCGCCGCGGAAATCCGATCCCGATTCCTACGGCTCGGGTTTGTACAGACAGTTGTGGGACCCGAAATCGTCCTCTTCGCGGTACGGGCAGTCTGGAAGGCGAACCCTGCCGTCGACCACATAGAAGTACTGAAACTCCCCGCCCTTCGGAACCGTCGCCTTCCAGGTCTTTGCATCCTCTTTTGCCGCCGGATGCAGAACGAATCCATCCCGCGATGAAGCAAACCGCACCTCGCGGGCCCCGTCGTCTTTCAGATAGAGATGTACCAGACCGTTCTCCTCCCGGGAGTAATGGGTGGCACAGCCCGCAACGAAAAGCACCGCCGACAGCAGCGACAGAAGGAGACGGCTCATGCGGCCCTCCCACCGATCGCGAGGACGGTATTCTTCCCGCCGAAATCATCCTCCTCCCGCGTCGGTATGGAAGGATCGGGCAGACGTTCGCCGCCGTTGAGGACATAGGTGAAGCGGTGCTCTCCCTGCGGCAGGCTGAAGGTGTTTTCCCAGTAACCGCTGTCGCCCACCCTCCTCATCGGTACGGCATTCCAACCGGTGAAACTTCCCGTGATATCGACGCGGCTCACATCCGGACGATAGACAACGAAACGGTAGGGCGTTTCCGGGATCTGTCGGGCCGTAAAGGGGAAAAAGAAGAAAATCAGGACCGCGGCGGCAGCCGCCGCGGCAAGCGCGACGGGGCGGAGAAAACGCAGGATCCGGAGACGGCTCGACTTCAGTTCTCCTTCCGGGATACACTCCACGGGCTCCGCTCTCAAGAGCTTTTCCTGCCGGAGAAGCGCCACCGTTTCATCCTTGAACGGTTTTGAACCGTGAACCTCCTCGACGAACTCGATCTTCTCGTCGAGAGTCAGTTCATCGTCAATAAACAGGCTGATGATCTGGGAATTCATCTACCACTCCCCCTTAAGAATCTGCCTCAATTTGAGACGCGCCCGATGGACCTTGACCTTCACGTTGCCCTCGCTGATGCCGACGAGCGAGGCGATTTCCGCATAGGAAAGATCGCCTTCGGCCGCCAAGCTCAGAATCTCGCGCTCACTTTTTTCGAGCGACGCCATGGCGGAAAGAACGCAACGGTATTCGGAACGGATCAGCAGTTGACGGTCCTGATCGATGGATGCGTCGGGCAGCTCTTCCTCCGTCGCATCCCGCTGTTCCTTCCTCTTCCGCATCTCGTCGATGAAGCAGTTGCGGCAAATTCTGTAGAGCAGCGGGATATCCCGGTTCGTCTCTCCGTAACGATCGAGGTGGCGGGCGAAGGTTTCCTGCATGATGTCGCCCGCCAGGCTGTGGTCTCCCGTCATTCGCATCAGGTAGTTGAAGATCCTGCTTTTACAGTTGCGGTAAAACAGCCCGTAGTCGCTCATATATTCCTTACAACGCAGAGGGCGCCAAAAGGTTACGGGGATATCTGCACGGCTGAACGGTCATTGCCGGGGTCCATCCCCGTGCAAAAAATAATAACACACGTCGGATCTCCCGCTCCAGAAACCCACTCCCGTGGGTCGCCGGTACGTTTCTTCCCGGGAAGAACCGCTGGTTCCGGCGGATTCTGCAAATGCCGTTTCCGGCAGCTTTCGCCATGTGATCTTGTTAACACAAAATACGTGATTCCATTAACATTGCCGCACATTGACCTTGCTTTGCCGCCGTCCCTGAGCATAGTCTTTCTTACTTCGGCAACGTTGACCTGCAAAAAGCAGCGGAAAGCGGCCGCGATTTTTCCGCTGTCCCGGAATTCCGCCGGGACCGCGTACAGGAGAACGGGTTATGAAGATTTCCCTGATCACGGTTTGTCTTGTGTTGGCCTGCTGCTTCGGTGCGGCCCGGGCCGCGGAACCGCAGGCGGGTTTCGTGAAGAACGTTTCCGGGGAGGCATCCATCGAACGCAATCAAGTCGCCCTGTCCGCCAAGGTCAAGGACAAGGTGATGGAGAACGATGTCCTCGTGACCGGCAGGAACGGATCCATGGGGATCGTCTTCCAAGACAACAGCGTCATGTCCGTCGGTCCCAACACCCGTCTCGTCATTTCGGAGTTCGCATTCGAACCCGCCGATGAAAAACTCTCTTTCATTGCACGGATCCAGAAGGGCATCGTCGTCTATCTCTCCGGCCTGATCGCCAAGCTGAAAAAAGGCGCCGTAAAGTTCGAAACGAATTCCTCCGTGTGCGCCATCCGTGGAACGCGTCTCGCCATCAGGGTCGACGACGCCGGGAAATAATGACGCTCCGTTCGGGGCGGCCTGATTCTTTGTCGCTGTGCCCCCAGGGTGCGGCATATCCCCGATAAAATCGGATAAGCAGGAGATGAGGCAGAAGCCGATCCTGAAAATAGAGAAGATGCTATTGACGCTCGCACTGCCGGCGATCCTGATGTCCGGCTGCGCGCCCGGGTCACAGCAGGCCGTTTCCCCGCCGGGCCCGGCGCCCGTCCGCGCTCCCGCGACCCAGGTCGTCCTCCTGCCCGACCCGGACGGGAAAGTGGGGGTCCTCGAAGTCTCCAACAGAGGCGGGAAACAGACGCTGCGCCAGGCCTGGCAGGCGACGGAGTCCGTCAGCATGGACAGGGCGCCGGGCGAAGCGGCGCTGCTCGGAGAAGAGGAGGTCCGCAGAATATTCCGGGAGGCCCTGGAGGCCGAACCCGCTCCGCCCGTCACTTTCATCCTCTATTTCAGGACGAACTCCACGGATCTTTCCGAGGAATCCCTCGTATTGCTGAACAAAGCCATGGCGGCGATCCGTGACCGGAAGTCGACGGACATCATCGTCAGCGGCCACACCGATGCCGTCGCCCCCATCGAATACAACCGCCGTCTTTCCCTTCGCCGCGCCCAAGCCGTGGCCGATGCCCTTGTGAAAAAGGGAGTAGACCGCCAGGACATTCAGATCACTTCCCACGGCGAGGGCAATCCCCTCGTTCCCACCCCCGACGAGGTGCCCGAGCCCCGGAACCGCCGGGTCGAGATCACCGTTCGTTAGTTCCGGGAGAATTCCTGAGAACCCATGTCGGATTAGGAACACCGCCTCTCCGGCAAAGAGGCATTGGGAAACCGACGGCCCGAAATCCCCGAAGCGTACTACGATCCCGGAAGCCGGTCGATGGCGAAAATCAAGTCTGCGAAGAATCGAGTATGCCTGGAAGTCGAACCTGTGCGATCCAATGGCGCCAGATAATTTCTTCTCGATTCGGAAAAGCTTATGCTGTATGGAAACCCTGTCGATAAGATCCAGGACCGGCGAAGCCCTGCGGCACGGTCTTGGATAAAGAAACCATCGGATAAAAGCTTTTTTCTATGAAAGTTCCGCAGATCCTCGCGACCTTCCTGATCGCGATCGTTGGTGGCCTGATCTTCCAGTTCCTGCGCATTCCCTTGCCTTGGATGCTTGGTCCCCTCACGGCCACGATAATTTATCACAACGCCACCGGTGGACGCGCCTGCTGGCGAGTTGAGCTGCGGAACCTGGGGCTGATCGTCATCGGTTATTCCATGGGCAGGACCGTCAGTCTTGAAACCACCCGGGACATCCTGGCGAACCTGCCCCTGATGTTCGGGGTGACTCTGCTGACCGTGGCTTTCTGCGTGGGTATCGGTTACGTCACCCACAGGTGGGGAGGCGTCAGCCTTGCCAGCGGCATACTCGGCAGCATCCCCGGAGGTCTGGCACAGATGGTTCTGCTTACCGAAGAGATCGCGGACGCGGATGTGACCGTGGTGACCTTCCTGCAAATGACGCGCGTTCTGACGGTGGTATTCTCCGTCCCGTTTATCGCCGCCAAAGGTATCGGTCCGATGCACACGGTGCTGCCGGGCCCGGTGGTTGCAGTGGAGCCGTACACCCTGTTGTCTGCGCTTCCGGCCATTCTGGCTGCCCCTTTAGGGGCATGGCTGGCTTCCCTTATCCATCTCCCGCTTCCCTGCCTCTTGGGTCCCTTTTTCGCCACAGCGGCCGCTGTTCTCATCTGGGGTCCGGCGATTCCGGTTCCGCCCCCTCTCATGAATCTGGCGATGCTCTTCTTCGGAACCTATTTCGGGACCATCATCACCATGGAGAGCCTGAAGAAGCTTGGTAAGGTATTCCCTTATGCCGTCGGCGGTACTGCCGCGCTGCTGGTCTTTACCTACCTCATCGGCTTTGCCCTCACCTTCCTGACACCCGCGACGCTATTGACATCTTTCCTGAGCACGGCCCCCGGTGGTCTCTCCGAGGTGGGCGTGATCGGTCTCGCACTCAACGCAGATGTAGCCTTTATCATGGCCTATCAACTCTTCCGACTTTTCTCTATCCTCCTCGTGGTCCCGCCCCTTCTAAGGTGGCGCTTCAAACTCAAATCATAGTGTGTCCACGAAACCGGGGCAACTCCCAAAATGGCTCGCGACATATATCAGCCTCCGGCCGGGCGAATGGGTGAAACTGACCGAAGGCAACATCGATACCGGGAACGGTTATCTCTATATCCCGGCATCCGATTCCCAAAACGGAGTACAAGGCTATCCCGCTGATCCCGGGAGACGTTGAAATTCTGAAGGCCATTCCCATGGTCTTTCCGGCCATGCCTTTCTTCCGCCATGAAGCTGGGCTGCAGGGAGTAGCCGACAGTTCACGTTTTGGCGGGAAACATTTCTACAAGTGGTGGGTCAAGGCTTGCACGAATCCCGGAATCAAGGGCGTAGACCTCTACGGCGGGCCCAGACATTCAGCCGTCCGGGCGCTCCGGCAGTGTGGATGGGAATCGAATAATCAGCCAAACGTTCTGTTTATGCTTCAAAAATCGCTATTCGGTTTTTCTGTATACCCCCCAAAATGCCCCCATATTTCTTCTACTGATCACCGTTAAACTCTATCAGAAGAATTCAGTTGACCTTCGAACCATGTTTTATTATATTTCTC
>DAOSIS010000031.1:0-36088 GCA_035366835.1 Syntrophales bacterium | reverse complement strand
CGGGCATCATCCCGATGATCTCCTTGACCTTCAGGATCCCGATCCCGTACTCCTCTCCAGCCAGCGTGAACGTCAGGTATTTGCCCTCGCGATCCGCAGCTACGGCCGCGACCTTGCCGATCAATTCTCCTTCGGTTGCCATGGTTCCCTCCCTGTCATCCTGTGTCCGTTACGCAGCATTTTTCCCGTTCTGCTTTGCTGCCGAAATCCGCTGCAGAACTTCGTCCCTGTCGAACCGCCATGATTTTCCGATCTTGAATCCCGGCAGCCCCCCGGAAGCGGCCAGCTTGCAGATGGTCGCTTCCGTCAGCCTCAGATAGGCCGCCACATCACGCGCCGTCAGGATATTCTCGGCGAGATACTGCCGTTTCTTATCGCTGTTCAATGGCTTAGCCCTCTCTTTGGGTGGATAAATCATTCGCTGACATTTTCGGTATTCTCCCGGGAAAACTTTAGTCCTTCTCGTAAAAATGAAAAAAGAAGGGAAAAGAGGGGAATGACGGATAAAGGAATGGGAATTGCCGTTGGAGACAAAAAAGGACGAATGCCCGGATACATTCAATCCCGACGGGCACTTTGCACTTCAAGCAGGAAAACGGGGACATCCTGCCGACTGCGCAGGAAATGAGGGTTGCCGTTCTGCTTCGGTCCGGATTCGGCGCACCTGCGCCACAGAATGGCCGTTTTATACCATGGAATCCGCCGTGTTTTCAATGCATCCACGCCACCCGGCAGGGCGCGGCCGATGGCTTGACAAGGCATGCAAAATCCTGTTTGTTGGGAGAAATTCTCGTCGTCGCGCCTGTCCCGCACATCGGGAAGCGGTCGCCTCTCTCACGGCCGCCCATGACGGGCCGGGCGGCGGCATGAACCGGAATTCTTCCCATGGATTCGGAATTGCAGAAGAAGATTGCGAGCGCACCCCGGGAACCCGGCGTCTATCTCATGCGGGACGGCGAAGGGAAGGTTCTCTATGTGGGCAAGGCCAAGGACCTGCGGAGCAGGGTCCGGGCCTATTCCGGCGGCGCAGATACCCGTTTCATGATCCCCTATCTGGTTTCCCGGCTGCGGGATGTGGAATTCGTCGTCACGGGGACGGAAAAGGAGGCCTTGATCCTCGAGAACAACCTCATCAAGGAACACCGCCCCCGGTACAACGTGGATTTTCGCGACGACAAGGCCTTCTATCATCTGCGCATCGATCCCCGCGACGCCTATCCCCGCTTTCAGCTGGTGCGCAGGCCGGTCCGCGACGGCGCGAAGTATTACGGCCCCTATCCCTCCGCCGCCGCCGCCCGCGAAACGCTCGTCTTCGTTCAGTCGGTTTTCCCTCTGCGCACCTGCCGCGATCGCGAGATGGCGGGACGCCGGCGGCCTTGCCTCGAGTACGAGATCGGCCGGTGCCTGGCGCCCTGTGTTTCGCTTGTCGACGAGGCCGTCTACCGGCAGATGGTGGAGGACAGTCTTGCCTTCCTGGAGGGACGCAGGACCGCTCTTCTCCAAGGGCTGCGCAAACGGATGGACGAGGCGGCCGAGGCGCTGCAATTCGAGCTGGCCGCGCGCCTGCGCGACCGGATTGCCGCTGTGGACCAGACGCTGGAAAAGCAGCGCATGGAAGACGTCTCGGGGCGGGATCAGGATGTCTTCGGCGTGGCGCGGAGCGGGGAACAGACGCAGGTTTGCCTGATGCGCCTCCGCAGGGGCCGGATCGTCGGCCATGAAGCCTTTCCCGTCGTTCGCCTCCTCCTGGAAACCGGCGAGATCCTCTCGTCCGTTCTCAAACAGTACTATGACGGGCAGGCGGAAATCCCGCCGGAAATCGCAGTCCCGCTGATGCCGGAAGACGGGGAGGCCATTGCGGAGTGGCTCTCCGAAAAGCGATCGAGACGCGTCGCGCTGCAGGCGCCGATCCGCGGGCGGGCCCGAGACCTCGTGGCGATGGCCTCACGGAACGCGGAACACCTGCTTGCGGCCGAAAAACTGAAGAAAGGCGACCCGCGGGAAGCGCTGAAGCAGACGGCCGACTTTCTCGGACTCCGCCGCGTCCCCGAACGAATCGAGGCCTTCGACATCTCGAATCTCGGCGGCGCCGAGGCGGTCGGGGTGATGGTCGTCTTCCGGGCAGGCACGGCGCTGAAGTCGGCCTATCGACGTTTCCGCGTTCGGACCGTGGCCGGGGCGGACGATTACGGGATGATGCGCGAGGTCCTGCAAAGGCGCTACGGCGAGAGAAAGGATCTTCCCGATCTCCTCGTTGTCGACGGAGGCAAGGGACAGTTGGGCGTCGCCCTGGCGGTTCTCCGCGACCTGGGGATCGATGGCGTCGACGCCGTCGGGCTGGCCAAGGAAGGGGGCGTAGGACATCCGGGCAGAGGCGGCGTCAGCAAAGACCAGGAAAGGGTCTATCTGCCGGGACGGCGGGAACCCGTTTATCCGGCGCGGCGGCCGCCGGTTCTTCATCTCCTGCAGCGCATCCGGGACGAGGCCCATCGCTTCGCCGTCGCCTATCACCGCACGCTGAGGCGGAAGAGGGATCTTCGTTCCCCCCTCGACGCGGTTCCGGGCATCGGCGAGGCGAAAAAACGGGCGCTCCTCCGTTCCTTCGGAGACCTGCGCCGCATCCGGGAGGCCTCCGCCGAGGAATTGCAGGCTGTCCGCGGCATCGGTCCGGCCCTGGCCGCGGAGATCCGGCAGGCGCTTTCGGGACAAAGGGATTGACAGGCCGAAACCCGCGGCGGTATAAGGGGCGCGCCGGGAAGGCGCCAGCCGTCGAAGGCAGGGCCAGCAGGCCGGCGGCGGCCTTGCCTTCGGCCGTCGGCCGATCAGCGAGACCTTCCGCGTGAGGCCCTCACGCTGGAAGTCTCGCTTCTTTTTTGAGAGGACCCATGACCGTCTTTGCGACATCGCTCTTCTTCGTCCTGATCGCCGAGATGGGCGACAAGACCCAACTCCTGGCAATGGCCTTCGCCATGCGCTATCCGGCGAAGACGGTGCTGGCGGCGGTCTTTGCGGCGACGCTCGTGAACCACCTGCTGGCCGTGATCGCCGGGAGTTATCTGACCGCGCTGATCCCTCTTTCCTGGGTGCAGGTTGCCGCGGCGGCATCGTTCATCCTGTTCGGCCTGTGGACGCTGCGCGGCGATAGGCTGGAAGGCGAAGACCGGCGCTTCCGCTTCAACCCGTTCTGGACGGTCGCCGTTTCCTTTTTTTTCGCCGAAATGGGGGACAAGACGCAATTGGCCACGGTCGCCCTGGCGGCGCGCTATCCCTCCATCATCCTCATCTGGATGGGAACGACCGCCGCAATGGTGATTGCGGACGCGATCGGCATCGGCATCGGCGTCACGCTGGGAAAGAGGATTCCGACGCGATTCATCAAATGGTGTTCCGCATCGATCTTCATCGTCTTCGGACTCTGGGGGTTGTACGAGTACCTGCCCGCCGGCATGGTGAGTCCGGCGGTCGTTGCTGCAAGCCTGGCCGTGCTGGCCGGGACGATCTTTCTCGCCCTTCGCCTGGGCGGCGAAAGCGGGACTGAAAGGAAGGTGGCCGAGAAATGACATCCGTTGCACGATTCTACGTGCTGATCCCGACCGACCTCGGGATGTCCGGGGCCGTCTGGACGGCTGCAGGAAGGGTCAGGCGCTTTGAAAGGATCTTTCTGCCGCGCCGGGAAGACGTCGAGTCCCTCATCCGGCGGGAGTATCCGGACGCCGTTCCCGGGAAGGCGGGCGGCGAGGAGGCTTCGATCCGGAAGATGCTGTCCGGACAGACGCCGAAGTTTGACTTGAACCTGCTGGCCTTCGAACGACTCGCCGATTTCCACGCGGCCGTGCTTCGGGCCCAGGTCCGTATCCCGCGCGGTTTCGTGACGACGTACGGCCGCCTGGCGACGGCAGTCGGCAGCCCCGGCGCGGCACGGGCCGTCGGTCGCGCCCTGGCGACCAATCCCTTTCCCCCGATCATCCCCTGCCATAGGACCCTGCGTGCCGACGGATCGCTCGGCGGTTTCGGCGGCGGATTGGCCCTGAAGCGGACCCTGCTGGAAATCGAGGGAGTGCGGTTCGATCGGGCCGGGCGGGTCGAGGCCCGCTACATCCTCTAGCGGGGCAGGCCCTTCAAGAACTTGCCGGCAGGCGGCCTTCCGCTCTCAGGCGTTCCAAGATCGCCTGAAGGGAGGGCAGGGCTTCCATTGCCGCCCTCTCTCCCTCCAATACGGCCTCGTGGCGTTTCGAGAAATCCCCCGAAGCGATGTGCCCCACCCGGGGTCTGATTACGATATCCGCCCGCCTGATCTGAACGGCGGCGATCTTGGCGTACATGATGTCGACGGACTTCAGGATCGCCTCGACGGTGCCTTTCGGGGCCGCTCCGTCGACGACGGCCGAGGAGATGTCGACGGCGATCACGACATCGGCGCCCATGCGCCGCGCCGCTTCCACAGCCACGGGGCTGACGAGGCCTCCGT
Source organism: Syntrophales bacterium (assembly GCA_035366835.1). Taxonomy (GTDB): domain Bacteria; phylum Desulfobacterota; class Syntrophia; order Syntrophales; family UBA6109; genus UBA6109. The sequence goes on along the minus strand of DAOSIS010000031.1, from coordinate 31,620 downwards.
CCACATAGGTCCTGTTCAGGATGCGCACCGGTTTGAAGACCCCCGGAATGGAGCAGCTTGCGCGGACGGCTATGCCCGTGTTGCCGGTGGCGAAGACCGTCTCGGCGCCCGAAGCGATGTCCGTCGCAACGGCGAAGAACGGGATTTTCAACTTTTCCAGAGGCAGTCCCTTCACCTGGCGGTTGATGAAGGCCTCCAGCTTTTCCCCCGCCACGAAACCGTTGTCCGGCAGCACGAGGTCGACCACGTCATCCCGGTCGAGGGAGAAGGAGAGCGTCTGCAAATGATAGGCATCCCGGCAGGAGGCGTACAGGCTGCCGACGAAGCTTCCCACGCTCGTACCCACGATCATGGAGACGGGGATTTTGTGGGACTCCAGCACCTTGAGAACGCCGACATGGGCAAATCCCTTCGCGGCGCCCGCGCCCAGGACAACGGCCACCTTCGCCGGTTTTGGCGGGATCGGGGCGGGTGCCTGCTTCGGTGCGCAGGCCGCGGCCAGGACGGCCGCCATGACCCCAAACCAAGGGAGAAGACGGCGTGTCATGCTCATGGAGACACTCCTCGCTAGAAGCGGGCGAAGTCCGCGGCGGCTGCTCCGGCCGCCGGGGCGAGGCCGTCTTTCTATCACAACGGCCGGAGAACTTCAAAAGAAGCGGTCCTCACTCAGCCGATTGACGTTGTAGAGGGGACTTGTACCATGATAGGATGTCCCTGCGACAAAACGGCAACGGAGGTGAAGCCCCATGGCGCTCTACGATGAAAAAGGAATGCTGCTCATCCCGAACCCGATCGACAAGGCCATGGCCGAGGCGAAAAAAGTCCTGGTCGTGTGCGATCTCTACTGTCAGAACGGGCACCGTCTCATCAGCGAGCGGGCGACGTTCAACGGTCACCGGGGGATCCTGCTCAAGGTCAAGGACGGGAAGGCCAAGGGCCTGGTTGCCCTGAGTCCCATCTTCGGCGAGAAGGTGCGGGTGGCACTCGACATCGACCTGCAGGAAGGGAAGATCGTGGAAATCCAATGCCCGACGTGCAACAAGAAGCTGCCGGTCTACACGGCTTGCCGCTGCGGCGGAGACCTGATCGCGCTCTTCCTTACGCTGGATCACAACTTCCGGGACTGCATCGGCGTGTGCAATCGCGTTGGCTGCGTGAACTCCTGCGTGATCACGAACGGCGAAATGGTGAACGAGGCGATGCTCGAGCAGATCTGAAGGCTTCGCAGGAGAGTTCCGGACGCCGGGCCATGGCCGTGCCTCATTCTCCGTCGTTGCGGCATGCGTCGGGGGACGCCTCGTCCCCCTGCAATCGCGACTTCGCCTGCAGCCCTTTCTCGACGGCGAGATTGTCCCGGTGGATGACTTCGTCGTAGTCCTTGTATCCCAGGACCTGCTCGATCTTGGAGCTCTTCAACCCCTTGATCTTCTGGATCTCGTCGGCGGTGTAATTGACGAGCCCCTTCGCCAGGACCCGCCCTTCCGCATCCACGCACGTCACCGGGTCGCCGGCGACGAAGGCTCCTTCCACGCTCAGAATCCCCGACGGAAGAAGGCTCTTCCCCTCTTCCAGAACCGCCTGCACCGCCCCTTCGTCCAGCACCAGTTTTCCTCGGGGCCGCAGGGTGAAGGCGATCCAAGACTTGCGGCTGCTCAGATGGTCCTTCATGGGCAGGAAGAGCGTGCCTTTCTCCTTTCCGGCGAAAAGATCCAGCAGGATCCCTTTTTCCTTTCCCGGGGCGATGATGCAGGGAATGCCGAAGCAAGTCACCTTCTTGGCCGCCTGCACCTTGCTCTTCATGCCGCCCAGTCCGACGGCGCTGGTCTCGCCGGTCGCCGCCGCTTCGATCTCCTCGGTGATTTCCCTGACCAGAGGGATCAGCTTGGCGTTCTTCGACGTCGCGGGGTTGCGGTCGTAGAGGCCTTCCGTTCCCGTCAGATTGATCAGCAGGTGGGCCTCCGTGATGTTCGTGATCATCGCCGCGAGATTGTCGTTGTCTCCGAACTTGATCTCGTCCACGGCGACGGTGTCGTTCTCGTTGATGATTGGAATGACTTTCCATTCGATGAGCGTGGAAAGGGTGTTCCGGGTGTTGATGAAGCCCCTGCGGTCCGTGAGGTCATTCATGGTGAGCAGCATCTGCCCCACGAACAGTCCGTGCTTGCCGAAGGCGTTGGAATACACGCGCATCAGGCGGCCCTGGCCGACGGCCGCCGCCGCCTGCTTCTGCGGGATGCTTTTCAGCTTGCCGGCGATGCCCAGGCGATGCTTGCCCGATGCGATGGCGCCGGAGGTGACCATCACGACCGAGTAGCCGCGCCGGGTCAACTCCGCGATCTCGGCGACCATCTGCTCGATCAGCTGGAGGTCGAGGCCGTCTTCGCCGGTCAGCACGGCGCTGCCGATCTTGATGACGACCTTCCGGACGCCCTTGAGAATCTCTTTGCGGATGCACGATGTGTTCATTTCAACACCTACCTTGGCGGGTCGCAAACGCTGCCTTCAAGACTCCTCTTCCGCGCCTTCCTGCCGCTCCGGGGTGCCCGCTTCCTGAAGGCGAAGGATCATGGCCTGCAGGACCGCCGCGATGCCCTCACCCGTTGCGGCGGAAAAGGGTAGAACCCTTATGCCCTTCCCGGCAAAGAAGTCAACGGCGTTTTTCAGCCGCTCCCGGCTGACCGGGAGATCGATCTTGTTCACGCCGACGATCTGCGGTTTGCGGATCATTTCCGCGCTGAAACGCTCCAGCTCCCGGTTGACGACCTCGTGGTCGTGGCCGGCCCCTCCGTAGGGCTCGCGGGAGAGGTCCAGGATGTGGAACAGGACCTTCGTCCGTTCGACATGCCGAAGAAAGCGGATGCCCATGCCCACACCTTCGTGGGCCCCCTCGAGCAACCCCGGGATGTCCGCCACCACGAAACTCCGGCCCTCCCCGCAGGAAACGACGCCGAGATTGGGGACGAGCGTGGTGAAGGGGTAGTCGGCGATTTTCGGCCGGGCCGCAGACACCCTCGATATGAAAGTCGATTTTCCCACGTTGGGCATGCCGATGATGCCGACGTCCGCGAGGAGTTTCAATTCCAGCAGGATCGTCCGTTCTTCGCCCGGCTCTCCCGGCTGGGCGAAGCGGGGCGCCTGCCTCGTCGCGGTGGCGAATTTCGCATTGCCCTGGCCGCCCCTGCCGCCCCGGGCGGCGATTACCTCCTGGTCGACGACCGTGAGGTCGGCGATGATCTCTCCGGTCCTTGCATCCTTCACGACCGTTCCGACCGGGACGACCACGATGACGTCCGGCGAATCGGCGCCAGTCCGGTTGCTTCCCTTGCCGTGTTCACCGTGCCTGGCAAAGTGATGCTGGCGGTACTTGAGATCCAGGAGCGTCCTTGCGCTGGCCGAGGCCCGAACCACCACGTCGCCCCCCTTCCCGCCGTCGCCGCCGTCCGGCCCGCCGCGCGGGACGAACTTCTCCCTCCGGAAGCTGACGCATCCCCTCCCGCCGTCACCGGCCTTGACGTAGATTTTCGCCTCGTCGATGAATTTCATAGGAAAAAGGGGACCCCGGAAAAGAAAGAAAGGCACTGCCGGGAGTGCCTTCAAGTATTTCAGGGAATGCTGGGGATGGATGCCGTTGTGATCACCCGCCGCCGTACAGGCAGAATTCAGGCGGCGTAGACGCTGACCTTCTTGCGCTTCTTGTCGAGCCGCTCGAACTTCACGACGCCCGTGATCTTCGAGAAGAGTGTGAAATCCCTGCCCAATCCGACGTTCACGCCGGGATGGATCTTGGTTCCCACCTGGCGAACGATGATGGAACCGGCATGGATCGGTTGGCCGCCGAACACCTTAACGCCCCTTCGCTGGGAATTGCTGTCCCGGCCGTTGCGGGAGCTTCCCTGACCTTTCTTGTGCGCCATACCGAAAATCCTCCTATGCCGATATTTCCTTGATCTTCATGCTCGTGAAGGGCTGCCGGTGACCGGTCTTCTTGCTGAAGCCCTTGCGCTTCTTCATGTGAAAAACGTAGATTTTCCTCGCCTTGGCCTGGGTGACGATCTCACCGACCACTTTTGCCCCTTCGACATAGGGCTTGCCCACGCGGACCTTGCCGTCCCCGGCCACCATCAGCACCTGGTCGAATACGACCTCGTCGCCGCGGTTCCCGGGAATCTTCTCTACGTTGAGGACCTCGCCTGCCGAGACCCTGTGTTGTTTCCCGCCTGTCTTGATGACTGCGTACATAGGACAATCCTTATCTGGATTTTTTGAAGCGCCTCTTATAGCCGCAGATCGTAACGTTTGTCAACAACAAAAATCGACGCCATCCGGCCGGCATGTCGGCATGTCCGAAGGATTGCCTGTCACCGAAAAGTCCCGGTCTTGCGGATCCGGTACCGCGGAAGATCGGAGGGCGCCACCCCCAGCACCTGCGAAAGGACGTCCGCCGGCCGGACGGTTCCCGCCGGCGAAAACCGCACGGTCATGTCGATGCGTTTTTCTTCCCGGTTCAGCGTCAGACGTTCCACGAGCGGCCGGATGTCACGGACGGAGGTCTTGCCGCCGCCCTCCCGGACGATCTCGCAGCGCCCGGCGGCGAGGAAGCCGGCGATCCTGTCTTCCAGAGAGGGGAGCGAGGCGTCCGGCAGATCAAGGGGCAGGGCAATCTGGAAATCGAATCCCGCGATCCGGGCGAAGCGCGACGGCCCGTCGGGCGGGAGTTTCTCGGCAGCCTCGATCGCCAGCCCCTGCGGCAGGCAGGGGTTGACTCTTGCGGGTATTTCGCCTGCCTCGACTCGGGAGCCGTGAAGCTGCACCTCGGCGAATTCCCCGTCGCTTTCCACCCCCACGGCCGTGGCGCAGGCGAAAGAGATCTTCGGGTGCGGGTGGAATCCCTGGGAGTACGCAAGGGCGATGCCGGCGCGGTTGAAGGCGCGAAAAAGGGCCGTCGCCGCCTCGAGGTGGGAGAGAAACCTTGCCCGCCCCCTCTTGGAGAACCGGATTTCAAAGCGCTGCGCCGGAGACCCGACGCCCGCCGGGAGCTCGGCCGCTCCGGATGCCGACGGCCCGGTGGTTTCCCGGGGATTGGTGACGATGCGGATCTCCCTTCCGTCGCAGGCGCCGCAGTCCCCGCAGGCCCCGAAACGGCAGTCCTCCGTCATCAATCCGTCCAGGGCCTTCCCGGCTTCCCCGGCAAGATAGGCCTTCCGTACGCCCGTATCGACGAAATCCCAGGGCAGTTCGTCATCGGCGCTGCGGCTGTCGAGGGACCGGTCGACGGACAGGCCGGTTTTCCTGAGCGCCTCTTCCCACCATTCGAAGCGGAACCGCTCGCTCCACCCGTCGAACCTGCAGCCAAGGCGGAAGGCCTGTTCCACGAGGGAACCGGCGCGCTCGTCCCCGCGGGAAAGGACGCCTTCGAGCAGGCTCATCCGCGCATCGTGCCACTTGACGGAGAGGTTGCGGTGCCGGATCCGCCGTTTGAAGAATTCCTGGCGGGCGAGCGTCTCTTCGATGCCGATCTGGCGCTGCCACTGGAAAGGCGTGTGCGGTTTCGGCACGAACGTGGAGAGGCTGATCGTGATCTGGCCGCGGTTTCGGGTCTCTCCCAGGACCTTGTAGGCGAGGTCGGCGATCCCCTCGAGATCGGCCTCCGTTTCGGTGGGAAGGCCCAGCATGAAATAGAGCTTCAGGTTGCGCCAGCCTGCGGCGAAGACGGTCCCGGCCGTGGACAGGAGATCCTGCTCCGTATTTCCCTTGTTGATCGCATCGCGGAGCCGCTGCGTGCCCGCCTCGGGCGCCAGGGTGAAGCTCGTCTTGCGAACGCGCCTGATCGCATCCATCAGCTCCTTCTTCAGGGTTTCCACGCGCAGAGACGGCAGCGCCAAGGCGATGCGGCGTTCGTAATAGCGGTCCATGAGTGTCGAGAGCAGTGTCCCGATCCCGTTGAAGTCCCCGGAACTGAGCGACAGCAGCGAGATTTCCTCGTAGCCCGTGGCGTTCACCATGCCGTCGGCCATCCGCTCGAGGACATCGGTCCTCCGTTCGCGCAGCGGCCGCCAGACCATTCCCGCCTGGCAGAAGCGGCACCCTCGGGTGCAGCCGCGGGCGATCTCCAGGGAGATCCGGTCGTGGATCGTCTTCATGAGAGGAACCACCGGCCGGCAGGGCAGGGTCCAGCGGTTGAGGTCGGCCACGACGCGCTTCCGGACCGTCACCGCGCCCGGGTTGTGCAGGGCCGGCACATAGACGCCGGGGATCGCAGCCAGCGCCTCCAGAAGCCCCTCGCGCCGCTTCGTCTTTTCCTTCTCGGCTACGACGGCGGCGGCGATTTCGACGACCGCCTCTTCACCTTCCCCGATGACGAAGGCGTCGATGAAGGAGGCCATGGGGACGGGGTTGAAGGCCGATGGACCGCCGGCGATGACGAGGGGATCGTCCGGTCCCCTGTCCTTGGAACGGATCGGGATTCCCCCCAGATCCAGCATGTTGAGGACGTTGGTGTAGGAAAGCTCGTATTGGAACGAGAATCCGACGATGTCGAAATCCTTCAACGGCAGGTGCGACTCCAGCGAACTCAACGGAATGCCGTGCTCCCGGAGCCGCTGTTCCATGTCGGGCCAGGGCGCGTAGACACGCTCGGCGGAGACGCGGGGAAGGTCGTTCAGAACGGCGTAGAGGATCTGGAGTCCCAGGTGGGACATGCCGACTTCATAGGTGTCCGGAAAGGCAAGGGCAAAGCGGAGGCGGATGCCGCGCGGATCCTTCTGCGGGACATTGGCCTCCCCGCCCAGGTACCGGCTCGGCTTTTCGACGGACGAGAGGATCTCCTCCCAGTTCATTTCCCGTTTCCTCCGTCGTCTCCTGCCGGGCGGCGGAAGGATTGCGCGGCGACTTCCCGGCAGCGGGCGCGGACGAGCCGCTGCGCAAAATCCTGTTTGGACAGATACGGGAGCGCATCCTTCTTGAAGGCGTTCAGGAGTTCCGCAAAGACGGCATCCGCGGCGTTCCGGGCGACGAAAGTCCTTTCCAGGCGGTATTCATAACGGACCTCGGGACCGGCGGCGGCGACAAAACGGTCGAACTGCTCCTTCGCGGGAAAGAAGATGGCCTCGACCTTCACGGGGATGCGGGCGAGAAGCTCGACCTTGACGGTATCCGCGGCAATGGACCGCGAGCGGTCCCAGATCTCCAGTTCCAGCCCGTTCGGCAGAAGGGTTTTTTCTTTCAGGACCATGGGAAGTGCCACCTGACTCGATTCGTTTTGCGGCTCCCCTCTACCATCTTTGCCGGGGCGATGCAATCGGTTCCCCGTTGCGCCGCAGACGCGGATCCGGTATAGCACGCCGGTGGGCGGGGCCAGGGGAGGCGGAGATGGAGGGACGTTCCGGCGGGTGCGGGTTGATGGGGAGTGGCGAGATTCTCCATCTCTGCCAGCCCGATCCCGGAAAATCCTGCGGGGCCTGCTGCGGCCTCTACAACCATGCGGACAGCTCGCGTGGCCCCCTGGTGGAGCGGCTGCGGGCCCGGACGCGCCGGTTCCGCGGGGCGGGCCGGTCTCCCGAGGATCTTCGCGCCTTTTCCGCGTGGGTTGCGGCGAACGAAGATGCGGCCAAGCGGTACGAGGTCATCTACTGCTGCGAGTATCTGGGATTTCTGGACGAAGCGGAGAGGCGGGTGGGCTGCCTGCTTCATCCCGCCTGCAACGGCGGCTCCGACCTGCGCGAGGTCTCCTTTTACGGCCGCGAACTCTGCCAGGGTCATCTGTGCCCGAGCTTCACCTACCTGACCGGGACGGAGAAGTCGCTCCTGATCGCCGTTCTGGAAGACTGGTACCTCTACGGCCTGTGCGTCACCGATATCGATTTCGTCAAGCAGTACGCAAAATTCGTCTCCGATCGCCTGGGGCAGTCACCGCCGGAATCGCTCTTCCGGGCGGCGCCGGTCCGACAGGTCGCGCGGAGGTACCTGTCCCTGAAGGTCCATTGGCCCTTCCGCGATCCCTCCGTCAACCGCCTCGGGAAATACTACTTCGACGGATCGTCCTACATGATCGGACGGATCGATTACGGGAAGCTCGGCTGCGAAGTTTCCCGCTTCGACGCCATTTTCGTGAGCCTTTCGTCCCTGTTCTCCGGCGGGCGGGAGCTGCGGCGGGCGGAGGAGATCGTCGAGGCGCACATCTCGGACACCGTGCGCGCCCTGCAGGACAGCCTTTGATTTTCATTGACAGTTTTTCGACGCTCGGTTAGGCTTTCGCCGTCGATCCCGGGCGGGACCGGCTCCGAAGGAGGTTGTTCTTGGACGATTCCAACAAGAGGAAGATTCTGATATCCAGGGAGGCCATCGAAAAACGTATCCGCGAGATCGCCGATGCGGTTTCCCGCGACTATCAGGGCCGGGAGCTTGTCGTGATCGGCGTCCTCAAGGGCGCCTTCATTTTCATGGCGGACCTTGTCCGGGCCCTGCAGGTTCCCTGCGTGATCGATTTCGTGCGGCTGGCCAGCTACGGAGCCGGTTCGCAGAGTGCGGGGAAGGTCGTTCTCACCAAGGACCTCGAAACGTCGATCCGTGACAAGGATATCCTGATTGTCGAAGACATCGTCGACACGGGGCTCACGCTGTCGTATCTCGTGAACTGGCTGAAGGAAAGAAATCCCCGTTCGCTCAAGGTCTGCGCCCTGCTCGACAAGCGAGCCCGGCGTAAGGTCCCCTTCGAGGCGGACTACGTGGGTTTCGCCATTGAGGACGGCTTCGTCGTCGGCTACGGCCTCGACTTCAACGAGCGCTCCCGGTTCTTGCCGGACGTCTGTACCCTGTCCGATACGATTGATTGATCCGCAGCGAATGCAGGAGGACCCGATCGAACAGCCTGCAGGAACGGTTTTTCCGGGGATTTATTCAGGGAGACATGCATGATCATCCAGTGCAAACGTTGTGAAACCAAATTCCGCTTCGACGACAGCCTGCTGGCGGGGGAGGGTGTCTGGGTCCGCTGCAGCCGCTGCCGGCATGTCTTTTTCCAGGAAGGCGCACGCCCTTCCGCAGGCGAGACGCAGCCGGCGCGGAGAGAGGAGCCCGCCGCCGCTGCGGAAAAACCGGCGCAGGCAGTTCCGCAGGCGGGCGACGCCGCGAGGACCGATCTGGCGGCGCCCGAGAAAAAACAGGGTCCGGCACCGGCCGACGACGTGGACGAACTGGAGATCGACAAGGCCGAAGAGAACCTCGATGAACTCGGTTCAGCCGCCGACGAAGAGGAAGAAGCGCCGCGCAAGGCGAAGAGGAAAAAAGGAATCCTGACGCCCGGGCGGATCGTCCTGTACGGCCTGCTCCTGATCGTGCTCCTGGCGGCGGTTTTCTTCCGCTTTTTCCCCCAGGGGGGCGATTCGATTCTCCAAGGCATATTTCAAGCCATCCCGGCCGTCGAGCGGCTCTGGGGGCCCGACAAGTCCGCGAAGGAGTTCAACCTGCGGCAGATCGAGATCCGGGACGTCCGGCAGCGTTTCGTCAACAACGGCATCATGGGCAAGCTGCGGGTCGTCGAGGGAACGGCCGTGAATACCTCCTCTTTCACGGTGGCGCGCATCAAGATCAAGGGGGAGCTCTACGACGCCTACGGCGTTGTCCTGACGGACCGGGTGTCCCATGCCGGGAACGTCCTCGTCGACGAGGCACTGTGGGTTCTCACCGAGGAGGCGATCGCCAGCGAGCTCTCTTCCCCCCAGGGGAGCACCGTCTCCAACGAGCGCGTGCCGCCCAACGGCAAGATCCCATTCATGGTGGTCTTCGCCCACGAGCCCCCGGGCGTCGCGAAGGCCACGGTCATGGTCGCCGGGGCGGAGAGGATGCTGCCGTAGCGCTTATCCATCGGCAGCGCAAATCCTATTTCTTCTGGCCGTCGTAGAGTCTGATGACCTTGTCGGTGATGTTGATCGCATCGTCCGCGTGAATGAGGGAATTCTTTTCCAGAATCAGCGTGAAGCCTTCATCCTTGACGAGCGTCCGGATCACCTGACGGATCTCGTCGATGAGCTTGCGCGTCAGCTCGGCGTCCTTTTTCTTCAGCTCCTCGTCGAGGTCCGACTGCATGCGCTTGAACTCCTTGACCTCCTGGGCGAGTTTGTCCGATTTGGCCTTGCGGGCATCGGCGGTCAGCTTCGCGTCGGGGCTCTTCAGTTCGGCGTCGAGGAGGCGGATCTCCTTGTCCTTGGCCGACAGAATGGCCCGCTTCGCTTCCAGTTCCTTCTGAAACAGGACCTGGGCGCTCTTGGCCGCCTTGGATTCCCTCATGATCCTGCCCGTGTCGATGACGCCGATCTTGAGGACGGGTTCCTTGGGTGCTGCCGCGGCCCAAGCCGGAAACGCGGCCAGATACACGGCGAGCATTGCCGTCCAGAACAACAGTCGTTTCATGAAATGACCTCCTCCGGTGCTGTCAATCCGATGATCCGTCGATTTTGTCCGCAATCCTTAACAGAAAAGAAAAAGAGGCACAAGCCGGCCGGCCTGTGCCTCTCGATAAGGATCGCACCCTCAGCAGGCTGTTGAAAACGTCGTAATTCGCCTCCGCCATGTCATCCCCGCGAAGGCGGGGATCCATAAAGCTATTGAAAAGACTGGATTCCCGTTTCCACGGGAATGACAACAAAGAACAAGATTACAGTTTTTCAACACCTACTAGTGGGCGCCTCCGCCGGCTTTCACAACGCCGGCGCCCGTGCCGCCGAAGTTTCCTCCACTGTACGTTCCGGCCGCGCCGCCCTTGAAATTGACGTTCAAGGTCGCGTTGTTCACGTTCGTCAGGGTGCCGCCGCCGTTTACGGCCGCGCCCCATTTGTTGTTGTCCCATCTCACCGGATTGAACGTGGCGCTGATGGCGGTGCTGCCCGTACCGCCGGTCAACGTTACGGGGTTCACCGGCGTCACGTTGTAGGTTCCGCTGATCTCCTTTGTCGCCCACAGCGTCGGGTTGGCCCGGGCGGTATCCGTTGAGGTCGTGAAGAAGGTCACGTTGTTCATGTTGACCGACGTCAAGCCAGGATTGACTGGATTGGAGTAAGTCAGATCCACGCGTCCGACCTCGAACGCCGGGATCTTCGTCGCCTTCTCGAAGGCAAGGCGCGCCGCATCGTCTGTGAGGGCGTTGACGCGGTCGATGAACCCGGCCACGGGCAGGATGGTGCCCATGCTGACGGCGGTCCATGTGGTCGGATCGAACGTCCCCTTGATCGCGCCGCCGGTGACGTACGCCGTGGCCGAGATCCAATCCACGCTCGCGCCCGCGAGGACGCCGTCGAAGGCGTTGTTGACGGGTTCGTTGATCCTGACGGTCATGAAGTCGGTCTCCGTAAGCGGGATGAAGGACGGGTTCGGGAGTCCGCTGGCGAGGACCGGGTCGTTCAGGTAGAAGGCCCAGGAGCGGGGAGTTCCCGTATAGCCGCCGCCGGCGATTTTCTGATCGAGCTTCCACTGGCGGTTGGGAGACAGGGCGCCGAGACCGAAAGTCACTTCCTCGCTTTGGATGTTCGACAGGGATATGGTTCCGGTGTCGACATACGAAGCCGCAAGACCCGCTCCGAACGAATTGTACTTCGCGATTCTTGTCGACTCGATGCGGCTCGCGAAGTTCTCCGGCGTCCATCCCGCGGAAGAAAGCAGCGCGGCGTCGATGGCGTCGGTCATCTGGTACGTATAGGCGTTGCCGTCCGCATCCCAGGAACCCAGTTCGGGGTAATACGTTCCGGGGATGCTGTAGTCATAAGATCCATCCTCGAATTGCCTGAGACTGTAGAGGATGCCGGCCTTCCCGTCGTCCGTGAGGAACATGCCCTGCAGGACCGCGCTCAGGCCGCGCGTCTCAAGCCCCTTCGCATCATAGGTCGGCGCAGCCGGGGTCTCGACGGCGCCGCCGAGGTAGGCGTAGTAGGCGCCGTATTTTCCGCCCGCTCCCAGGGGCGTCTTCGAATTGGCATAGGGATCCATCGTGACCAGGGGATCGAAGCTCACGAGTTCGGCCGCAAAGACGCTGTTGCCGTTTCCCTGCGCAACGTCGAAGATATCGACGTCCCCCATGAACTTCAGGGCCGTCGGCGATGCCGCAGAGCCCAGGTTCGCCCACAGATCGCCAAGGCCGCCCATGATGCCACCGAAATCGGAGTACTGGAGGTCCCATCGTTCGTTGGCACTGAGAGGTAGACCGGTGACGGGGTCCTTTGCCAGTTGCGCCAGGGCGTTGTTATAGGCACCGATCGTCTCATAAACCGTTGTCTGGAATGTCCAGGTGTCGTCCAGAGTATTGGGCAGGTTGTCCGCTCCGTAATTCTGCACCCACACATCCCTGTGTCCCTTTTCACCCGTCGGCGGTCCCTGAATGTCGAAGCGGGTGATGACTTTTTTGAGTCTGCCGGCGGTTGCGTCATAGTAGTAATACTCGCTGTAGCCGCTCCTGTCGGCGCCCTGATCGCCGTACGAGTAGCTGTAATAATAGGGGCTGCAGCCGTAAATTTTGCTGCCCTGCAGTTGGTGAGCCAGGCGATAGCTCTTTCCCCGGATCTCGCTGCTGAAGAAGAGGTCCTGTTCCTTGGCCCACGTGCCGCCGCCGATCGCCTGCCAGGACGATGCGTCATACGTGCCCAGGAGCGATCCCTCCAGTATCCCGAACTTCTTGAAGGTGAGGAATTCGCCCGCGATGGTTCCGGCGATGCGGTTGTCCGCCCAGGTCCCTTCCGTCACGTCCGCGTACCAGTATCCCGCGTCGCGGTATGTTCCATAATCCGCTGCGTATTTTCCGAATTCGCCCGAGGCGAAGAGCCTGGCGGCCCACGCCCCCGGGCTTTGGTCCGGTTTCTCATAGGTATTGGCCGCGCCGATCTGCAGGGAGAAGATCCCCCAATCGGGCTGGTCGGCCAGGGACAGGGTGTGACCCATGACGCCGACGGACGTTGCGACATGGCCGCTGCCGCCGAAGGTGCCGTAGAGGGCGGAGTTGACGCCCGCCCCGATGCCGCCCCGGAAGAGGTTTGTATAGTTGCCGGATTCGTCCGTGGCGGTCAGGTCGGCGGCCGAAATGCCTGTTTCCCTGTCCTTCAGGGTGTCGTCCCGATACAGGGTGGCTGCGTCGGGGCTGTCCGCCGTCTCCCACATATTCGTGTCTGCGTAGGACGTACCGTTGAAAGGACCGCGCAGCACGCCCGCCTTCCCGTCCGCATCGACATAGATCCCGAAGAACAGCCCCTCGAGAGGATTTTCACCGTCGGAGTCCCTGTCGCGGATGATGCCGCCGATTTCGCCGACAAAGGCGCCGCCGGCTCCGCTGTAGGCCGTCCCAGTGCCGAAGATCTGCGAGCCGCTGTACGTCGCGTGATCGCCCATCATCACGACGCCCGTCCTGCTTTCCGAGGTAGAGGTCCAGAGAGACTGTCCGGTCAGGCCGCCCAGGCTTCCCGTGAAGGCCCCGCCCCGCAGGAGGGCGTTGGTGTTTTCCCAGGCGGATTCGAAGGACATCACATAGTCGCTGTAGCCGAAAGGCTGTGTGGATGCGTAGTGCTCCGGGTCGAAGTGCGTCGTCGGCGTCGTGGGCGGCACAGAGGACAAATCAAGGGTCTCCGGCGTTACGCCGCCGTCCTGCACGTAGGTGTAGGTCACGCCGTCGTCCGTCCGGACGGCGAGCCAGTGGCCGTTGGGATAGTAGTGGTATTCGTCCTTGCCGCCGTCTTGCCCTTTGACGGTTTCAAACGCGACGACGTTCCCGGCGTCATGGGTCGTCGTCCCGTCGGGGAGGAAGTACACGGTTTCATAGCGCAGCGGCTCGAAGAAATTGCTTCCCAGCGATGCCCGGTAATAGGGCCGGGCGTATTCCCGATCAACGAATTTTCCGGGTACGACCTGGTAGAGGTTGCCGTTCAGCTCGCTGCTGAAGGCGAGCGGCTCCCGCGTGTAGCGGCCGATGCCCGCAGCCTGCCATTCGCCGGGCAAAGAGGAGCCGATGACGTCTCCGGTAAGTCGGTATAGCGCCTCATTCGTCAGGGCGCGTGCGGCGAATGTCCCCTCCAGATCGGGGGACCATCTGGTTCCCGTTATCCTGCCGATCCAGTAGCCGTCTTCGGAATCATTGTTGTAGAAGCCGCCGCCCGTCCTGAGGCTCCAGGAATCCGCCGTGGTGCCGCTGAAGGTTCCGCCGAAACCGGCGTTCCAGATTCCCCAGTCGAGCTCGCTGAAGCGGATCGGGTCGCCGGCAGCTACGAAGAGGTCCAGTGTTCCCCCGCCTGCGGTGTTGAAGGAGCCCCGGCCGTTATTGCCCTCGAATCGATTTTCGGTGATGTCAGGCGAGGTGATGGTCCCGGAGGGAACCGCGCGGAGCGTTCCATCGAGGATCTCCCACATGTCGATCCCCGGGTAGTAGTTTCCGCCGAGGTTGAAGGCCCCATCGCCCACGCTTTCGAGGTAGCCTGCCTGGCCGCCGGCCGTGTAGTAGAGGCTCAATATCTTGGCCCGGATCGTCCCGTCCTTCCACAGGCCAACCAGATACCCGTCGAAGGCGCCGCTTTCCGACGATCCGGAGACCGAAGTGCCGTTGAAATACCAGCCGGAACCGTACATGAGATACGGTTTCGTATCGTCCCAGCCGTCGGAATACCCGCCCATGAGCGTAACGGAGGTATTGGTTCCCGAAAAGAGCGTCGGGGCGGTTCCACCGAGGAGCCCATCTGCACTGCCGCCCGTGTTGAGGTGGCCGGCCCCTTCGTAGCTCTCGTAGTGCATCAGGGATCCGTACGTCTCTCCGCTGAAGGCCAAGGGCACGCCCTCGTAGGTCCCTGCGCTCTGTCCGATCCAGGTACCGTAGCCGCCGGCTTCATCGATGCCGTCCTGCGTGTAAAGTCCATAAAAAGGACCCCAGATGGTTCCCATGTGGGTGGCGGTGAGATACCTGCCGCTCATCGTTCCGCTGACCGTTCCATGGCCCGATTCCGTTGGATACTCGTTCCATGTGCCGCCATTGATACCGGCTATCCAGTACCCCCAATCCGCAACTTCGTCGTATCCGAAGTATCCATCGCTGCCGATTTTCGCGCTCCACGGGACGGATGGTCCTGCCGGTTTTCCGGAGTAGTAATTGACTTCGGATCCCTCTCCCAGTTTGAGGTTGTAGATCCCGAAGGGCAGGCTCCTGGTTGCGTCCTGCGTATCGTAGGCGATGAACTTGGTCTTGCCGTTGTAGTATTCGCCGAAGATGGTGTTCCCCATGCCTCCGGCAAAGCCGCCCGCCGCGTAAGCGTACAGGGAATTTTCATCGATCCAGGCGTTCGAAACGGAGAAGTCCCCGGGCAGAGAAAGGGTCTTGTCGACGTTCGCCAGGCCGTCCTCGCCGCTCTGCACCGCCCACATGCCGGTCATTTCATTCCAGTAATCGTTCATTTCGTAGAAGACGCCGGTCAAACCGCCCCGGATCAGGCCGACTTTTCCGTCGGCGGTGTAGTAAACGGCGGCCCCGTATCCGTCCAGCGTGCCGTCGCTGGCGGCCGGGTCCGCCTTCTTCCATATGCCTCCGGTGAAGCCCTCAAGATAGCGGCCCTCTTCGCCCTCGTGGTACATGGCGCCGCTGAGGATGTACGGTCTTCCGAAGTCTTCCATTCCGTAGCCGGAATCGGGGAACTCTCCGATGGCGAGAAAGTCGTAGTTTCCATCCTGGCGCTCCTGGAATCCGAAGACGCCGTGAGGATAGCCGCCCCACTCCCAATATCCATCGTCGTTGTAGATTGTGCTGCTGTACCAGTCGCCCCCGAAATCATTGGGCGTTCCCTCGTAGGAGCCGATGCTCTGGCCGATCCAGTCGCCGTCCTGGCCGACGCTTCCGTTTACGCCCGTGAAGGGGCCGCCGATGCTACCGGAGCTGAAATACGTGACGTACCGGCCGAGCATGCTGCCGGAGAGTTCTCCCGTTGCGTACCAGACGCCCCCTGCCCCCGCGATCCAGTAACCGTCCTCGTAATCGTATCCATCGCCTCCGGTGTAGAGGCGGCCGAACTGACCATGACCGCCGAGGACGGCCGACCAGCTTGCGTCAACGGGATTGCCGGAGGCGTCCACAGGCCTGCCGCTGAAGGCATTGCCCAGGCCGAGGCGCAGGTCGTAGATGCCCCATCGCAGGCTCTGTTCATTACTGTCCACGAGGAACATCGTTTCGCTGGAGTAGCTTTCCGCCTGAGCTCCCACAATCGAACCTGTCGGAACGGCCCGCTGAAGACCGGAATCATAGACGTTAAACTGTCCGGAAAATTTGACGTTGCTGAATTCGCCGTAGTCGTAGTCGTAATCGCCGGCAGGGTCTCCGGAAGGATGGGGGGTCAACGTACCCTCTGCCTTCCACATGCCGATGGAGGGGTAGTTGCCCATGGTGATGTCGTCGCTCGTGAGGAGTCCGGGAACGCCGTCCGGCCCCACATAGAGAGCGCGGGCCGCACCGTGGATCGTGGTCGCCCCGGGAACCCAGAGGCCGGCCGTGTAGCCCACGAGCCAGGCGGGGCCGTACAGGCTTATGCTGTTTCCGTCCTGGCTATCGTGGCCGGTTTCGCGCCCCCTGATCGTAGTATTCCACAGATAATGGGGCTTCCCGGCATAGGAGGAAGCAAAGCTATTCGTTCCCATGGCGAGGAAAGACGAGCCTGAACCGCTCCAGAAGGGATCGAGACCGCCGAAGATGCCTGTGTCGGACGCGGCCCAGGTGTAGTTGCCGTTCTCGTCGGCGAACAGGCAGGCCAGCATGCCCCAGTCGCCGGAAAAGGCGAGCGGCGCCAGGGACACCGTACCGGCCCCGACGCTTTCGTAGGTGCCGGTCGGATTGTTCGGGTCGTACTTGCCGTTGTATGCGAGGCCGATGATCCCCATGTAATTGGCGTCGAGATAGAGGAGGTTACCCGACATGTTCACATGGCCTGTTGCGGGGTCGGCAATCGCGATCAGGTCGTTGCCCATCATGTAATAGACATTGTAGGGATCACCGGAGTCCAGGAAGCCAGAGGTACCGTAGGTGGAGTTCCACGACGTGCTGTAAGTGCCGCCGGACGTCGTGGTGCTCCAGATGCCCTCGATGCCCTCCATGCCGTAGGATGCCGCCGTCTTAAAGCCGCGGACGTCCACCAGGTCTTCCGAGGCCAGGTATTCCGCGGCGCCGGGAACGAGACTCGATATCCTGGGCACGGCGATGTCGTGGATGGCGCCGATCTCGGCCTGCGGATCGGCCACAGTGCCTAAGATTCCCGTTCGCGACAGGCTGCCGGTGGTCGATACGGAGCCGTCGGCGGCCGTGCCGGAGAGATCGCCCCTGAGGTACCCGATGCCGTCGCCCTTGCGGTAGATGCCGCGGAGCATGAAACGATAGGAGCCGGGGATGCCGGCGATCGCCGCGTCATAGGCGCTGCCGTCGCTGAGCTCGCCGCTGACCGCTCCCGTTGTCGGCGTCAGGCTGCCGGTGTAGGTTCCCGCGAGGCTGATCGTCCCCGTGTTCGTTGCATCGACGATCTCGCCGGCGAGGGTTCCGGAGATGGTGCCCAGCGTTGCGGCCGTCGAAAAGGTCGTCTTCGGCACAACCGGCTCAGGCTCGGGTTCGGGCGTGGATTGGTCCTGCGCCAGGGTCTCGCCCGTTTGCTGTTGCTGGATCTGCGTGCTGATGTCCACCGGAGGGGGCGGCGTTACGACGAGGGGAGCGGGTGGTTGCGCAGGCGGTTCCATCAATTCCGACACAACGGCGGGTGGTGCGGAAGTCTCCTGACCAACCGTCTGCGATCCCTGCGTGCCGTTGCCCTGCTGACCTTCCTGCTGGCCCTGCTGCTGGCCTTGGCCTTGTTGCTGTCCCTGGCCGCCCTGATCGTCCTTCTTGCCTTCCTCCTCCTCTTTCTTCGGGGGAGGCGCCGTGTCTTTCAAGTGCTTCTCGATGTCGGCGGCCGTCGCCGGTTTGATGACCGGCGGCGCATCCTTGGTGGGGATGACCATCGCCTGACCGGCGGTGATGACCTTCACTTCCTGAGGCATGTTGGGGTTGTAGCCGTAGCCGGTGCCCTCCTTGAAGATTGCCCCGCTCACGCCGTTCTGGAAAAAGGTGAAAAAATCCGTCCCGCGGACGCCGCAGACCGCCGTCGGCGTGCGGACTTCATAGGTGCTTCCCTTGCCGAGGTTCTTGACAAGGCTCTGCGTCTTGCCGCGGAAGAGGTTCAGAAAGTTGCTCTTTTTCTCCCCGACGGCGTAGGCCGTGATCTTCAGGCGCGTATTCTCGGCGATCCTGAGGAGGTTGCCGTCGTTGAACGTTACCTCGGCCTTCGATTTGCTCTTGACCCGCAGGATATCGCCCTCGTTCACGGGCATGCCTTCCCTGGCAGCGACGGCAGGCGACGGACCGACGGTCACGTCCACGTTTCCCTGGACGGCGCTGATTTTCCCGATAGGCGCCGCAAACGCCGCGGACGAGGCAAGAAGCGCCAGGAAGACGAGCGCGAGTATTGCCATGCGGACTTTCGGCTTCATAAGACACCCCCTCCCCAAGGGTGAAAAAGAAGTCTGTGGCGGTGTTGATGAAACAATGCCCGTGAGGCTTTCAGCCTTCTCCGAG
This sequence comes from Syntrophales bacterium, assembly GCA_035366835.1. Lineage (GTDB taxonomy): Bacteria > Desulfobacterota > Syntrophia > Syntrophales > UBA6109 > UBA6109. Next base: position 13,025 of record DAOSIS010000031.1, on the reverse strand, counting down.
TTTTTCGGTTGTCCTAAAACTTCAGTTCCATGCCTGCCGAATAGATGCTCCGGTCGTAGTCGTAAGCCGCGATGTTCGAATGGGCGACAATGTCCGTGTATTGGGCGATCAGACTCACGTTTCTGTGAACGTCCCAGGTGAGGCCCACCGTGCCCGTGTAGATCTTGTCGCGTCGCGTCTCGTTACCGAAAAAGGAATTTTCGTTGTCGTAATTCTGCAGGTTCACATCGCCGCTCAGCTGCAGGCGGAGCGCGCTGTAGATCGGATAGATTGCATTGACCGTGAAACGGTTGCTCTGGTTGCTGTAGTGGATGCCGTCGGCACGTTCGATCGCGTGGCCGTATTTCAGGTTGAAGATGCCGCCGCCTTCGAGCAACCACATCCAGCTCAGGTAGCTGTCCACGCCGCAGGAACTCTGGTCCTCCAACTCGGGATTCGTCACGGTCTTGAAAACGTTCTTCTTCGTATACCCGGCGAACAACTCCAGGATGTGGTTCTGGGCCGCAAGATAGCGGACCATGGGGCCCGCCGAAAAATTGTCCGCATAGCGGCGGTAGCCCGGATCGCGTTTGAGGGTATGGGTGTAATTGACCGGAAAGTTCAATGCGAATTTCCCGAAGTTGTAGCCCGGTGCCAGTGAGATGGTGTTGGCGAGGACGTCATGCGTATCGTAATTCCTTTCGTTGATGCCGCTGGCAAGGGCGTAGGTGGCGTTGAAGAGCCAGTTGCCGGAAAGGGTCGGCACATAATCGAGACGGAAGGTGTTCGTCATGCCGTAGCTGGCTTGATCGCCGGTCGTCAGGGATTCGATCCCCGGATAGAGATTCGGCTCCGCCAGCATGTTCGTGTCGTACTTGCCCATGACGCCCAACGTGATCCGCAGGGGGCGCTCGATGAAGCTGCGCTGTTCGACGATTTCCTGGTAGCGGCGGGCGAAGGAGCCGAGATCGGAGAGGGGATCAAGGGTGAGGGCCGCCTGAAACCGTTCCTTGGCCTTCGAGAAATTCCGCTGGTTCATGTAGCAGAGCGCGATCTGGAACTCAGCCGCCTGCGTGTAGGCTGCATCCAGCTTCTTTGACTTCTCGAAGGACTCGATGGCCTCACCGTACTTGCCTTCCTGCGCCAGGACCATGCCTTTCAGGAAGCTCACCTTGGCCGGGAGAATGTTTTCCCGCTCGGCGAGACCGATCCATTGTTTTGCCTCCGGGATGTTCCCCGACTGCTGGGAGATGTCGATCAACTCGACTACGGCCTCCCGGATCGGGGGTTTCAGCATCACGGCGTCTCTAAATTGCGGGAGTGCGTTTTGAACGTCGTTGGTCTGTTTGAAGGCCATCCCGAGGAAGAAAGCGGCCATCGAAGAGGAAGGATCCGCTTTCCGGACTTTCAGGAGAATTTCGATTGCCTCTTCATAATTTTCAGCCTTGTACTGCCGGACCCCCTCTTCCAGGCTCGCCGTTTGACAGGGGGCCGGCACGGCATCAACGCAAGAAGAAGCGCGGACGATGCGAGCAGCACGAACTTTCTCATGAAGGGTCCTTTCTGCGAAGGAGGAGACCAGGAAGCGCCGGGCTCAGATGGCAAGTTCGTCCGATTAAAGTTTTTTGCCAGAAATCCGAAAATAATTGATTGGCCGTTTTTATCTCATCGCTTGGCGGCGGGTGTCAAGACCATTTTGGTGATCTTGTGTGACCTTTATCACATGGAATGATGTTTGTTATCGTAGTTTTGCACGTCTTTGCACGAATGACGCTATTTCAAGCGGTTTGTCCGTCCAGGATTTTTTTGATGAGGCTGAGGGGCACGGCTCCCTCACGGAGAATTACCGGTGGGGCGATGGTGACGTCCACGATGGTTGACCCCGCTTTTCCAGGGGTTGTACCGCCGTCGACAATCAGATCGATTCGGCTCCCTATTTGGTCCATCACTTCGGCGGCCGAGTTGCATTCCGGCCCGCCTGACAGATTGGCGCTTGTCGCCGTCAAGGCGCCGTCAATGCCCCTTGCCAGGGAGGAGGCGATGGGGTGGCTGGAAAGTCGTATGCCGATCTTGCCTGTCCCCCCGGTCAGAAGAGGGTGTACCCGGGCAGTCGCGAAAAAAATAAGCGTCAGGGGACCGGGCCACAGGGTTTTGATCAGCCGTGTTGCCGTTTCCGGTATTTCCGCCGCGAAATGACGGAGGACACGTTCTTCCCCTATGATCAGAGGGATGGGATTGCGGAAATCTCTCCCCTTGATTTCGAAGATCCGCCTGACCGCCGCTTCGTTGCCGGCATCGGCGCCCAGGCCGTAGAAGGTTTCCGTCGGATAGGCGGCAATGCAGCCATCCCTGAGCAATCGCACCGCTTCTCGCAGCGCTCCGTTTTCCCTGGCATTCAGGATGCGCGGCATGACAGGTCGCTGTGCTTCCGTTCCACTTCCCGGGCCATATTGGCGACGTATTCGCGAAGTTTCTCCCGCAGGTCCGGGTCCTCCAGAGAAAGAATACGGACGGCAAACAGGGCGGCATTTTTCGCACCGGCCTTGCCGATCGCCATGGTCGCGACGGGGATGCCTCCCGGCATCTGGACGGTTGCCAGAAGGGCATCCAGCCCTCCCAAGGTCGTCGCGTCGATCGGCACCCCGATGACGGGCAGGTCCGTCTGCGATGCGATTACGCCGGCCAGATGGGCAGCGGCCCCCGCTCCGACGATCAGGAGTCGGATGCCCTTTTTTGCGGCTTCCCGTGCGAACTTGGATGTCCGGTCCGGAGTCCGATGGGCCGATGTCAGAAAGAGTTCGTAGGGGATGTCAAAGGCTCTCAGGAGTTTTGACGCTTCTTCCATCACGGGCAGATCCGAATCGCTGCCCATCACGATACTCACGATCGGCGCCTTTTTCTTCGGCATGAGATCCCCTCCTTGCTTGCAGTCGCCGTCCTTCACGGATTGACATCGCTCCTCAATGCTTGAAATGGCGCTGGCCCGTGAAGATCATGGCAAGATTGCGTTCGTCCGCCGCTTGGATGACCTCATCGTCCCGCACGGACCCGCCCGGCTGGATCACTGCCGTGATGCCGGCCTCCGCGGCGATGTCGAGGCCGTCGCGGAACGGGAAGAAGGCATCGGACGCAAGCACCGTACCGGCAGTAGGCAGCACCGCTTTCATTTTTGCGATCCTCACGGAATCCACCCGGCTCATCTGACCGGCACCGACGCCGACGAGCTGATCCTGGGTCGCGTAGACGATGGCATTGGACTTGACGTGCTTGACGACACGCCAGGCGAAATCGAGCGCCCGGTATTCTTCTTCCGCAGGAGTTCTCTTTGTGACGACCTTCGCCTTCCGGATGTCCAGCACGCCGGTATCGCGGTCCTGAAGCAGCAGACCCCCCACCACCCGCCGGAAGTCGTAACCGAGACCCCGCTTTCCTGCGGCACCAGGGATTTCCAGAACACGCAGATTCTTCTTTGCCGCCAGCAGGGCTTTGGCTCCTTCGTCAAAGGCAGGTGCAACAATGACCTCCAGAAAGATCTTCGCCAACTCCTCGGCCGTTTTCGCGTCAACGCTTCTGTTGAAGGCGACGATGCCCCCGAAGGCGGAAACGGGGTCCGTCTGGAGCGCTTTCCGGTAGGCGTCGACAAGAGCCGACGCGGACGTGGCAGCGCCGCATGGATTGGCATGCTTCATAATGACCGCGGCCGGCAGGTCGAAATCGGAGACGGCCTGCCACGCGGCATCGGAATCCATGATGTTGTTGTAGGACAACTCCTTGCCCTGAATCTGGATGGCGTTGGAGATTGCGGCGATCGTCGTATCGGCCTCCCTGTAGAACGCTGCGGCCTGGTGCGGATTCTCTCCGTAGCGCAGGTCCTGGGCCCTGATGAATTGGAAGGTGAAGGTGTCCGGGAAGGTTTTTCGGGTGCCGTCCGATCCGATCGTCCCCAGGTAATTGGAGATTGCCGCGTCGTAGCGCGCCGTGAGCTGGAAGGTTTTCACAGCAAGGGAAAAATTGGTCGCCGCCGAGATCTTCCCTCCGGAGGATTTCATCTCCTGCAGGATACGGTCGTAGTCTGCGGGGTCGGTCACGACGGTCACGAAAGAGGAGTTCTTTGCGGCGGCGCGCAGCATCGTCGGCCCGCCGATGTCGATGTTCTCTATCGCCTCTTCCAGGGTGCATCCAGACTTGGCTACGGTGTCTTCGAAACGGTACAGGTTGATTACGACCATGTCGATGGGCTCGATTCCGTGGGCCTTCATGGCTTTCCGGTGCTCTTCATTGTTCCGCAGGGCCAGGAGCCCGCCGTGAATCTTGGGATGGAGTGTCTTGAGGCGTCCGTCCATCATCTCCGGGAACCCCGTATAGTCCGAGACGTCTCGTACGGGGAGCCCTGCCTTGCGCAACTGGGCCGCTGTTCCCCCTGTTGACAGGATTTCCACACCGAAGGCGTCGAGCCCCTTGGCGAACTCGACGATCCCCTTCTTGTCCGTTACGCTGATCAGCACGCGTTTAATGACATTGTCCGCCATTTTTTGATAACCCCCTTTAGGTCAATTCCGATGAGGAACGCTTGATTCTCCGCATGTGTTCGACGCGTCGGCGAATCAGAGAGTCCGTTCCGATGTCTGGTCTGTGATCGACAGGACCGATGACGGCACGAACCGCATCTTCCGCGATACGTTCCGCTTCCCGGAGGGTCCCGGCCACCCCGACGACGCCGATGGCCCGCGACGTGGTCATGTACAGGCCGTCCTTCCGCTGATCCACGGAAGAATAATACAGGCGGGCAGTTCCGATATCGCCAACCTCGATTCGGGCCGAAGTTGAAGATGCGCCCGGGTGATCCTTCGGAAGCCCGTAGCCGCATGGAACAACATATTTGCAGACCGTGGCCTTTCGTTCGAAGGACACGGGAAGGCGCTCCAGCGTGCCGTCAATGATCGATCGGCAAAGGTCGATGAAGTCCGTTGAGAGCAACGGCAGCACGTTCATGGCCTCCGGGTCGCCGAAACGTGCATTGTACTCGAGCAGGCGAATGCCCTGGCGGGTTACCATAAATCCGCCGTACAGGATTCCCCTGTAGGGCTTGCCGGTTTCGGTTCGAAGCGCCTCGGCAACCCTGCGCGTGATATCAAGCCCCTCCTGCACGTCTCTGGGGCGAAGAAACGGCAGCAGATGATCTTCGCAGGAATAGGAACCCATGCCGCCCGTATTGGGGCCGGCGTCACCGACAAACCGCCGTTTGTGGTCTTGAACCGCCGGCATCGGTGCTACCGTCGTGCCGTCGCAGAAGCACTGAAGAGAGAATTCCTCTCCCTCCAGCTTCTCTTCGATTGTGACGCTGGGGTGCTCGCGGAGGATTTCGGCGCAATGCTTCAGCGCCTCCGACGCCGTCATGAAATGCTCGCCCTGAACGAGGACTCCCTTGCCGCCCGTCAGTCCGTCAGGCTTTATGACAGCCGCCCCGATTTCATCGAGGAACGCGGCTATGCCATCGATGGAGGAAAACGAACGATACTGAGGATTTCCGGCGATCCCGAATTTGCGGACGAGGTCCCGCGTAAAGGACTTCGAAGTCTCCAGTCGGGCGAGGTTTTTCAGAGGCCCGATAACAGGGATGCCGGCTGCATCGAGAGCATCCGATATTCCATTGTTGAGCGGATCTTCGGGGCCGATCACTGCAAAGGAGACGCCGGCGTCTTTTGCAAACCGGACGATCGGCTCCGGATCACGGTAGTTCCCGATGCGGACTTCCCTGGACAGGGAAACAATGCCCGGATTGTTCGCCTTCATGAAGGAATATAGGCACGGCCCGTGCTTGGAACGGACAATGGTCTCTGCCAGGACGTGCTCCCTGGCGCCGTTGCCCACGAGGAGAACCCCGATCATGTTTTCGAATCTCCTTTCGGTAAGCAGCTCGACATCTCTTGAGGGTTCCAGAGGGTTGGTCGCTTCCTTTGGCTGGCAACCGGTCTGAATCGAGATCCCCGATGCCTTCGCGGCGTCTCGGAAACCGGACTATTCCGAGGGAGTCTACGGGTGCTCTTCAATAACGGAAAAACGCCGTCCTTGTCAAACAAATTGGATGGGCTTTGTCACGTGAATCTGATAAGAAAAAATCTACCCCACGGGAAAGCGCGGGAGGCTACGGTGAAGAGATGGAGAAAAATCGCGATCTGCGCACGCTGATTCTGGCTGCCGGCAAAGGGACGAGAATGAAATCCGACCTGCCGAAGGTCATGCATTCGTTGGCGGAAAGACCGGTGCTGTCCTATGTCCTGGACGTCGCAAAGGCGATCGGCTCCCAAGGAACCGTCGTGATCGTCGGTCACGGCGCCGACATCGTGCGCAAGGCATTTCCAAGTCCTGATCTGACCTTCGTTCGACAGCATCAGCAACTCGGAACCGGACACGCGGTGCTCCAGGCGAAAGGCTGTTTCTCGGATTATGAAGGGATCGTGGTCATTTTATGCGGCGATGTCCCCCTGCTCAGGCCCGAAACAGTCTCGGATCTTGTATCCCGTCATCGGGCCGAGAAGTCGGCCTTGACGGTTCTCACCGCTGTCCTGGACGATCCCGGAACTTACGGGCGCATCGTGAAAAATGATGAGGGGCGTGTCGTCAAGATCGTCGAGCAGCGGGATGCAACGGAAGAAGAAAAACGCATCCGGGAGATCAATACGGGCATCTATTGTGCGGGCAGCCGGTTTCTTTTTTCAGCGGTCGAAGATATCGGCAGAGACAACGCCCAAGGAGAGTACTATCTGACGGACATCGTCGGGATCGCCGTCGCGAAAGGACATCGAGTCGGCGCTCTGGTCGCAGGCGATGCCTTGGAGGTCATGGGGATCAATACCCCGGATGATCTCGCAATGGCGCGGCGGAAGATGGAAGATCGCCGCAGGCATAAGGGACAAAGGGCGTGAGAACATCTCCTCTGAAACTCCAAAGATCATGAAAATCGGCTCTCTGTATCTGCGGAACAATCTGCTGATGGCGCCGATGGCGGGGATTACCGACCACCCGTTCCGACTGACCGTCAGGAAATGCGGGTGCGGACTCGCTTTCACGGAGATGATCAGCGCCCATGGGTTGGTCAAGTCTCAGAGGGTGGCCATGCGTTGCCTCGTGTCATCGGAAGAGGACAGGCCTCTCGGGGCGCAGATTTTTGGATCGGATCCATCCGTGCTTGCGGAGGCGGCGCGGATGCTGACCGACATGCATGCCGACTTGATCGATCTCAACATGGGGTGTCCGGCCAAGAAGGTGATCAAGGGCGGGTCCGGCGTGGCGATCATGAGGGACGATGACAAGGTCGCGGTTGTCGTGCGCGCAGTCCGGGCTGCCACCCCTCTGCCTCTGACGGTGAAGTTGCGGGCGGGGTGGAAAAGAGGAATGAACGCTCTGGAGGTAGGCCGCATTGCGCAGGATTGCGGTGCGGACGCGGTCATTCTCCACCCGCGTACAGCCGAGCAGGGATTCTCCGGCAATGCTGACTGGAGCCTCATCGGGGCAATGAAGAGGAATCTGGTCGTGCCCGTGATCGGCAACGGAGACATAAGACGGGCCGGAGATGCCATACGAATGCTGGAAGAGACCGGCTGCGACGGGATCATGATCGGCAGAGGTGCCTTGGGCAATCCCTGGATTTTTGGCCAGATTCTTCGCCTGCAGGGACGATGGGAAGGAGCAACGCCTTCTGAACCGGATGCTGAGGAGCGGATGGCGGTAATCCGGGATCACCTGGACATGGAGGTGGCTTGTCATGGAGAAGAGAGGGCCGTGATCAACTTCCGCAAGCACCTGCTGTGGTACACGAAAGGCCTGAGCGGAGGTGCTCTTTTTCGTCAGCGTGCAGGACAATTTGTCCGCAGAAACGAGGTCCTGGAGGGATTGCACGCATTTCTTTCGGCTCGGCGGAGCAGTCTCGCTGCGGGGAAATAATGACTTGACATTTCGGTGGCCTGTTGACATAATTCCACCGAATTTCCGAGCCGGAACTTGCACTTGGCAGCGAAGGCCGGGAGAAATACCGATCGTCGAGAAAGGATGATTTGTGGAGTTCGCTCAGTTCAACGAGTTGGAAGAAAAGATCAAGAACCTCGTTGAGGAATACGCGGCTGTAAAGAAGCGGAACCAGGAATTAGAGGAGACTATAAAGACCAAGAACGGGGAGTTGGAAGAGATAAAAAATAAGATAGGGGGACTGAGGGAAGAGAGGGATGCCGTCCGCTCCAAGGTGGACTCGTTGTTGGAACTGCTTCGAGATATCGAAGTGACGCGATAGGAACCGGGGTGTCAGTTGAAAAAGCGCTTTCAGATCAAGATACTGGGACAGGAAATAGCCGTCTTTAGTGACTCGGGGGATGAACATGTGGCCAGCGTGGTCAGGTATGTCAATCAGAAGGCCGATGAAATCGGAAAAACATCCCATGATGGGAATGCCCTGCAGATTGCCATCCTCGCTGCGTTGAACATCGCGGATGAGTACTTTAAAAACAATACCTTGCGGGAAGAGGCTTATCGGCAATTGGAGACCAGATCGGGGAAGTTGATTGAGTTAATCAATGGTATCCGACCGCAATGAAATTAGGTCGTATTGGATAATCCCCTGCGATGCGCGTGATTGACAGTCTTTTTTGAGCCAACACCTTGGAGATGGGGACCTTGCCTGGATTGCGGTGTGCATGTCTGCCGGCATCCCGTAACCACGGGGGTGGAAAGCCTAAAGCAACAGAAATAGGTGCCCACGTATCTTTAAGGTTCAAAAAGGGTGTATAACACGGCACTTGCGGGGGTTTTTTTGCAGAGCCTCCGGAAACCCCGGAACCTTCCCTTTGTTTTCTTCCATTTTTCATTCCAATCCCTCAAAAGAAGCGAATAGCGTGTCGGCCGGTGCTTGAAAAAGAATGCTCGACCGGTGCGAAAGAAACGATCCTTGACAGATCGTTTGAGCAAGAACGGGGGTCCAATGCGTATAGGTTGGCATAACCTGACGAAGGAGGTGACGGATTTTGTTATATAACCTGATCATAATCGTCGTCGTTGCGGCAATCGCTGCGATGGGTGTCTTTGCTGGGTTCATCTTGAGCAACCGCCTGGCCAAGAAGAAAATGGAATCCTCGGAAAACCTGTCGGCGAGAATCGTCAGCGAGGCGAAGAAAGAAGCGGAAACGATCAAGAAAGAAGCAGTGATCCAGGTAAAGGAGAACCTGCTGAAATTAAAGGCTGAATTTGAAAAGGAAAGCAAGGACCGAAAAAGTGAATTCGAGAGCCTGGAGCGAAGGCTTCGTGCGAAAGAAGAAAATCTGGAGCGTAAGCAGGATTCCCTGGGGCAGAGGGAGACAGCGATAGAAAACCGCGAAAAGAGTCTGAGCAGTAAGGAATCGCAACTCCACGAGAAGCACGACAGATTGAACCAGATGGTTGAGGAACAAAGGGAGAAGCTCGAAAAAATAGCAGGAGTTTCATCTGAAGAAGCGAAAAATCTGCTGATCCAATCCATGGAAAGCGCAGCCAAGGCAGAGGCTGCGGGCGTGATCCGTAAGATTGAGGATGAAGCCAAGAGAACGGCGGACAAATCCGCGAAGGAGATCATTGCCTATGCCGTGCAGCGATATGCCGGAGAGTTTGTCGCCGAAAATACGGTTTCTGTTGTAAATCTGCCCAGCGACGAAATGAAAGGACGCATCATCGGCCGCGAGGGAAGGAACATTCGGGCGATCGAGGCGGCCACAGGAATTGACCTCATTGTCGATGACACGCCGGAAGCTGTCGTGTTGTCCAGTTTCGATCCCGTCCGTCGAGAAGTTGCAAGAATATCCCTTGAACGATTGATTACCGATGGAAGGATTCATCCGGGACGGATTGAAGAAGTCGTCAAGAAGGTCAGAACGGAGGTCGAACAGATCATTCGCGAGACCGGGGAACGCACGTCCTTTGACGTCGGCGTGCATGACCTCCATTCGGAACTGGTCAGCCTGCTCGGTAGTTTGCGGTTTCGGACCAGTTTTTCCCAAAACGTGCTGCAGCACTCGATCGAAGTGGCCCATTTGACTGGCATGATGGCATCCGAACTGAAACTGAATATCAAGGAGGCCAAACGGGCCGGCCTGCTGCACGATATAGGCAAGGCGCTTGACCATAAGATTGAAGGAACCCACGCCGCTATCGGGGCCGAGTATGCGCGCAAATTCGGCGAGAATGCCCGCATCGTGCAGGCGATTGCAACCCACCATGACGATGGCAGGACCAACACCCTGCTCGGCGTCCTTGTGCAGGCTGCGGATACGCTTTCAGCCGCCAGACCCGGGGCCCGCAGGGAGATGCTGGAGACCTATGTCAAACGCTTGGAGGAGCTTGAGAATATTGCAAACTCTTTCGGCGGTGTGGATCGGTGTTTCGCGATTCAGGCAGGGAGAGAAATCCGGATTCTCGTCGAGAACGAAAAGATTTCGGACAACGACGCCGTGATGCTGTGCAAAGATATTGTGAAAAAGATCGAGTCCGAACTCACGTATCCAGGACAGATCAAGGTCACCGTGATCCGCGAAACTCGCGTATCGGATTTCGCAAAGTAGGGCCTGGTCATGAAGATTTTTTTCATAGGCGACATCATCGGGAAGCCAGGCAGATTGGCTGTCAGGGAATTGCTGCCTCCATTGGTGGCGAGCCAGGGGATCGATCTTGTCATCGCGAATTGTGAAAATGCCGCAGCCGGTTTTGGTCTGACTCAGGAAGTCGTGGACGAATTGTACTCGACCGGGATCCATGTCCTGACCACGGGGAACCATGTCTGGGACAAGAAGGAAGTGCTGGATTTTATCGCGGACTACGAAACACTGCTGCGCCCTGCCAACTATCCTCCCGGCGTGCCCGGCCATGGCAGCGTCCTGCTGCCGACAGCATCAGGAAAGCATGTCGCGGTTCTCAATCTCCAGGGAAGGATCTTCATGAATCCCCTGGATTGTCCGTTCCGCACGGCGGAAAACGAAATCAAGAAACTGTTGCAGAGTACAAGGGTTGTCATTGTGGATTTCCATGCCGAGGCCACCTCAGAGAAAATATCCATGGGATGGTTTCTCGATGGCCAGGCGAGCGCAGTTCTGGGCACGCATACTCACGTCCAAACGGCGGACGAGCGTATTCTGCCGAACGGGACAGCCTATCTGACGGATGCGGGGATGACAGGCCCGATGGATTCGGTGATCGGTGTAAGAAAAGAAGCCGTCTTGGAACGTTTTCTGCTGCAGATGCCCAACAAGTTCGAGGTTGCAAAGGGTGACGTGCGGCTGCAGGGTGTGCTCCTGGAGATTGATGAAGTGGATGGGAGAGCCCGCCATATCGAACGCATCAACTCCGCACTGGCTTCCCAGCATCGATAATTCTTCCGCAGGAGGATCTGTTGAACGTGCAGAGCGTTTGGGATGTTTTGTCGGAGCGTGGCTTCATAGAGCAGACGAACGATGAAGAAGAGATCAGCCGGCGATTGGCAAGCGGCCCGGTGAGCTGCTATATCGGTTTCGATCCCACTGCATCCAGCCTTCACGTCGGCAGCCTCGTGCCGATCATGGCCTTGGCTCATATGCAGAGACATGGCCATAAACCGATTGTTCTGATCGGAGGAGGGACGGCATTGATCGGTGACCCGTCGGGAAAAACCGAGATGCGCCAGATTCTCTCGAGAGAACGAATCGACCAGAATGCGGGATGCCTGCAGCGGCAGTTTGAAAAATATCTGACCTTCGGGGCGAACGGGGCTCAGATGCTGAACAATGCGGATTGGCTGACTCAGCTGAATTACATCTCGTTTCTGCGGGATATTGGGTATTACTTCAGCGTGAACAAGATGCTCTCAGCCGAGAGTTACCGCATGCGTCTGGAGCGCGGATTGAATTTTATCGAGTTCAATTACATGCTTCTTCAGGCCTACGACTTCCTTTACTTATTCCAAAACAATCATTGCATCCTTCAAATGGGCGGCAACGATCAATGGGGAAACATGCTGGCCGGCGTGGACTTGATCCGCAGGGTTGAAGGGAAAACGGTGTACTGCCTGACTTTTCCGTTGATCACGACGGCTTCGGGCGGAAAGATGGGCAAGACCGAGAAGGGTACGGTTTGGCTCGATGGAGATCTCACTACGCCCTACGAGTACTTCCAGTACTGGATGAATACGGAAGATGGCGATGTCCGGAGATTCCTGTCTTTTTTCACATTCCTGCCCATGGAGGAGATCCGCAGGGTTCAAGAATTGAAGGATGCAAGACTGAACGTGGCCAAGGCCGTTCTGGCCTTTGAGGCGACAAGGATCACGCATGGACAGGACGCGGCCGTGGCAGCCTGGAAGGCATCGGCAGCCGCTTTCGGATTGAAACCCGTGGAGGCGGGGATTCTTCCGGCCAGTTCGATTCCCCGCGACTTTACGGAACAGGACAACTCCGCGATTACGCGGGTGACTGTGGAGCGGGAGCGGATTGAAAGAGGAATTCCTGCATTCGAATTGTTTGCGGATATTCGTCTATGCGCTTCCCGGGGAGAGGCCAGGCGTCTTATCAGTCAGGGAGGGGCATATATCAACGATGAACCCGTATCTTCCTTTGACCAAACGGTCAATTCGCGTTTCTTGAGGGATGGTGAGATCCATCTAAGGAAGGGAAAGAAAAGGCATTTTATCGTTGTTGTAAAATAATGAAATTTCTTCTTGACAGCGGGCAAAAGAAAGGGTAGAAGTCGCGCCTGCTCTTAGAAAACCAAGCAGTAACTCAATTTGGTGCTTGACATACCGTTAGAAACTAATGTAGAAAGAAATTTCTTTCTGCGACGCCACCTTCCTTCGGCCTGCTGGCCAGGAAGTTCTTTTGAGAAGGAAGATTGTGCGTTCTGCCGGTTTGTTTCTAAGTTGTTCTTTGGAAATTGAATAGTGGGAAATAATGAGTTTGTGGGTCCTTTTTTCCAGCTGAAAGGGAGAGCAATCTCCTCATAAGTTTTTCAACTGGAGAGTTTGATCCTGGCTCAGAACTAACGCTGGCGGCGTGCCTAACACA
>DAOSIS010000030.1:0-36976 GCA_035366835.1 Syntrophales bacterium | reverse complement strand
AAAAGGGGGGAGCGGCGGGCAGATAAAGGAGGAAGCCCGAAAACCCGCCCACCGCCAGAGAAAAACATCTTCCGCCGAAATTTATCTCGGCGGGCGTCTCAATATCTCTGTGCCCGCGCGTTCGTCAAGATTTATCTTTAACGCCCGGTGCCGTACACGGTCGTCGGAACGAAGACCGTTCCCTCCATGATCTTTCGTGCCGTCCTGCCGACCGTGCAGCTGACGATGTGGGGCTGGCCCTTTTCGGTGCGCATCTCCACTTTCACGTCCATCATGCCGGAGGGATGGCCGATGACGATCTCTTTATCGGCGGGGACCGGCTTGCCGCCGGCCACAACCTGGTTCACCACGGAATTCGGAAGAACGGCGCCGATCGCCGCGGGGATTCCGGCCGTGATGGCGAAGGTCTTGTGCATCTTGCCCATGGCCATGACGCGCGCCAGCATGCTGACGGAATCCTTGCCAACGGTTTTTCCCGTCACCGTCTTGAAATCCTGTGCGGGCGCGATGAAGGAGATCTTCGGTATGGACTGGCTCACTCGGATCCCCATCATTTCGCCCACCTTCTTCCGGATCGCCTCCAGCTTCGCCCGCGTCGTCATGTCCTGATCGAATTCCGCGGGAAGTTCGTTCCCGCGCAATTTCAGTTCTTCCGCCCGTACAAAAGCCGTCGGGTTTCCCGCATCCACGATGGTGACGCGATAACTTTCGCCTGTATCGAGTTTCAGCTCATCCACGATATTCCCTGTCGGAAGCAGCTTCCCCGTCGTGGCGCCGCCTGGATCCATGAAGCTCAACTCGATCTTGGCGGCCGTCCCCGGGCATCCGTCGATCGCATAGTCGCCCTCCCAGACCACCTTTCCTTCCTTCACCGGGACCTTCGAGTAGATCATCTTCTTCGTGTTGGCGTTGTAGATGCGGACAACGGTAAAAGGCTCCACCGCCTTCACGAGGCCCTTGTCCACGGCAAAGGGTCCGACGGCCGAGCTGATGTTCCCGCAGTTGGCGGAATAATCGACAAAGGGTTTATCGATCCCCACCGCACCGAAGTTGTAGTCGATGTCGTAGTCGGATCGCTTCGCCGGCCCGATGATCGCCAGCTTGCTGGTCAGCGAATCGGCGCCTCCCAGCCCGTCGATCTGACGGATATCCGGGCTTCCGAAGACGGCCAGGATGATGCGGTCCCGCAGGGCGGGGTCCTCCGGAAGATCCTTCTCCATCAGGAAGATCCCCTTGCTCGTTCCTCCCCTCATGATCGTGCAGGGAAATTCAGTTCGATTCTTCATTTCTTTCCTCCATTCATAAACGGGTGAATCCCCCGTATTCCATTTTCCTTTGAACCGTTTCCTCCCCGAGGCGAGTGCCCTGTCGGCCTTCTCGCGACAAGTCTTCTCAGTTCTCTTTTTCGGATTTCCTCCGGCTGCTTGTCCTGTTTCTCTGCAGGAGTATCGAGTAGGCCTGCAATCGGCAATCCTCCGGCTGTGCACGGAACGGTTTCCCTGGGGCAAACTGGATCGCTCCGGTCGGGCACATCTGCGCGCACGCCGGATCGCCTCCGCAGAGTTCGCACTTGAAAGCCTTCTTCGCCGCCTCATCGAACCGCATGGCGCCGAAGGGACAGGTCCCGACACAGACGCCGCAGCCGATGCACTTGTCGCGATCGATGACCACCGCCTTGGCCTCATCCTTCCTGCGCGAGATCGCCTTGGTCGGACAGGAGGAAAGGCAGGGGGCGTCGGCGCATTGCTTGCACGTGGCAACGAAATTGTAGGGGAGCGGATAGGTCCCTTCGATAAAGGTGATGCTGGATATCCTGGACAGGGCGGGATTAAAGACCGTTTCGTTTCTCAAGGAACATGCCAGCTCGCAACTCTTGCATCCGATGCATTTTTGCGGATTGATCTTCAGTTGTTTCGGCATATCGAACCTCACGCACGCTTGTCTTGGATCGTAAATCCCAGGTCGAGTTCCTTCAGCAGCTCCGTCGTCGGCAATCCGTTTTCATCCCACCCGGCCGCACGATAATAGGCGCTGCGGACTTTTTCAAAGGTTGGAGCGAGCGATTTGCCCTTTCCCGGGCCGTCGACCGGCGGCATCTGCAGACGGGGCGAGAAACTATCGTCCTCCCTGGTCATGCCTTCGCGGCGGTTGAACATGCGCAGAAGGCTGACGATCCGCTTCCCGACCTTCAATGCATCCTCCACCGTGTACCTGCTGCCCGTCAGGGTGTTCAGGGTTTCCACCAGCGTCTTCAGCGATGCCGTCTGGTAATAGCAGTACGTCAGGCATTCCTGAAACTGCCTCAGCCACTCCGTCTTTGCATTGACTTCGCCCAGATATTCGTCGGGCTCGGACGTCGGCCTATCGACCCCCAGATCCGCCGACCCCCTTCCCGTGAGATCGAGCCCTTCCTGGCTTCCCATATCGGAGACGATCTGGTTGAACAGCGTCCCCCAGCGGGTCCGCGAATCGTGCACATGGGGGGCATTCCCCCGCTTCACGTAGACGGCGATCTCCGGGAAGCCTCCTCCGAGCTTTTGGGCGGCCCGATGAACTCCGTCGGCAAGAAGGTCTCCGATCCCCTCCCGTGCAGCGATCTTCTTCAGCATCTCGGACGCCGCTTTGGCGTTGCCCCACTTCATGTCGAGTCCGTCGAGAGCCTTTCTCGACACCATGCCCTTTTCGTATCCCTCCATGATCATGCTGACGACAAAGGTCGCTTCCTTCGCGTCCATGCCGAGATCGTCGTTGAGGGAATTGAGCATCGTGACCGTCCCCGGATCGTAGATCCCCCAGTTGGGGCCGAATCCCGCCAGGATCTCGTATTCCACCTCTTCGCCGACAAAACCCTTGCAGGGCCCCTTCTTGATCCTGACGGTCTGGCAGTGGTGATAGGTGCAATTCAGACAACTGCGGAATACGCCGTCGTAAACCTCTCTGCGGATATAGTCGGCCTTGAATTTCTCCTCGCCGGGGAAGATATTCGTCGTGAGGTTCTTCACCGGCACCCATCCCTTGCTGTGATAGGCAGTGAAGAACCCGAGCGAGCCGACCTGGCTCACCGTCTTACCCATGCCGGAACTCGCGGCTTCCTGCCGCCACTGCCCGGCCTTTTCCAGGAAAGCATCCCGGTCGTCCGGATGGATGGGAATCCCCAGCGACCCCTGAACCACGATGGCCTTGAGATTTTTCGAACCGAGGACCGAGCCGACGCCTCCGGAAGCCGCGATATGCCCGCGATCCGTGGAGATGCAGGCAAACCGCACCTGACGCTCGCCGGCGGGACCGATCGCGGCGACGCTGATCCGGTCATCGAACCCCTTCTCTCCGTGCTTCTTCCTCAGGAGAAGATCGGTCGCATAGGTCCCCTTGCCGGCCAGAAAGGCGGCATCCTCCAGCGTCGCCCGGCCGTCCTGAACATGCAGGTAGACCAGCTTGTCGGACCTTCCCTGGAGGATGATGCCGTCGTAGCCGGCATGCTTCATCCGCGCCCCGAAAAAGCCGTTCGATTGACTCGCGGCCGCGAATCCCGTCAGGGCGTTCCGGGAAACGACGGAGATGGTGCCCGACCCAGGTATCAGGGTACCGGTCAGGGGGCCGGAAGCCAGAATGATCTTATTGCTGGGCGCATAAGGATCCATTCCGGGCTCGCTTTCGCGATAGAGGAGCCTCATTCCCAGCCCTGAACCGCCGATGTACTGCCGGAGCAACTCCTGATCGACCGTTTCATCGCTCATTTTTCCGGCGCTCAGGTCCACTCTCAGCCACTTGCCGATATACCCTCCGCGGGGATATCCGTCCCCCATATTCCTTCCTCCCGACATCACTGCAGTGACCCGTCCTTCTCAGTAGGCCTGCTGGAACAGGGTCAGAAAATCGTTGTACGTGGAATGCCTGGGATTCCACCGGTTGTATCCCGCCTCGACGCAAAGCTTCGCCATCTCGGGAAGCTTGTCCTCCGTCGCCTTGATATCCCGGAGCTTTTCCGGGATACCGAGATCCCGGCACAGGCACTTGATGGCATCGAGGGCCTTGTTCGCCGCCTCGAGTTCCGTCATGCCCTGGATGTTCTCCCCCATCGCCAGGGCAACCCGCGCGTACTTTTTGGGATTGGCGATGAGATTGAATTCCGCCGCGTAGGGAAGACAGATCGCGTTGGAGAGGCCGTGGGAGACGTGGAAGAAAGCGCCGACGAATCTCGCCATGCAATGAACGTTGCCCAATCCCGTGAGGCCGAACGTGATCCCCGCCAGATTGGAGGCGCACGCCATCTTCAATCCCGCATCCAGATTCGCGCGGTTCGCGACAAACTGCCGGATGTTCTGAGCCATCAATTCGATCGCATACAGGTTGATGGCGTCCGTCATGGGGCTTGCGTTCAAAGCGATGTAAGACTCAAAGGCATGCACGAAGGCGTCCATGCCTGAATGGGCCGCCACGGTCGCGGGCAGCGACTTCAAGGCGATGGGATCGAGGATGGCCACCTTTGCCGGGTTCAACGACGCGTGCCGGATCGACATCTTCAGGCCGCGATCCGTGTCCGTGATGACGCAGGACCCCGACACCTCCGACCCGGTACCCGCCGTCGTGGGAATCGCGATCAGCGGCAAAGGGGGAATCGAAAATTTCTCAATGCCTTCGTATTGGTGAATCCGTCCACCGTTGGTCGCAAGAATGCCGACGGCCTTGCCGACATCCATCGTGCTTCCGCCTCCGATGGCCAGGACGGTCGAAGCCCCCGATTTCCTGTACAGGGCGTAGGCCTTCTCCACCGTGTTCGCGCTCGGGTCCGATTCGATATCCGTGTAGATTTCGAAGCAGACATTGTTCTTCTTGAGGATCGCTTCGACCAGGGCATAGATATCCGTCTTCAGAATCGCAGCATCCACGACAAGGAATAGGTTCTGAATCTTCCATTCCTTGATCAAGGAATCGACTTTCCGGTGCGAATCGATGCCCATCGTAATATTGGTTGGGCAATAGAACGATTGGATGTTATTCATGATTTCCCCCTTTTCTAAGAGATTTCCCACATTTCAACGGCCGTTTATTTCATCAACTCCTCTTGGATATGCTGGGTGATGTTCAGGAGGGCGCCGGCTTTCCTGGCGTCTCCGATAGCCACCGTCGGGATGTCCCCGCACCCGCCTGCGACCTCCTGCGGAATGTCCGCCTTGTAACCCGTCGCGATAACGACAGAATCAATGGGCAGCTTTTTCTCTCCGAGTACATTCCGGATGGTAAGGGATCGCCGGTTGATCTTCACAATCCTTGTTGCCACAAGGACGGGGATGCCCCGCTTCCCGAGGCGCAGAAGAAAATTCTTCTTGGTGATGCTTCCCTGGTCGGAAAGGATATCGTCCAGCGCCTCGATCACGACGACCCTCTTGCCCCGATCCTGCAATTCCATCGCAGTCTCCACGCCGACGATGCCTCCTCCGATGACGGCGACGTTCGAACCGACCGCGGCGGCTCCCGACAGGACATCTTCCGCCATGAAGACGTTGGGACTGCCGATCCCCGGGATGTCCGGAACATAGGGTTTTGCACCGACAGCCAAGACGATTCGTTCCGGTCGAATCCTCTTGACGAAATGCTCCGTCATTTCCTGACCCAGGTGAACCTGGACGCCCAGCTCTTCGATCCTCCCGATCAGATAGCTGCACAGGGACTGCAGCTGCTCCTTGCCCTCCGGGCGCGCCGCGACATGGAGCTTGCCGCCCAGACGGGCCGTTTTTTCCATCAGGTGAACCTCGTAACCGCGCTCCGCTGCGAAACAAGCGGCTTGCAGACCCGCGGGCCCGCCGCCGACAATCAACAGACGCTTCTTCCGGGAGCGTTTCCTCCGCCTGTCCCGAAATTCGCAACCCACCGCGGCATTCACCGCGCACCGGATCTCCTGGCCGTTCATCATCCGGTCGAAGCAGCCGAGGTTGCAGAAAATGCACGGGCGTATCTCATCGTCCCTTCCCTCGGACGCCTTGATCGGCCAGTCGGGGTCCGCAATCAACTCTCTCCCCAGGTAAATGAGATCCGCCTTCCCCTTCGCCAGGATTTCTTCCGCACGCGCCGGCGTGCCGATTCTCCCGACCACGCCGACCGGGATGCGGACTGCCTGCTTGACGATTTCGGACAGGCCGGTGTAGCAGCCCATGGGATTCGGATACTGCGGGCCGATGAGATCCAGCCTCTCGTAGTTGCCGGCCGAGATCGTGATTTCGTCGATGCCTTCCTCTTCGAGTCTCTTGGCGAGGGCGACAACGAAGTCGGTCCTATAGCCCCCGTCGTGAAACTCCGCACCGGAGAGCCTGCAGGTGACGGGGAAATCCGGCGGAACCGCCCTGCGAATCTCCTTCACCACGTCCAGGAGAAATCTCATCCTCTTGATTTCGGAACCGCCGTAAGCGTCGTTGCGGATATTGGTATGAGGGGAAAGGAATTGATTGATCAGGTATCCGTGCGCGGCGTGAATCTGAACGGCGTCGTAGCCCGCCTCCAGCGCTCTCCTTGCCGCGCGTCCGTAACGGACGATCAACGTCGCGATATCGGCTTCCGAAAGGGTTGTGGGAATGACGCCCACGAAGGGTTGGCCCTTGGACTGAAGGACGGTCGTGGAACAGGAAACCGGGTATTGGCCGATGACGTGCATCGGCGCCGTAAATCCGGCGTGGTGCAATTGGGCGCAGATGCGGACGTTGCTCTCGTGCACCACGTCCGTCAGCCTTCTGTGGCCGGCGATGACGTCATCGCTGGCCAGACCGAACCTCCGGAGGGCGCCTCTTCCCTCGGGGGACACGTAGCAACTCTCCGGAATCATCATCCCCGGCCGGCCCCTTGCGCGCTGCCGATAGTACTCCAGGAGCTGATCGGTCACGCCTCCTTTTTCGTCGGCAAAGTTCGACGCCATCGGGGCCATGACGATCCGGTTCGACAACCGGAGACGGTTGATCTTGATCGGCGCAAAAAGACGGGGATAAGCAACCATCAGGTTTTTCTCCCATGTCAAGGACGACAGGCTCTGACCGTCGTCACATTTTCCCGAGTCTCGCCGCCACGGCGTCGATGAATCCCTCCGTCGTCTGGAAACTTGCGGGCTTGGGGTCCATGAGCGGAATGAGATCCTTCGTCACGATCCCCGCCTCGATGCAGCCGACGACGGCCTTTTCGATGTTTTCGCCGAAACGGGTCACGTCGGGCGTGCCGTCCAGCTCGCCGCGTTTTCGGATCCCGCCCGTCCAGGCAAAGATCGACGCCACCGAGTTTGTGCTCGTCGGATTGCCCTTCAGGTGTTCGTAGTAATGACGGCGCACGGTGCCGTGGGCCGCCTCGTACTCGTATTTTCCGTCGGGCGAGACCAGCACCGAGGACATCATGCCGAGGCTGCCGAACCCTGCGGCAACCACGTCGGAAAAGACGTCGCCGTCGTAGTTGGTGAGCGCCCAGAGGATGCCCCCCTCATGCTTCATCACCTGTGCCGCGGCATCGTCGATCAGGAGATACCGGTACTTGATCCCGGCCTTGTCGAAATCGGCCTGGCGGGCGGCCACTTCCTTGGCGAAGATGTCCTTGAAATAGGCGTGGTACTTCTTGCTGATCGTATCCTTCACGGAGAACCAGACGTCGACCTTCTCTCCCAGCGCATAATTGATGCAGGATTTCGCGAAGGAGCGGACCGATTTTTCCAAATTGTGGATCCCCATCGCAATCCCCGCGCCTTTGAACTGGTGCACCAGTACCCGGCTCTCCGGACCGCCCTCGGGCGTGTACACAAGCTCCACCTTCCCTGGCTTGTCCACGACCAGCTCCACGCACCGGTAGAGGTCCCCGTAGGCATGACGGCCGATCATGATGGGCTTCTTCCAGTTCCGCACGGCGGGTGAAATGTTCTTCACGGTGATGGGCTTCCGGAAAACGGTCCCGTCCAGGGCGGAACGGATCGTCCCGTTCGGTGAAGGCCAGGCCTTCTTGAGTTTGTACTCGGTGATCCTCTCCGCATCGGGGGTGATGGTGGCGCACTTGACGCCGACCCCGTATTTCTTGATGGCCTCCGCCGATTCGAAGGTGATCTTGTCGTCCGTCTCGTCGCGCTTCTGCACGCCGAGGTCGTAGTACTTGAGGTCCACATCCAGGAAGGGCAGGATCAGCTTGTCCTTGATCATCGCCCAGATAATGCGCGTCATCTCGTCGCCGTCCATCTCGACGATCGGCGTCTTGACTCGAATCTTAGCCATAAAACCGTCTCCTTCAATCCTGTGGATTCTTCATTTCGCTGTGATCTTGTTCAACAGCCCTCCGGCGAGGATCATCTCGCGCTGCGTCTCGGAGAGCGAATAGGCGCACTCGATCTTCTCCCCTGTCCGTTCGTTGCTGAGCACGACGGGTTTGCCTCCGATCACGGCGTCCCGCCAGTTGTCGGACGAGAGCTTGTCCCCCTTCTCGATCTTGTCGTAGTCGGCGGGGTTCTTGAAGACGAGCGGCAGGATGCCGAAATTGATCAGGTTCGCCGTATGGATCCTCTCGAACGACTTGGCGACCACGGCCTTGACACCCAGGTACATGGGGCACATCGCGGCATGCTCCCGGCTCGAGCCCTGGCCGTAGGACTCTCCGGCTACGATGATGTTGTGAATCCCCTTCTTCTTGTTCTCCATGGCGCGTTTGAAGAACGTCGCGTCCACGTTCTCGAAGACGAATTCGGAATACTTGGGGACGTTCGACCGGTACTTCAGCCTCGATCCCGCGGGCGTGATGTGGTCGGTCGTGATCTTGTCGCCGACCTTGATCGCCGCCTCGCCTTTCAGGGACTGGGGCATCTTCTCGCTGCGCGGGGGCTCGCCGATGTTGGGTCCGCGCAGGATCGGCGTGTTCCTCATCTCCGGCTTGGGGATCAGAAACATGCCGTCATCGATGACGTACTGCTCCGGCTCCTCGAACTTCGGATAGGCGATCCCGAACTTGCGCGGATCGGTGAGCTTGCCCGCCAGGGCCGCCACGGCGGCCACTTCCGGGCTGCTCAGGTAGACCTGCGCGTCCTTCGTCCCCGAACGTCCCTCGAAATTGCGGTTCGACGTGCGGATGGAGATTCCGGCGCTCTTCGGGGAAAATTCGTTGCCGATGCAGAAGGTGCAGGCGCTTTCCATGATCCGGCCGCCCGCGCCGAGCAGGTCGGCCAGGGCGCCGCTCTTGGCCAGCATCAGGAGAATCTGCCGCGACCCCGGGGCGATGCCGAGGCTCACGTCCGGATGGACGGTGCGGCCCTTCAGAATCGCCGCCGTGGTCATCATGTCCTTGTAGGAGGAGTTGGTGCAGGAGCCGATGCAGACCTGATCCACCTTCATGCCTTCCAGTTCGGAAAGCTTCTTGACGTTGCCCGGGCTGTGCGGCGTCGCCACCAGCGGCTCGATCGTGGAAAGATCGAGCTCGATGACGCGGTCGTATTTCGCATCCGCGTCCGCGGACAGTTCGGTCCAGTCCTTCTCACGATTCTGGGCCTTCAGGAAACGGCGCGTGACCTCGTCGGACGGGAAGACGGACGTCGTGACGCCCATCTCGGCCCCCATGTTGGTGATCGTCGCCCGCTGGGGGACGCTCAGGGTCTTCACGCCCTCTCCGCCGTATTCCAGCATGACACCGACATTGCCCTTGGTCGAAAGAACCGAAAGCATCTTGAGGACGACATCCTTGGCGGTAACCCAGTCCTGGAGCCGGCCCGTGAGTTTTACGAGGTACACCTTCGGGCAGGTGAGGGGGAAGGCCCCGCCGCCCATCGCCACCGCGACATCCAATCCGCCCGCACCGATTGCGATCTGCCCGATGCCCCCGCCGGTCGTCGTGTGGCTGTCGGCTCCCAGAAGCGTCGTTCCCGGCTTGCCGAACCTCTCCAGATGGACCTGATGGCAGATCCCGTTCCCCGCCCGCGAATACACGGCGCCGAACCGGGCTGACGCGCCCTGCAGATACAGATGGTCGTCGCTGTTCTCGAAGCCGATCTGCTGCGTGTTGTGGTCAATATAGGTGACGGACAGATCCGTCTTCACCTCGGACAGCCCCAGCGCCTCGAACTGCAGGAAAGCCATCGTCCCGGTCGCGTCCTGCACCAGCGTCTGGTCGATCCGGATTCCGATTCCCTTCCCGGGGACATACTCACCTTCCCTCAGGTGCGCTTGCAGCACTTTCTCAACGATATTCTTGCCCATGTTCCTACTCCTTTACTGCATATTTGCCGTAATACGCATCATCGGCAGCCGGTGCAACCACCATTGTTCTCAGTTGAACAAAAGCCTTTTCAACGCGTGGATGTTGATCGCCCGATTGACCTCGGCGATGGACTTCACGAGCGGAAGCTTCTTCGGGCAGACCTTTTCGCAGTTCTGCGCGTTGGAGCAGCCAGCGACCCCTCCGGGACCCATCAGGGCATCCAGACGCTCTTCCTTGTTCATTTCCCCCGTGGGATGGGTGTTGAACAGGCGCACCTGGGCGATGATCGCGGCGCCCATGAAGGAAGAGCAGTCGTTGAATTTCGGGCAGGCCTCCATGCAGCAGCCGCAGCTCATGCAGCGGGACAGATCGTAGGCCCAAGACCGGTCACGCTCGGGCATCCTGGGACCGGGCCCCGCCGGATAGGTGCCGTCGATGGGGATCCACGCCTTGACTTTTTTCAGATTTTCAAAGAGGGCGATGCGGTCCACCATCAGGTCCTTGATCACCGGGAATTTCGACAGGGGTTCGAGCGTGATAGGATGCGTCAGGGCATCCACAAGGGCGCTGCAGGACTGCCGGACCTGGCCGTTGATGATCATGCTGCAGGCGCCGCAGACCTCCTCGAGGCACGAACAATCCCAAACCACTGCCGTCGTCGGCTTCCCGTCGCTCGTGACGGGATTTCTCCGGATCTCCATCAGGAGGGCGATCACGTTTCCGCCGTCTTTGTAAGGAAGGTTGAAGGTCTCCCAGCGCGGCGCGTCTTTCGTCGATGCCTGTCTCTTGATTTTCACTTCCACCATTTTTGCCATCTTGCCACCTCTATCGGACAAAAGAAACCAGCGTCAGCACAAACCCCAGGAAACCGACGCCGAAAACCAAGCCGCACGCCCAGCCCAAGACCTGCTGGGCCTTCTTCCCCGTGGAAATGCCCGCGTTGATCAGGAAACCCCACAGCCCGTTGGCGGCATGAAAACTCGCCGCCAGGATTCCCAGCGCCGTGATGACCAGGAACCATGGATTGGCAAAGTGATTCACCATCCACTGGAAATCGATGGTCTCGCCCGCGATCGCGCTGGCGATTCTCGTACCCCACACGTGGAGGACCAGGAATACCAGGAGCACCCATCCCGAGATGTTCTGCAGAAAGAACATCCAGTTCCGGAAGTAGCCGTATCGGGTCAGGTTGCCTTTCCCGCGATACCAGATGACCAGCCCGTAAATCCCGTGGAAGGCGATCGGAACGCCCAGGATCAGAATTTCCACGAACGTCAGATGCGGAAGGTTGTGCATGAATGAAGCGGCCGTATTGAAAGCGCCGTTTCCGACCGTGGCGTAGGAATTCACAAAAAAGTGAAAACACAGAAACAGCAGCAGGAAGAACCCGCTCAGGGAATGGAGCCTCTTGAGATAGAATTCACCGTGTTTCATAAGGCTTTTTTCTCCTCCTTGAACTCTTTGTCATAGCGTCTCTCCCTCGGCTTGAACAAGGACACGTCGACGGGTTCGTAACTGAAGACGGGCCCATCGGGAGACCACTGCGCCTTGGTGGTTTTCAGCCAGTTTTCGTCGTCCCGTTTGGGGAACTCCGGCTTGTAATGCACGCCGCGGCTTTCGTTCCGGTTGAGCGCGCCCAGCGTAATGACCCGGGACAGGACCAGCATGTTGTACAATTGCCTGGCCAGTGACAGCGACTGATTGGCCCAGACCGACCCGTCCGCAATGTCCATCCTCTCGAAGCGGTCCAGCAGTTCCAGGATCTTCTCGTCCGTCTTCTTCAGTTTGTCGTTGTAACGGACGACCGTCACGTTTCCCCACATCCAGTCGGACAGTTCGCTCTGGATCTGGAAGGGGTTCTCCTTGCCGCGGGGCGACATGATCTTCTGATTGATCTCCTGCTGCCGCTTCGCCTCGGCCGCGAAGACGCCGGGATCCACGTCGCCGCTCCTCTTCTCCAGTCCCTTGGCATACTCGAGGGCGATCGGTCCGCTGATGAAGCCTGCATACAGGCAGGACAGAAGGGCATTGGCCCCCAGCCGGTTGGCCCCATGATACTGGTATTCGCATTCGCCGATCGCCATGAGGCCCGGAATGTTGGTCATCTGCTTGTAATCCACCCAGAGTCCGCCCATGGAGTAATGGACCGCCGGAAAGACCTTCATGGGAACTTTCCGCGGATCCTCGCCGGCGAATTTCTCGTAGATCTCAAGCGCTCCACCGAAGAGGCGGTCCAGGTCCGCCGCCGGAATGTGGGTGACATCCAGATACACCATATCGGAGCCGTCGATCCCCAGCTTCATTTCCCGGCAGACCTTGTGGATCGCGCGGCTTGCCACGTCCCGCGGAACGAGATTCTTGTAGGCCGGATACCATTCTTCGAGGAAATACCACTTCTTTCCGTCCTTATAGGTCCAGACCCGCCCCCCGCCGCCGCGCAGGGACTCGGACATCAGGCGGCACTTGTCGTCGCCCGGGATGGCCGTCGGATGGACCTGGATGAATTCCCCGTTGGCGTAGACCGCCCCCTGCTGGTACACGGAGCTCGCCGCCGAGCCGTTGCAGATGTGCGAGGCCGTCGCCTTGCCGAAGAGCGACCCGCAACCGCCGGTCGCCAGGATGACGACGTCGGCGGGAAAGGACCGTGCCGTGGCGTCGCCGCGCAGGTTCATGGCCGTGATGCCCCGGCAGACACCGGCATCGTCCTTCACGATGGAGATGAACTCCCAGCCCTCATACCGTGTGACAAGCCCGGCGGCTTCGAAGCGGCGCACCTGCTCGTCCAGGGCGTAGAGCATCTGCTGGCCCGTCGTGGCGCCGGCGAAGAGGCCGCGGGAGAATTTCGTTCCGCCGCCGCGCATCTCCACTTGGAGAAACCCTTCCGGCGTGCGGTTGAACATGACGCCCATCCGGTCGAGGAGGTAGATCAGGTTCGGTCCCTCCTCGCACATTCCCAGCACAGGAGGCTGGTTGGCGAGGAAATCGCCGCCGTAGATGGTCTCTTGAAAATGGATCCACGGCGAATCTCCCTCGCCCTTCGTATTCACAGCCGCATTCACGCCGCCCTGCGCGCACACGGAATGAGAGCGCTTCGCATCCACAAGAGAAAAGAGCGACACATTCGACCCGGCCTCGGCAATCTTGATCGCCGACATCAATCCGGCCAAACCGCCACCTACAATGATCGCGTGATATTTCGCTTTAGCCAAAAAACATTCCTCCCTTCATCCGCTTTTCGGTTGCCAAACACCATCTGAAATCAACAGAATGCTCCGTCCTTCCGGATATCTTCCGACTTGGCGCCCGTGCTATATAAGACAACGGTCGTGCCTTGTCAAGAATTTAATTAAATATTTTATTATGAACTGCCCCACAGACGTTCTCCCCGGGCTTCGTCACTGTGCGGCGCTCTTTCAATCCGTTGAAGATCCTGGCGGGAAAGAACCTGCCTATTCTTTTTGCTGCCAGATGTCCCCTCATCGTGCGAGGAGGCCTGCGAGTTCCCGGATATCCGACAGCCTTTCCAGGCGGCCCACGGTGTCGATGATGCACTCCGCCCGATCCGGCTCGGCCGCATGGGCGTCCAGCAGGTATTTCTTGAAACAGTCGACCAGGCGCCGGTCGATCGCCTCGAACTTCAGGCCGGAGGCAAAATCCGCCAGCGCCCTTGTCTCCCCGGACATGTTCTCTTCTCCGCGTGCTACGCTATGCCCCCTGCAGGATCTTTGGCTTCTTGATCAGGGGATAGACGATGGAAATAACCGCACCCAGCAACAGAATGATGCTGATGGGCCGGCTGATGAGGATCGTGGGATCGCCCATCGACAGGAGCAGCGACCTGCGCAGGGCCAGTTCCGCCATGTCACCCAGGACGAGCGCCAGGATCGCCGGCGCCACGGGGATATCGAACTTCATCATCACATATCCGACGACGCCGAAAACGAACATGAGGTACAAGTCGTCCGTACTGTTGGCCAAGCCGAAGGCGCCGACGACACAAAGGATCATGATCACGGCCGAGAAAATGGAATAGGGAAGACGGTTCAATTCAAGAAACATCCGTATCCCGACGAAGGCCGTCAGTACCAGCAGGAAGAGGTTCGAAAGCAGCATGGCCACGAAGATTCCGTAGATGATGTCGGGCCGTGTTGTCAGGAGCAGAGGACCCGGCTGCATCCCGTGGATCATGAAGGCGGCGATCATCATCGCCGTCGTGTTGCTGCCGGGCAGTCCCAGGGACAGAAGGATCGTCATGGAACCTCCCGTCGAGGCGTTGTTTGCGCACTCGGAGGACATCAGGCCGTCGATGGCGCCCTTCCCGAACTTCTCCGGATTCTTCGAAAGCCTCGCCGTCGTCCCGTAAGCCAGGAAGGCTGCGATCGTAGCCCCGGCGCCCGGGAGGGCCCCGACGACCGTCCCGATGATGGGGGAGCGGATCAGATTCGCCCACTGGCTCTTGAAAAGGGAAAAAGGCGGCATCTCGTCCCGCATGCTCTTGTACCCCACCGAACCCTTGTATTCCTTGAAAGGTTCTTCCGCCTCGATGAAGATTTCCGAAACGGCGAGAAGCCCCACCATGGCGACGACGAAGCTGATCCCTCCCAAAAGGATCGTCGTATCGAAGGTAAATCGCTCCCCGCCCGTGATGCCGTCCGTTCCGATCGTCGCCAGGAAAAGGCCGAAGAAGCAGGAGAGAAAGCCCTTGACCATCGATTTTCCCGACAGGCTGGAAACCACACTCAATCCCAGCACCGTCAGGGCAAAAAACTCCGGGGGACCGAACTGCAGGGCGAATCCCGCTATCAGGGGGGTCGCCACCATCATCACGATGACGCTGAAGATTCCTCCGTAGATGGAACAGATCAGAAATGTCCACAGGGCATAGGCGGCGCGACCCTGTTTGGCCAGGGAATGCCCTTCGATCACCGTAGGCACCGACGAAGGTTCGCCGGGAATCCCGAACAGGATCGACGTGATGGAACCGCCCGTGATGCCGCCGCAGTAGGCGGCGACCAGCAGGCAGAATGCCGTCATCGGCGAGAGAGAGTACGTGAAGGAGAGGAGAAGGACGATTCCCATGGAGGTGCTGATGCCGGGGAGAGCGCCTGCGAGCAGGCCCCAGAGGCCGCCCAGGCACATGGCCAGGATGTTCTGGGGCAGCAGAACCGTTGCAAACGCCTGAAGGTAATGATCGATCATATCGGATTACCTCATCGGATGATGGAATTACTGATAGAAGAGCCGGCTGAACGCGGCAAAGACTCCCACGCCCCGGGGAAAGGGGATCGTGATGAATTTCGCGAATACGGCGACGACCATCGCCGTCACGAGAAAGGGCGAGACGGAGAGAACCAATTTTCTCCTTTCGCCGAGCGACACCGCAAAGGCAAAAACGAAGAGAAAGGTCGAAAGGACGAATCCGATCCAGGGCATGACCACAATGTAGAGGAAAAGACAGAGAATGCTCAGTCCGACGGTTCTGCGCCGAACCCATGCCCCGGCCGCCTCCTCTCTTGTCGGCGCCGCGGTGGGTTCTACCCGGGTCTTTCTCGATTCGACGACGGTCATGACGAGCCAGGCAATGCTGAACCCGAGGCAGGCGATCAGGGACATCACAGGCCAGAAACCGCTTCCCACCTCACCGGACCGCCTCGTTTCAAGAAGATCGAATCCCTGAATCAGCATGAATGAAAAAAAGGCGACGCAGAACGCGCCCGTTGCGATCTCACCCTTTTTCATAGTACCCCCTGCACGGCAAACGGGTTGTGCGGAGAAGCGCTTCTCCGCACAACCCCAATCTTACCCGGCAACCGATTTACTTCACGTATCCCAGATCCTTGAGGACATCGCCGAAGAATTTGACTTCGTCCTCCCAATACTTCCTCGTCTCTTCGGGCCCCAGGTAACCGGGCCGCGCATAGAGATGGTTGTCTTCCACGAACTTCTTGTACATCGGTGTATCCAGGGCCTTCTTGATCCAGTCGTGCAGAAACTTCTGGCGGTCGGACGGCGTTCCTTTCTTGACCGCCCAAGCCCTCATCAGGCCGTGCGTGTAGTCGATCTTCAGCTCCAGGCTCGAAGGGACGTCAGGAAGAGCCGGATGACGCTTGTCCATGATGACGGCCAGCGCCTTGAGTTTCCCCGCCCTGATCAGGGGCAGTGTCTCCGCCAGTTCCTCCACGGCACCGGTGATGTGGCCGCCGATGATCGCCGCCTTGATCTCCGCGCCCGAATCAAATGGGACAAATGTCACGTCCACGCCACACTTCTTGAAAAAGGCCACCGTCTGAATCTCGGACCAGCCGCCCGGCGACGTGCCGGCGAACTTCAGCATCTTCGGATTCTTCTTCCCATAGTCCACCAGATCCGCCAGCGTCTTGAACTTCGAATCCCCGGCAATGGAGACCGCCGAGGTATCCCACTGGATCCTCATGAGGGGGTCGAAATCGCGCAGGATGTGCGCCCGCGTCTTCGGTTTAACGGCGTCGATCAGATGAGACGTCGTAACGGCGAGCACCGTGTAGCCGTCAGCCGGTTGCTGCGATACATACAGCATGCCTTTCGTCGCCCCGCCGCCGGGCATGTTGTTGATGACCAGGGGATACTTCTCCTTCAGCTTCATGCCTTCGACGACTGCGCGCGCGGCCGTGTCGCTTCCGCCGCCGACGCCGAAGGGAACGAGAATCTCAATTGCCCGCTCCGGATACGCGGCCGAAGCGGTGCCCACGCTTGAGAAACACAAACCGATCCCGAAAAGAACCGCACAGACAATCCCCCTCACTCTCTTCATAATTCCCTCCTTTGGATCAAACATGACTGGATTCAGGATCTTTCGGCGAAAAATGTGCGTCTCCCGACGAGACGACCATTCCGATTCTGCCCAGCCGCACTTCGAGCCCTATGGACCAATCCATAGGATTGGAAGCTCTCTTGAGACGAGCGGTCCCGGGAAGCTCTTGCCTGCTTCCGGTCTTACCCCCCTTCAGCGCCTACGGCCTTCAGTCGGATCCTTGATCCGCATGGAATGGTTTTTAACTGTTTCTAAAAATCTGGCAGGTCTCTATCGATGAGTCCAACGGCATCCTCGCGCGCCGACCGCGCCTCCGGTTGGATGCCCCCTGGCGACATGGACGGATTGCTTTTTCCTTGCCCGATGCCCATGAGATTTTGGAGAGGCGAATGTAAACAATCCTACACATTTTGTCAATGAGTAAATTTAATTAAATTAAATTTGAAATAAAAATTATCCGCTCTGCGGCCGTGGATCCCGATTTCGGCGGCCGAATGCCGCTTGACATCAGGCCGAGGGCCTGTTTATAGTTCGATTCCTTGAACGGTCATTTTTTTCACACCTACAGGACAAAGGAGGATCGTTATGAAAAGGGCAGTGGTTGTACTTCTGGCGTGTCTGTTCGCAGTCGGTTTGGCGTCAACGGCCCTCGCGGCCGACGTCAAGATGGTCCTGGCAACGGGGGGAACCGCGGGTACGTATTATCCCTTCGGCGGCGCCATGGCCAAGATCTGGAACTCCAAGATTGCCGGGATGAACGTGACGGCTCAGGCGACGGGCGCCTCCGCGGAAAACGTCCGTCTCGTCAACAAGAAGGAAGCGGAACTCGCCATCGTCCAGAGCGATACGATCGACTTCGCCTACAACGCCAAGGAGGCCTTCAAAGAGAAACTCACGAAGATGGCCGCACTGGCCGTTCTGTATCCTGAAGTCATTCAGGTCGTCGTCCGCGGCGACAGCAAGGCCGACAGCTTCGATGATCTCAAAGGGATGAAGATCGGCGTCGGTGCTCCCGGCAGCGGCACCGAGGCCAATTTCCGTCAGCTCTGCGACATCTACGGACTGAAGAAGGAAGACGTGAAGGCCCAGTACCTTTCCTTCGCCGAAAGCGCGGAACAGTTCAAAGACAAGCACATCGACGCCTTCATCGTCGTCGCGGGTATTCCCAACGCGGCGATCATGGATATCGGCGCACAGCACAGCGTGAAAATCATCAACGTTTCCGACGACAAGGCGAAGCAGCTTGTGAAGAAATACCCCTTCCTGAGCCCCTTCACCATCCCTGCCAACACCTATAAGGGGATCACGAAGGACGTGAAGACCGTAGCCGTGAACGCCGTCCTGATCGTGAACACGGAAGTGAAGGAAGACGTCGCCTACAATCTGGTGAAGGCACTCTTCGACAATCAGAGTGAACTTGCTACCGCTCACGCCAAAGGCAAGGAGTTGAACGTGAAGAAGGCGTCGACTGGCGTTTCCATCCCCTTCCACCCGGGTGCGGTGAAGTATTACAAAGAGAAAGGACTCCTGTAAGTCCGTGAACGAAGGACGGGCGGGCACTCCCGCCCGTCCTTTTCTTTTGTGAGCGAATGCGCAGGACATTGGGGATCGTCATTCCCGCTTTGTTGGCGGTGGTGGTTTCCGCCGCCTTTTTCATTCCATGGCGGACTGTTTTGGTCGTAAGTTGCGACAAGACCGGCGAGACCAGGTTTTGCGCCAGCGTCACGCAGGGAGAGGAATTCGTCATCTCCTACGTGCATTCGGTCAATCGCCGCCCCGTCTACGACACGTTGAGGATCGAGCCGGAGGGCATGCGGATCGTGAAGTCGCGCTTCGATTCCTTCGGCGCCGGTATCCCCGAGGTCGCAACCGCGGAGCATCCTCTTCGCGTCGGATCCGACGGCTGGCTCGAATACACCGTGGACCGCCCGGTGTCGGATGTGACGATCTTCGTAGGCCGCGTAGCTGAACACGCCTTGCATATAAAGGATCGCGTCATCGCCCTGGCCGCCATAGCCGAACCGGGAACGGCATTGAATTTTTCCGTGGAGAAACAATCCCTGTACAAAATCCTCAGAGAGGGGTGCATATGGTGAACGAAAAAGAGATTGCGCCGCAGAATGAAAAACCCCCCATATCCCGGAAGGACATCGATCAGGAAGTGTCGCAGGAGGAGCTCGAAGCCATTTTGAAGAAGGTCGACAAGGAATCGACTTTCCGAAAGCTGACCGGCTTCGATCATTGGCTCGTCTACTGGATTGCAGTCGCCTTCTCCTGTTTTCACATCTACACCGGCTTGTTCGGCCTGCTGGCGGCACAGTTGCAGCGGTCCATCCATCTTTCCTTTGCCTTTGCCCTCGTATATCTCCTGTACCCGTTGTCAACGAAGAAAATTTCGAACAAACTGCGATGGTACAATTATCTTTTTGCCGTCTTCGCCGTTTTCGTCGGATTGTACATGGCGCTCAATTACACGCGCATCATGGAAGCCGGCGGCGAATACACGCGGATCGACTACATCGTCGGTTTCTTCGGCGTCCTCCTCACGCTGGAGGCGGCGCGCCGCGTCGTGGGACTGCCCATCGTCTGCATTGCCGGAACCTTCCTCCTGTATTCCTACCTAGGACCCTATTTCCCCGGCTTCCTGGCGCATCGCGGCTATTCCATCGAGCGGATCGTATCGCACATGTACTTCACGACGGAGGGAATCCTGGGCATTCCGCTGGGCGTATCGGCGACCTTCATCTTCCTCTTCATCCTCTTCGGAGCTTTCCTGGAAAAGACGGGCATCGGCAAGCTCTTCATCGACATCGCCGACGCCATTGCCGGCTGGGCCTCCGGCGGGCCGGCGAAGGTGGCTGTCATCACAAGCGCCCTCGAAGGGACCATCTCAGGAAGTTCCGTGGCGAATACGGTGGGTTCCGGAAGCTTTACGATCCCCATGATGAAGAAGCTCGGCTACCGGCCCGAGTTCGCCGCCGCCGTGGAGGCGTCGGCATCGACGGGGGGACAGATCATGCCGCCGATCATGGGTGCGGCCGCCTTCCTGATGGCGGAATTTACGAACACCCCCTACATCGAAATCGCCAAGGCCGCCGCCATCCCTGCCTGCCTGTACTTTCTCGGCATCTTCATCGAAGTCCACTTCGAGGCCAAGCGCTGCGGCCTGAAGGGTATGAGCCGTGAGCAGCTTCCCAAGTTCGGGCGGGTCCTTCGGGAAAGGGGACACCTCTTCGTTCCGCTGATCGCCATTATCTACGTCCTGATGGAAGGCTATACGCCCACCATGGCCGCACTCGTGGGACTGGGGCTTTCGGTGATCGCGGGGATGGTCCGCAAGGCAACACGGATGGGCCCGGTCGACATCGTCAACGCCTTGGAGGCGGGCGCACGGGGGGCCCTGGGTGTCGCCATCGCCTGTGCCACGGCGGGCATCATCGTCGGCGTCGTAACGCTCACGGGCCTCGGCTTGAAAATGGCCAACGGACTGGTGGAGCTGGCAGGAGGACACCTGATCCTCACGCTGTTCTTCACCATGATCGCCTCCATTATCCTGGGCATGGGGGCGCCGACGACGGCCAACTACGTCATTACCTCGACGATTGCCGCACCGGCCCTGGTGATGCTGGGCGTGCCTCTACTGGCCGCGCACCTCTTTGTCTTCTACTTCGGAATCGTGGCAGACATCACGCCGCCCGTCGCGTTGGCTGCTTATGCCGGGTCGGGAATTGCGAAATCCGACCCCTTCTGGACGGGCGTGGAAGCGACGAAGCTTGCCATCGGGGCCTTCATCGTCCCCTATATCTTCGTTTACAATCCGGCCATGGTGCTGATCGG
This sequence comes from Syntrophales bacterium, assembly GCA_035366835.1. Classification (GTDB taxonomy): domain Bacteria; phylum Desulfobacterota; class Syntrophia; order Syntrophales; family UBA6109; genus UBA6109. Next base: position 16,152 of record DAOSIS010000030.1, on the reverse strand, counting down.
CACGACTCCCCTGCTGCTCCTGCAGAATCTCATCACCGCCTCGTGCGGCATGCTGGGCGTCGGCGTCGCCATGATCGGATTCATCTTTGCCCGGATGGTGTGGTGGGAGCGCATCTGGTGCGCTACGGCCGGTTTGATGCTCATCGATCCCGGAACTCTCACGGATATCATCGGCCTCATCATGCTTACCCTGGGTTTCCTCTATCAGTGGAGCAGGAGGAAGAAAGCACGGACCGCCGAGCAGGCCTGTTGAAGGGCGACCCGCTTCGGGTCTCATGGCACCGGGCTCGCTGCGGCCCGCAGATCGGAAGGGGTCATGCTGAAAATCTCTTGCCCTCGGTGCGGAAAAAGTTTTATGTGGACGGACGATATGCCCCTCCAGGGAAAATGTCCGGAGCAGGACTGCGGCTGGCGCTACGACATTCACAAGGAGTTGAAGAGAAACGTCGGCAGAAAAGCGGCCGCTTCCGAAGAGACGAATCCCCGTTGTCCGCGCTGCGGCCGCGGGGTCGGACAGGGATGGAGTTCCTGTGGAGACTGCGGCATCCTGATCCTCGGATCCCGCAGCATCCCCAAGAGACACCTCGTGGCCCTGCTGATCCTCGTCCTGGCGGCGCTGTCGCTGCTGGTGAAATACCTGTTCTAAGGAAGCACGAGTTGTCCGATGCAAAAAACGCCTCTCTACGAAAATCACCTGCGTCTTGGGGCCAAGATCGTCGACTTCAGCGGTTGGGCGATGCCGGTCCAGTACACGAATGTCATCGACGAACATCAGGCGACGAGGGGGCAGGCGGGCCTCTTCGACATCTGCCACATGGGTGAGTTCGAAGTCCGCGGACCGCGGGCTTTCGACCTCCTGCAGCACGTCATGAGCCGCGACCTGTCGAAGCAGGCTGTCGGCCAGATCAAACTCAGCGTGATGACGAACGAGAGGGGCGGCATCCTCGACGACGTGACCGTGTACCGGCTGCAGGAGACGTCCTACATGGTCGTCACCAACGCGGGGACGAGAGAAAAAGACCTCGCCTGGATCCGGAAACAGCGGGAAGCAGGGGGATTTTCCGACGTCGCGATCGAGGACATCAGCGACCGGACCGGCAAGCTCGATCTTCAGGGCCCGCGGTCCCGGGAGATCCTCCAGCCGCTGGTTCCCGCCGACCTCGCATCCCTGCCGTATTTTTTTGCATTCCGGACGGCCGTCGCCGGCGTTTCCGCCATCGTTTCGCGAAGCGGCTATACAGGCGAGGACGGTTTCGAGATCTACGCCGCCGCCGACCGGATCTTCGCCCTCTGGGACAGCCTGCTCGCGGCAGGCGGCCCCTTCGGGATGAAGCCCGTCGGTCTGGGCGCCCGGGACACGCTGCGGCTGGAAGCGGGCATGATGCTCTACGGGCACGAATTGAACGAGACCATCACCCCCCTGGAGGTCGTCTACGGCTGGGTGACGGATCTCGAAAAGGATTTCATCGGCGCTCCGGCCCTGCGCAGGCAGAAGGAATCCGGGGTACAGCGCAAACTGGTCGGATTCGAGATGACCGAACGGGGAATCGCCCGGGCCGGATACAAAGTGCTCGCAGGGGATCGGGCCATCGGCGAAGTCACTTCCGGCAGCTTTGCCCCGACCCTGGGCAAGGCGATCGGCATGGCCTTCGTGCCGCCTTCGCTCGCCGCGCCGGGAACGGCGATCGATATCCTGATCCGGAGCAACAGGGTCAGAGCGAACGTGGTGAAACTCCCCTTTTACAGGAGGGGGAAATAGGGAAAAGGAGTCCGGGAAACGAATCATGGCGAAAGAGAACCCCACCGACAGGAAATACTCGAAGGATCATGAATGGGCGAAGGACAACGAAGACGCAACGGCGACCGTCGGCATCACCGACCATGCGCAGGAAATGCTGACCGACATCGTTTTCGTGGAGTTGCCCGCGCCGGGCAGGAAGGTGAAGCAGGGTGAACCGATGGCGGTCGTCGAGTCGGTGAAATCGGTGTCCGATGTTTATGCCCCGATCAGCGGCGAGATCATCGCGGTGAACAAGAAACTGGAGGAACAGCCCGACCTGATCAACCAGGATGCATTCGGGGAAGGGTGGATCGCGAAAGTCAAGGTGGACAATCCGGCGGAATTCGGGAATCTCATGGACGCCGCCGCTTACGGTGCCGTTGCCGCCGCCGAGAGGCACTGACCGCGCGAGGGTTCCGGTTCCGCTTTCGCCGACCGCGGCGGCGGTTGTCCCGCCCGCGCCCGTCGCGTGAACCGGCAGGGAGAATTTGACCATGGATTATGTTCCTCACAGCACGGACGATCAGAAGCGGATGATGGGCACGATCGGCATCGACTCGCTGGAAGAGTTGTTCGCCGATATCCCCGAAAAATTCCGTCTGAAACGCCTGCTCGACCTGCCGCCGGCCCTGTCGGAACAGGAAGTCTGCAGCCTGATGAGCGGCATGGCGGAAGAGAATCGCCCCCCCTCGCTCACCCTCACGGGCGCCGGTGCCTACAGTCACTACATTCCGGCCGTCGTCGGCCACATCATCGGCCGTTCCGAGTTCTACACGGCCTATACCCCCTATCAGGCGGAGATCAGCCAGGGGATCCTGCAGGCGATCTACGAATACCAGACGATGATCGCGAAACTCACGGGAACGAGGGTCGCCAACGCCTCCATGTACGACGGCGCCACGGCCATGGCGGAAGCCGCCGTGCTGGCCGCAAGGACATCAGGCCGGGGCCGGATCGTCATCGCCCGTTCCGTTCACCCCGAATACCGGCAGGTCCTGCGCACGTACTGCTGGGCGAACGGCTATGACCTTGCCGAGACCCCCTTCGGACCCACCGGGCAGACGGACGCCGGCGCCCTCCGCGAGGCCGTCGGCGATTCAACGGCGGCCGTTCTCGTCCAGAGCCCCAATTTTTTCGGCGTGGTCGAGGAAGTCGCCCTTCTCGCCTCCATCGCCCATGACGCAGGCTCCCTGCTGGTGGCCGGTTTCACCGACGCGACCTCGCTGGGCATCCTGAAGCCGGCGGGAGAACTGGGGGCGGACTTCGTCGTCGGCGAGGGACAGGCTTTCGGCAATCCGCTGAACTTCGGCGGTCCCTACCTCGGCATTTTCGCAAGCACCGAGGCATTTCTCCGGAAGATCCCGGGACGGCTGTCGGGCGCGACCGTCGACAAGGAGGGGAGCCGGGCCTTCGCCCTGACCCTGCAGACCCGCGAGCAGCACATTCGTCGTGAAAAGGCGACATCGAATATCTGTTCCAACGAGGCCCTGTGCGCACTGGCGGCCGCCGTCTACCTTGCCTGCCTCGGCAAGAACCTCAGGAAGCTGGCGGAGCTGAACCTGAGAAAGGCCCACTACCTGCAGCAGCGCCTTCTTTCACTTCCCGGATGGAACGCGGCTTTCACCGGCTCCTTCTACAATGAATTCGTTCTCCATTGTCCGGATCCGGCGGCGGTCAACCGAAAACTCGAAGACCACGGCATCGTAGGAGGACTCGTCCTGTCGCGGGACTACCCGGAACTGAAGAACGCTCTCCTTCTGTGCGCGACGGAAACGATGCGCAGGGAAGATATCGAGCGGGTGCTTTCGATCGTCGCGTAAGGACCGTCGGGCACCCGGCATCTCATGGCCGGAGGCGAACAAATGCCGCGGTCGATCGATGGGAAAAGAGGAACGTCCCTCGGGGTGCTGACGGCGGCGGTCCTGCTCGCCGGTCTCCTTTCCCCGGCGGCAAGTCCGGCCGCGTCCGATCGGACGGACGCGGATTTCGCCGCGGCCCGTGAAGCCATGGTGACGCTGCAGATTGCCGCGCGCGGCGTTCGCGATCCCGAAGTCCTTGCCGCCCTGCGGGCGACGCCCCGGCACCGGTTCGTCCCGCCCGATCTCGTCTCCCGCGCCTACGACGATACGCCCCTGCCCATCGGCCACGGGCAGACGATCTCCCAGCCGTACATCGTCGCCTTCATGACCGAGATCCTCCGCCCCCGGAAAGACCACCGCGTCCTCGAAATCGGAACAGGGTCCGGCTATCAGGCGGCCATCCTCGCCGCGCTCGTCCGGGAGGTTTTTACGATGGAAATCGTGCCGGCCCTCGCGGCCTCGGCCGGCGTCCGCCTGAAGGAGATGGGCTACGGAAATGTCCGCGTCGCCAAAGGCGACGGGTACCACGGCTGGCCGCAGCACGCCCCCTTCGACGCCATCATCGTCACGGCGGCGGCGGGACACATCCCCCCGCCGCTCGTCGCCCAACTCCGCCAAGGCGGACGGATGGTGATCCCCGTCGGAGGACCCTTTGCGGTCCAGAGCCTGGTGCTGGTCTCCAAAGATTCCGGCGGCGGAATCTCCACGGAGAACCTCATGGCCGTACGCTTTGTACCGCTTACGGGCGGGAACCCGTCGCCATGATGCCTCCTCCCGCATCCTTCGGTCTTCAGGCCTGGATCGCCTCCGTCTCCGCAATCCTGATCGCCTACCAGATTCTCCTGATCCGGCTGCTGTCCATCCAGTACTGGTCCCATTTCGCCTATCTGATCATCAGCGTCGCCATGATCGGGTTCGGCGCCAGCGGCACGTTCCTCGTCTTCTTCCGCCGCCGTCTCTCGCGCCGTACGCCGGAATTTCTCCTCGCGAGCACCCTGCTTCTGGGACCGGCCCTGTGGCTGAACTACCTGCTGGCCCACGGGCTCGCCTTCAACCCTCTCATGATCCTGTGGCAGGGATCGGAAATTCTCCGTTTCGGAGCGCTCTACCTTCTGTTGAGCCTTCCGTTCTTTCTCGGCGCGTCGGGAATCGGCCTTTGCCTGATGACGGCGCAGCCCGGATCGATTTTCCGGCTCTACTTCGCAAATCTCGCCGGGTCGGGACTCGGATGTCTCCTGATTCTGCCGGCCTTCTATGTTCTCGGTCCCCGCGAGATTCTGCTCGTCCTCTCGCTCGCGTCCTGCGGGGCCGGCCTCTTCGCGTCTGCGACGGGCCGGACAAGGGCGGTCTCCGCCATCGCCCTGATCCTGCTGTACCTCCTGTACGGTTTCTGGTTCCGGACCGTACCGCCGGCACAGAGCCCCTTCAAGGACATTGCCCAGGCCCAGCGACTCGCGGCGGCGCAAAAAGAAGCCGAACGTTTCGGCCCCCTGGGACTCCTGACCGTCGTCGGCAGCCCCGCCTACCATTACCTTCCCGATCTGGCGCTGAACTGCCCTTTCCCCTTGCCGGAACAAAAGGGATTGTTCCTGGACGGCAATACCGTCGGCGCCATACAGCGCTTCTCCGGGGAACTGAGTACGGTGCGTTTTCTCGATTGGCGGACCGTGTCGACCGCCTACCTCTTCACAAAAGCCCCCCATGTCCTGGTCGTGGGAGGCGGCGCCGGAACGGAAATTCTCAACGCTCTTTTTCATGGAGCGGCCGGCGTCACGGTCATCGAGATGAACGGCCGTCTGCTCCGCCTCATGAGGAACGAATACGGGCCCTACAGCGGGGGGATCTATGACCGGAGGCAGGTTCATGCCGTCGAGAGGGAAGGAAGGTCCTATCTGGAAACCGCGGGGCCGGCTTTCGACCTGATCCAGGTCGGTCTTTCGGAGTCTCCGGGCATCTCCTCGTCCGGCGTGCACGCCCTGGGCGAGAATTATCTGTACACGAAGGAAGGCCTCACGGCGTGCCTGCGGCGCCTGAAACCCGGAGGACTGCTCAGCCTCTCGTGCTGGGTGAAGAATCCGCCGCGGGAAGAACTCAAACTGATGGCCACGCTGATCGAGGCCTTCGAGGAATGGAGCGGCTCGCAGGCCTCGTCCTCGCTGATCGTTCTGCGCAGCTGGCAGAACGTGACGTTCCTCGTCAGGAAGGGCGTCTTTTCGGCCGGAGACGTGCAATCCGTCCGCGCCTTCTGCGCCGCCCGCCTGTTCGACATCAGCTATTGCCCGGGCATCGTTCCCGCAGACCTGAACCGCATCAACCGCCTGGAGCGGGAGTCCTATCACGAAGCCGCCCTGGCCCTCCTTTCCGGGCAGCGGAAGGTCTTCTATGCGGATTACCCCTTCGACATCCGCCCGGCGACCGACGACCGGCCGTTCTTTTCCGATACGTTCAGGATTTCCCTGCTCAAGCTCTACACCCAGTCCCGCGACCGCATGATCGTCGTCCTGATGGACGTGGGGTACCTGCTGGTCTGGCTCGCCTTCGGCATCCTGCTGCTGATGGCCCTGGTGCTGATGCTGCTCCCGCTGCCCCTCCTGCGGCTGGGCACACGGGGGCTTCTTCCCGTCGCGCTCTATTTCGGCGCGCTCGGCGGCGCCTATATGTTCCTGGAGGTTTCGCTCCTGCAGCGGTTCATCCGTCATCTCGGCGATCCGGTCTTTTCCGCCGCCGTCGTCATCGGAACGCTTCTCGTAAGCTCCGGGGCGGGCAGTCTCGCAGCCGGGAGGATTTCCTCCGTCACCCCAGCGGCGAAGTCGGCGCTGTCCACGCTCTGGATCCTCCTGTGGACGGCGGTCCTGCTGGCTGCCGATGAAACCGTGGCAGGTCACTTCGGGCAGTGGCCCTTCGCGGCCCGGATGAGCGCCAGCGTCCTGCTGCTGGCGCCGCTGGGATTCGGCCTCGGCGTGCCGTTCCCGACAGGGCTGGAGATCCTTTCCGCGCGCCAATCGTCCCTGACCCCCTGGGCGTGGGGCGTCAACGGATTCTGCTCCGTTCTGGGCAGCACGGGCTCGGTATTGCTTGCCAGCGTCTCCGGACTCCGGACCGTAGCGCTTCTCGCGCTGGCCTTGTACCTTGTGGCGGCGGTCGTGTTCCATCGTGTGGCCGGTCCGGGACGGCCGGGATAACCGCTCCGCGCCGTCGCGGTCCGGCGGCGCGGGGGATTCAGCGGAGTCGAGTTCCGCATCGGTACAACGGAGCCACAAAGGGATTGCAGAAACGCCGTCGCGGTGTTACGTACCCGGACGGAAGAGACCCGGCGGAATCGGCCGGAAAAAGAACTTGGGAGAAGAGGCATGGAACTGATTTTCGAAAAAAGCCGGCCCGGACGACAGGCGAGCAATCTTCCCGCCAGCGACGTACCCGAGGTCGAACTCTCCTCGTTGATCGGCCCGGAATACCTCCGGGACGATGTGGATCTTCCCGAAGTGGCGGAAGTGGACCTCGTCCGGCACTATGTCAACCTCTCGCGGCGGAATTTCGGCGTTGACCTGGGCTTCTATCCGCTGGGCTCCTGCACGATGAAGTACAACCCCAAGATCAACGAAGACGTCGCGAGGCTTCCCGGATTCACTTCCCTGCATCCGTACGCCTCGGCAGCCTTTTCCCAGGGGTCGCTCCGGCTGATGTACGAGCTGCGCCGATACCTGTCCGAAATTTTCGGGATGGCCGATTTCACTCTGCAGCCGGCGGCGGGCGCGCACGGCGAGCTGACAGGGGTCATGATGATCAAGCGGCACTTCGAAAAGAAGGGGGAAAAGCGGACGAAGATCCTGATCCCCGACGCCGCCCATGGCACCAATCCCGCCTCCGGCGCACTCTGCGGCTATTCCATCGTCACGGTCCGTTCCAACCGCGAGGGCGGTGTGGACATCGACCATCTCCGCGACGTCATGACCGAAGAGACGGCGGGGCTGATGCTGACCAATCCCAATACGCTGGGCCTGTTCGAACGCAACATCGAGACCGTGGCCGCCGTGATTCACGGCAAGGGCGGACTTCTCTATTGCGACGGCGCCAATGCCAATGCCTTTCTGGGAAAAACCCGCCCCGGGGACCTCGGTTTCGACGTCATCCAGCTGAACCTGCACAAGACCTTCTCGACGCCCCACGGGTGCGGCGGGCCGGGAAGCGGCCCCGTCGGCGTTGCCCCCGCCCTTGTCCCCTACCTTCCCGTCCCCCGGATCGTGAAGGAGGGGGACCGGTATGCCCCGCAGGCGGACAGTCCGGACAGCATCGGACGCGTGAAGGCCTTCTACGGAAATTTCAACGTCATGGTCAAGGCCTACGCGTACATCCGGTCGCTGGGGGCGCCGGGGCTCCGGCGCGCAACGGAAAACGCCGTTCTCAACGCCAACTACATCAAGGAGCGCCTGAAGCCCCACTACGATATCGCCTACGACCGCACCTGCATGCACGAGTGCGTATTTTCGGGGAGCAGGCAGGTCCGGGAAAGCGGCGTGCATACGACGGACATCGCCAAACGGCTTCTGGATTACGGCTACCATCCTCCGACGATCTACTTCCCGATGATCGTGCCCGAGGCGATCATGATCGAACCGAACGAAACGGAAAGCAAGGAGACCCTGGACGCCTTCTGCGACGCCATGGTCTGCATCGCCAGGGAGGCGAAGGAAAAACCGGAGCTCGTCAAATCGGCCCCGCTGACGACTCCCGTGAAGAGACTGGATGAGGTCCTGGCGGCCCGCAAGCCGGATGTCTGCCGGCTGTAGCGGGCGTCGCCGCCGGGGAATGCCTGCGGAGGAGACGTGAAGATCATCGACCTCAGAAGCGATACCGTGACGCTGCCCACCGACGAGATGCGGGAAGCGATCTTCCGCGCGGAACTGGGCGACGACGTCTACGGGGAGGACCCCACCGTCCGGCGTCTCGAAGGGCTTGCGGCCGGGATCTTGGGAAAGGAAGCGGCCCTCCTGGTCGCCAGCGGCACGATGGGAAACCTCGTCAGCGTCCTGACGCACTGCGGCCGCGGCGACGAGGCGATTCTGGGGGACCGGTCGCACATTTTCCTCAACGAGGTCGGCGGCATTTCCGCTCTCGGCGGCGTCGTTCCCCACGTCGTCCCGAACCAGCCCGACGGCACGATGCGGATCCCCGATGTTCTGGCCGCCATTCGCGCCGAGAACATCCACTACCCGCGCACCAGGCTTCTCTGCCTGGAAAACACGCACAATGTCTGCGCCGGCGCCGCCTTGAAACCGTCCTACCTCGACGAGGTCGAGACTGTCGCGCGCAGTCACCGACTGTTTCTGCACCTGGACGGTGCACGGATCTTCAACGCCGCCGTGGCGCTCAAGGTCGACGTCCAACGCCTGACCCGCCTCGCCGATTCCGTGAACGTGTGCCTTTCGAAGGGGTTATCCGCCCCCGTGGGTTCGATCGTCTGCGGTTCGCAGGACTTCATCGACCGGGCGCGCAAAATCCGCAAGATGCTGGGCGGCGGGATGCGCCAGGCGGGCATCATCGCCGCGGCGGGCATCGTGGCGCTGACGCGGATGACCGACCGCATTGAGGAGGATCACCGGAACGCGCGGAGGCTTGCCGAAGGGCTGGCCGACATTCCCGGCCTGGCGATCGACGCGGACAGCGTGACGACGAATATCCTCTACATTGCCGCGGACCCGGCCGTCATTTCCCATGAGGAACTGCTCGAGCGGCTGAAACAGCGGGGCATCCGGATCCTTCCCAGGGACGCTGGCCGATTCCGGATGGTGACCCATTCCGGCATCGACCGGGCGGACATCGACACCGCCCTGGGCGCCTTCCGGGAGATCCTCAAATCCGCAAAGAAATAGGATGACGCCGTCATGTCCGATCCGACCCCCTGCCCCCAGAGACGCCCTCTGCCGAGAAAGCCGGCGTGGTTGAAGGTCCCACTGTCGGGCGGCGGCGCCTTCGCCCATGTCAGGGAGACGCTGCGGAACCTCGGTCTTCATTCCGTCTGCCGTGAGGCGCTCTGCCCCAATATCGCCGAGTGCTTCCAAGAGGGAACGGCGACCTTCCTGATCCTGGGGAACATCTGCACGAGGAACTGCCGGTACTGCCACGTAGGCCACGGCTCGCCCGGTCCGCCGGATGCAGGCGAACCGGAACGCCTGGTGGAGGCCGTCCGGCGGATCGGCCTGCGGTACGCCGTGATCACCTCCGTGACCCGGGACGACCTTCCCGACGGCGGGGCGGAGATTTTTGCCCGCTGTGTCGAAGGGCTCCGCCGCGACATCTCCGGATGCCGCGTGGAGGTCCTGATCCCGGACTTGCGGAAGAAGACCGGGGCCCTGGAACGCATCCTGGCCTCCGGCCCCGATGTGATCAACCACAACATGGAGGTCGTGCCCCGCCTGTTCCGGGACCTGCGTCCGGAAGGCAGCTATGCATCCTCTCTGGCGCTTCTGCGGGAGGTCCGCGAGAAAGGATGCCACTCCGCAGGAGGTGGACGCATCCTCACCAAGTCGGGTTTCATGGTCGGCTTTGGCGAGTCTCCGGAAGACATCCGTCAACTCCTGGACGATCTCGCCGCCGTGCGCTGCGATTGTCTTACGGTGGGGCAGTACCAGCAGCCGACGCGCGACGCCTGGCCCGTCGCAAAATACTACAGTCCGGATGAATTTGCCGAAATCCGGCGGGCCGCTCTCTCGCTGGGGTTTCAGCGAATCGAGGCAGGGCCGAGGGTCCGAAGCTCCTATCACGCGGCGCGCATGGCTTCGTCAACGGTAGAGACGGCGGAAGCGGAAGGATGACCGAAAAATTCGATTGCGTCATTGTGGGCGCCGGCCCGGGCGGGCATGCAGCGGCCGAGGCGGCGGCGAGAACCGGCAGGAAGACGGCCATCATCGAGATGGACGGCTGGGGCGGAACCTGCACCCACCGCGGCTGCATCCCCACCAAGGCCCTTCTCGCCTGCAGCCGCCGTTACGCCGACCTGAAGAAGCTCAAGCGGATGGGGATCTCCTGCGCCGACGCCTCCTTCGATTTCGGCGCGATCCGGCGCCACCAGCTTCAGATGACCCGCATCTCGGCCCTCGGCGTCCAGCAGTCGCTCAAGGAGGCGGGCGTCGACATGAAGGAAGGACGGGGCGAGATCCTCTCGCCCTGTGAAGTCCTCTGGACACCACCCCGGGGCGCAGCCCTCGCACTGCAGACGGAAAACATCGTGATCGCCTGGGGTTCCGAGCCCCTTCTCCTTCCCGGCATCACGCTTTCCGACCGTATCGTCACATCCGACGGCCTGCTCGCCATGGACAGAATCCCCGAGATCGTCCTGATCGTCGGAGGGAGCGTCATCGGTGTGGAGTTCGCCACCCTACTCGCCGAACTGGGATCGCAAGTCACCTTGATCGAGCTCATGGATCAGCTCCTCCCCTGCGAAGATGCGGAAGCGGCGACGCTCCTTGCCCAGGAGTTGACCCGCATCGGCGTCCGCGTTCTACTCTCGACACGACTGGAAACTGCGGCCGACTCGGGAGACCACGTCGCCCTGACGGCGCGCCAGGGCGATCGAACGATCTCCCTGTCCGCGGAAGTCGCCCTGATCTGCACCGGACGAAAGCCCCGCCTTGCCGTGGGCGAGCTGGACCGGATGGGGCTTCGTTACGAACGGACCGGGATTCTCGTCGATTCCCGTTTGCGTACCAACATCCCGACCATTTTCGCCGTCGGCGATGTGACGGGGGGAATGATGCTTGCCCACCGCGCCGCGCATCAAGGACGGGAACTGGTCCGGTCCCTCTACGGAGACGGTCGGGAACCGGAAGGGGACGAAGCCGTGCCCTCCGTCGTATATTCCCATCCCGTCATCGCCCGCGTGGGGCCGACCGAACGAGAAGCGAGAAGGAAAATGAAGGACGTGGAGGTCGTCAAGGCCGAGTATGCGGCTCAGATCCTCGCCCGCACGGAACTGGCCGGGCAGGGTTTTGCAAAAGCCCTCTTTCACAAGGACCGTTTGATCGGTGTCACGGTTGTCGGAGATCAGGCGGGCGAGTTGATCGCGTCGATGAGCCTGGCCGTCGCCTGCCGGGTGGACCGCGACAGGCTCGCATCGTGGGTCATCCCCCATCCAGCTTTGAGCGAGCTGTTCTCGGCACTCGGCAGAAAATAGGTCGACAGGCAGCGATTTTTTCTTTCCTTTTTCGTTTCAATCAGTTATAAGAAGCTCACCACAAAAGAACGTCTTTTCGTCACCAAGCGAGAGATTCAAAGCATTCCGCTTCCCCGAGAGGAGACCACCACGATGCGAAAGACAGGATGGCTGGCGATTGCGGTGCTGATTCTTTTTTGTCCGGGATGCACGGTAATGAAGCATTTTGACGGCAGCTCCGAAGAAGAAAGGAGACTGTTTTCCAGTTCCAGGCAGGAATTGCTTCAGGAAATCAACACGGCAAGGAGCCAGTACGAAAAGGAAAAACAGGTTTCGGCAGAACGTGAGAACACCATCCGGAGGCTCAATGCCGAGGTTTCCGACCTGAAGACGGATCTCTCCCAGAAGAAAGCTCAACTGCAGGAACTGCAGGAATCGGTTGCCAAAGAAGACGCGCGTGCCCGTCTTCAGGCTGAAACGCTCAGGGACACCACCAAGAAGCAGGAGGAAGCCGCCACACCGGTTCTCTCCAAGTCAGCCGCGGGTGGGCTTCGCAGGGAAAACTGGGAAAGGGCAGGACTCGAGGGAAAGGAAAGGAGCGCTCCGGCAATTCAATTGAAGGTTCTGAGCGGAAACGGCAAGATGGCCGCGGCCGTACAGGCGGCGAAAAGATTGTCAGCCCTGGGCTACAGGGTCGGCAAAATCGATCTCGCGCCGAGGACCAACTTCCGCGGTCTTACCCTATATTACGCGGATGGGTATGAAGAGGAGGCACAGCTGCTGCGGAAGAAATTCGGGGCGGACATGGAGGTCAAACCCCTGACATGGGCATCCGCATTCCCGTTGATTCTGGTTGCCGCAAGATGATGCGCGGGATCCCCTATGAAAAATTCGAGGAGAGAGAAATGGCCAAGAAATACCAGAACACGCAGATCCGGCAGAAACAGATCATCGAAGCCGCCAGGAAGCTGATCTTCAAACACGGAAGCGAACATGTAACTGTGAGAAGGATCGCCCACGAGGTAGGCATTTCGGAAGCTGCGATCTACCGGCATTTCACCAGCAAGAGCAGCATCCTCTCGTTTCTGGCGGACTATATCGGTGACCTGCTGCTCTCCTACGTATCCGAGAGCAGGGAGACGAATGGCACTGCCCTTGAACAGCTGAATATGATCCTGAAGAAACAGATATCCGCCGTAGAACAGAAGCGCGGCATCTCTTTCCAGGTTATTGCCGAAATCATCAGCCTCGGCGACAAGAAGCTGAACCGGAGTGTGTTGGAGAACATTGAGAAATATCTCAAAGAGATCAGTGAACTGATCGCCAGCGGTATCCGCGACGGCGAGATCCGCCGCGACGTCAATCCGGAAACGGCAGCCCTGACGTTGTTCGGGGTCATCCAGGGCATGGTCAATATCTGGACCCTCAGCAACCGCAGCTTCAACATCCTGAGCCGGTACGAATCCATATGGATGATGTACCGTTCTTTCCTCATGAAGACAAAGTAGCGGTCTCGCGGTTCCCTTCAGCCGGAAGGGAAAAGAAACCCGCCCGTTCCAAGACAGGCCCCTATTGCCGATCGGAAGCCTTCACCGTGACGGGGAATGGATCCGTCTACCCCATCTTGTTGGCAACCATCTTGAAGATCAGGAAAACCAGAAACAGGAAGCCGGCGATCCCGATGATCCGGTTGATCCATTTCTTGCCCTGAGACAGTTCCGCACTGGCTGTGTTTGACAGTGGTTGCTTTTCCGCTTCTCCCATGAGACTCCCTCCGTTTCACAAAATAGCTGTCGTTCACTCAGCTTTTTATCAGTTAACGCGCACTCACTTCTATCATGGCGAAATGTCCGTGTCAAAGTTTTTTTTGGGGAGATGATCTGCACGGCCTGCGGCAGGAAAACAAGGAAGAGAGGAAGGGTTTCACGGGTAAAAAAAGGCGCCATTGCACGGAATTGCGCCTTTCTTATCTATGACGCCCGGATTTGAAGCGTAAACGATGGTTTTTCAACAACCTTGGATATATCGGATTTTCCATTTGATTTCATAGAATTAGTTCATGCTCGGTGCTTATCCAATCAGCGCGCAATAAACGCACCCCTTTTTCCATCAATTCATTCTTTCGAAAATATAGGAATCAACGTCGTCATCAATGACGAACTTATGGAATCCGCCCTCAAGGCATCCGGCGTGAAGACATAAGGAGGAGGCCATCGAAAAAGGTTTGAAATTGCTGGTCCAGCTGAAAAAGGGATGGAGAGATCAAAGGGTCTCGCGAGGGTCTCCGATGGTCGGGCAATCCCGACGAGATGAAGAATGGGTGGCAGCTTCGGTCCGATTGATCTGCAAGGAACCCCATTAACAACTCCAAGCGCCTATGATTTCGTTGAGTCCTTCAACGATCTGTTCCAGGATATCCGGCGAGACTTGTCCGATCTCTTACGATCCGTTCCACCGACAGCGTCCGGATCTGGCTGATCTTCACCCACGATGGTTTCGGAAGAAGGGCGGGGCAAGCTGATATGTCAGGGCATTGCCGCGAGCCATTCCAGCGCTCCGGGGATTGCGCGCCATGCGCCCTGATTCCATTTGGAATATAGGACGGCTTCTGCCTCATCGCCAAATCCGTAATGGTCCGGAAGACGACTCGGAGCCTTTTTACGGCCGAGCAGATAATCCGGTACATGTTTGTTCTCTTCAATGGCCTGCTTCAATGACTTTTGAGATAAGGCCGAGGCGCCATGCTTGCAGAAATCGAGCAGCGCCCGGGAGTACATCCAGACGGCCATTGCATCTTCTTCATACTGTTTGAAAAGCCTTTCAGCATCTTCAACGCGTCCCATTTCGATCAGGCAGGGCATTAGAAGATCGCGGATACCCTGATTGTCGTTCGGATTGAGCCGGAGCATGTCCCAGTAATGTTCCACAGCTTTATCCAGCTTCCCTGTCCATCGAAGACATTCGGCCAACCCGGCTCTGGCGCGCATATAAGGCCGGGTCTCCAGGAGGCCCCAAAAGTAGCCGACATCTTCCCTGAAGGCCTTTTTACCGATGGCCCTCTCGCCTGCCTGCATCCCCTGCTTATAAAAACTGAGGGCCTCCTCAACGGAGGTTGCTCCCTCCTCGGCCAGCAAGACATAGGCATCCGCGCAATCAGGAGAAATTGCCAGAGCCTTCTTCGCCAAGGCGATCCGGCTCTTTTTTGTCTTCGCTTCCCAGGCATCATACATGACCTGTTGCGCTTCATCTATGGCCCGGCGCTTGCCGCCTCCAGCGACATCAGATAACATGGCTTCAAAATGAATTGTGGAGAGAGGAATGATATCCGCGTTCCGTTTGTTTGCAGGCTTCTTTTTCTTTCCGTTTTCCGATTTCGAATCCGATTTTTTGACAATCTTGGACATTCCCGTTTTCCTCTTTCGATTTCTATACCGAGTTCCTTTTCGCCCGCAATAATGAGCGTTGGTTTCTGCGGAGTTTCATAGCAGGAAGAGTTATCCTCGGTCATCCTTCGAGATTTCACCGGCGAGCTCTTTCTCCAACTGCTCAAGGGGCGGGAGAGCGGCGGATATCGAAACTTTTAGGCCAGGAAGGTCCTGCTCGATAATCTGCCAGACTTCCACAATGCTGACCCCCTCGTATTGATGAATGAGGACATCGCGAAACCCGGCAAGCGCTCTCCATGGAATAGAGGGATGCTTTGTGCGGTATTCGTCAGGGATGCGCTTGGCTGCCTCGCCGATCACTTCGAAATTTCGGATAACGGCATCCTGAATCAACGGGCTGGCGAAGAACTCATCTTTACCTGCCGAAGTAAAGTGGATGATTCTTTCGATTCTTTCGAGGATCTGGGCGAGGTAAACACGAGGATCTTTCGTCATAACGGCTTGGCCTCCTTGAGAATCCTGCGCCGTAAAAGCCAATAAAGGCCGCCCTCGGATACAACGTCCACTTTTCGACCAAGCAGATCCTGAAGCTCCATGATCAGAGCACTGAGATCCAGAAGGCTGCGCCCCTCCTCCATCTGAACTAAAAAGTCCACATCGCTTTCCGGACCCGCCTCACCCCTTGCAACGGAACCGAAAACCCTTACGTTTCTTGCACCGTGCCGCGAAGCCAGAATCAGAATCTCATTTCTCTTTGCTTCAAGGATTCCCGGTAATTCCACTTGCCTGTCCTCCTTCGGACGATGATGGAAACAATATACCAATATCTATATGAAATTCCATGTTAAAATTTGCAGGCAGTAAAAGGAGAAGACGGGGGTCGACGAAACTCTCAACCTGTAGTGTGTCCACGAAACCGGAGCAACTCCAAAAGGTGCCTGGTCCAAAATGGAGGCTACTTCACCCAGCGACTCAACG
>DAOSIS010000029.1:0-40495 GCA_035366835.1 Syntrophales bacterium | reverse complement strand
TCGACATCAACCGCGTCCTCAGCAGCGACGAGATTACCGTGCTGGCAAAGGCGGCCTGATACTTTTCTTTTCGAGATGTAGATTTTCATAAGGGGGAAACCATGAAGAATCTCAGTCTCGGCATGAAGTTGATCGGCGGTTTCTTGGCGGTTGTCCTCGTCGTCCTGGTGATCGGACTCGTCGGGTGGCGGGGAGTTTCCGATCTCGGCGCACAGTTGAAGGCGTTCAGCGAGGAGAGCCTGCCGAGCATCCAGTCTCTGGGCGTGATGAAGGAAGCGCAGCTCAACATCGTGAACGGTGAGCGCAGCCTTCTGATCCAGGATTTCTATATGGACGACAACGTCAAGGCCCAGCTCCTGAAGACCATCGACGGTGCCTGGAAGGAACTGGAGGCGTCGTGGAAAGATTTCGAACGCCTGCCGATGACGAAGGACGAACGCGAACTCTGGGGGAAGTACAAGGTGGCCTTCGTTGCCTGGAAGAAACAGCACGCGGAGGTCCTGAAAACACTGGAGGCATTTCGGGGCGACATCGCCGCTTCACAGTCCCGCGAATCGGCGGCCAAGGCGCTCTTCGTATTGCAGAAACTTCTCGACGACCTCGTCCGCCTGAAGACAAAAGGCGTCGTGGATGCGCAGAAGAATCTGGAGTCGCAGGGAAAACGGGCGAAGATCATCACGCTTCTGGGCATGATCGGCGGGGCGATCGCCGCCGTTCTGCTCGGTCTCTTCCTCCATCTGTCGGTCACACGGTCCATCCAGCGGGTGGTGGCGGGGTTGACGGAGGGGTTCCGTCAGGTGACGTCCGCGGCGGCGGAAGTGGCCTCGGCGTCACATGAGCTGGCGGACGGGGCGTCGCGCCAGGCGTCATCGCTGGAGGAGACGAGCGCGTCGCTGGAGGAGATGTCGTCGATGACGAAGCAGAATGCGGATCACGCGGGCCAGGCCAAGGCGATGATGGCGGAGGTCGGGCGGATCGTGGGGAAAGTGAGCGGCCACATGGACGAGATGGGTCGTGCGATCGCGGAGATCACGAAATCGAGCGAGGAGACGGGAAAGATCATCAAGACGATCGACGAGATTGCGTTTCAGACGAACCTGCTGGCGCTGAATGCGGCGGTCGAGGCGGCGCGTGCGGGAGAGGCTGGGGCGGGTTTTGCGGTGGTGGCGGACGAAGTTCGGAACCTGGCGATGCGAGCTGCGGAGGCGGCGAAGAACACGAGCAATCTGATCGAGGCGACGATCAAGGCGGTGCGGAACGGGAACGAGCTGACGAAGTCGACGCAGGATGCATTTCGGGAGAACAAGGAGATATCGGCGAAGGTGGGTCAGCTGATCGACGAGATTGCGACGGCGTCGGAGGAGCAGGCGCACGGGATCGGCCAGGTGAACAGTGCGGTTGCGGAGATGGACAAGGTGACGCAGCAGGTGGCGGCGAACGCCGAGGAATCGGCGGCGGCCTCTCAGGAGATGAGTTCCCAGGCCGAAGGAATGCGAAGCTACGTGGAAGATCTGGTGGGTGTGATCGGCGGCTCCCTGAAAAAGCTGAGCAGCGCCTTCACGGCAGAGGACTCGGCCGGAACCGAGGAACATCCGGCGGAACCATCTCCGGCGATCGCGGAACCGCGGCGGGGTGCCGAGACACTGGAAGCGAGGACCGTCGGCCTGCACGCCGACCGGGCCATTTCCATCGCGAAATGACAGAGGCCGGGGTATTCGGAGGGATTTTCTGCCTCGGCATGCACCAGGTGACTTTGCAGTGCATCACCACGGAAGGGGGAAAGGGAAGCCATGAGGAATGTCAGCGGCGTCGGTTTGGCAACAAAACTAACGGGGGGATTTTTCGTCGTCATCCTGATCGTGCTGGTGGTCGGATTTGTCGGCTGGAAGAGTGTATCCGACGTGGGGGCGCGCCTCGCCGCCGTCAGTGAGGACAGCCTGCCGAGCGTCAAGACGCTGGGAATCATCCAGGGTGCGCAGATGGCCGTCGTCAACGGCGAGCGGAGCCTCCTGATTCAGGACTTCTATAATCATGATACTGAGCGGAATCGGCAATTGAAGGGAATCGAGACGGCGTGGAAAGAATTGGACGGAGCATGGAAGACTTTCGATCAGTTGCCGATGACGGGAGAGGAGGCTGCACTCTGGAAGAAATATAAGGCGACCTTTGCCAATTGGCAAAAAAAACATGAAAAGGTGATCAAGAGCATCGACGAATACCGGGACATTGCAATCACCATGTCCCAAGGAGAGGCGGGGGATGTGTTCTACGCATCCCAAAAGATTCTCAACGATCTGATCGACCTGAAGTCGAAGGCCGCCGATGAAGCCGGCAAGGCAGTCGCGGCGCAGGAAAGCCGCGCGAAGATCGTCACGCTGGTCGGGATGGTCGGCGGCAGCATCCTGGCCGTGGTATTGGGATTCCTGCTCAACCTGTCGGTGACGCGCCCCATCCAGCGGGTGGTGGCGGGGTTGACGGAGGGGTTCCGTCAGGTGACGTCCGCGGCGGCGGAAGTGGCCTCGGCGTCACATGAGCTGGCGGACGGGGCGTCGCGCCAGGCGTCATCGCTGGAGGAGACGAGCGCGTCGCTGGAGGAGATGTCGTCGATGACGAAGCAGAATGCGGATCACGCGGGCCAGGCCAAGGCGATGATGGCGGAGGTCGGGCGGATCGTGGGGAAAGTGAGCGGCCACATGGACGAGATGGGTCGTGCGATCGCGGAGATCACGAAATCGAGCGAGGAGACGGGAAAGATCATCAAGACGATCGACGAGATTGCGTTTCAGACGAACCTGCTGGCGCTGAATGCGGCGGTCGAGGCGGCGCGTGCGGGAGAGGCTGGGGCGGGTTTTGCGGTGGTGGCGGACGAAGTTCGGAACCTGGCGATGCGAGCTGCGGAGGCGGCGAAGAACACGAGCAATCTGATCGAGGCGACGATCAAGGCGGTGCGGAACGGGAACGAGCTGACGAAGTCGACGCAGGATGCATTTCGGGAGAACAAGGAGATATCGGCGAAGGTGGGTCAGCTGATCGACGAGATTGCGACGGCGTCGGAGGAGCAGGCGCACGGGATCGGCCAGGTGAACAGTGCGGTTGCGGAGATGGACAAGGTGACGCAGCAGGTGGCGGCGAACGCCGAGGAATCGGCGGCGGCCTCTCAGGAGATGAGTTCCCAGGCCGAAGGAATCCGGAGCTACATCGATGACTTGGTGGCGGTCATCAAGGGAGTCGGCGCTGCGGCCGTCCTGAAAGAGGGGACTGCCCCGTTGCCCGTGGCGGCCCCGGCGGAAAAGAAAGCGGCCCAGAAGGTCCCGGCGAAGCGGATCCGCGAGGTCCGGCCGGACGACGTGATTCCGATGGGGAAAGAGGATTTCAAGGATTTCTGAGGGCTGTTCCGTTCCTCTTCTGAAATGAACCTCTGAAACACAGCACCGGACACGGGGCGCCGCCGTTGTCCTCTCCAGCGGCGCCCTCTCTTTTTTCCGCGATCCGTACGGGGGCCGGCGGTCATGCCCCGGCGGGATCGCCCCGTCGATTTTGACAAGGGCCGGTTCTTTTTCTATAATCGCTTCAATTTTCCTGAGAAACGCCGGGGACCTCCGGCCCGGCCGTTACGGTCCGGAACCCGCTCTCCGCAGGGACTTGCCGGCGATTCAGGACGGCCGGCCCATCGCACAGCGGCGGCGTTTCGGCTGTCCCGGTCTCGATGCCCCTGGACCGTTTCGGACACGGGGGGACGCCGCTCGGCGAAATCGTTCGATGGAGGGGAAAATGACTTCAGCTGTTCAACCGCGGGTTCTTCGGCAGGACATCGGGGATGCCGAAATCTCTTATCTGTCCTACGACGGCGACGGACCCGTTGTTCTTCTGTTGCATGCCACCGGTTTCCTGCCATGGCTCTGGCATCCGATTGCCAGGGCGCTGACGCCGGACTATCGCGTCGTCGCGCCCTACCTCTGCGATCACCGTCAAGCGGAACCGGAGGATGGAGGCTTGGATTGGCTCACCCTCGCCGGGGACATGGCCCGTTTCTGCGACCGCCTCGGCATCGGCAACGTCTTTGTCACCGGCCATTCCATGGGGGCGACGGTGACGACGATCGCCCATGTTCGATTCGGTCTTCGGACGGCGGGCCTTGTCTTGATCGAGCCGGTCTTGCTTCCGCCCGAACTGTACGGGATCCGCTTGCGCGTGGAGGACCATCCGTTTGCATCCCGGGCCATCAAACGGACGAACGGCTGGTCCGATGAGGAGGACGCCATGCGCTATCTCCAGTCCCGCGAACTGTTCCGGAACTGGGACGCTGAGATTCTCCATCTGTATCTGCGCCACGGGATGAAGCCCTCCCAGGACAGAGGGCTCCGGCTTGCCTGCGACCCGCGAAGCGAAGCGGCGCTGTTCATGGGAAGTGTCCGGTTCGATCCCTGGCCGCTCCTGCCGCAGGTGCGGTGTCCCGTCCTCATCCTGGAGGGGGAAAAGAGCGACCAGAAGTCCTACGTCGATCTGAAGAAGGCGGCGGCGGCGATTCCCCGGGCCTCGCACCAGATCGTGGCCGGTGCCGGGCATCTGGTCCCGATGGAAAAACCGCGCGTCGTGGCCGAAACGCTCCGGGAATTCTTCGGCGCCCGTCTTCGATCGTCTTCCTGAAAAATCCGATCGCGTCTCTCCCCGTCCGCAAATTCTCCCGCCGGGTTCGGACGTTTCCTCCTGCGGGTCAGGCGCGGGGGAAACTGCTGGGGATGAGACTTTTCTGAGGAAACCTTCATCTGCGAGCTTGAAATGCGCATTGCTTCATGCTAAAGAAAAACAAATTGTTGCGCCACCAGGCGCCGGCCGATTCAAATCTCCCGAAGGAGGAAAGCATCATGGCGAAGGCAAAGAAGGGCGATTACCTGAGTTGCAACGAATGCGGTCTTGTCATGGTCGTTGACGAAGCATGTGGTTGCGCGGAAGCGGATGTGATCTGCTGTGACGTGCCGATGAAGAAAGGCAAGGCGGCGGCGGCGAAGATCAAGACGAAGGCGAAGGCGGCCGCCAAGGTCGCAAAGAAGGCGAAACCGGCGAAGAAGGCCGCCAAGAAACCGGCGCCCAAGAAACGTGCAGTGGCCAAGAAGAAGGTCGCGGCGAAGAAGTAACAGTAACCGTCCGGGTTCGTCTATCTCCAGGTGCGTATTGCGGAACGAGACTCCGTCCACGGGGAAGGGGTCTCGTTTTCTTTTTTCGGAAACCGTCCCTGCCTGTCCGCCGTCTCGTCATCTCACGGTCAAGCCGACAACGCGGTAATTGAATTCGTAGTTCATCGCCCCGCTCCAGTCTTCCTCGAAAACATCCTTGTAGCGCGTGCCGTCGATGGGCCCCACCGGTTTGCCGTACGTGAAATACCAGTTGACGATCGGGCTCCCGGTGAACCCCAGGGCGATCCAGTACTGCCCCGGCATCAGAATGGGCGGCTCGCGGCGGAAATCGAAATCGGTCCAGCGATACCCCGGCCGCAGGGGCAGCTGCGACAGATCGATCCATTCGCTGGAGGACAGGGGTTTCCCCGGCTTGCCCTTTTCGTCCTGAAGGATATCCACCCACAGCACGCCCTCGCCCCCGAAGTTGTGGAGCGCCAGTCCGATCTTCTGAATTTTGACCGGTTTGCGCGTCACGAAGATCTGTGCGAACTGCGTGCGTTTCGTTGTGACGTATTCGGCCGTCTCCACGAGGAAGTTCTTGCTCATCTCGAAGGAGTTGGCGCCTGACGCCTTCGTCGTACGCGGGAAGGCGAAATCGACGTCCTCGGGGAATTCCATGTTCCCGAAACGGATGGGAACCGTGAACTTGAGGCGCTTGCGCTCCTCGGCGGGAATGACCGGCGGAGGAGGCATCGGCTTCCGTTCGATCTGCTTGAAAGCACCGCGCACGTCAGGAGACAGGAGGATGTTTTTCGGCCCGTATGCCTGCTGGTCGCCCCTGACGTTCACGCGGTCGGAGCCGAACTGCGCGTTGATGTTTTCCTGGAGCGTCGGCTGTTCGGCGGCGTCCTGCTGCTGTACCCAGCGCAGCAGGCCGTCGTTCTTGGTCTCGTTGTTGTCCATGCCGACTTCGATGCGGATGTAGCGGTTCGACACGAAAAGGACCGTATTTTGCGGGTCGAACGGCACCCAGCCCAGGTCGGGAAACCAGACCTCGATCCACGAATGCCGGCCTTGTCCCATCTTGAAGGTCAGGACGCCTTTCTTCCATGCGACGCTGTAAGGCTGATTGAGCGTGAACCCGTTGACGATCCGGGTCGGAATTCCGACGTTGCGCAGCAGGGCGGCACTGAGGTGGGAGTAGTTCTGGCAGTTCCCTTTCCCGGATTCCAGCGAGTACAGGGCGTCGTAGCGCTCGGGCGGCGTCACGTAGCGGACGTGATCGACGACAAAGGAGATGATCCGCTGAACGGCGTCGAACTGGGTCCTCACATCCTCGGTGAGCTCGCGCGCCAGCTTCCGGATCCGGGGATCGTCCGTCTGGACCAGTTCCGTCGGCCGCAGGTAGTCCCGCATCGCCGGATCGGTCGAGGGCAGCGGAAAAGGCGAGTGGGTTTCCAGCGTCGAAAGCTCCGTCGCGTTGAGCGCGCTGCAGTTGAGCCTGACGTCGATCGCGGCGGGCGGCGCATTCCATGTCGCCGTGATGATCTCGTTTCCGCGCGCATCCCGGCCGCGGGTCTTCTCCTGCGGCGATGGCCGGAAGGAGAGGTCGAAATCCTGGATCTGCTGACGGTAGGTGGGAGAGGAATAATTCTGTGGGACGACGAAACTCAGCACGAGCTTCCGCACGCCGTCCCCGGTGGTGATCCGTTCCTGGAGCTCGTAGCGGATGGCGGAACCCATGTCGCCGCGAAGCGTGAAATTCTCCGCCTGCAGGGATGCGATCCCCATCGCAGCGATGCCGATCAGGAAGGCTACAGTTCGTTTCCCCATGGTTGAGCTCCTTTGTGCCCGGGAGACGTTTGCCGGCGGACGCTTCCGTGCGGCGCGCCCGCTGCAATCAGAACGAAACGGGTTTGCAGATGATTTCTTTCACTTTGAGATCGAAGAAATGAAAGCTGTTCGCCGGCTGCAGGACGATCGCCGAATCAGCCCCCTTGCCGGCGCCGCCGACGGATATGACGTCTTCACCGGCGCTGACCAGTCCGGCGTCCGCGGCCATGAGGGCGACTTCGACGGCCACCTTGACGCCCTGTCCGAAGACGCGCAGCGCATAGGCGATGATCTCGTCTACCTGGTAGGTGCCGAGTTTGTTGCGGACCGCGCGTCCGATGCCGCCGAAGGTATGCTGGCAGGTGAGCACTCGGACCCCGCGCTTTTCCAGTTCCCCACGGTCCTTCTCGCTCATCTCCTGGATGTTGGGTCCGGAAAACCCGGTGACGTGCGT
The DNA here is from genome assembly GCA_035366835.1 of Syntrophales bacterium. GTDB lineage: Bacteria > Desulfobacterota > Syntrophia > Syntrophales > UBA6109 > UBA6109. The sequence continues at coordinate 33,091 of DAOSIS010000029.1, read as the reverse complement.
CACCGCGACGATGCCGAACCCCTCGCCGAGGCGATCCAAGGCTTCGAAAGCGGTTCTGCCGCTGGTCGTCGCAAGGACGACGGTCCGGATGTTCAGTTCCCCGGCGCGGCGTGCCACGGCCTCGAAGAGGGCCGCCGTGTTCTTGGGGCCGGCCTTGGAAAAGTACCGGACGGCGATGTCGGAATAGGATGAGCCTTTCACGGGATTCTCCTTCCCAGCGAGAAATTGGTGCTGTGCGATGCGGCGACTCGGAGACGGATTCCTCCCTGGGATCGCCGAACATGGGCGTTGTCCATGGCTCCGGGGCTCCGGCGAAATTCTATAGGGGGACGGGCGAACCTGTCAACGGAAAAGGGTGAACTTTCCTGTTGACAAAAACGGCATTGTCGTTACGTTAGGATTGCATTTCAACGACCGGCTCGTCCGGGCCGGGTCTGCCGGAAACGGAGCCGGAATTCTGGCGGAAAGGATGATTATGATTGAAGTAACGGATCTGGCAAAGCAGATGTTTGATGAGTTCTTCAAGGGAAGGGAAGGAACGAAGTCGATACGGATCTTCCTGAACGAAGGCGGCTGATCGGGTCCCTCCTTGGGAATGGCTCTGGATGAGCCGCAGGGGGACGACGAGGTATTCGAAGAGAAAGGCATCACTTTCCTCATCAGCAAGGATCTTCTTGAGCAGGCAAAGCCCATCGGCGTCGATTTCGTTCACACGCCCTCGGGTTCGGGGTTCCGCCTGACCTCCGCCCTGGCAGCCGCCGGGTCCTGCGGGGGGTCTTGCAGCACCTGTTGAGAAATCAGAGACCAACCGGAGGGTTCATGGCAGGTCCGCAACCGGACGCCGAATCGCTGCGCAGTTCCGCGGATGCGTTGGCAGCCCAGGGTCGATACCGGGAGGCCGCCGCAATCTACCGCGAGCTGGTCCGGTCCTTTCCGGACGACGAATCGCACCGGTTGGCCTTGGCGTGGGCGTACTACGACGCCGGCGAGACGGAAGAGGCGGTCTGTTCGTTCGAGGAGCTCTTCGAGCGCGAGATGTCCCGGAACGTGTTTACGGGATTCGCCTTCGACGAGCTGGCCCGCATCTTCAAGGGGCTCAGACAGTACGAGCGGCTCGTGAGGCTCTGTGAGCGGGTGGCTGCGGCGCAGCCGGATGACGCGGGGCTCCTGGCGGAGTTGGGGGATGCCTACCTCCGTGCCGGCCGCGGGGAAGAGGCCGCCGGCGTCTTCCGCCGCATTCTCGCCCTGGATCCCGATGACGCGCAGGCCTGGAGCCTCCTGGGACAGGCCCTGGTCGCCTCCGCCGACCTGCCGGGCGCAAAGGGCGCCTATGCCGAGGCCGAACGGATCGAGCCGGAGGGCGCCCTTTCCTTCATGCGCCGCAAGGCACAGGCGCTTCTCGAAGCCGGATACCTCGCCGGAGCGGAGGAATCTTTCCGGCGCTGCCTGGAAATCGGCGCGGAACCGCTTGATCTGGTGTCGCTTGCGGAGACGCTGGCCCGCCGGGAGCGCCTCCCGGAAGCCTGGGAGGCATGCCGGAAGGCGGCGGCGATGCATCCCCCGTCGGCCGGCGCCTTCTTCCATCGTCTGGGGCTGCTGCTGGAGTCTCTGGGAAAAGACGCCGAGGCGGCCGGGGCGTTCCGCCAGGCCCTCGGCGCGGAACCGGGAAATTCCCTCTACCGCCTCCGCCTGTCGGCCTCCTGCCGCCGGGCAGGTCTCCCGGTGCCCGCGGAATGAAGACCGGCGGGATTTCCGCCGGACGAACCCGCACAAAAAAACGGCGGAGGGTCTCTCCGCCGCTGGGATTCTTCCTCTGCGGGACCGGTCCGATCGTCCGATCAGACCTTCCCCATCTTCTGCATCGTCTCCTTGTAGATCCGGTAGAAGGCATCGTTTTCTGCGATGCCGTTCTTCAGGATCTTTTCCGCATCGTCGATGTTCTTCGTGTTGACGATCAGGTTGACGCTCTTGTTGAAGGCGGCCATGTTGTCCATGGTCTGGAAGCGGTCACTGAGAAGCGCCAGAAAAATCTGCCTGCGCGTCGACATCCCGAGGCTCTGCAGGTAGACGAGGATGTCGTTCGCATCGGGGTTCTGCGCGTCGAACGTCTCGTTCAGCACGACGACGTGGTAGACATGGAAGCGCATCTTCTTCAGCGCATCCCTGGCCGACGCCGCCTCCGTGACATGGTAGTCCAGCTTCTTGAGCGTCTCGGCGAGCTTCTGACGCCGGGCCGGATCGGCTTCGCACAGGAGGGCCGTCAGGCCCCCGGCGGCAAGAAAATCGAACGGCTTTTCCGACGCATCGTAGGCGTCGGCCGCTACCTCGTTGATCAGGGTCTTTCCCTCTCCCATTGCCGGTCCCCCTTGTTTCCGGTCGGTCTATTTCTGCCAAGGCGGCTTCTGGCCCGCTGCAGGCTTGCCGTAACCCTTGTCCACCTCGAGTTTGCCCAGCACCGTCGTGGCCTCGCCCTTGGCGCTCTTGACGGAGTCGATGCCGCGGCCGACGACGCCCTTGTTGGAGGCATAGGCCTTGCCGGTCTCTTCGGTGATCAGTCCCTGCTTGTAGAGCTCGACGATATAGTCGTCGAAGGTGATCATGCCGAAGGCCTTGCCGGCCTGGATGATCTCGTAAAAGGTTTTTCCCTCGGATTCGCCGTTGAGGATCGTGTCCTTCACGCGGAGGTTGGATCCCATGATCTCGAAGGCCGCGACGCGGCCGCCGCCCACCTTGGGGAGAAGGCGCTGGCAGACGATCCAGCGGACCGTGTCCGCAAGCCGGATGCGGATCTGTTTTTCCTCCTCGGTGGAGAACATGCCGAGGATGCGGTTGATGGTCTGGCCGGCATCGACGGTATGCAGGGTGCTCAGCACGAGGTGCCCCGTTTCGGCCGCGGAAAGCCCGATCTCGACGGTCTCGCGGTCGCGCATTTCGCCGACGAGGATGACCTTCGGGGCCTGGCGCAGGGCCGCCCGCAGGCCGCTCGCAAAGGTGTCGAAATCGCTTCCCATCTCGCGCTGGTTGAAGGTGGACATCTTGTGCGGGTGGGCGAATTCGACGGGGTCCTCCAGGGTGACGACGTGGACCGATTTCTTCTCGTTGATCTCGTTCAGAAGCGCCGCCAGCGACGTGGATTTGCCGCTTCCCGTGGCGCCGGTGACGAGGATGATCCCGTTCTTCTCTTCGGACATCTTTTGAAAGGCCTCGGGGAGGTTCATGTCCTTGAAGGTCGGGATCCGAGTTTCCAGCTTGCGCAGGATGATGGAGTAATGGCCCCGCTGGGAGAAGATGTTGACGCGGAAGCGGGCCTTGCCCGGCAGCTCGTAGGCCAGGTCGCAGGAGCCCTGCTGCAGCAGGATCTCCGTCAGCCGACGGTCCTGGTTGATGAGATTGAGCGCGAAGACCTCCGTCTGAAAGGGGGTGAGCTTTTCGAAGACCGGCTCCAGGTCCACCTTCGTGAGCTGGCCCGAGGATTCCACCTGGAAGGACTTCCCCGCGGTGATGTTCAGGTCCGATACGTTCTTGTGGGAGTCAAGCATCTTCCCGAGGATGTAATCGATTTCCTGCTTTTTCATAGGGCATCCCCCTGGCGCAAAGTCTCTGCGAAGACGAATTCCGGATCGATCTTATGCCTCCGTGAAATCCGTCGGCGGGTTCTTCAGCATCGGGCGGAACTTCGTCTTGTCGTTCGCTTTCAGATAGGCGTCGTCCGGGGTGACCCAGCCCTTGTTGACGAGGTCCATGATCGCGTCGTCCAGGAGCTGCATGCCGTACTTTTTCCCCGTCTGGATCATCGAAGGGATCTGGAAGGTCTTGGATTCGCGGATCAGGTTGCGGACCGCCGAGTTGGCGATCAGGATCTCCAGTGCGGCGCAACGCCCCTTCTTGTCGGCGCGCTTGAAAAGCACTTGGGCGATGACGGCGCGGAGACCGTCGGCCAGCGTCGAGCGGATCTGCATCTGTTCGCTGGAGGGGAAGACTTCGATGATGCGGTCCACGGTCTTCGCCGCGCTCGTCGTGTGGAGCGTGCCGAAGACGAGGTGGCCCGTCGAGGCGGCCTCGACGGCGAGCGAGATGGTCTCCAGGTCGCGCAATTCGCCGACGAGGATGATGTCCGGGTCTTCGCGGAGCGCGCCGCGCAGCGCCGCGTTGAAGCCCTTGGTGTGGAGGCCGACTTCCCGGTGGTTCACGATGCAGCTCTGGCTCTGGTGAACGAATTCGATGGGGTCTTCGATGGTGATGATGTGGTCCTTGCGCGTCCGGTTCGCCTCGTCGATGATCGCGGCGAGGGTCGTGGACTTTCCGCTTCCCGTGGGGCCCGTGACCAGGACGAGGCCGCGGGGCAGCGAGGCCAGCTTCGTGATGACCTGGGGAAGTCCCAGCTGCTGGGCCGTCAGGACCTTGCTGGGAATCTCGCGGAAGACGGCCGCGCAGCCGTATTTCTGCATGAAGAAATTCGCACGGTAACGGGCGAGGCCCGGGATTTCGTAGGCGAAATCGACGTCGCCGGTCTCCTCGAAGACCTTGATCTTGTGCTCGGGAGTGATTTCGTACAGCATCGCCTTGAGGCCGTCGTTGGTCAGCGTATCGTACTTGATGCGTTCGATCTCGCCGCGGATCCGGAGTGCCGGCTGCTGCCCGGAGACGAGGTGCAGGTCCGATGCGCCCTGCTCGTTCATCAGCTTGAAGAATGCGTCGATGGTTGCCATGCTGGATCCTCCCGGGTGATGTCTGTTGTCAGGACTGGTGCGGTGTGTTCTGATCTCGTGATCCGCAGACGGGCTTTGCGATTTCTGTCGGGAACCTGCGCGATCAACGGCCCGGAGTATAGGGGAAGGCCGCCGGCTTTGTCAAGGCGAAACGGGCTCTTCTCCGCATGGGCCGGCGCCTCCGCCCCTCGACGGAAGGTAGCGTCAAGATGTTTGTGTCGGGTTTAAGAGGAAGGGGTCTCCGGTTTTGTTTTTAAAGTTTTCATGGGCGAAGATAGCATAGAGGATTCTGTCCATGCTGGTTTTATCGGAGAAGACGCCCATGGGCCTGGTTCGTCTTCGGAGTTCGCAGAATCTCCGTTCAATGAGATTGGTGGTTCGGATCTTCTTCCAGAGATTTCTGTCTTGAATCTGGAAGAAGGCCAAGAGTTCTTCTTCGCATTCCTTGAGGGAAGCGAGGGCCTTGGGGTAGAGATTGCCCCATTTGGAGGCGAAGTGTTTCAGAGCGGTTCGTGCCTGTCTGATTCCTTCGGCATTGCTGACGGCAGCCAGGTCCTTCTTGGCCGCTTTCTGATCCGCTTTTCGGATATGGTTCAGGACGTTTCGGGTTTTGTGAGCCCAACAGCGTTGGACAGGGATGCCCGGATAGACGAAGGGTAAGGCGGCCAGCAACCCCTTGCCGCCATCAGTCACGATCAACTCCATTCCTTCCGCCCTCAGTCCCCTCTTGTACAGATCGGACAAGAAGGCATCCCAAGCGGCTTGCGACTCTCCGTGGGCAATCGTGAAGTCGATGACATCCTTCTTCCCTTCTGGGGTCATGCCCAAGGCAACCAGGACCACCCGCTTGACTGATCCCATCCCCGTCCTTCTCTTCAGCACCACTCCATCCAGGAAAAGAAACCGATAAGACCGACGAATCGGCCGCCGGTGAAAGGCCGAAACAGCCACATCCAGGATCCGTGACACCCGGCTCACCGTCGTCGCGCTTACCGCTTCCCCCAAAACCGGCAGTAGAGCGTGACTCACCTTCCTTGTCGATAACCCCAACGCAAAACAAGACAAAATCATCCGATCCACCTGCACCGCTCGACGAATGTATGCCTGAATCACTCCCACACCCGATGTCGTCCGTGTCCGGGGAACCTTTAACGATAAGTCCCCCAACTCCGTCAGAAAGTGACGGCCGAAATAACCGTTCCGACGATCCGCCTCTTCCCGACTCGCCATCCCTGCCAGGTGCTTGTCTATCCGATCTCGCATCTGGCCTTCCAAAATCTTACTCAACGTATCCCTTGTTAAACTCCGGTAATCCGACTCCTCATCTCCATATAAATCCATCTCCTTGATTATACGAAACCCTTGTGACAAACTCCGGACTACTTGTTCCATGGGGTATCTCCTTTCGTTATCGGTCTTGGCAACCGTGGGAGATACCCCTTCTTCTATCCCTGACACAAGGTCTGATACATCACCGCGACGGAAGAAGGACTTGACAGGCCGACAAGGCATCATATATGCTTCGGCCCCTTCAAGCGGTTCTTGCCATTCTACGCGTGGGGATGTAGCTCAATTGGGAGAGCGCCGCGTTCGCAATGCGGAGGCTAGGGGTTCGATCCCCCTCATCTCCACCAAAATATAATCCAAGGAAGTCCAAAGAAGAACAAAAACCCGTTAGAAATAGCGGGTTTTTTGTTGTCGTTTGTCCAGCGACGTGCTATGCTATCCAGCGAAATCCTGTGGTTTTGGGTATAGATTCCAGGGGTGGATATACCAAACCCAAAGGCCGTATATCTACCGTACACCCAAAAGGAGGTAAGCCCATGCCCAAAAGGATCACGCCTCTTTCTGGCACGAAAGTCCGAACCGCAAAATCCAAGGGGAAGCCGGTGGCCATGTTTGATGGAGGGGGCCTTTACCTTCTCATCACTCCATCGGGTGGGAAGCTGTGGCGGTTCAAGTATCGTTTCGAGGGCAAGGAAAAACTCCTGTCTCTTGGCGCCTATCCCGAAATTTCTCTTTTAGATGCCCGGCAGAGACGCGATGAAGCCAGAAGGCAGGTTGTCCACGGCATCGACCCATCAGCCCTGCGGAAGGCCCAGAAACAGGCGGAAACGGAGGAAACAGAAACCTTCGAGGTCATTGCCCGTGAATGGCATACGAAGTTCACCCCGACGTGGACCTCCGGCCATGCAACCAAGCTTTTCAGTGCAATGACCCGTGACCTTTTCCCGTGGATAGGAGCACGTCCGATCAAAGAGTTGAAAGCCCCTGAATTGCTGGCGGCGCTGAGGCGAATTGAAAGCCGTGGTACCTTGGAAACGGCCCATAGGGTGAGGGGCCTACTCGGTCAAATTTTCCGGTATGCTGTCGCTACAGGAAGGGCCGAGCGGGACCCTGCCGCGGATTTGAGGGGCTCCCTGCCGCAACCGAAAGAGGGTCATCATGCCGCGATAACGGATCCCAAAGAGGTTGGTCCCCTTTTAAGGGCTCTGGATGGCTACCAGGGGCATTTTGTAGTCAAATGTGCCTTGAGACTCGCACCGCTCCTTTTCGTTCGTCCTGGGGAGCTCAGGCATGCGGAATGGTCGGAGATTGATCTTGACTCGGCTGTCTGGAGCATCCCCGCTGAGAAAATGAAGACGAAGGAGGCGCATATCGTCCCCTTGCCCCACCAGGCCGTGGAGATCCTGACCGAGTTGCAAGCGCTGACCGGGGCGAGCCGATATGTCTTTCCGTCCGGAAGGACGTTCGCCAGGCCGATGAGCAACAATGCCGTCAACGCGGCCCTTCGCCGGATGGGGTTCGATAAGGACACCATGACCGGCCACGGGTTTCGGGCGATGGCCAGGACAATCCTCGATGAGGTCCTGCAATTAAATCCCTATGTCATCGAAGCCCAGCTTGCCCATAAAGTCCCCGATCCTCTTGGGAGGGCCTATAATCGTACAACCCATCTTTCCGAACGTCGGAAGATGATGCAGAAGTGGGCTGACTATCTGGACGGTTTGAAAGCTGGCGCCGTGGTTGTACCGTTCAAGAAGGTGAGCGGATAGTGCGGTTGCTCCGGAAAGGATCATCGCGCCATGAACAAAAAGCTGGTGATGGTCTTCCTGCTCATTGCCCTGGCTGGCTGTGCCCCGAAAAGAAGCGCGTACGTCATTCCCCAGCCGATCAAGGATCGGGGCCTGGCGATCAACGCCGAGGTCGTGAAGTGCATTGCGCCGACAAGCAGAACGGCGCTCGGTATTGCCCCTTCACAGACGCCGAACGCCATGTACGACGGGGAAGGGATGATCATCCTGACGGAGGGCCTATTCCGATACGACGATAACACCCTGAAATTCGTCCTGGCGCACGAAGTGGCCCACCAAAGGCTTGGACATGCTACCGGCAAGAAGAACGTCAGGGCGGCTACCACGGGCGTTTTGCTCGTTCTCAATGCATTTATTCCCGGGGCCGGGGTGCTTGGTCCTCTCGTTCACCCCACGACACAAGGGGCTTACAGCAAGCCCAAGGAGCTTGAAGCGGACCTTGAGGCATACCGGGCGTGCCTGTGCATGGGCATGACAAAGGACGATGTTCTAAAGGTTATGGATGGGTTCCTCCGGGATTCTGAAGGCGGGGGCTTGTGGGATCAGCATCCCACTGGGATAGATCGGGTAAAGCAGATACAGGAGGCGAGGGAGTAAAACCCCGTCACCTCAGCACTCTGTAAATAATTCTTGACATTTGTACGCGGGAGGGTATTTATAAGTACATTGATGTATTTATAAATATTGGGAGGTAATGCCATGAATTTTAATTTCAACACGAAAGCGGTGTCCAAGATCACGGGCCTGTCGGCGAGGCAAATCGATAGTTGGGATCGCACAGACCTCATAAAGCCATCTGTTCAGGAGGCTTCTGGAAAAGGCAGTACGCGGCTGTATTCCTTTAACGACCTGATTCAATTTCGCGTGGCCAAGGCAATACTGGATGGGGGTATCAGCCTTCAGAAATTAAAGAAAGCCCTATGGTTTTTGAAGAAGAATATGCCCGACATAGAAAGACCTTTGGCCGATATTAAGTTCCTGACAGATGGGGAAACGGTCTTTATCATTCCGAAAAATACAAACGATGTTATCGACGCAGTCAATCAAGGTCAGGTGGTCTTCTTGGTCGCGCTGGGTGAATTAATTGAAGAGTTAAAGGGAGAAGTGAAGAAACTTCACACCACGAAAGAAAAGAAGGTTGCCGTCATGGGGAAGAAATATAGAGTCTTGATCCATCCCGATACAGAAAGCGGCGGATACTGGGTTGAATGCCCCGACATTCCCGGGTGTGTTTCTCAGGGCGATACTGTCGAGGAGACAATAGACATGATCAAGGATGCCATAAAGGGATGCATCGAGGTCTTGTCCGAAAAACAGAAAGCGGCAAGTAATTCATGAGCGGCCTGCACGATCTGAAGCCGGATCGTGTTATCAGGGCCTTTGAGCGAGCCGGCTGGACAACGCGAAAGAAGGGAGGGGGAAGTCACGTTATTCTCTCAAAAGAGTCCTCCCCCTATGTCCTGTCTATCCCCGTCCATAAAGGCAAGCCCATTAAATATGGGTTAATCAAAAAGCTCATAAAATATTCCGGATTGACGGAAGATGAATTCTTGAGTCTCTACAATCCTGATGTTATCCGAAGGCCCACCCTGAATTCGGGTTTTTCGGCTCACCACCCTCGCGGAGCCGACGCCTCTCGAATCGATGATGCTGGAATACTCAGTTGGAGGAACGCCGCAGGCCGATGATGTTCTTGATAGCGGCTAGGAAACAGTCTTCTGCTCCCGCATTAGTTGCTTCAACCGCTGTTCAAAAAAAGAGAACTTGCTGCCAGGATTCTCTTCTCGGGACTGAAACGGACCCGCGACTGTCCAAGTTTTCGTCATCTGCCGATTGTTGATGATGACACGATCGATGATCTCCCCACATGTGATGCATCTCCATCCGGAAAATTGATCGGCGTCGCCATAGAACGTCTCGCGTGTCATGTTATGTCGGCATCGCGGGCATTTCACATATCCGAATTGTCCCATAGATTCCTCCCGGCTGATCTCCTGGATTTCAGAGAGGTAAATTTGATGAAAAATCTATAACCTTGATCTATGGTTGTTTCTATCCGTGAAAACCTTAAAGTCGCCGGCCAAAATCCTTAGGTTGTTGTCCGGAAGAGGCGAAAGAACGGGAGGTGCCGGAAGGAGTGCGATTCTGTCAAAGGCAAGCCTGTGCGTTCCTCAAGAATGAGCGTCCGAATGAGTGATGCCCCGGGAGAACGCTTGAAGATGAGACAACGGTGGGGGAATGATCCGGGAGGGACCGGGGGACGGCGTCGGACGAACCCACGGACAGAGGAAAAATCAGTCCGTCCTTTCTTCGCCAGGCGCATGAACGATCTCGATGACGTCGTAGCAGTTCCTGTTGTCCTGAACCGGGCCTTCAATCAGGACTCTCACCTGCGTATCCGATATCAGGGAACTATGCATCTCCCTTGCCAGTTCATGATTCTTCGCAGAGTACTGCAAAGGAAACAATCTACCGCCGGAATCCAGCAGCATGAAACGGAAATATGAACCTACCGCCGGAGAACTGGATAAGAATCCCAGAGTTTTGATAGTGCCGACGAGCTCGACCGGCCGACAGGCAGAACCGCTCACGGTTTCCCTTTCCCGTTGTTGTGACGTGAACAGCGGTGAACTTTTCCAGAAGCTACCCTCCGGAACGTACCCGAGTCAAACACAATTCTTCGATATGTTAACGATACTACGCGTTGTCTGTGAACATGCGCACAGAACGAACGCCCTATGCTTATGTGCGGCAACGATGAACCGCGTGGCAGAGCCTCGATCCCTGCCCTGCAGATCCGGGATCGCTCGCGCCATCCAAGCCCTGGCGTCGGCAATCCCGCTTTCGGTTTCAGACATGAGCCGGCCTTTCCAGAGCCCCTACCCCGTCACCGCCGGTACTTGCTGAAAACGTAGTCGCTATCTTTATGGGCTTCATGACAATGGAAACAGGATTTCACCGGATCGGTGACCACTCGTTCCCGGCTGTCTCCCTTGAATCCCTCAAAACCCCAGCCGCCTGTTGCGGAATATTTCCTTGCGTCCTTGTGCATGACGCCCAGCACTTTGCGCGATCCCTCTACAATGGCGTTGTCCTCGGCCTTCGCCTCAAGGAGATCGAAAATGAATATCGATCCGTCGGGGTAGGTCCTGTTCTCTTTCATCGCCTTCAACGCCTTTTCGTTTGCATAGATGTGATGGATGCCGCCGAAAGAATCGTACAAGGCGTGCCCCTGCTGGATCACCATGGATTTGACGTGTGTCCAATGCCTGTATCCTTTCGGATAGGCAATCTGGCCTTTTTCGCTTCCCTCCGAATTGGCTATGAAAGCAGCAATGAAGATCACGATGACGGCAACGGCAGGAATCGTGTAAATTTTCCCCAGCGACCTCATAACCCTTACCTCCTCTTTCCAGGCTCGTAAGCCTTCATGATGGTGGAGCTTCACATCCCGCATGACAACATAAAGCCATAGCCACAGTCCATCGGGAGGAGGAAGAAAAGCGACACGCCAAATACCCACTGTGACGGCACAAAAAGGCAGACGGGCCTGCCGGGACGACACTTCAAGACGAGGCTCTTTTCTTACGCTTCGGATGCAAGCGATGCATATAACAAATTGAAAACGTTGACATAAAATTATTTGACCGCAAACAGAGGGAACAGAAGGGCGGCAGCGCGGCGCGGCGCAGCGCAGTTTCTGATCCTGCATGGCCGCATGCCAAGGGCCATTCACATTTCCTGAGGGCAGGAAGCGTCCAAGGTCCCGCCGCATCATGACACCGGGATCTTCGCGCGGGCGCTCCCTGAAGAAATGGTCGACATCTTCGTGCGACTTGTGTAAATTCTGTGGCATTCTGTGGCTGATTTGACCGTAGGAGGCTCGCGACGCGTGGTTGACGAGGTGAAACGGGACGAGCAGCAGAAGAAAAACGCAGACGAGAGATTGGCCTCTCGAGAAGCCAACTGGAACGGGATCCGCGCGGGTCTGGTCCTTGTCGACGGGCAAACCGGCGCCATCATACAGGCCAACGAAGCGGCCATCGACCTCTTCGGCATCGGAGGGGGTGCGCAGGGCCTCGAAAAAATCTGCCGGGATCTCATCTTTCCCTGCGCACAGGTTCCACAGGCAAGCACGGACGGAGAGCAGACCGAAGAAGAGCCACGCGGCGGGACGCTGGTGTCCCGGGATGGGCGAAAGATCTTCAAGTCCGTCATGCCCTGCACCCTGGGCGGGAAACGCTATTTGTTCGTGAATTTCGTCGACGTCGCGTCTCGGCAGGAAGTCGAGCAGGCCCTGAGTGAAAGCGACCAGAGGTTTCGTTCCCTCTTCGATTACAGCCCCGATGCGGTCTACTGCTTCGACACCGACGGAAGATTCATGACCGCCAATACGCGGACCATGTCCCTGACCGGATATTCGATGCCGGAGCTTCGCATGATGACCTTTGACCGCCTCATCGCCCCCCACGATCGAGAGAGGACACGGGAGCATTTTCGCAAGGCATGGCGCGGCGAGCCGCAGACATACGAAATCGAATGCCGAAAGAAGGACGGGGCTCCCTTCCACGTCCAGGTCACCAATATTCCGATGATCGTCAACGGCAGGGCCTACGGCGTTTACGGTATCGCCAGGGACATCACGAGATTGAAGGGAGCGATGGACGCCCTGAGGGACAGCGAAGAAAAATACCGGCAGCTCTTCAACATGGAATCCGATGCGATCTTTCTCATCGACAACGAGACCGGCGTCATCCTGGAAGTGAATGATTCGGCGTCGACGCTCTACGGATACAGCCGCGAAGAGCTCCTGAAGATGAGACACACCGAACTTTCCGCGGAACCGGCGAGAACGCGGGAAGCGACGTTGAAACACAAGGACTGCGTGCCGTTGAGATACCACAGGAAGAAAGACGGGACCGTTTTTCCCTGCGAGATCGCCGCCCGGCATCTGATGCGCAACAACCGGTTCGTCCACATCGCCGCGATCCGCGACATCAGCGAACGCATGCAGAAGGAAAATGAAGTCCTCCAGAGTTTCGAGAAACTCCGGAATGCCATGAACGCCGTCATCCAGGCGACGTCGTCCATGACTGAGGCGAGGGACCCCTATACATCGGGCCATCAGCGCCGCGTGGCGAATCTCGCGCGAAGCATCGCGAAAGAGATGGAATTGCCCCAGGACAGCATCGAGGCCATACGTACGGCGGGCGCCATCCACGACATCGGCAAGATCTCCGTGCCGGTGGAGATCCTGAGCAAGCCATCGAACCTCTCGGAACCGGAATTCGGCCTCATCAGGAATCACCCGGTCACGGCTTACAATATTCTCAAGGACATCGAATTCCCCTGGCCCATCGCGGAGATCATCTATCAGCATCACGAGAGGATGGACGGGTCCGGATATCCGCGGGGCCTGAAGGGGGAAGCGATTCTCGTGGAGGCGCGGATCCTCGCGGTGGCGGACGTCGTGGAGGCGATCGCTTCGCATCGTCCTTATCGGCCGTCGCGTGGGATCGAGGCCGCACTGCACGAAATCGACGCGCAAAAAGGAGTCCTCTACGACGAGAAAGTCGTCAAGGCCTGCCTGACGCTTTTTCGCGCGAAGCAATTCCATCTCAACGCTGATCATCAGCATCCCTAGAAGCCACCTTGAACTGAAGTCGCGGGTATCCGAAAAAATCCGAGCACGGACCTTCGTCGCCTCCTCTCTTGAGAAGCGCGGGCGATCCGCTGCAGTCCGGTCTCTAAGCAATTTCGGAGGCCGAGATCAGGGATCGGCCAATTGATGTCCCGGGCGACTCGTAATAGAAGTGAAGGACGGTTCCTTTCAAGATCAGGAGGGCTTTTCATGAAGAAGACTGAAGCGGCAGATCAGGCATGCCCCAATTGCGGCTGTTATGTCCGTGATGGAGGTTTCAGGAGGGGGCGCGTCGTCTACTGCTGCGAGCCCTGTGCGGACAGCTGCAAATGCGAATGCGGGTGCGTCGATGAGTCGGTGCATTCGGAACGGCACGCCCCGATGAAGGGACGGAGACGCGGGAGCAATTGATGCGGCAGGCAGAACCTTAGCCATCCGCGGCCGGTGGTCGGACGAGGACCTGTTCGCCATGCGGACACGGTGGACACGGTTCGCCCCACGGATGGTCTGCAAGCAGGGCGGTCGGATACGGGCGGAAGGCAAACGCGGCGAAGGGGTTGGTTGTCTCACACTCCCCGGAGGGAGAGGACGGTTGTCACGGAAGCGGTGGAGACCGGAATGACGCTCCCACGGCCGCTCCTACGGTCGTGGCGGCGGGCCCTTCCTGGGAAGTGAAGAATAGAAAGTAGCTCCCTCGGCCTCCTTCCCCTCGCGCCAGACCTGCCGTCGTGGCGGGTGGTGATCTGCCTGACGATGGCAAGCCCCGTGCCCGTTCCTTCGCAGTCGCTGCGGAGCCGCTGAAAAACGCCGAAGAGCTTGTCGTGATATCCCGTGTCGAAGCCGACGCCGTTGTCCTTCACATCGTAGATATGGTCAGTCCCGGTGGATGTCCCGCTCATCGGCCGGGATGACGCCACCAGGCCGGGCGTAAAGGCCACTCCGGGCATTCGGTAGGATCATCCTTTCCATTCAATGAGATAGACGGCGCTTACATCCCTCCCTCCGACCGCGAAGCGGTCCGACACCTGCCGGGCCCGAAGGGTTTCCTGTGAGAATCCACTGCCCGGTGAGCCGTTTCCCGATGGAAGCCATCCGAAAAGTCGGCGCCTGGCAAGCGGGCGATCACACGCAGAGGGCCGGGCCCGCGATCCGCCGGAAGTCCCGGAGACATTTGTAAATGCGATTGAAGTGCTTCGTGATACCTTGCGGCGGCATTCGCTTCTTTCTCTCGTTCCGCCCGCATGGTTCCTGAAAAAAACATCTTGACAAGGGAACGAAAAGTCGTCTAGAGGTGAGTTAACGTTAACTTGTATATTTGTGGGTTAACGGCAACATGCTCATCTTTCGATGAAGGGGGATATCATGGCAGAAGAAGGAAAGGGCGCACAGTCGAAAGAGGAAAGCCCCGAATTGTCGCCGACAAAGAGGTGGATCAATCGGATCATCGGTCTGGCGGGATTCCTGTTCCTGGTTTTCCTGATCTACAAAATGGTTGTCAATAAGCTTGGGTAGCCGCGTCGCGCCCCCGAATCGTCGCATGAGGATCGACATGAGGACGGTCGGGAGGCATTTGATCAAGGACGGTCGGGTTGTGATATTCACGATCCGCCTTGGACTCTACCTCGCGCCAGCCAAGTACTTCGGGGGCTGATCGGACAGGCAACCGCGACGCCGCGTACGGCGGCGATGCAGTCTGCAGGGAATTCGGCAGGCCGGTGCCCGGGGACAGGACGCGACGCCTGCATCCGCCCGCGGTGATGCCGGCATCCGCGGCGGGATTCTCGACGGCGGAGATACCCAACTGGCCGAGATGTTTCCGGGATCGTCCCGGGGAAGGTGAACTACGTGTCGGATTGGAAAGAAGGTTTGTTTCTGCTCGTCTTCCTGGCGATTGTCTTGACACCCATCATCCTCTCGGTACTGAAGAGAAAGAAGAAATAGCCGGCCGCTTTCCCGCCTCAAGATCAGAACGGAATCCGGCTTTCTGATGCCGGTGTTCGCGCATTCTCCCGCCCTAATCCTTGAAAAGCGTCGCGAAGCGCCGCGGCTTCCTCTTCTTCCAAGTGTTCCGGTGGTAAACGTAGCTGGCGATCAGGGGAAGGACCGACGTAGCTTCCGCGTAGACCATCTGCTCGCAGGACATGTCCACCTTTCCCCAGGAATTGGCCTCCCGGAGCGTCGAACTGGAGCAGGCGCCGTCGCGGACGTCCGCTACCGTGATCTGGACGGCGTACTTGTGCATGGGGACGTTCTTGCCGAGGATCTCCGCGCAGACCACCGTATCCTGGGCGAAATTCTTGGGCACGCCTCCACCGATCATCAGAAGACCCGTCGTCCGGGCGGCGATCTTGACCGCCGTCAGTTCACGGAAATCCTTTACGGAATCGATGCTCAGGTGCTTCCGCGGGTGTTTCTCCTGATGGAGGACAAGACCGAAGCCCGCACTGCTGTCGGAGAAGGCGGGGCAGAAGATGGGGACATCGCACTCGAAAGCGGTCTGCACAAGGGAGCCCGGCTTGCGGGCCTTGCCGACGAGGTAGCGTCCCATTTCCCGGATGAACTCCCGGGAGGAATGGGGCCGCGGCGGGAGCGCATCGGCGATCGCCATCACGGTGCGGTCGCAGGCCTGGAGCTCCTCTTCGTCGATGTAGGTGTCGTAGATCCGGTCGATGTACAGCTTCCGGAGGACCCGGTCGTCCACATGCGGCGTCCCCTGGTAGTGGCGGAATCCAAGGGCTTCGAAGAAATCCATGTCCACGATCGATGCACCCGTGGCCACGACGGCATCCACCATGTTGCAGCGGACGAGATCCGCGTAGATTTTCATGCAGCCGGCCGCTCCGGTGCTGCCGGCGACCGTCAGGATCACCGAGCAGCGGGGATCGGCGACCATTCTGTCGTAGAGGTCCGCGGCCTTGGCCAGATCCCGCGCGGTGAACGACATGTCCTTCATCGCCTCCACGATCGGCACGGCGTCGAAGGAGGCGATGTCGATGTGTTCCACGGGATGGTTCAGAAAATCCTTCTTTTTCATGTCGGTGCACCTTTCGAAATTCGATGCGATTTCCTTAGCCCACCGTCCCGCAATTGTCAACGAATCGGGGGAAACGCCGGGCAAAAACCTCCTTGTCAGCGGGGTCGATATCTGGTAGTCCGCAGGGTAAGAAATCGATTATGAAAGAAATTCTAAGCGTTACCGAACTTACGGAAAGAATCCGCGATCTCCTGGAATCGTGGTTCGATGTCCTGCAGGTGGAAGGCGAGGTCTCGAATCTCCGCCGTCCGGGGTCGGGCCACATCTATTTCACGCTCAAGGACGACAAGAGCGCCATCCGCGCCGTCCTGTTCCGGTCGCACTTCCCCCCCTTCCGGCAGGTGGGTTCCGCGCAGCTTCAGGCCTTCGAACTCGAAGAGGGTATGCGGATCGTCTGCCGCGGGAGGCTGGGGGTTTACCAGGCGCGGGGGGAGTACCAGCTGATTGTCGAGAAGGTCGAGCCCCAGGGGCTCGGCGCGCTGCAAAAAGCCTTCGAACAGCTCAAGGCGCGGCTTGCCGCCGAAGGTCTCTTCGACGCCGAAAAGAAGAAGCCGATTCCCTTCCTGCCGGCCAGGATCGGTGTCGTCACGTCGCCGACGGGGGCCGTGATTCGGGACATCCTCACGGTGACACGCAGGCGTTTCTCGTCCGTCAATATCCTGGTTGCGCCTGTGCGCGTCCAGGGGCCGGAGGCGCCGCGGGAAATCGCGGCGGCGCTGCGCCTTCTCCAGTCGATGGAAAGCATCGACGTGATCATCGTGGCCCGGGGCGGGGGATCCCTCGAGGACCTGGCGCCATTCAACGACGAGGCCGTGGCGCGCGCGATCTTTGCCTGTCCCGTCCCGGTGATCTCGGCCGTCGGGCACGAGACCGATTTCACGATCGCCGATTTTGTCGCCGATCTCCGGGCGCCGACGCCTTCGGCCGCGGCTGAACTCGCCGTGCCGTCGCGCACGGAACTTGCGGGCCTCCTGAAGACGCTTCGCCGCCGCCTGGTCCTTGCCGAGCGGGGCCGCCGGCAGACCTTCGCCGATCGTCTCGATTCCTCACGCCAACGCCTCCGGGATCCCAAGCGGCGGATCGCCGAAATCCGCATGGACCTCGACGGATCCCTGGAGCGGATCCGTCAACTGGCCGGGCGCTGCGTCGAGGCGGCGCGGCGGAATCTGGGAGAGGCCGGGCTTCGCCTCCGTTACCGGCATCCCGCGGGGCGCATCGGGGAAGGGCGGATCGCCCTTGAGCAGCGGAAAAAGAATATGGTAAGCGAGATCCTTCGCTTCGTCGAACGGAACAGGAACACGGCGGACGGGTTGACGGCGCTCCTGCAGTCGCTGAGCCCCCTGGCTGTCCTGAACCGGGGATACGCCATCGTACGGACGGTCCCCGGCGGGCGGATCGTGCGGCGGCCGGCCGATGCCCGCTGCGGGGAGGACGTGGACATGAAGCTTGCCTCCGGCGGACTGCGGGCGACCGTGAAAGAACTCTACGAGGAGTCGGATCATGGCCAAGGAGAAATTTGAAGACGCACTGGCGAAACTCGAAGAGATCGTCAAAAAGATGGAAAGCGGGGACCTGAGCCTCGAAGATTCGCTGAAGTCTTTCGAGGAGGGGATCCGCCTGGTCCGGGTCTGTTCCCGCAAACTGGACGAAGCGCAGCGGCGCGTGGAGCTTCTTCTGCAGGAAGAGGGAGAAACGGTCGCGAAGCCCTATCGGGAGGAAAACAGTGAGGACTGAGGCGGATCACTTCCTGAGGACCTACCTTGCCGAACGGAAGCAGCGGGTCGACGAGGCCCTGGACCAATGCCTGCCGACGGAGGATTTCTTCCCGCCGGTCATCTTCCAGGCGATGCGGTACAGCCTCTTTGCCGGCGGGAAGCGGCTGCGGCCCGTCCTCTGCATGGCCGCGGCCGAGGCGGTCGGAGGGTCGGCCGATCTCGTTCTGCCGGCAGCCTGCGCCCTGGAGATGATCCATACCTATTCGCTCATCCACGACGATCTCCCGGCCATGGATGACGATGATTTCCGCCGGGGGAAGCCGACGTGCCACAAAGTTTTCGGCGAGAACATCGCGATCCTGGCGGGGGATGCCCTGCTCACGGAGGCGTTTCATCTCCTGGCGGGCCGGGAATTGGCGGCGCATGTCCCCGAGCGGTCCGTCGTCGCGGCCGTGCAGATCGTCGCCGAGGCCGCCGGGTTTTCGGGGATGGTGGGCGGCCAGGTCGTCGACGTCCTTTCCGAGGGGAAGCCGGCCGATGCGGACACGCTCGAATACATCCACAGCCGCAAGACCGGCGCGATGATCGTCGCCTCGGTGAGGCTCGGCGCCGTCCTTGCAGGCGCCGGGGATGCACAGGTCGCCGCCCTCGCGTCCTATGGCGGCCGCGTCGGCCTGGCCTTCCAGATCGCCGACGACATCCTGAATGTGGAAGGGGACCCGGGGCTCCTGGGGAAGAACACGGGCAGCGACGCCTGCCGGCGGAAGATGACCTATCCCGGTCTTCTGGGTCTCGATGCGGCCAGAGACAGGGCGCGGGAGCTGGTGGATGCGGCCGTCGACGGTCTGGCGGAGTTCGGTGACCGGGCGGAGCCTCTGCGGAAGATTGCCAGATACACCTTGGAAAGAAGATCGTGAGCACGCGGGAAGGGGTTTCTCCCGCCATGCAGTTATGAACGAGAAGGATCGGGACAATTCTGCTTCACGGAGACGCGTCCTTGACGGCATCCGGGAGCCGGAGGATCTGCGGAAGCTGGACATCGCTTCCCTCGATCGCCTTGCCGCGGAAATCCGTGAGGAGATCATCGGCACCGTTTCGCGTTGCGGCGGCCATCTGGCCTCGTCGCTGGGGACGGTGGAACTGACGCTCGCCCTCCACTACGTCTTCGATACGCCGACGGACAAGCTGATCTGGGATGTCGGCCACCAGGCCTATGCGCACAAGCTGATCACCGGCCGGAAGGACCGCTTCCATACCCTGCGCAAGAAGGGGGGGCTGAGCGGCTTCCCGCGCCGGGCAGAGAGCATCTACGACGTTTTCGGCGTCGGCCACAGCGGCACATCGATCTCGGCGGCAAGCGGGCTGGCCGAGGCCCGCTGTCTTCTCGGGGAACGGTACAAGATCATCGCCGTCATCGGCGACGGCTCCCTGACGTCGGGCATGTCCTTCGAGGCCCTCAACTGGGTCGGCGACCGGAAGAAAGACCTGATCATCATCCTCAACGACAACGAGATGTCCATCTCGCCCAACGTCGGCGCACTGTCATCCTATCTGAACCGCGTGCTGACGGGCCATACGGTGACCAAGGTGCGGCGCGAGATCAAGGGGTTCCTCAGGTCCATCCCCGCGATCGGCGAACAGGTCATGAAATTCACCCAGCAGATGGAAGAGTCCCTGAAGAATCTGGTGATCCCCGGCGCCATCTTCGAGGAACTCGGTTTCATGTACGTGGGACCGCTCGAGGGGCACCGGATCGACAACCTGATCAAGAACTTGAAGAACGTCAGGGAACTGCACTCGCCCGTGCTGGTCCACGTCGTCACGAAGAAGGGCAAGGGATACCCATTCTCCGAGGCGGACCCTCTCCGCTTCCACGGGATCGCCCCCTTCGATGTCGAGACGGGGGAGACGCTTTCCGCGAGCGCGGCGCCGCAGCCGCCGAGCTACACGAAGGTCTTCGGCCGCACCATCGTCGAGCTGGCGCGGCAGGACCCGCGGATCATCGCCGTCACGGCCGCCATGTGCGAAGGGACGGGACTGGACGCCTTCGCAAGGGAATTCCCCGGGCGTTTCTACGACGTGGGCATTGCCGAACAGCATGCGGTCACCTTCGCCGCCGGCCTCGCCGCGGAAGGCATGATCCCCGTCGTCGCCATCTATTCCACGTTCCTGCAGCGCGCCTACGACCAAATCATCCATGACGTCTGCCTCCAGAAACTTCCGATCGTCCTCGCACTGGACCGGGCGGGATTCGTCGGCGCCGACGGCCCCACCCATCACGGCGCGTTCGACCTGTCCTTCCTGCGCACCGTCCCGAACCTGGTGGTGATGGCTCCCAAGGACGAGAACGAACTGCGGCATATGCTCAGGACCGCCGTTTTCTGCGGCCTGCCCGCTGCGGTCCGTTATCCCCGGGGCGCCGGGGTGGGGACCGCCCTGGACGGCACGCCCCGCTCCCTCGAACTGGGTCGCGGCGAAGTCCTGCTGGAGGGGAAGGATCTGGCGATCTTCGCTGTCGGCCCGTCCGTGTATACCGCCCTGTCCGCCGCGCGCAGGCTGCGCCGGGAGGGTGCGGCGGTCCGGGTCGTCAATGCGCGTTTCGTCAAGCCCCTGGACGAGGAATTGCTGTGCGATACCGCCGCCTCCGCCCGCCGGGTGATCACCGTCGAAGAAAACGCCCTCATGGGCGGTTTCGGGAGCGCGGTCCTCGAGCTGTTCGAACGCGCAGGCCTGCGGGACATCGCCGTCAAGCGCCTCGGCATCCGGGACGAATTCGCCGAACACGCCACGCAAAAGGAACTGCGCAGCATCTACGGGATCGACGAGGAGGGCATCCTGCGCGCCGCCCGCGATCTCCTGGGGTCGTCATGGGCGGAAAGCCGGCGAAAATCCGTTTAGACAGACTGCTGGTGGAGCGCGGCCTCGCGGCGACGCCGGAGATCGCGCAATCTCTGGTCCTTTCGGGGGACGTCCTGATCGATGGGACGCCCGTCGACAAGGCGGGGACGCTTGTCGCACCGGGGGCGGCGGTCCGCCTGCGGGGGCAGGATCATCCCTACGTCAGCCGGGGAGGGGTGAAGCTCAAGGGGGCCCTGGATGCCTTCGGGCTGGAGGTCCGCGGCCGGATCGCCCTCGATGTGGGGGCTTCGACGGGCGGCTTCACCGATTGCCTCCTGCAGGAAGGGGTCTCCAGGGTCTACGCCGTCGATGTCGGTTACGGACAGCTGGCCTGGAAACTGCGGCAGGATGACCGGGTTGTGCCCGTCGAGCGCACCAACATCCGCCGCTTCGACGGCAGCCTCCTGGAGGAAGACGTCGACCTCGTGACGATCGACGTGTCCTTCATATCGCTCCGCCGGGTCCTGCCGGCCGTCCTGGGCCTTCTGCACAGGGAGACGCTGCTGCTGATGCTCGTCAAGCCGCAGTTCGAAGTCGCAAAGGGCGATGTGGGCAAGGGAGGCGTCGTTCGCGACCCTGAAAAGCAGGAAGCGGCCCTGCGGGGCATCGAACAGTTCTGCCGCGAGGCGGGGCTGGAGGTCCTGGGGACCTGCGAGTCGCCCGTCTGCGGCCCCGCGGGGAACCGGGAATTCTTCGTTTACGCGAAAAAAGGAGAAGGCCGGAACGGATGAGCGTGAAGCTGGCCAAGACAGCGGGATTCTGCATGGGCGTGCGCAGGGCCGTGGACATCGTCCTCGATCTCGCCCAGAAGAGAAGGCGCCAGACCATCTACACCTACGGCCCGCTGATTCACAATCCCCAGACGGTCGAATTGCTGCGGAACCGCGGCATCGTGCCGATCCGGTCACTCGCTGAGATCGATTCCACGGACAAGACGGCCCTCCTCATCATCCGTGCGCACGGGATCTCCCCCGCGGAAATGAGCAAGGTCGGGAAACTGGGCATCCGCGTCGTCGATGCCACGTGCCCCCGCGTGGCCCACGTCCAGAAGATCATCCGGAAGCATGCATCCCAGGGGTACGAGATCCTCATCCTCGGCGATGCGGAGCACCCCGAGGTCAACGGACTCCTCGGCTTCGCCGGAGACCGCGGCATTGTGATCGGTGATCTCGCCGCGGTCGACCGCCTGCCCGACCTGCGGAAGGTCTGCGTCGTGGCCCAGACGACCCAGGACGTGGAGGGGTACCGTCGGATGGTCGGGAGGATCCGGGAGCGCTTTCCCGACGCCGTCGTCTTCGACACGATCTGCGATTCGACGGAGAGGCGCCAGGCGGAGGTGAAGGAGCTGGCCGGGGAGATGGACGCCATGTTCGTCGTGGGCGGCAGGAACAGCGCCAACACCCGCCGCCTTGCCACACTGTCGAAGCTTGAAGGAAAGCCTACCTTCCACGTCGAGACGGTGGAGGAGATCGAGGGAATTGACGTCGACCGTTTCGACCGGATCGGCGTATCGGCGGGGGCGTCGACGCCCAACTGGACCATCGACCGCGTCGTCTCGATGCTCGTTCAGCGGCAGGGCAAGAGCCGCGGCCCCTACCGCCACCTCCTCGACTTCTGGGATTTTCTCGTGAGAACGGACATCTACTCGGCCCTCGGCGCCGGATGTCTGTCCGCGAGCTGCTCCCTTCTTCAGGGGAGGCACGTCCTTCTCCTGCATGTCCTGATCGCCGCCCTTTACGTCTATGCGATGCATACCTTGAACCGTCTGACCGATCGGCGATCGAGCTGGCGGATCGGCTCTTTCCGCGAAGACGCCTATCCGCGCCAGGAGCCGCTCTTCATCGCCCTGTGCGCCTCGGCCCTCTTTGTCGCCCTTGTCCTCGCATACCTCGACGGCCCGCAGACCTTCTTGCTGCTGCTGTTCATGTCCGCCGCGGGAGGGCTGTACAACGTGAATCTCCTGCCCGAAGGGTGGCGGTTCCGCAGCCTCAAGGATCTGCCGGGCTCCAAGAACATCTCCATGGCCGTAGCCTGGGCGGCATCGACGGCCCTGCTGCCGGTGCTCGACAATGAGCCCTATCTGCAGCCGTCGGTCATCGTCTCGTTTCTGTTCGTCGGCGGACTGGTGTTCACCCGTTCGGCCCTGTCGGACGTCGTCGACATCCAGAAGGACCGCTTCCTAGGGAAGGAGACGCTTCCGGTCGTGATCGGCAAGGAAAGGACGCAGACCCTGCTGAAAGTCCTGATCGCATTGCTGCTCGTTCTCCTGGTCTGCGCCTATCCGCTCGGGTGGACCTCATCGGTCGCATTCACCCTGACTGCCTGCGTCTTTTACCTGTGGATTTGTTTGGATCTTTGTGATAGAAGGTCGGAACTTTCCGGCGCCGTGCTGGAGGGGCTTCTGGAAACCGTTTATATTATCGCGGGGTTCAGTTGCCTCGTCTGGCTTGTTTTGCCGGGTTTCATCACGGTGCAAAGGTAAGGGAAGGAGCCTGCCATGCCGGCAAAATTCGGGAAGCCGTGGCTTGCCTTCGTGTTGGTGTTTCTTCTGGCTGCCTGCGCGGAATTGCGCTATTCCCAGTCGAGTCCCGGGGCCAAGGACTTTCATCCCAAGAAGGTCCTGGTGCTTCCGGCGGATGTTGCGGCCTATGGGGAGGCGCGCGGAGTGGTTGAAGAGATCGTGGGGACGGTCCTCACCGATCGCGGCTGGTTCACGGAGGTGATTGCCGGATCGGCATTGGCGAAGCGGATGGCCGAGAACGCGGAATTGCGCACGGCCGTGACGGCCTACACGGCAAAACTCAACAGCCTGAGCTTCTCCGATCCCGAAGCCTCCAGGCGGATCGCCGACCTGTC
Organism: Syntrophales bacterium; assembly: GCA_035366835.1. Classification (GTDB taxonomy): domain Bacteria; phylum Desulfobacterota; class Syntrophia; order Syntrophales; family UBA6109; genus UBA6109. The sequence continues at coordinate 9,143 of DAOSIS010000029.1, read as the reverse complement.
GGGCGCCGATGCCCTGCTGGCCGTGAACGTGGACATGTGGAATTACGCGCGGGAGAAGGACGACAAGTTTGCCAAGGTGGGTTTGGGGATGCGTCTCATCGACGCCGGTTCAGCGGCGATCGTGTGGAAAGCGGGCGACCTCGCCATCGATCAGTACCGGGTCATCAAGCCCGAGCTTGCCGATGTCGCACGGAGTCTCGTGAAGAGGATCATCGATTACATGCCGCATTGAGAAGCGGCGGAGGCGAAAAATGAAAGAGCGCGTGCAGGCGGCGATCGAGAAAATCCGTCCGAACCTCCAGGCGGACGGCGGGGACGTCGAACTGGTGGAAGTCACCGAAGAGGGCGTGGTCAAGGTGCGTCTGAAGGGGGCCTGCCATGGCTGTCCCATGTCTCAGATGACGCTGAAGATGGGGATCCAGAAATTCCTGCAGAAGGAAGTCCCCGAAGTGAAGGAAGTTGTTTCCGTTTAGGGCGTTTTGACCGGTTGAATTGCGGCCGGAAAGAATATCAAAGCAAAGGAGAAAACTATGGCGTACGTAATTACCGATGAATGTATTGCTTGCGGATCCTGTCAGGATGAGTGCCCGGTGGAGGCGATCAGCGAGGGAGAGGAAAAATATACGATCGATCCCAAACTGTGCACGGATTGCGGTACCTGCGCCGAGCAGTGTCCCGTGGAAGCCATCGTCCCCGGCGAGGGGAAGTAACACCGTTTCGCAGCATGTTCTGCAGGGGGATCGACCGCAGGGAGCAGACCGGCGGCGTTCCCCCTTCCTTTTTGGATCTCTGTTCTCTCTGTCGCACGTTTTCGGGAGTCTATGAAGCGGTTCATCACATTTGAAGGCGTGGAGGGGTCCGGAAAGACCACGCAGATGAAGATGGCTTCCTCGTTTCTGCGCAGCCGCGGCCGATCCTGCCTGGTCACGGAGGAGCCGGGCGGCACCTCCCTGGGCAGAAAGATCCGGCGGATCCTTCTGCGCCGCAGCGAGGAGGGCCTTGCCGCGGAAACGGAGCTGCTGCTCTTTGCGGCGGCACGGGCCCACCACGTCCGCGCCCTGATCCTGCCGGCCCTGGAGGACAGCCAGAAGTTCGTCCTCTGCGACCGCTTCGTCGACGCCACGCTTGCCTACCAGGGTTTCGGCCGGGGGCTGGACCGGCGGACGATCGAGGAGTTGAACCGACTTGCCTGCGGCCCGCTCAAGCCGGACCTCACCCTGCTCTTCGACGTGACGCCGGAAATGGGCCTCCGTCGCGCGGTCGGCAGGATGTCGCGGGTAAGCCGTTCCGTCCGGGAGGATCGGTTCGAAAACGAGGCCCTCTCCTTCCATCGCAGGGTCCGCGAAGGTTATCTGGCCCTTGCGAAGGAAGAACCCGGCCGTTTCCGCATCATCGACGGATCCCCGGATATCGGAGCGGTGCATCGCCAGGTCTGCGCGATCCTGTCGGACCTCTTCGACATTTGAGACATCGGGACATCATGCCCTTCCGCAGGATCTTCGGACACGAACAGCCAATCGCCGCCCTGAAAAGCGCCGTCGCCGGCGGACGGATTGCGCACGCCTATCTTTTTTCCGGCATGGAAGCCGTCGGCAAGCGGACGACCGCCCTTGCCTTCGCCCAGTTGATCAACTGCGAACGCCCCGGGGACCTCGACGCCTGCGGAACCTGTCCGTCCTGCCGGAAGATCGACGGGGATGTGCATCCCGATATCCTGGTCCTGTCGGCGCAGGGGGCCTTCATCCGCATCGGGGACATCCGCCAGATGCAGGAGCGGATGTCGTTCCGCCCCCTGGAGGGCCGCAAGCGGGTCCTCATTCTCGATGGCGCGGACCGGATGAACGATGTCGCGGCCAATGCCCTGCTCAAGACTCTGGAGGAACCCCCGCCGCTCAACATTCTCATCCTCGTCACCACGGCGCCGCACCGGCTGCCGATCACCGTCGTTTCCCGCTGCCGGACGCTGCGATTCCGCCCCCTCTCGCAGGAGACCGTCGCCGCCTTCCTCCGCGAATCGGCCGGGGTCCGGGAACCGATGGCGTCCTTTCTGGCGTCCGTGTCGGGCGGCAGCGTCGGCAAGGCCCTGCGCATGGATGGAGAGGCCTTTCTGGAGAGCCGGCGCTTCGTCCTGGAGGAGGTCCTGGCCGAGACGCGGGGAAGCCTGCTCCGCGTGATCGGCCTGGCGGTGGCCTTCGGCGGGTCCAACGAGGAGATCGGCCTGAAACTCGATATCCTCAGGACTTTCTGGCGCGACGCCCTGGTCTTCAGGGAGACGGGCGAAGAGACGCGGCTCGTCTTCCGTGACCAGCTCGACCGGATCCGGAGCTTTGCCCGGGCGCTGACGGGCGAACGCATCCTCGAGGGCATCCGGGCTGCCGAGGACGCGGCCGCGGCGCTGGAGCGCAACGCCAATAAACAATTGACATTGGAAACGATGCTGATTAAAGTGGCGCAGCTTTGATTTCGCAAGGAGAAACGGGACCTTGAAGAATGTTGTCGGAGTTCGGTTCAAGGACGAAGGCAAGGTCTACACCTTCGATGCCGCCGACCTGCCCCTCCAGAAGGGGCAGGTCGTGATTCTCCAGACGGAAAACGGTCCGGCCATGGGCACCGTTGCGACGGATGTCCGTTCCGCCGAAGAATCCACCCTGCCGGCGAACCTCAAACGCATCCTGCGGGTCGCCACGGAGGCGGACGAAAAGGCGCGGAAGGAAAACCAGGAGCTGGAAATCACCGCCCACCGCTTCTGTCTGGACCGCATCCGGCAGCGGAATCTCCCGATGAAGCTTATCGCCGTGGAATGCCAGTTCGATCAGAGCAAGGTCGTGTTTTCCTTTACGGCCGAAAACCGCGTCGATTTCCGCGAGCTCGTGAAGGATCTCGTGCAGAAATTCCGCACCCGGATCGAGTTGCGGCAGATCGGCGCCCGCCAGGAAACGAGGCTCATCAAGGGCCTGGGGATCTGCGGGCGGGAGGTCTGCTGCGGGACCATGCTCCACAATCTGGACCGGGTGTCCGTGAAGATGGCCAAGGAACAGAGCATGTCGCTCAATCCTGAAAAGATTTCGGGCCTGTGCGGGCGCTTGATGTGTTGCCTGTCTTACGAATACGACTCCTACATGGAGATGAAGAAAGACATGCCCAAATGCGGGAAGGCCGTCCAGACGCCGCAGGGAAGGGGAAAGGTGATCCGCCAGAACGTCCTGGCCGGCGAGGTCAGCGTGCTCCTGGAAGACGGCTCGGAGAAGACCTTCCGCTCCAAGGACGTCGGCCCGGCCAAGCCGCAAGCCGAAAAGCCCGCCACGCCGAAGAGGGCGGAACCGCCGAAACGCTGAAAAGAGACGCAAAGAAAGAAAACACCATGGAAAAGGCCTACTACATCACGACACCGATCTACTATGTGAATGCCTCGCCGCATATCGGCCACGCCTATACGACGATCGTCGCCGATGTCCTGGCGCGTTACCACCGCCTGCAGGGATACCGGACCTTTTTCCTGACCGGCACCGACGAGCACGGCGACAAGATCGCCGAGGCCGCGCGCAAGGCGGGCGAAAGCCCCAAGGCCTGGGCGGACCGGGTCAGCGCGCAGTTCCGCGACCTCTGGCCGAAGCTCTCCATTTCCAACGACGGCTTCATCCGCACGACCGACCCCGACCATGTGAAGACCGTCCAGTACATCCTGCGCAAGGTCCACGAGGCGGGGGACATCTATTTCAGCGACTACGAGGGGCTGTACTGCGTCGGCTGCGAACGCTTTTACATGGAGAAGGAACTGGTCGACGGGAAATGCCCGCAGCACCTGACGGCTCCGGAGGTGCGCAAGGAGAGCAATTATTTTTTCCGGATGGGCAAGTATCAGGACTGGCTGATCCGCCATATCCAGGACCATCCCGGCTTCATCCGGCCCGAACGCTACCGCAACGAGGCGCTGGCGTTCCTGCGCGAACCGCTGGAGGACCTCTGCATCTCGCGGCCGAAATCCCGCCTCACCTGGGGGATTTCGCTTCCCTTCGACGACAACTACGTCACCTACGTGTGGTTCGACGCCCTCATCAACTACGTGACCGGCATCGGCTATCCCGACGACGAGAAGTTCCGGACCTTCTGGCCGGCGGCCCAGCACCTGATCGCCAAGGACATCCTAAAGCCCCACGGCATCTACTGGCCGACGATGCTCAAGTCGGCGGGGATCGAACCCTACCGGAACCTCAACGTGCACGGCTACTGGAACGTCGATCAGAGCAAGATGTCCAAGAGCCTCGGGAACGTCGTCCGGCCGCTGGACCTCAAGGACAAGTACGGCCTGGATCCCTTCCGCTATTTTCTCCTGCGCGACATGGTCTTCGGGCTGGACTCGAGCTTCAGCGAGGAGGCCTTCGTCCAGAGGATCAATTCGGACCTCGCCAACGACCTGGGCAACCTGGAGAGCCGGATCCGCACCATGGCCGTGAAGTTCTGTCAGGGGAGCGTGCCGGAGCCGGAAGGAACCGCGGCCGATCGGACCCTGCCCGAGGCCGCGCAGAAAGCGCTGGCCGAAACGGAGTCCGCCTTCGCCGAGCTCGCGATGCACAAGGCCCTGATCGCCATCTGGGAGTTCATCAACACGGTGAACCGCTGCATCGTCGCCAGCGAACCCTGGAGCCTCGCCAAGAACCCGGCGGACCGAGGCCGTCTGATGACCGTGATCTACGACCTCCTCGAGTCCCTCCGGGTGATCGCCGTCCTCATCTCGCCCTTCATGCCCGGCACGGCGGGGAAGATCCTGGAGCGGATCGGCGTGGCCGATGCGGCGTCGCAGACCTTCGAGACGATCCGAAGCTGGGGCGGCCTCGCTCCCGGAAGCCCCTTCAAGCGCGGCGAGGCGCTTTTCCCCCGCGTCGAGTTCAAGGGCGGGGAGAAGGCCCCCGAGGGGAAGGAGGAGAAAATGGAGCCGCTGAAGCCGGAGATTTCCTATGAGGATTTCGAGAAGGTCGATCTGCGCGCGGCGCGGATCCTGGCCGCCGAGCCCGTTCCGAAGTCCAGCAAACTCGTCAAGCTCCGCATCGACATCGGCGAGGAGCGGACGATCGTCGCGGGCATCGCCAAGGACTACAAGCCCGAGGACCTGGTCGGCAAATCGATCGTCATCGTCGCGAACCTCAAGCCGACGAAACTCATGGGCGTGGAATCGCGCGGGATGCTGCTCGCGACCGACGCCGTCGAAGGGCTCACGCTGATCGGCTTCGACAAGCCGCCGAAGACCGGCGCGAAGGTCCGGTAGAGCAGAAAAAACTCCAAAGCGTCCTTGCGGGTAGAATATTTTCAGATTTCAATGAGCTCTCTTTTGAAACGTCAAAGCCGCCGGATCCGGCGGCTTTTTTTGTTCCCTGCGGCCGCCGTCGCGCGGCGCGTCACACCGCAATCTCGCCTTCCAGATAAAGCACGGCCCGCCCGGCAATTCCGACGCGCGCCCCGCGGTCTTCGCAGAAGAGCTCTCCGCCTCTGCGGGACACCTGCTGCGCGTGGAGCTTCTTCCTGCCGAGGCGCCGCGACCAGTAGGGCGTCAGCACGCAGTGGGCGGAACCCGTGACCGGATCCTCGGCGACGCCGACGCGCGGGGCGAAGAAACGCGAAACGAAGTCGCAGGATTTGCCCCTTGCCGTCACGATCGTCCCCCGGTAGGGAGTCCGGGCCAGCGCCGGAATGTCCGGCTGCAGATTCCTGACGATCGCTTCGTCTTCCACGACAACCAGCGCGTCCTCGGCCGAGAGAAAAAACTCCTTGGGCTGGACACCGAGGGCCTCGGAGAGCGACTTGCCCGGCGGGTCCTGCGGAGACGGCGGCCGGGCGGGAAAATCCATCTCGATCAGGTCTTCCCGCTGCACCACCGTGAGGTTGCCGCTCCGGCGCGTCCGGAATGTAATCGACGGCGCCGCCCAGCCGCGGCGGCGGAAGAGGATGAAGGCGCTCGCCAGCGTGGCATGGCCGCACAGGGCCACCTCCGTGACGGGCGTGAACCAGCGCAGCTCGAAGCCCCCCTCAATCGGGACCAGAAAGGCCGTCTCGGAGAGGTTGTTCTCGGCGGCGACGGCGAGCAGGCGGGCATCGTCGAGCCAGGCGTCCAGAAAACAGACGGCGGCCGGATTGCCCCTGAAGACGTCCGCCGTGAAGGCATCGACCTGATAGAGCGGCAGTTTCATTTCGTCACCTTCCAGCAAAGGAGACGGTACGTTTCTTCGTAAATAACCCCGCGCGGGCCGATCGCGAGGATCTCCGAGACGTCTTTTTCGCGGACGCGATAGACAATGCGCAGCTTCCCGGCGCAAAAGCTCCGCAGGTCGCCCCGCTCGTCCTCAATCCGGATTCCCGACGCCGGATCCGCGGCGAGGCTGCCGTTCCGGATGATGACGACCTCTTCGTCCCGGGAGCATACCGCCTCGACCGGTCCGCTCAGTCTCATCTTGGCCTCGGACAGGGAAAGCGTCTTCATTTTCGTTCTCCATTTCACTGACCGGAATTCCGGTCACAATTATAAAGCCCCGGCTGCCCGATGGGGGTTTTATTTAACTAATCTATCTAGTAGGATGTCTTCAACATTTTGCCTTGAATCAATGACGGACAAAACAAAAACAGTTCCATCGGATATACGATAGACGACGCGCCATGGAGCGATGATTAATTCTCTATAGATGTGTATTCCTTGACCCTGCAACTCGGGTACAATTCGGCCACGCTCTGGAAACGCGAAAAGGCTGGATGCTTTTTGCCGAATTTTTCTTAAGATTTGTAGGGCATTGTCTGGATTTTCGGCAGCTATACGATCAAGGATCTGTTTCAAATCACTTTCGGCGACAAATGCCCATTCAACCTTGTACTTCTTATTCATTTAAGCCTTTCGCTTAATGAATTTTCGATTTCATCAAACATTTTTTCCTGTGGTTTCGTACGTCCGCATCGAGCATCGACTTCTCCCTGTGAGATAAGCTTTAACATGCCGATGGCGTTGCGCATGTTTTCGTAGCTTACAGGGTCTTGCAGCACAGCGCGCGGTTCACCATTTTGAGTGATGATGACAGGCCTCTGGGTTTCATTGATCTGGTTCAGCAAATCTGCGGCTCTGGACTTCAGATAAGTGACTGGCTTGATATCGTTTACAATATTCATGATACTTCCCTCCGGTCCGATAACGGTACCAAAATCGGATCGAATGTCAAGTTGTTTATACCCGACGCTAAAGGCTGCCGGCGTAGCGGCCATAGCAGGCGTCACGAAACGGGTCCGGCAATTCAAGGAAAGACTCGCCCCGCCGAAGGGCGGATCGTCACGGCTATGCGGTGCGCGACGGCGCGTCCGCAGCTGCCGATGGTTCGGCAGGAAGCCCCTCGCGCGGCCGGCATTCCGCCGATTCCACGAGTGCCAGCGGATCGAAGCGCCCCGCCGCTACGTCCTCGTTCGAATGTGCGCGCAGCATGCGCGCCGCATTGAGAACGGTGGCCATGACCCCTGCCTGCGGTTTCAAGCTTCGAGAGATGTTGCAGAGGATGGACAGGGGCTGTGCAATCGGGTCATCCGTCCGGCTGAGAAGCCCGAAGGAGCCTTCGCACAAACAGATGGCGGCATTATACTTGCCGGGGAATGAGAAACTCGGGGCATCGGAACGTATCCATTTCACATGAACCGCTGCGGTCTTCGCCGCCGCTGCCCTCGCCAGCATTTCCGACGACAAGTCCAAACCGGTTACGGCATAGCCGCGCCTTGCCAGTTCAACGGAGTGGCGTCCCGTTCCGCATCCGACGTCAAGAATTACGCTGCGGGGCGGAATCCCCAGTTCCTCCAGAAGAAAGCCCACCTCCCGGACCGTGTTCTTCGTAAAGACGTTCTCGTTGTAGACAGGCGCATGCGCGTCAAAGAACGTTTCCCATGTGGTCTTCTCCGTCATTGCATTCTCCATAGGTCTGTCGAACCACTGGTCTTCAGCGGCGTGGCGCCACTGCGTCCGCTGGAACATTTGGCTGGGCCAATGACGAAGTCACCTGCGCGGCGCTCAGGAAGTGTGACATACGAAAACCTCAACGGTTTTCCGCAACGGTTTTCCGCTCGATATTCTTCCGCGGCAGGTGTACTCACTTGTTCGATTTTGCCCGTCTTCTGCTGTAACCAATTTCAAGGTTCGTTCCCTATCCAGCGATATCCGGCTGTGGGGCCGGAACGACCAACCTCAAAATGCCGCTTGTCTTCAGAAATAACAGCCTTCAAGAGCCACCCCACATCCTTCCCCGCTGCTTCAATTGCTTCTTCATTTGCTTTTCCTGCGTCTATGTGTTTCTCATAAAGTGCGTAAAGCGGGGTTCCTGCCCATTCGAAGTTCTCACCACCCACAAGGTCTCGAGCCGCAAACTGCTCGCCCATTCGATTCTTTACCCACGAGTAGACTGCGCCTTGTAGGAACGCTTTTATCAACACCTTCTGTCCCTCTGCTATGCCGTAGACATCACGAACTTCAGATTCTGGTACAAGCGACATCCTCTTTCCTCCTTTCTTTATCGAACGCCCGGCTGTTGAGCTGCCGTTTTCGGGAACGGAAATTGCCGGAGGTAAATTATCCGCGCCAAGAACCAAGCGGAGCGCATCCGCCCGGAGGGCGGGGTCCGCTCGAACGCCCTTGATAGGCATAGCGTGAACGGAGCCTTAAAGTACGAGAAGAGCAGAGGCTCCTCAGTCGCTTATAGGATGGATGGCCGTCAGGCCAAGCGAGCGTCAGCGAGCGGTCCGTCCTATTGCCTGAATTAAGCCGCGCCGCGAAGCGGCATAGGCTTCAATGAATGTTCGGCCTGCCTGAGACAGGCCTTTCTGTTGAAAGGCACGGATAACCAGATCACAAGAAATGAATTTCAGGCGCAATTTCATCCCGGCGAGCCACCAACTGTCGCGCGGCACGGCCGCTGACGATCCGCCGGATGCACCAACGCATCACCGCGGCATCAGCGCGAACACACCCCAGCCCAGGTATTCACGCGTGTAAGCAGCGTAGCGCTCGGGCTCCGAGGTCAGTTGGGCTCGGACCTCTTTGGCTAACTCGTCGTCGGGATTGGCTTCAAGCCATCGGCGCATGGTGAGCCATTTGGCCGCCTCGTATCTGTCCCAGCTGTCTTGGTCTGCCA
>DAOSIS010000028.1:0-42997 GCA_035366835.1 Syntrophales bacterium | reverse complement strand
CGAGAAAGGGGAGAATGGCGACGGCCAGGATGATGATGCCCATGCCGCCGAGCCAATGCGCGAGCGCCCGCCACAGGAGGATGCCGCGGGGAAGGGGATCGATGTTCCGGATGACCGTGGCACCCGTCGTCGTGAAACCGGACATGGTTTCGAAAAAGGCGTCGGCGAACGAAGGGAGGACCCCCTGGATCATGAAGGGCAGCGAACCGAAAAGGGCAGCCGATATCCAGCCCATGGATACGATGAGGAATCCTTCGCGGTGCGTCAGAATGCCCTGTTTCTCTTTCGGCCGGAAGCAGAAGAAGAGGAGTGCCCCCGATCCGCAGGTGACGGCGAACGACAGGAGAAACGCCGCCGCGTCTTCCTCTCCGTAGAGAAGAGAACAGCCCAGGGGGAGAAGCATGGTTGCCCCCAGGATGATCAGAAATCCCCCGAGGACGCTCAACACGTTGCGGAAGCTCATCAGAAGTATTCCAGTTTCACGGTCAGGAGTTTCTGCAATTCGAGGATCCTGTCGCGCGGACTGAACATGATAACGCGGTCTCCCGGTTTGATGACGGAGCCGCCGTCGGGGATCACGATCTCGTCGCGGACGATGGCGCCGACGATCGTTCCCTTGGGAAAGCGGAGATCCTTCAGGGGGCGGGCGGTGATCTCAGAGGTTTCCAGAGCGACAAACTCGAAGGCCTCGGCCTTTTCATCCCGCAGGGGTGCGATGGAGATGATCTTTCCCTTGCGGATGAAGTGGAGGATTGTGCTGACGGCTGCATGCCGCGGGTTGATGACGCCGTCGATGCCGACGCGGGAGACGATCGGGTTGTAGTCGATGCGGTTGATGAGGGAAAAGACCTTCTTCGACCCCATCTGTTTGGCCAGCAGCGCGCCCAGGATGTTGGCCTCTTCGTCGTCCGTGACGGCCAGGAAGACGTCGGTATTCTGGATGCTCTCCTCCTGGAGGAGATCCTGGCTCGTACCGTCGCCGTGGATCACGGTCGCCTTTTCCAGACGGGAGACGAGGAATTCGCACTTCGCCTCGCGTTTTTCGATGATCTTGACGTCAAGCCCTTCCCGCTCGAGCATTTCCGCCAGCATCAAGCCCGTGCTGCCGCCGCCGACGATCATGATCCGGTGCGGCGGGGCTGTTTCCTTGCCGAAGAAGCGCAGGACATCGGTGACGCTGACGGAATCCGTGATGGCGAATACGTAGTCGCCCTCTTCCACGGTGGAGGTACCTGTCGGCATGACCCGCGCATCGCCGCGGACGATGGAGGCGATGAGGACGTTCCTCTTCTCGTAGAGGATACGGAGGTCGGACAGCCGTTTGCCCGCCACGGGACAGCCGGGATCGATCGAAAAACCGAACAGCTTGACGCGGTCGTCGGCGAAGGAAAAGATCTCCGCGGCGCCGGGGTGGGAGATCACGTCCATCACCCGCCGCGCCGCTTCGCGTTCCGGGTTGATGCACAAGTCGATGTGGAGGCAGCTCTTGCTGAACAGGGGGTGGTTTCCGGTCAATTCGGGGTTGCGTATCCGCGCCACCCGCAGGGGCACCTTCGATTGGGTGGCGGAGAGGAGGCAGGCGATCATGTTCGTTTCGTCGCTGTCCGTGACGGCGATGAGCATCTCCGCCTGGTCCAGATGAGCCCTTTTCAGGACATCGGGGCTGCTGCCGCTGCCGGTGACCATCTGCACGTCGAGGCTTTCGACAAGGGTCCGCAGCTTCTCTTCGCTGCGGTCGACGATGACGACATCGTTGCCTTCCTTGGAGAGGATGTCTGCGATGTTGTAGCCGACCTGTCCTGCGCCGACGATAATGACCTTCATGAGGGCACCACCTCCTGCACTGCGGCGACTCCCTGCTGCCGCCGCCGGTTTCTTCACGGAAGGTTTCTCTCCGCGCGAAGAAGGCCGGGATGAGACCAGGGCCGGTTCCGCTGGTTTCAAGCCGCCGGAATATAGGACAAGGTGGGGAGGTTGTCAATACGGCCGAAGCGCTACCCACAGCCGTCCGCGCCTTGACTTCGCCGGTGCTTTGCCGATATGATGACCGGCACGTGCATCGCAGCACGTAGGAAACTTCCGAACCGTTTTCCCGGTCGTAACACTCGGAAAAATCAGGAATTCTGAGCCTGTGATGGAGATTTTTTCTCTGGCCGCCGTGAGCCTGACGATCGCGGTTTCTCTTTTCATCCACCAGAAGAAGGAGCCGCTTTACCGGTCCTTTGCAGCGGTGTGCCTCGCCATCTTTCTTCACAAGGGAGGCGCTTTTCTTTACGACATCTTTCCCCTGCCTTTCTGGCAGATGATTCGCTTCCTGGGGCTCGTCGCGGTCGCGCCGGTGATGGTCCTTTTCACGCGATACCTGCTCGGCACGGAAACCTTTCTTGCCAGGAGGGACAGCGTGGCGCTCGCCGCCGTAAGCGCGGCCCTTGCCGTCCTCAATCTCACGCCGCTTTCCGCGTGGCCCTATCTCGCGGCGGCCGCGGAACTGTACGTCGCCGCCGTGCTGGCGATCTGTTACGCTGCGGTTCTTGCCTATCTGAGAAGAAAAACCGCCGGTCCGGAGAGAAAACGCATCGGCTATCTGGCCATCGCCTGTGCCGCCACCGCGGTCTTCGGCACCGTCGATCTTTTCCGCCATCTGGGCTACGGGGTCCCGCCGCTGTCCAATCTGCTGCTCGCGGCCCTGGCCTATTTCATCATGATTGTCATTACCCACCCCCACCTGTCGGAGTTGCACGACCTCATGGCGAAGGCCCTGGTTGTCGCGCTGGTCACCTTGTTCGCCACGATCACCCTGTATATCTTTCTGAGTCTGTTCGGGAGCGGGGCGCCTCCGCCGTGGACGCACGTGCTGGTTGCCGCCTTTGTCGTCGTCATCTCCATCGAGCCTTTCAAATGGATCCTGAAGAAGATCTTCAGCGCCCTCTATCCGGACAGCCGCGACGTGTTCACCTCCCTGTATGAATTCGACGAGAAGCTGGAGCGGGAAAAGGCACTGCTTCTGGAGGAAATGGCGCCGGTGCTCGCCCATGAAATCCGCAACCCGCTGGGGTCCATCAAGGCGGCTGCGCAGCACATGGAGTCGGATGCGGCGGCCGATGAACCGCGCCGCCTGCTGCGCGTCATCATCGAGGAAGTCGACCGGCTCAATCGCGTCGTCTCGCAGTTCCTGGACTATGCCAAGCCTCATTCCTCTTCCCAGATGCGGCTGCAGTACGTCAATCCGATCATCGAAAAAGTCCTTTCGCTGATCGAGGCGCGGGGAGCGGCCGCGTCCGTGAAGATCGAGAAGGATCTCCGGGCGGAACTGCCGCCTGTCCCGGCGGACGCCGAACAACTGATGCAGGTGATCCTGAACATCGTCTTCAACGCCATCGAAGAGATGCCCGGTGGCGGAACCCTCTCCGTCCGCACGTCTCGAATCGGCGGCGAAGCCGGTGAGGCGGTGGGCATCTCCATCCGGGATACGGGCCGCGGCATCCGGCGGGAGGACATGAAGCACGTCTTCAAACCTTTCTTCACCACCAAAGAGCGTGGTGTCGGGCTGGGACTCGCCATCTGCCAGAAGATCGTTCGCCGGCACGGCGGAACCATACGCGTCAAGTCCCTTCCAGGCCAGGGGACCATCTTCTACATCCGCCTCCCCGCCGACGGAGGGGCGGCTTGACAGGCCCGGTCTTCCATAATAGAGGAGCCTCCATGACCCACAAGATCCTGATCGTCGACGACGAACAGAACATGCGTACCGTTCTCACGGCGATGCTTGTGAAGGAGGGCTATGAAGTGGTCGCCGCCGCGGACGGCGCCGAGGCGCTGCAGTTGCTCGACGACGACGTATCCGTCGTGGTGACCGATCTGAAAATGCCGAAAATCGACGGCATGGCGCTCCTCGAGAAAGTGACGAACGACTTCCCTTCCATCCCCGTCATCATGATCACGGCCTTTGGCACCGTCTCCACCGCCGTCGACGCGCTCAAGAAAGGCGCCTTCGATTTCATCACGAAACCCTTCGACCGGGACGAACTGAAAAACGTGATCGTCAAGGCGATCCGCACCATGGAGCTCAATGAGGAAGAGATCCGCTTCAGTCCCGACGATCTGGACCATCAGGGATTGGTCGGTTCGAGCGCGCCGATGCTCGCCATTTATGAAACGATCCGGCGCGTCGCGCCCACGACGACCACGGTCCTGATCACGGGAGAAACCGGAACGGGAAAAGAGCTCGTGGCCCGGGCGATCCACATGAACAGTCCCCGCCGGAACCAGCCCTTCATCAAGATCAACTGCGCCGCGATTTCGGAGAACCTCATGGAAAGCGAGCTGTTCGGTCACGAAAAAGGGGCCTTCACCGGCGCCGCGGCGAGCAAGCAGGGCCGATTCGAACTGGCCCACAAGGGGTCGCTTTTCCTGGACGAGGTGGGCGACATCCCGCGCGACATGCAGGTGAAGCTGCTGAGGGTCCTCCAGGAGCAGGAGTTCGAGCGGGTGGGGGGCCTGCGGTCGATCAGGGTCGACGTACGCCTGATCACTGCAACGAACCGGAATCTGCAGCAGGATGTGAAGGAAGGACGCTTCCGGGAGGATCTCTTCTACCGCATGAATGTGTTCCCCGTCCACCTGCCCCCCTTGCGCGAGCGGAAGGAGGACATTGTTCCCCTGAGCGATTTCTTCCTCGAACGGTTCAACCGGAAGCTGAACCGGCAGGTGGCGGGTTTTTCGTCCGACGTGCGGGAGCTCCTTCTCCGCTACGAGTGGCCGGGCAACATCCGGGAATTGGAGAATCTCGTCGAGAGGATGGTCCTCATGGCGAGCGGGCCAACGATCGAAATCTCGGACGTTCCGCCGGAAATCCAATCGGCCGGCGCTCTCCTGTCCGGTACACCCCCCGAGAAAAGGGATAAGCCTTTCAAGGATTTCCTCAGGGACCACATGGAGAATCTCGAGCGCCAGATGGTGATGAAGAGCCTCGAGGAGTGCGGCGGGAACGTGACCAAGGCGGCCCGGCAGCTTGGTTTGAGCCGTAAAGGGCTGCAGTTGAAGATGATCAAGTACGGCCTGCGGAAATGAATGGGGTCAAGAAGGCGCCGATGATCGCAGGACGCTGCGAAAGGCGCCGCCGGCGGCTGAAGAAATTATGGATCTCGTCAGAATTTATCGGGTTTTTCAGAAGATGATGGAGCATCCGCAACTCCTGGACGAGGTGCGGGCTCAATTTCTCGCGGCGCTGGCCGAGCGCCGCCTGGCGGATGCGGAGACGATCCGTGCCGAGGCCGCAGCAGGCCTCCAGGCCGAAGGAAAAGCGGTCACCGCGGAGAGTCTGAAGTCTTTTGCCGACGCGCTCATTGACCTCCATTTCATCAGCCATTTTTCCGACGAGGAAATCGACAACTACATCAATCTTGTGAGGAAGCGTGATGCCTTCCGCAGCTTGACACGCGTCGTCAATGCGGAAGGAGCAACGCCGGGGGAGATCCGCAAGGCCCTGCGGGAGTTCTGCGATATTCCCCAAGGCGACCTCTTCATCGATCCGACCGAGGCGGAAGGCGTACGGGTGGCGCTGATCAATCATTTCATCTCCAATCATCTGCCCATCATCGGAATCGCGAAGCACTTCATCACCATCCGGGATGTCGACGAAATGCTCTCCAGCAGCTTTTCCACGCCGCGCCGACCGGGAAAGATCGGCGGAAAAGCGGCCGGCCTCCTTCTTGCCCACAAAATCCTCCTGCCGCGGCTGCTCGAACGTGACCCCGATTTCGAACGGAAAGTCACCGTCCCAGAATCGTACTACTTCAACTCGGGCATCCTATCCGATTTCATGGATTACAACTGCCTGTACAGCTTTTCCAGCCGGAAGTATCAGAGCCGCGAGGACATTGCGGAAAACTTCCGCAATATCGGACAAGTCTTCGCGAAGGCCTCCTTTCCTCCCGATACCGTGGCGATGTTCCGGGCTTTTCTCGAACGGATGGGCGAAGAACCGCTCATCCTGAGATCGTCGAGTCTCCTGGAGGACAACTTCGGATTCGCCTTTTCCGGCAAGTACGACTCCGTCTTCCTGGCCAACCAAGGCGATCTGGAGACGCGGCTCGCCGCATTCATCGAAGGCTTCAAGCAGGTGCACATGAGCACCTATGCGCCGGCGCCTCTTCTTTACCGGCGCGATCACAAGCTTCTGGACTACGATGAACGAATGAGCGTGCTCGTGCAGAAGGTTGTGGGGAACCGGTACGGGGACTACTTTTTCCCTTTCGCAGCCGGGGTGGCCTTTTCCCAGAATCCCTACCGCTGGACGCTCCGGATCCGTCGGGAAGACGGGATCGTCCGCCTCGTTTACGGACTCGGGACCCAGGCCGTCGACCGCGTCGGGCAGGGATATCCCCGGCTGGTGCCCCTTGGCCAACCGCTGCTGCGACCGGAAGGCGATGTCCGGCAGATCATGAAATATTCCCAGCGGATGATTGAGGTCCTCAATCTCAAAACGGGCCGGCTGGAGCGACACGACTTCGAGAAAGTTCTCTCCCTTGTCCCCGCCCGGCACCGCTTCTATGCCCTCTCGACCAATCGGGACGGACTCTATGCACCTCCGCTTTTCGAGATGCAGGAAGTCGAGATGGACAGGGCCTGCGTCAGCTTCGACAATTTCCTCTCACGGACACCTTTCGTAAGCCTGATGAAAAGGATTCTCGGGAAATTGGAAAATGCCTACGGGCGGCCTGTCGATGTGGAATTCGCCTGGAACGAGGGAAAACTGTTTTTGCTCCAGTGCCGGACACTTGCCATTACCGGCGGAACGGAACCAATCGTCGTACCGGAGGACCTGCCCCGCGATGCGGTCCTGTTCACCAACAACCGCGTCGTCTGGAATGCCGCCGTGCGAGACATCGAGTACGTCGTTTACGTCGATCCGAAGGCCTACAATCGACTGCCCTCGTACGAAGACAAGATTGCCGTGGGTCGGATCGTTCACCGCCTCAACCGGCTCTTCGAGGACAAACGCTATGCCCTCTTCGGTCCGGGACGCTGGGGAAGCAACGACATCCAGCTCGGGGTCCGCGTCGGATACGAGGATATCAACCGGACAAAGATCCTCGCGGAGATCGCCTTCGAGGAGAACGGAGCAACTCCGGAGGTCTCGCTGGGGACCCATTTCTTCAGCGACCTCGTTGAAGCCCACATCGTCCCGGTCGCCCTGTATCCGGATCACCTTGCGACGACTTTCCGCGAAGATTTCTTCCTTGGAAGCGGGAACCAACTCGCCGAACTGCTGCCGGAATACGCGCGTTTCGCCGACGTCGTGAGGGTCATCCATCTGCCGGGGCGCACGCAGGGGCTCCACCTGCATGTCTACCAGGACGCCCGCAGTCAGAAAGGCGTCGGATTCCTGGCCGCACCTGTGGGTGGAGAATCCTAGGGATTCGTATTTTCAAGGAGGGCGCGACTCCGCAGCGCCTCGAATCCGTCCTTGCCTGTCGCCATCATCATGATCAGCGGCATGCGTTTCCGGGCGAGCAGGTTCATCTCTTCGGCGACGTTGCGGATGTCCCACTGGGCATGGCGGTCCGTCCTTAACCGGCAGAGATGATACATCTCCCGGGCATTGATCTTGAGGACGACCCGCCGCCGATGGGCATTCGTGAGGATATAGGCGGCGGCGGACGGCGCCTCCTTCCGGAGTTGCCGGTACAGATCTTCCGCCCGCTCCGCGACCCCACGGAGGCGGTCTTCCATGCCGACCTCGCGGATGGAGGGTGGAACCGTCAATCCCAGAACGGGATCGTATTCCTGACTGATGATCGTTGCCATGCGGTGGCGCTTGAGCTGCGCGAAGCAGCTCGCGCTCACGACCAACTCGAAGGTCAATTCGGCGCGTTCGAATTCCCTCAGGACGGCATCGTGGGATCGGAGGCGGCCGAAGGCGGCCCGGAAGAAATTCGCCCTGTCTGCGGCGTTCATGGACTTGACCATCCTGCGGCAACGGTCCATGGGGAGGTCCGACGAGGAGAAGACCATCAGCGCGAGAACTTTTTCGTCCGCCTCCGGCGTCGCCTCGATCAGGGAGACAGCGGGCCGCTCCGCGCCCTGCCGGTCCGACGCGGTCCGGCCCGGCTTCCCCTGTCGATGTCGAATTTCGTCCACCGCCTCGCGCAGGTCCCCCCGCGTCAGTCGGTCGTAGTCCGTGGCCTCCGTGTATCGGACCAGCGACGGCGCGACGCCCTTCAGGACGTCGAACAGGTGTCCGGCGCAGAGGCGCGCCTCCGCCAGGGGTGACGCGGCCAGGCGCCGGATCATCAGCTCGGCGTTGCGTGCATTGGCCGTCATTCCCAGCTGGGTCTGGGTGGCCAGGGCGATCGCATAGCGGGCATCTTCCTTGGCCAATCCCTCCAAGGCGCTTCGTCCGCCGGAGACGGCCGCCTCCCCCCGGTATCGTTTCAGGACGTAAGGCTGAAGGCGTTCATACAGATCGTGGTAACAACGGTACTGTTCCCGGATGGCCGCCACAAAGGAATCTTCCGCGGCCGTTCCCCGGATTTCATCGGGGACGGTGAAATCGTCGCGGAACAGGACGTACCGTTGGGACTTTTCCGTGTAGGAACA
Organism: Syntrophales bacterium; assembly: GCA_035366835.1. Lineage (GTDB taxonomy): Bacteria > Desulfobacterota > Syntrophia > Syntrophales > UBA6109 > UBA6109. The sequence continues at coordinate 34,396 of DAOSIS010000028.1, read as the reverse complement.
GAGCCGGAAGCGCTCGATCTCTTCCACGAGGAGGCGCGAGACGCCCAGGATATCGATATTGAAGACCGCGTGCTCCGCGATGGAGCTGTGGCCCATGTCGAAGACGATGTTCCGGTTGGATCGCCGGGCCTTCTCGACTTCCGCCCGGGATTCGGTGCGCAGTTCATCGACGGACCGCGGGGACCGGCTGATGCGGGCATAGGCGGCGGAGATCGTTTCCGGCGTGAGGTCGCGGGCCCCCGGGCGCGACGAACAGAATTCCTTGAGCACGTCATGGTCGACATTGTACCCGGCAAGAAGAATTTTCATGATCACTTTCCGTCAGACGGGGTTGGTGAATCAGCCGCCTCGGGCTTGGGCTTTTCATCGATGTTCATCAGAACCTTGTCGACCCTGTTGCCATCCATATCGATGATTTCAAACCGGTACTTCCCCCAGTGGATGTGATCCCCTGTCACGGGCAGGCGGCCCAGGTGCGTCATGATGAAGCCGGCCACGGTGTGGTAATCGCCCTGCTCTTCACCGGGCAGGTCGCCCGTTTCGAACATCATCTTGAATTCTTCGGTCGACATGGTCCCGTCGATCAGCCAGGAACCGTCTTCGCGCCTGATGGCGCTGCGGTCGACCTGTTCGATCAGGGACGGAATCTCGCCGACGATGATCTTCATGATGTCGCTGACGGTGACCATGCCCTGGATGACCCCGTACTCGTCGATGACAAGCGCCATATGGACAGGGGAGCTCTTGAAATGCTCGAGGACCTTCAGCGCGGAGACCGATTCCGGGAAGATGAACGGTTTCATCAGCAGCGTTTCGATATCGGTAAGCTTCATCGACGGGTATCGCTGAAAGAGGTCCTTGACGTGGATGAACCCGAGACAGCGGTCCAGCGATCCCCGGCACACGGGGAAGCAGGTGTGGTTGGATATGCGGATCCTTTCCAGATTCTCTTCGAGGGACAGTTCGAGGTCGAGCCAGGTGATGTCCGGCCGCGGGGTCATGACGTCCTTGACGTCGAGATCATCGATCCGCAGCACCCGGTCGCACATCTGCTGTTCCATCTGGTGAAAGATGCCCGCCTCCGCGCCCTCTTCCAAGAGGAACTTGAGCTCCTCCTCGGAAACGGCCGAGGACGCCTTCTTGATCCCCAGCAGTTTTGACAGGCCTTCCGATGACAGGCTCAAGAGCCGGACGATCGGATAGAGGAGGATGTAAAGATAATGAATGGGCAATATCAGGAGCATGCCGATCTTTTCCGGCTTGGACAGTGCCCATCGTTTCGGGACGATTTCTCCGATGACGATCGACAGGTAGGTGATGCCGACCACGACCACCAGAAAGCCCAGGATCTCGCCATGCGGACGGACCGGCGCCAGGGTATTGAAATAGATCCCCAGGTCCTTGGCCAGTGTGGACCCGCCGTATACTCCGGAAAGAATGCCGATCAAGGTGACCCCGACCTGAATCGTGGAGAGGAACTTCTCGGGTTTCTCCGAGAGGCCCACGAGCATTTGGGCTTTCCGGTTCCCCTTTTCCGCGAGCGATCGGATCTTTCCCTTGCTCGCGGACACGACGGCCAGCTCCGCCATGGACAGAAGGCCGTTCATGAGAATCAGAAACAGGATGACGATCATATCGGTCGATACGTGGGACATTGTTGATGCGTTCCTCTGCAAAAAATGCCCGCTCGATGGCGGGTCGTGACCGTACCGCTAGGGGGTCAATGTCTGGCTTGCTGGTGATTGCATATGGAGGACAAGAACTGGAAACGGATATCCCAATATACAAACACTCGTAACATGGCATTCTCTATAGCACAACCGTCGCGCGAAAGCCAACGGCTACCGTTCGGGGGTCAGGCGGACGACTTCCAGATTTCGAAGAGGGCGGCCCAGGAAGCCCTCACCGATGGCCTGGAAACGGTCGGGAAGGTCAGTGATGAAGAAGCGGTGTTCGGGGCGATTCCCGGAGGGATTGGCTTGCCCGGACTCCTCCAGAAGGCGTTTCGTCCGTTCCGCCATCGCGTCCGCAGAGTCGACGAGCGCGACCCCAGGACCTGCGACCTCGGCGATGAGCGGCCTGAGCAGGGGATAGTGCGTGCAGCCCAGAATCAGGGTATCCACGTTTTCCGCGAGCAGCGGCCGCAGATATTCCTCGGCCACCAGCTTCGTGACAGGATGGTCGAACCAGCCTTCTTCCGCGAGGGGGACGAAAAGCCGACAGGCACGGGAGAAGGTCCGGACACCGGATATGACCCCTTGAAGGACCTTCTCGTAGGCGCGGCTGTTGACCGTCGCCGGCGTGCCGATGATGCCGATGCGTCCGTTGCGTGTCGCCCGGGCGGCCTGTCTCGCGCCGGCATCGATGACGTCGAGGACGGGGACGCCGGAGATACCCCTGACGGCGGGAGCGGCGACGGCGGCAATGGTGTTGCAGGCGATGATGAGGAGCTTCACGTTCCGCCGCAGAAGGAAGGCTGCGACCTCCGTGGCATAGGAGCAGATGGTTGCTGCCGAACGCACGCCGTAGGGCACGCGGGCCGTATCGCCGAAGTAGAGGATTCTTTCCTGCGGAAGGCATCGCAGAAGCGACTGTACCACGGTCAGGCCCCCGATGCCGGAATCGAACACGCCGATCGGACTGGAGGGCTCGGGGATGTCGGCCATCACGGGCGGTGTACCTCCTTCGCCTCTGCGTATTTGCCCTTGCGGCTCCCCGCGTACAACTCGTATTCCAGGAGGCGGCAGGGAATGTCGCCGTTGAAAAAGGGGATCCTTCGTTTCGTCCGCAGGCCGACCTCTTTGGCAAGATCCGGATTGCCGGTGAAGATGTACCCGCGGTATCCTTGGCAGCGGTGCTTGAAGAAGTCGCCGATCGCCCGGTAGAGCGTGGCCAGCATCGTTGCGTCTCCCATTCTTTCGCCGTAAGGGGGGTTGAGGACGACGATGCCCTCCCCTCCGGGGGCGGCGGTGTCCGCGAAGTCTTCCTGGCGGAAGACAAGGGCCGTTTCGACGCCGGCCGTCCGGGCGTTGATGCGCGCAGCCTCGAGGGCTTCGCGGCGGATGTCCGTTGCGAGGAAAAAGCCTTCCGTCTCTTTTCTGCGTCTTCGCCCCGCATCTTCGCGGAGATGCTCCCACGATTCGCGCCGGAATCCCCGCAGATGCATGAAGCCGAAATTCTTCCGCAGGAAACCGGGAGCGATCTTCAGCGCCATGAATGCCGCCTCGATGGCGATGGTTCCGCTTCCGCACATGGGATTGAGGCAATTCCCCTGCCCGTTCCACCCTGTTGCCAGAAGAATGGCCGCTGCCAGTGTCTCCTGCAGGGGCGCTTCCAGAGGAACGCGGCGGTAGCCGCGGCGGTACAGGGGCTCGCCGGACGTGTCCAGGTAGACGGAAATGTTTCTTGCGCTCCAATGGACGTGGACGACCGCGCCCAGGCGTTCGGGGCCGGAGTCGGGGCGGGTTTTCCGACGGTCGCGGATCCGGTCGACGATGGCATCCTTGGCGCGCTGGTTGATATAGCGGCCATCCCGGACTGATGGGGTATCCGCGAAGCTGGTCACGGAAAGCGGGCTGCCGTCGGCGAGAATATCTTCCCAGGGGTGCCGCTTCATCCGTGCATACAGCTCGTCGGGATGGGACGCAGAGAAGGAATCCATGGAATACAGCACACGCTGGGCCGTGCGCAGGTGCAGGTTCAGGCGCATGGCGTCGGCAAGGGAACCTTCCGTTTCCGCGAACGTCGGCGTTTCCAGGCGGACGCGAAATCCCAGCGATGCGATCTCGCCCTTCAGATAGGGACCGACTCCCTTGGCGCAGGTGACCAGAATCCTGCTTTTCGCTGTCCAGAGCATGTTTCTTCCGTTTCGCCTCCGGCGGCGACTGTAGCACAACGACGGGAACCGGCAAGAGGAAAAAGACCCTGCCGGTTGAGGCCATTGACAAGGCGCCCTCAAAATGTTTCGATAATTGCGTTTGCCGATACGCCTCAAACGCGATGGGCTCGCGAAGAGGAAAGCATTCGCCGGGAGAGAAGAAATGAACCGCAAGGACAAGGAAATCCGTGATCCCCTCGCCATGGGAGAGATTCTTGCAGAAGCCCAGGTATGCCGCGTGGGTCTTGCCTTGGGGAACGACCCCTACGTCGTTCCGATGAGTTACGTCTATCTCGGCGGTTGCCTGTATTTCCACGGATCGCCCCGAGGAAAGAAGATCGATCTGCTCCAGAAAAACGACCGCGTATGCTTCGAGGCCTCCGTCATCGGGGGGCCGGTCCCTTCGACCTGCGCCTGCGGGTGGAGTATGCGCTACCGAAGCGTCATCGGTTACGGAAAGGCCTCTCTGGTGGAGTCTGAAGCGGAAAAGAGGGAGGTGCTGGCGGCGATTGTGAGGAAATACACGGGCAGAGACGAGGGGAGCGGTGCGGAAGACATCGTCGCCAAGACGGCGGTGATTCGCATCGACATCGATTCCATGACCGGTAAGCAGTCGCCGGCGTCGTCGCCGAAAGCCTGAACGGGCCTGAAACCTCGCGATGACGGTAGCGGGTCGCACGGTCGGCCAGCGGCGCGAAGAGCAGGATGCCATCATGAAACAGGGCAGGACGAAGAACCGGGAGATCGTCTTTCTCGCGCTGCTGATCGGTGTAACGCTGCTTTTCCTGTTGCTCTTGAAGTCCTTCTTCTTCCCCATCTTCTGGGCCGCGGTGATCGCGGCGATCTTCCGGCCGCTCTGCCGGCGGCTCGAGACGGTGCTGCGGGGAAAATCCGCCGCCGCCGCCGTGACGCTCGCGCTCGTCGTCATTCTGATCTTCATCCCGGCGGCTATCGTCGGAACCGTGCTTGTCGCCGAATCGGTGCAATTGTACGACGCGATCAGTTCGGGCGGTGCGCAGCTTCGGAACGGCATGCAGAGTCTGCAGGATTTTCTGGAGAGATTGCCATTTTACGAGCGCATCCAGATCCCGTCGGGTTCCTGGAGCGAACGGTTCGCGGAGGTCTACAAGGGGATCGCCGGTTTCTTTCTTGACCAGCTTCGCTCCCTGACGCAGAACACCCTTCTGTTTCTTGTCCAGTTCGCCGTGATGCTCTATACTCTGTTCTTTTTCCTGCGCGATGGGGACAGATTCCTGTCCATGGTCATGCGCCTCATCCCGTTGGGCGACGTGCGGGAGAAGGCGCTCTACCAGCGATTCGCCGCGACTGCGCGGGCGACGATCAAAGTCACGCTCATTATCGGAGGAATCCAGGGCATCCTGGGCAGCATCATTTTCTTCGCCGTGGGCATCAAGGGGGCATTGGTCTGGGGCGTGATCATGATCTTCACGTCCATCGTGCCCGCCGTGGGATGTTCGATCGTCTGGGCCCCCGCGGGCCTTCTGCTGATCTTTTCCGGGGCGCTCTGGAAAGGCATCGCCGTTCTCGTCTACGGCGTCGCCGTCATCAGCATGGCTGACAACCTGCTGCGTCCGCTCCTGCTGGGAAAAGACGTGCAGATGCACCCGCTGCTGATCTTTCTGTCCACCCTGGGAGGCATCTCGCTGTTCGGCATGTCGGGCTTCGTTCTGGGACCGATCATTACGGCCCTCCTCATCACGGTGTGGGAGATGTCCGAAGAAATCTTCGGGACGGATGGATCAGCCGAGGGATAGCAGGCGGCGGGCGCCGGCATAGAGCGCCGCCGAGATCAGCGCCGTTGCGGGAATCGTCAGAATCCACGCCCAGACGATGCTGCCCGCCACGCCCCAGCGGACGGCCGTCAACCTCGTCGTCGTCCCCACCCCCACGATGGCCCCCGTAATCGTGTGCGTCGTGCTCACGGGGATGCCCCCAAGGGACGCCCCGATGATCGCCAGGGCGGCAGCCGTCTCCGCGCAGAAGCCGCCGATGGGTTCGAGTTTCGTGATCCGCGTCCCCATGGTCTTGACGATGCGCCAACCTCCCGTCATGGTTCCCAGGGCGATCACCAGGTAGCACGAAAGGACGATCCAGAAAGGGATGTAAAAGGTGGGACCGAGAAACCCTCCGTTGAAGAGGACAATGGCGATGACGCCCATGGTCTTCTGGGCGTCGTTGAGCCCATGGCCCAGGCTGTACACTCCCGCGGAAAGGAGCTGCAGTTTGCGGAATACGCGGTCGGAACGGGCCAGGGTGGATTTCCAGCTCAGGCGGATGGCGAAGACCATCAGCATCAGGCCGAGGGCAAGCCCGATCGCCGGAGACAGAACGATGAACGCCGCGGTCTTGGCGATGCCGTTCCAGAGCAGAACGGGAGATCCGCCTTTGACGAGACCGGCTCCGATGAGGCCGCCGATCAGGGCGTGAGAGGAGCTGCTCGGCAGACCGGAGTACCACGTGAACAGATTCCAGGCGATGCTTCCGCCCAGGGCAGCAAGGACGACCAGGTTGTCGATGGCCGTGGGGCTGATGATTCCGGTGCCGATCATCTTGGCGACGGGGACGCCGACGAACAGGACGGCCGAAAAGTTGAAGAAAGCGGCCCACAAGACGGCGTACTTCGGCGAAAGGACGCGTGTCGAGACGACGGTCGAGATGGAATTGGCGGAATCGTGGAAACCGTTGATGAAATCGAAGGCCAGCGCCGCCACGACAATGACGAGAATCCAGGAGAGCGAATCAGCCATGTTTCAGTACGATGCCTTCCGCGACGTTGGACACGTCTTCGCACAGGTCGATGGCCTCTTCGATCCGCTCGGCGATCTCCTTGAATTTGATCAACTCGAAGATGTCCTTTTCATGTTCGAACAGATAGGCCATCGTCGTTCGCAGGACCTGATCGCCGGCGTTTTCCAGCGTGTTGACCTCCACGCAGGCATCCAGGATCACACGGGCATGCTTCATGTCCCGCAGCGCATGGACGGCTCGCTTGACGGCGGCGATCGCCTGATTGAGAATCCGCACCTGCTGGAAAATTTGCGGTGAAGGCGACTTGATTTTGTAAAGCGACATGCGGACGGCGGCGGCTTCGATCGTGTCGAGAACGCTGTCCATGGTGTTGACCAGACGGTAGACGTCTTCGCGGTCGAGGGGCGTCAGAAAGGTCCGGTGCATTTTTTCGTACGTCCCGTGCGTGATGACGTCTGCCTCGTGCTCGATTTCCTTGAGTTTGACGATTTTCGTTTCGATTGAGGCATAATCGTCCAGCAACTCCTGGAACAGCTTCCCTCCCTCTTCGATCTTATCCGCCAGTTCCTCGAACAGATCGAAAAACTTTTCTTCCTTGGGGATGAGGCGCATGATCCTTCCTCCTTGAGGTGCGATACGGGCCGATTTCTGTACAATGGGATCAGACCTGCCAGCCAGGGGCCGGTGTGAAACTGCCGCCGGGGAGGGGCCGACGTTTAACGGAGAGGGCGGTTCGGCAGGAACGCGGGAGCGCTCCCGGGCGGCTCCGAATGTCGCGCGCTGTGTATCGGAATCCGACCCAAAATGCAAGGGGTTTATGGCGCAAGAATTTTCTCGAAGATGATCTTGCCGTCCCCGGGCGCATAGAAATCGGGAAGAAGGGCGGCCTGGCGGTAGCCGCAACGCGTGTAGAAGGCGCGGGTCGGGGCGTACTGTTCCCGCGAAGAAGTGTCGACATATACCCTGCCGCCTCTGCTGCGCAGGATCCGCTCCTCGGTCCGCTTCATGAGTTCGCGGCCGATGCCCATCTTCCGAAGGTCGTTCCGCACCACGATCCAATAGAGATCATAACTGTTCAGCGTGCCGTCAATCGCGCCGAAGCAGGTATATGCAATCAGGAGGCCCTCCCGCTCCGCAATCAGGAACCGATAGTCGCTTTTGACGCCGCGGGAAAGGCGGTCGTCGACCAGCTCCAAGGCAATATCGACCTCCGCAGGGGAGAAGAAACCCGTACCCGCAACCATCCGGCGAATCTCTCCCCGGTCCGAGGGACGCGGCGTCGAGCGATAGGTCATCCCGGACAGCGGCGAAGAGGAGATCATACATCCTCCACGAGCCGGCGGATGACTTCGCGATAGGAAAGGCCCGAATGGCGGGCGGCGGCGGCGAAACCTCCCTCCGGGGACAGGCAGGGATTGGCGTTGATTTCCAGGACCCAGGGTTTTCCGGACTGGTCGACGCGGAAATCGACGCGGGCGTAGCCGGTCAGGTGGAAGACGTTCCAGCAGTGCAGGGCCAGTTCCTTCATATGGGACAGCAGGGCATAATCCTTCTTCCGGAACTTGAATGTCCGCGGTGTGTGGCTGTACTCGAAGGAATCTTCGATCCATTTTGCACGATAGCAGACGATGCGGAGTTTCTCGGGCGGGTAATCCTCGAAAAGGATCTCGGAGGGCGGCAGGAATTCCGGCCCGCCGGGACCGGCCAGAATGGCCAGGTTGAATTCACGGCCTTCGATGTAGGCTTCGGCGAAGCAGGACGGCTGCTTCAGCCGCTCGCGGATCAGGTCCGGGTTGCCCTCGATGAACGCGTCGTCCGCCAAGCCGCAGGAGGCATGCTCCCAGACCGATTTGATCAGGTAGCGATCCTTCGGCCCGATGTGCCGAAGGTCGTCGCCGGTTTCGAGCCACGGCGCCGTCGGCACGCCCTCTCGGGACAGAACTCTCTTGGTGAGAATCTTGTTGGATGTGAAAAAGATCGCGTCGGTCTTTGCACCGGTATAGGGAATATTCAATTCTTCCAACAGCAGGGGGCCGAGGGTAATCATCCGTCCGCTGCCGTTGACGGACTCCACGAGGTTGAACACCAGATCCGGCCTACGGCGGAGGAGTTCTTCTCTTGCCGTCTGCATGTCCAGGGAAAGGGGAAGCGGAGCTGTCTCGTGGCCGAGTTCGCGCAATGCAGTCGAGACGGAATCGATCTGAACCAGGACGTCCTGTTCGTCAGGCCCGGCTTCCGGGGGAAGCTGGCCGTGGAGGATGGTGATCTTCATCGCTTCTCTTTTCGACGGCGGTCGTCCGGCACTCTTTTCAGCGCCGATGACAGGATCCGGGCGATCAGGTCCCGGTAAGGGATGCCCTTGAGGTTGCACAGAATGGGGAGGTCGGAGTGCTGAGGATGAATCCCCGCCAGAGGGTTGATCTCCAGAAAGTGCAAGACGCCTTGGGCATCGGCGCGAAGATCGACTCTCCCCGCGTCGCGGCACCCGAGTCCCCTCCAGGCAGCAAGGGCCGTACGGGCGGCGTCCTGCGCGATCGCGTCCTCGGCCAGTCGGTATTCGACCAGTTCTTCGCACCGCTCCTTGTTGACGTAGGAATAGACATCCTGTTCCGCCTCCGTCTTCAGGTAGATCTCAATGGTCCCGAGGGCTTCGGCATCTGCGCCGGTTCCGACGATGCCGACGGTGAATTCGCGGCCGGGAAGGAAGCGCTCCACCAGAACCGGCTGACGGTACGTGCTCAGAAGCCTTGACACGATATCCTTCAACTGGCTCAGCGACGTGATCTTTGAAGAGGCGTTGATTCCCTTGCCCGTTCCCTCGGCAACGGGCTTGGCGAACAGCGGCAAAGGCATGGCGATCGCTGCGAGATCGCTTTCGGTCTCGACAACGGCGAAATCGGGGGTTGGGATGCCGAGGTCACGGATGACGTGTTTCGCCATCCCCTTGTGGAGAGTCAGCGAAGAAACCAGCGGGTCGGAGAAGGTGTAGGGGATCTCGTAGGCATCGAGCAGGGCAGGAATCTGGGCTTCTCTCCCGAAACCGTGAAGCCCTTCGGCGATGTTGAAGACGAGAGTCCAGCGGTCGCCAGCCGCCAGTCGTTCCGTGAGGCGGCGGATGTGACCGATGCGGTCGGTCCGGTATCCCAGGGAGCACAAGGCCCCGTCGACTGCATCGATCGTGTCCGGACGGTCGAACTCTGCCGTTTCTTCTTCGCCGTAGCCCTCGGCGAGGTAATCCGACCTCAGGTCGTAGGTGATCCCGATCTTCAATGCAACATGCCCCGCGATTCGATTCTCCGTCCGGAATGGAGCGGCATCTCCGGTTCAGTGTATGGCTGCGGCGGTCCCTTCCGACCTGTCCGGATACCGGAAGGTCTTCCCCTCGTAATTGCGGAGCAGCAGGTCTTTGCCGTCTTTGCCGATCACATATTCGGGAAGCAGCGGAATCTTCCCTCCGCCCCCAGGTGCGTCGATGACGTAGGAGGGCACTGCGTACCCGGTGGTGTGGCCCCTCAGCCCCGCGATGATTTCCAGTCCCTTGGATACGGGGGTGCGGAAGTGAGAAGATCCGGGTATGGGATCGCACTGATAGAGATAGTAGGGTTTGACGCGGATCTTCAGCAGCCCATGAACAAGCCGCCGCATCGTCTCGACCTGGTCGTTGATCCCCGCCAGAAGCACCGTCTGGCTGCCCAGCGGAATGCCGGCGTCGGCCAAGCGGCCGCAGGCCTGACCCATCTCCTCGGTCAGCTCATCGGGATGCGTTGCGTGAATGCTGATCCAGAGCGGATGGTAACGCTTCAGCATCCGTGTCAATTCAGGCGTAATCCGCTGCGGAAGAACGGCCGGCGTCTTGGTCCCGATTCGCAGCATCTCGATATGGGGAATCCGGTGGAGGCGTATCAGGAGCCATTCGAGTTTTTCATCGGAAAGCGTCAGCGGATCGCCGCCGGAAAGAAGGACGTCGCGGATCTGAGGCGTCGATGCGATGTAGTCGATGGCCTTGTCCCACTGGTCCGTGCTGAAACCGCATTCTCCCTGATGGCCGACCATACGGGAGCGTGTGCAGTAGCGGCAGTAGGCGGAACAGGATCCGGTGACGAGGAACAGCACGCGGTCCGGATAACGGTGAACAATCCCCGGCACCGGGCTGTCATGGTCTTCGGCGAGAGGATCATCTTCTTCTCCGGCCGTGCGAACGCACTCGTCCATGGTCGGCACGACGGCGCGCCGCAAGGGGTGGCCGGGATCGTCCGGATCAAGAAGACTGGCGTAATAGGGCGTGATGGCCAGGGGCAGCGGTCCCGTATAGCGGGTCATCGCGCCGAGTTCGCTTTCCGAGAGACGAAGGATGCGCGAAAGAACCTGGACGTCGCGGATTCGGTGGCGCAGCTGCCACCGCCAGTTGTTCCACTCGTTTTCCGTCGCGTCGGGGAAGAAACGCCTGCGGCAGGCCTGGGATCTTGAACTGATCTGGAACCGGGGAACACCCCGAACCGGTTTGGTTAAAACCACCGGCCCACGAAGGGGCGCATGGATGGAAGGAAAAAGATTTGTCTGTTGGTGACCGATGCAATCGGTCAAACTACCTGGAGGTTCAGCCTCCTCATTCAAAAGTGATTCGATAGCCATCTGTTCGTATGCCTCCCGAGATCTTTCTGAGATCCGTCCCGCCTTCTGCAGAACTCGTTGCATTTTTTCGCGCCCGTTTACAGCTTTTCTACAACCCTGTCAATCGATATTTCATGCCGTGCGATCACGGCGATGCATCTCCCGGCCGCTTGAGTGCGTATTGCTTTACGGTAAGGACATGTCCCCCGCCTTTTCCCTCCGAAAGGGTCCCCGTCGCTTCAACATAACCCTGCAGGTGCCCGAACAATTCTTTTCCCCTTGCCGTCTTCTTGATCCGATATTCCCTTTCGTCCGCCGTTGCGATCGCAACTTCGGCAACCCGCTGCTCCTCATCCCAATCCACCGGGATGACAATTCCAGATATCTTGATTTCGGTACCTTTTCTCTGTGTCACCTTTCATCCCTTACCGGAGCGGCCCGGCCGGCTGAAAATAAAACACTGAAGAAGAAATGAAAATATCGTGCCGTTTCTGCAACCTGTTGATCACAAAGAAGAAAAATTCGTTTGGCTTGATGAAACGGATCTGAAAGTTCCGATTCATCAAGAAATACAGGAAACACACCCGCTGCCTCTGCCCGATGGGTCTCCGGAAAACCGGTATGGAAAAGGAAAAAATGGTCATCGGAACCTGATGTTCCTATTATTCATCATCGGAAATAATAGTTCCGAATATCCCCGGATGTGGACAGAACGGGAAATGCTGGGGGCGAAGAGATGGGTCTTGACAGGCGGAGACGGCGATGAGAATTTGGAGCCGGGGATTTCCCCCGGGAAAGAAGATCCATGCCTGAACTGCCAGAAATCGAGTCCCTGCGGCGTCAGCTCTCCCGCGTCCTGAAGGGAGAAAATATCGGCAAAGCGGAGGTTTACGATCGAAAGATCGGCAGGCTGCCGGATCTGCAGGGCAGAACCGTGGCTGCCGTGCGGCGGGAGGGAAAGGCTCTTTGGGTCGATCTCGGCGGTGACCTTGCGCTGCGGCTGCACATGCGGATGTCGGGGCGGCTCCTGTGGCGGGCGGGCGGCGGCGCAAGACCTGCGCATACGCGCTTCTGTCTCTTCTTCCGCACGGGAGAACTGCTGTGCGTCGACCCGCGCCGGTTTGCCACGCTGGAAGCGCGGCGGACGGAAGAGGACACCGCCGCAGCCCCTGACGCGCTCCAGGTAAAGGACGCCGCGTGGCTGCAGAAAGCCGCGCAAGGGCGACGCCTGCCCGTCAAGACATTCCTGATGGACCAGCGGATTTTGACAGGGATCGGCAACATCTACGCCTGTGAAATCCTCTACGATGCGGCGGTGGATCCGCACCGGGCGGCGAGATCCGTCTCCCGGCGGGAATGGCGGAGGATTACAGAGGCGATGGCTCGGGTCCTGAAGACCGCCGTGAAGTGCCGGGGGACGTCGATCTCGGACTGGCGCGATCTGCACGGAGAGAAGGGGGAATTTCAGAATCGCCTGCAGGTTTATGATCGAAGCGGGCAGACCTGCCGAAGGTGCGGCGGCACCGTCCAGCGAACCGTGCTCGGCGGAAGGGGGACGTATTTTTGTCCTTCCTGTCAGCGTTAAGAAAAGGGGAGGCCCGGCAAGGGAACCCTCTACGCCCGTTTCGTGCTGGATGAGGAAGAGATCAGGGGGATCCGCGACGGACTTGCGTCAACGCCCTCCCTCGAGAGGAATTACGAGATTGGTCTCACGGACGCCGCGGGTGTCGTGCATGCCTCTATCCGCGAGACGCTCTATATCTCGCCGAAAAGGAAAAGGGGCGGGGTCCTGACGGAAGCGGGGCGGCATCATCTGTCGGGGAATGACGAATGTTTCCGCCGATGCGGCCAGAGCGGCGGGACCCTTCGCCCGCCACCCGTCACAGTTCCAGGATCTTCCCGTCTTCCGCGCATTCCATCTCCACGTCCGAAAGCCGGGAGAGCAAATCTTCCCCCAGATGGGTGAGAATGATCCTCTTGGACGTCAATTCCCCTTTGTGTTCCTGCAATGTCCGGTAGCTGATGTGGTTCTTCATCTGCTTGTCATAGAAGTAGCTTTCGCAGATGAACAAGTCGGCGTCCGCGGCAGCCCGGACCAGCGTATCTGTCCACTCCGTATCGCCCGAATACGAGAGAATCCTGCCGGAGCAGTCCACGCGCAGGGCATAGGAAGGCGCCCCGCTGCCGTGGATGACCTTGAAGGGAGTTACGACAAGGGTGCCGACGGTAACCGGTCGTTCTTCTTCCATTTCGACGTACGTGACGGGGAATTTCCTTGGGACAGAGGCCATGCCGGGATACATCGCCTCCATGAGCAACCGGGTTCTTTCCTTAAGGCCCGGAGGGCCGGCGACGACGAGGGGGCGGGTCCGGCGGGAGATCAACTGTCCGTCGAGGACGAAGAACGGAATGCCGCCGAAGTGATCGCCGTGCAGGTGAGAAATGAGGATGGCATCCACCTGTTCCGTCGAGATGCCGTAGCGCCTCATGGCAATCAGCGAAGAGGCCCCGCAGTCGAGCAGGAAACGCGCATCGGGCGCCTCCACGAGGATGCAGGCCTGGAATCGTCCGCCGCTTCCGAAGTTATCGCCGCTGCCGAGAAAACGGATACGGAGCGGCGTGAGGCTTCTTCGGGATGGCTGCATAAAAGACCTCCGAGTGTCGTTTTTCTTTTTTTCACGGAAACAAAAATATTTCCACCTTGAATTCGCGACCGAATTTGTTTACATCTCATCAAAAGAATGACCGGGGGTCAATTTCCTGACCGGCCGGATAGCGAAGGGGGCAAATGAAAGAAGAGAGACTCGTTTACCATAACGGCCGCTTCGTTGCCTGGGACAAGGCAACGGTCCACATCATGAGCCACAGCTTCGGCCGCGGGTCCGCGATTTTCGAAGTGATCGGATTTCACTCGAATCCGGGCGGTCGTTTCGTCTTTCGACTTGACGATCATGTCCGACGCCTCTTCAGGACCGCGGAACTGCTGGGCATGAGACTTCCCGAAGGGCGCAGGGACATCCGGAACGCCATTCTTGCGACGGTGCGAAGGAATCCGGGACGGGAAGGACATATCAAGATCGTTGCCTATTATCCTCAGGTTTCATTCGACGTACTTCCCCCGAGGGCAAAACTCGATCTGTCCATCTTCGTTCTCCCCTCCCAAGGAGTCAGGGAAATCGTGCTGAGGAGAAGGGGCGTTTCAGCCTGCGTATCGAAGTGGAACCGGCTCGATCCGAGAACCGTCCCGATTGAAGCGAAGGCGGCGGGCCAATATTTGAACGGCATGCTCGCCAGAAGAGATGTCCGGGGAAAGGGATACGATTACGCGATCCTGCTCGACACGCAGGGTTTCGTGGCAGAGGGAAGCACGGAATCCGTTTTCGTCGTCCGAAACGGCTGCCTTATGACAGCCTGCCTCGGAACGGTCCTCGACAGCATTACCCGCAAATCCCTTCTGGAGCTGGCAGATGCGGAGGGGATCGCAACCTTCGAGGGTCGGATTCCGGTTTCGCTTCTCGACGAAGCGGAGGAGATCTTCTTTTCCAGCACCCCGATAAAACTGCTCCCCGTCCGCAGGTGCGGGCAGCGGGTGATGGCAGGCGTGCCGGGACCGCTTACGAAGCGGCTCATGGCCTGCGTGGAGGAAATTCTTCGGGGGAATGACCGACGTTTCACATCTTGGATGGTCGCCGTCGACTGACCTTGAGGCGGCATTGAAAGGAGGGGTTGTGAGGGGAGATCGCCGTGCGGAGGCCGTGGAGATCATTGCCGCGGCGCGGAGCGAAAAACGGGCCGTCCTAACGGAATACGAGTCCAAGAAGATCCTGGGCAGCTATGGCGTTCCGGTCGTGGAGGAGACAGTTGCCGCCGGCCCCGAAGCAGCCATCCGGGCGGCGGATCGCTTCGGTTATCCAGTGGCCGTCAAGGGACTGGGCGAGCGGCTTACACACAAAACGGATCGCGGGCTTGTTGCCCTCGATGTGAGGAGCGCGGGCGATGTCCTGTCGGCCACGGAAAAAATCGCGCTGGCCGGCGGCGCAGACCTGGAAGGATTCCTCGTCCAACCCATGGTGCAGGGAAAGCGCGAGTTCGTCGCCGGTCTGTTCCGGGATGCCCAGTTCGGTCCGGTTGTCATGTTCGGTTTGGGAGGAATCTTTACAGAAGTCCTCAACGACGTCGTCTTCCGGCTCGCCCCGCTGAATGGGAACGAAGCTTGGCAGATGATAGACGCGTTGCGGTCCGCGAGGCTGCTCGGGTCGGTCCGCGGAGAGAAAGCGGTCGACAGGGACGCGCTGGCCGCCGCGCTCATGGGATTGTCCCGCCTTGCCGTGGACTTTCCGGAAGTGGCCGAGGTCGACATCAACCCGCTCATGGCAGATGCCGGCGGCTGCGTCCGGGCCGTGGATGCGTTGATCACCATCGGAAGCAGAGAAGAATCAGGCACTGTCAAGGAAGCGGTGGATCCGCGCGCGATCGGCCGCCTGTTCTATCCGCGCAGTATTGCGTTCATCGGGGCAAGTTCCGGTTTCGGCAAATGGGGGCACATGCTCTTCACGAACGTCGTCGCCGGCGGTTTCGGAGGGGCCCTGTATCTCGTCAACGCCAAGGGGGGGAGAATCGCCGGCAGGGAAGTCTTCCGAACTATCGGGGAAATCCCCGGGCCCGTTGATCTCGCCGTTGTGACCATTCCTGCAGCCGCCGTTTCGCCTCTCATCCCTGAATTGCGTGCCAAAGGAATTCGGAATGTCCTTTTGATTTCATCGGGCTTCGCGGAGACGGGAGATGAGGGCAAAAGGCGGGAGAAGGAACTTGTCGCTGCGGCGAGGAAGGCCGGCATCCTGATCCTGGGGCCCAATACGATGGGCATCTGCAATCCCCACAACAAACTGTACTGTGCAGGAGCCCACGTGCGTCCGAAGCCCGGCTCCACGGCGCTTGTCTCCCAGTCGGGAAATCTGGGTGTTCAGTTGCTGGCCTTTGCGGAGACGGAAGGAATCGGCATCCGCGCTTTCTGCGGCTCCGGCAACGAAGCCATGATTACCATCGAGGATTACCTCGACGGTTTTGCGGTCGACGAGCTGACGCGAACCGTTGTCCTCTACATCGAGAGCGTGAAGGACGGCCGGCGCTTTTACGAATCGGCGCGAAAGGTGGGCCGCAAGAAGCCGGTCATCGTCCTGAAGGGAGGACGCACGGAGTCCGGTTATAAGGCGGCTGCAAGCCATACGGGGGCTCTGGCTTCGGACATGCGGGTCTTCGAGGCCGCCAGCCGTCAGGCCGGCATTGTCATGGCAGGTCAACCCATGGAACTTCTCGACCTGTCGGCTTGTTTTTCCTCTCTGCCGCTGCCGAGGGGAAACAGAGTCGCCATCATGACGCTGGGGGGAGGCTGGGGTGTGGTGACGTCGGATTTGTGCATGGAACAGGAGCTGGATGTCCCCTCTCTGTCCGAAGAGCTGATTTCCCGGATCGACCGGATTCTCCCTCCGTACTGGAGCCGCGCAAATCCGATCGATCTCGTAGGGGAGTTCGACCCGCAGATCCCGCTTGCCATCCTGGAGGAACTGCTGGCGTGGGAAGGATGCGACGCCGTCCTGCACCTGGGTATCGTGGGTCGGATGGTCTTTGTCCAGGCCATGGTTCGCTCGATCGAAATGGCCGATCCCGACCTGGATCGGGGATTCCTTCGCGGCATTCCGAGTTCGATCCTTGCATTTGAAAGGATGTACAACGAACGGGTTGTCCAGCTGATGGAAAAACAGGGCAAGCCCGTCATTGGCGTCAATCTGTTGCCGGACGAGCACTCACGGACCGTAACCGAAATCCCGGGACATCGGTATCGTAGCGTGTCTTTTCTTACGCCGGAACGGGCCGTGAAGTCTCTGGCCAAGATGTCCGAGTATAGACGATGGATGGAAAGTGAAGGAAAAACGTATAGTTATGTCTGGAGATGAGGATGAGAGGGGGATGCTCTCCTGAAGAGGGTTTTCGGGAAGAACCCGACAGATCTTACGCAAACAGATTGTTCCAGCCGAATCTCCGGTCATCGGCCTCCTGGTTGCCGCGCATGTGGCGCTCCACCTTCAGGCGCCATTCCTCGAACTCCTGTTCACTGAGGACCGGTGGGACAACGAAGGGCTCATCCCAGCGGATCAGAATACGGGAGAAAGGTTTGGGGATGAGAAAGCGATCCCAACTCCTGAGAATCCATGGGTTGCTGAAAGAAACGTAAACGGGGAAAACGGGTACGCCTGAACGTTGCGCCAGGCTGATGAGGCCTGCTTTCATGATTCCGCGCGGACCGCGCGGACCGTCCAGGACATGTCCCGCCAGCTGATTTTCCTTGAGGTCCTCAATGAGGGTGGCCAGCGCTTGGCGCCCGCCCTCGGAACTGGACCCGCGAACGGGCCTGATCTTCAACCGGCGGGCGAGCTGGGATGCGATCTCTCCGTCGCGGCTGCGGCTGATCATGACCGAAGGCGCGAAAGGACTCAGGCGCTCGGCATATCCCACGGCCGGGAAGACGCGGGAGTGCCAAATCGCGATAATCGCCTTTCCGCCTTTTTGCAGGTGGCCGAGCAACCTTTCTTCACCGATCACCCGGCGCCTGACCGAAAGCATGTAAAGGCGAAGCAGGTCGTAGCCCGCAGGCAGGAGGCCGTGACGGATAGCCATTTGGGAAAGGGCTTTGAACATCATCTCAGGACCCTTTCAGGGATATTGAACGCCTGCAGGTGACGCCCTGACGGCACCGGGGTCCTTGTATCCGATGCGGGCGGGATCCTGTGCCAAAGGTCCATGCCCCCCGCTCAGCCGGAATGATCGCCGGGCTTTCCATCAGGCGGACGGATGCCAGGTAGTGGGCATGGGCTCGAGGCCATATTTCCACTTCAGGAATTCTTCTCCCGTCGTTGGATAAAGGACATAGGTGAGGACATCTTCTTCGGTCCTGGCAATGTCCCCGAGTTTGCTTCGCGCCGTTTCCATTTCCGATTCCAGATGATCGGCGGGTCTGCCCGTGATAGGGGTTTGTCCGCGTTTGTAACCTTTCAGCGCCATTTTCTGCACGTCGGGGTTTACAGGTGTCGGTGTCTTTCCGTACAGACCGTAGACGAGATCACGAAACTGGTTGCTGACCATGCGGTACCTGCCGCCAATGACGTTCATGACCGCTTGGACACCGATGATCTGGGATGTCGGCGTCACCAGCGGCGGCGTGCCTGCGTCTCGTCTCGTGAGGGGGATCTCGTTGTGCACATCGTGAAGTTTGTCCAGTGCCTTCATCTCCCTGAGCTGATTGATGAGGTTGGAGATCATGCCGCCCGGAATTTGATGCGCCAGGACATTCGCGTCGATGAGTGAAAGCTTGTTTTCCGCAAGATATTGTTTGTATTTCGGTGCGATCCTTTCCAGGTGCTCCCCGATCTCCAGCAGTGCATCGAGGTTCAATTCGGTTGCCCGGTCGGTTCCCTCCAAGGTGACGACCAGCGGTTCAACTGGAGGCATGGAGGTCCGCATCGCATAGGGTGCAAGGCAGGTATCAACGATGTCTACGCCGGCTTCGATTGCCTTCAGATACGTCATCGATGCCATACCGCTTGTATAGTGGGTATGAAGGTGAAGGGGTACGCTGACCGCATTTTTCAAAGCCGAGAAGAGTTTGTAAGCATCGTAGGGCGCTATGATGCCCGCCATATCCTTGATGCAGATCGTATCGGCGCCCATGGCCTCGAGTTTTTTTGCGATCTTTATGTAATAGTCGAGATGAAAAACGTCGCCGCCCATATGACGCTCGGTAAGGGAATAGCTGATGGCCCCTTCGAAATGCTTGCCGTTGGCCTTGATTCTCTCCACGCAGGTTTCAAAATTGCGCACGTCGTTGAGGGCGTCGAAGACGCGAAATACGTCGATGCCGACCTCACATGCCCTGTCAACAAAGGAACGGACCACATCATCGGCGTAATGGCGGTAACCGACCAGGTTCTGCCCCCGTAACAACATGCTCATCGGCGTCTTCTTGACGTACTTCTTGAGAGTCCTTGGTCTTTCCCAGGGATCCTCCCCAAGGAAACGATGCATGGTGTCGAATGTGGCACCTCCCCATGTCTCCATTGCCCAGAAACCAATCTCATCCATTGCCTCGGCGATGGGAATCATATCTTCGGTTCGCATGCGTGTTGCATAGATGGACTGATGACCGTCACGGAAGGTGTTGTCTTGGATTTTCAGCGGGTGTCTTGTGCCGACTTTTTCGTGCTGCATGATCATACTTCTCCTCTAATTGACTCGGGTTCCTGCAAGACATGAAGCTAGAGCGTCTATACTATGGTGGCGAATCTGTCAAGACAAGATGGCTTTGGCTCTCTTGAGGTGGTCAGGAAGGGGGAAGATCGAAGACAAGGATTTTCCCCGGAAGGCCGGCCTGGGGAGGCCTTGGAGCAATTCTTTTTGCGGACGGATCGCAGACGGACGGATTGTCCGATGCGCGCAAGGGAAAATCCTAGGATCAATGTTTCACGTGAAACATATTCTGCCGCTAGGAATCTTGTCGGAGAAGCTCAATTGTCCCTATTGTAAAATCCAAAACATCTTGACGCCCATGGAGATCGTTGATTGTGGGCATTCTATGAAGCCATTTATTTTATCGCTGTCATAAGATATGGGTATTCCGACAGACTCCGGGTACAACTTCTGGACGGCGTGGCACCGACGGGTCTCTCTGGACGCTCTTCGCAGCGTCTCTGATCATGCGGGAATCTGGGGCGGATGGAAGGTCCTCTTCCCAAGAGGGCAGTCCCTGCAGGACGGCGTATTCCGGCAGAAGACTTTTCCCGTTTCAACGATGAGGGCGTGGTACTGCTTGTATATCGGGACTTCAAAAGGCAGGTTCGTCACAAAAAGCTTTTGAATGAACAAATAATCGGCTTTGGGTGAAATGATGCCGTGACGGGACAGAATTCTCCTCATGTAGGCGTCAATCACGAAAGCCGGCTTCCCACCAGCATACAGCAGGATGCTGTCCGCTGTTTCCGGACCGATGCCTTTGACCGTCAACAGGACTTCCCTCAACGGTCCCATTTCGACAGCAAACATCCTGTCGAGGCGACCGTCGTAATCCTCATGAAGGAAACTGACAAACGCCTTGAGGCGGGCGGCTTTGACGTTGAAGAATCCGGCTGGCCGAATGATGGACGCGAGCTCTCGCTCGGGAACCAGGCGGAAAGACCGCGGATCCATGATCCCGCGGTCTTTCAGGCGCCGAATGGCCGTTTCCACGTTTCTCCACGCAGTGCTCTGTGTGAGAATAGCTCCTACAATAACTTCAAAAGGGGTCTCACCAGGCCACCAGTGCAGGTCACCGAAGTACGCATCCAAAGAATCGTAGATTCTGCGCAACAGTCGATCTCGATTCATGGAATGGTTCTCGGCATGACTCTGTCCAACACAACCGCCTACTTGCGCAGGGCAATGAAGAACGTCGCCTTCCCTCGTTTGATGAGCAGGAGAACGCTCTTCTTCGTTGCGGACTTCGACATTTCACGCAAGTAGTCTTTCATCGATGTGACCTTGACCTTGTTCACCTGCATGATGATGTCCTGCGGCTGGATACCGACTTCGTCTGCGGGACTCCCTTCGCTCACTTCGGTCACAATGACACCGATCTTTCGTGAAATGCCAAGGTATTGGGCGATTTCTGGCGTGATCTCCTGAACGGTCATCCCGAAATCCTCTTTCAGCGTCCCGGATGCCGCCAATTCCGCCTGTTCGCCCCTTTCCGCCACGACAGCGTGCGTGGTTTTTTCCACTCCGTCACGAAGGAACTTCAATTCGATCTTGTCTCCAACGCGCAGAGAGGCGATAAGGATCAGAAGCTGATGCGTGTCCTTGACTTTCTTCCCATTCACTTCCGTGATGACGTCGCCTGCCTTTAGACCGGCCCTGTCTGCAGGATCACCCTTGAAAGTATCCGAAATGAGCGCTCCATTCCTGTCTTTCAACTTCATGTTCTTGGCAATATCTTCCGTAATGTCCTGAACGGAGATGCCCAGCCATCCCCGGGTGACCTTTCCCTTGGCTTTGAGGTCGGGAAGCATCTCCTTCGCGCTGTTGATCGGGATCGCAAAGCCAATGCCCTGCCCCTGCGCCACGATCGCCGTGTTGATGCCGATAACCTTTCCGTCAAGGCTGAACAAGGGCCCGCCGGAGTTGCCGGGGTTGATGGAGGCATCCGTCTGGATAAAATTGTCGTAAGGTCCTGCGCCGATGACACGGCCTTTGGCACTGATGATCCCTGCCGTCACTGTCTGTTCCAACCCGAATGGGTTACCGATGGCGACAACCCATTCACCGACGCGGAGTTTCTCGGAATCGCCCATCTCCGCCAGCGGGAGATTTTCGCTCGGTTTGATCTTGATAAGCGCAATATCGGTCTTGGCATCTCGGCCGATGACTTTGGCCTCGTATTCCTTTCCGTCGGAGAGTTTGACGAGGATCTTGTCGGCCTGTTCGATTACGTGGTTGTTGGTGAAGATGTATCCGTCAGCGCTGATGATGAATCCCGACCCAAGACTGCGCTGCTTGAACTCGCGCTGTGGCATGTCGCCGAAAAAGCGGTTGAAGAAGTCCTCACTGCCGAAGAAGCGATCAAGGGAAGGGTCTCCGAAGGGGGAACGAAAACCGCCGGATCGAATCGTCTTTGTCGTGCTGATGTTGACAACGGATGGTTTCAGCTTATCCACGAGGTCGGCAAAAGAGACCGGCGTGCCCTTGGGACCCTCCATGACGGCGACGGCCGAGGCAACCGGAACGTCCGGACCCGGCGCCGAAGGCAAGAATGATGATCTGAGAACCTCCACTACGGAAACGACGAAAAAGCCGATCAGACAAGCCGATAAGAAGTACAGGAATGGTTTCCTTTTGCTGGACTGACTCTTCATTGATGCCTCCCCATGGGTCGAAACGATGAACGACCGCGAAATTCCTTTCTCTCCACAATCTTGTAACTTGTTTGGATGGAAGAACCGTCGAACGGCAAGAAAATCGGCGCTATTATATGCACCCCGTCATTTTTGTCAACGAGGTGAGGCGCGCACGTGTAGGGTCTAGGGTCTTTTCTTTCTACTCTCGGAGTACGGGATTGGTAAGTTTGCCGATGCGTTCGATCTCAACAGTGACGGAATCTCCTTCCTTAAGATAGACAGCGGGTTTCCTGGTAAATCCGACGCCTTCAGGAGTTCCCGTGAGAATGACAGTTCCCGGCAGCAGCGTCATCGAAGTGCTCAAATCGCTCACAATCGCCGGCACATCGAAGATCATGTCCGATGTATTGGAATCCTGGAGGATTTCACCATTCAGAATGGTACGAATTCTCAATGCATTCGGGTCGGGAATCTCATCTTTCGTCACGATCCACGGGCCGAGAGGACAAAACGTATCGAAACTCTTCCCCCGAGCCCATTGCTTTTTCTGCTTCTCGATTTGCCAATCCCGCGCGCTCACATCGTTGGCGCAGGTATAGCCAAAGATGCACTCCATAGCGGAAGCCTTCTTCACATTCTTCGTCTTCTTTCCGATGACAATGGCCAACTCGCATTCGTAATCGACCCGGTCAGGACCTGCCGCAGGCAGCAGAACCGCTTCTCCGGGACCGATGATCGTTGTATTGGCCTTAATGAAAATGACAGGAATCTCCGGATAAGAGATGTTTGTCTCGTCGGCGTGCTTCCGGTAGTTCAGACCCAGTGCCAACACATTGGGCGGCTCCACCGGTGCCAGCAGCCGCTTGATCGCCGCTTCTTCACCCGTTTCACGGAATCCAGCGTCGAAATCCCCCTGCAGGATGCGGGAGCGTCCCGGCTGTTTTTCATCATATCTGCCGTACAACGTTTTCCCCTGTTCCGATAAGAAGCGGATGATCTTCATGGCGGGACCCCTTCCTGAACCAAATTCTCATACCGTCATGTCTCTACATCATTTGACGACAACTGAAAATGTTTTTTTCATTCCGCTGTTTGCGCCGTGCTTTGTCCTGTGTTACAATCCGGACCTCACCGGGAGGTGGCGTAATAATGGACTTTGTCGGACGGCTCGGTCTGAGCGCCATCCGCGCAGCAAGAACGCTCAGCGATACACTTTCCTTTGCATTTCAAATACTTGTGAAGATGATCGACCGCGAGACGTACAACAGCGCCGTGCGGCTTGTCCTGTTCAGGCAGGTCTACTTCACAGCCGTTCAGATCCTGCCCATGTTTCTCAGCATTGCCGTCATCTTCGGGGCTGTCGTCGTCGGGATTTCAGCCCAGTACATGAAAGATCTGGGCCTGTCCGAATTTTTCGGTCAGATGCTGATGGGGTTTGTCGTCACCGAAATTTCTCCTTTTTTTACGGTTCTCCTCATTGCGTTGCGTTCCTGTTCGGCCATCAATACGGAGATAGCCGTGATGAAGGTCAGCAAGGAATTGAGGGCGCTGGAGGCATTTCACATTGATCCGGCCCGTTATCTGTTTGTTCCGCGCATCGTCAACGGAATGGTTTCCGTGACCCTCTTGAGCAGCCTGTTTGCCGTTGCTGTCCTCATCAGCGGGTGGTTGTTTTCCAGGATCATTTTCAGCATGAGTTTGGACGAGTATGCGACCCTGCTCATTGCCTCGGCGAAATTCGGTTATATTTTCGCAATGTTCTGCAAATGTGTCGCGCTCGGCTTCTTCATCGTCCTCATCCCGATCCGATTCGGCCTGAGTGCTACCAATGAGTTGACCAGTATTCCCATTGCCGTTCTCAACGGCATGGTGAGAGTCTTCATCGCCATTGTCTTGATCGAGGTGCTGTCATTAATCGTCACGTCTCTCTTGGGAAAATTGATCTGAACCTCTTTTCGAGCGACGAAGAGCTGCTTCGAATGCAGGACGCCTTTGTCCGTGAACACGGTGGCAGGGTGGGAATCGTTTCGCAGGACATTCCCCTGATCTCAAACCTGGATGTCCTTGGGAACATCACCTTGATCCGCGAATACCATGGCAACCTTCCGCGGGAAGCCATCGAAGATCTGATCCGCGACCTCCTGCGACGCTTCGATCTGGCGGCCATTGCGCACAAGAGAAGCGCTGTTCTCAGCGGAAGGGAACGCTTTGTTGTCAAACTCCTACGGGCGGCGATGGTCATGGATGCCGTTGTCGTCATCGACCGACCCTTCAGGTTGCTGCACGATCCCAAAGATTATGGTTTTGTCCTCACGTCGTTGAAAAAAATTGACGAATGGTACAAAGAGTGCCATATTTTTGATTATCAGTGGAACGAGGAGCGTTACGGAGGAGCAGATGCCCCTCAAGACGGAACATAAAGTCGGCCTGTTCATCATTGTAACGGTTCTGCTTGTTGTGGCAGGCCTTTTTTTTATGGCCTACAAGAAGGGCCTCTTCCACAAGGAATACACCTACCAACTGTCATCCAAGACGGGCGAGGGACTGACGCTTGGCATGCCCGTAATCTTCGCCGGCTTTAAGATCGGCAATGTGACCGATCTTGAGTTGACCGAACAGGGTTTCGTTCTCGTGAAATTTGATGTTCCTTCCGAGCACGTCCGCTGGCTCAAGGCCGATAGCCGCTTCATTCTCGAAAAGCCGCTCCTCGGTTCGCCGCGAATCAACGTAAGGACCGAGAACATGGGAAGCCCACCCCTGTTGGCGACTGATCGTCCGGAAGTGACGGAAGTGAACGACATCAACGAGACGATCAAACGTTTTCAACCGATTATCGACAAGGCAAATCAGATTCTCGAAAACGTCGAACAGATTACGGCGAATCTTGCCGATCCGAACGGGGAAGTCCGGGGAATCCTCAGGAACGCACAGAAAATCACAGGGAATTTCACCGACAAGAAATCTGCCCTGGAGATTGCAGTGGGGGATCCGCAGAGTATTCAAGCCATCTACGATTCCCTCCGAAAGCTCAAGGATATTACGGCCAGGGCCGAAGAAATTCTCAGAAAAGCCGATGCCATTGCCGGAAAGACGGATGAAAGTGTCTATGGACCGGAGGGGCTGCTTTCGGAGATCAGTGCAATCCTCAAAGATCTCCTCGCGAAGATGAAGAGACTGGACGTGACGCTGGAAAATGTCAACAAAATCACGACGGAGGCATCCGACGCCGCGAAGGATCTCAAGGTTCTCCGCAGTGATTTTGACGCCGGTATCAGGGCCATCGGCGATCTCGCAAACGAGATCGATAAAAAAATCCCCTTCAAGAAGGAACCGGAGATCAAGTTGCCGTGAAAAGGGTCGTGCTTGCGATTTCTGCCGTCCTTCTTCTTGTCGTCGCCTGTGGCGGTTCCAAGCCTATCCGGGACTGGGTCAACATCAGCCACAGCCAGATGGAGACGTTCAAGAGGGATGCCCTGACGGGACGTACTTCAACAGGTGGAATTTACTACGGAAAAGCAATAGAAGAAATCAAGAAGAGCGGTAACGTCGATCTGCTTGCCAAGGCCTATCTCATCAGGATGGCCATCCAGGTGTCGTTGCTGGAAGATCCGAACGAGGAGGATTTTCTCAAGGTCGACGCCGTCGAATCCGTCGCCGAAAACAAGAGCTACTATTACTTCCTTACGGGCCGGTTTGACCGGGTTGACGAGAAGGCCCTGCCAGCAACCTACAGGCCGCTGCAGAATGCCTTGCGAAATGGGGATTCGTCAGCAGAAATTGCAAAACTACTTGAAAAAATTGACGATTCACTGTCACGGCTGATTGGCGCTGGCATCGTCGTCCGCAGGGGAAATGCCGATGAGGCGACCCTCCTTGCCGCCCTCGGGGTGGCTTCCGAGCAGGGATGGAAGGCCGCCGTCATCCTGTACCTTGGACAGTTGCAGTCCTATTACGAGCGAACGGGACAGACGGCCAAAGCCGCCGCGACCCGGGCGCGGCTCTCCCTGATAGAATAATTCCCCCAGGTGGATTATTACCGCCGCTCAGGTGTCCCTCTTTCCTGCAGCGCGCAGCTTTGCAACAGCAGCAGCCCCGTCTGCTTCAGCGCCATGTAATCCGTTTTGGCCACGCGACGTTCCGTCGCATATTTTGCCAGCAGAAAATGTTACCGGCCAACCGGCGTCGCCGTCACGACCTGACCAGGCCGAACCCGATCAACACCAGCCTGACCATCACCGATATGAACAGAAGGGTGAGGAGCGTGGGGACCATGCGCTGCCGGTCCATCTCATTGGCGATCAAACCCGGGATGATGAATCCCAGGATATCGGCTTCCGTCGTCAGGAAAAGTTGCCGGATCAAGACTGCTTTGAATAGCCACTGCCAGGCGAACCCTGTGAGGACCATCAGGATGAAGCGTCGGCGTCCATAGAGGATGGTATAGCGGGATGACGCCTTTACGGAGAGATAGGTCAGCAGGCTCGTTGTCAGTGTTCCGGCCAGCAGCAACGGATCGCCCAGTTGCAGCGCGATATAACCCGGAACGACGAAACCGCCGGCGGATAAACCGACCCATTCATAGAAGAAGAAACCAAAGACCAGACCAATGGCGATGGATTCGACAAGATTCATCGGAGGGATGCCTCACCGAGATACTCCGCCACAAGCCGTCCCGCTCCTTTTTCGTTTCCCATGCCCACAATCGTGAACTCCCTGTCGGGAATCTTCGCGAACAACTCGCTCAGCATCCCGGCAGGGGTGCTTCCATCAAGAATGAAGATCTGCCCGTCAGGAGTTTCCCGGCGGATGAACCGTCCTGCAAGACGCCGGCATTCCCCGATGACAGCGACGTAATCATAAAGCGGATCGGCGAGCAGGGATGCGGCAAAGGTCTTCATGCGCAGTGGTCGGTCCGCCCGGTTGTTGAAGAGGGCGACCCGCGGACCGGGGCACCGGAGGCTCGCGAGGGCCTTTTCCTCGATGATTCTTGTGGAACAGACATCATTGGCGGAAAAGGCGTCCACAAAATGTACCTCTCTTTTGCCAATGGAAACCCGAGAAACTCCGGCGCTTTCCCTCTGGATGAGTGCCTCCTCCAGGCACGCGGAAACTGCGGCCGGATCGCGTCCGAGCAGCGAAACGACCGCGCGGGCAATCGCGATGTTCTCGGGGAACAGAAAGCGGCCCTGCGGGGACGCCGCCGCCGCGGTGTCGTCGCCTTCGGCCAGGCCCGCTCTGGTACTCTTCCCGGAGGCAACTTCCGCAAAAAAAGAAGCGTAGCGGCTGTCACCGGTAATCAACGTGCCGTTCTCGGGAATGGTCCCGGACAACGCCTCGGCTATATCGTCGAGGGTCTCCCCCATCACCTCAAAGTGGTCTGGGCGGACGTTGGTGATGACACCGATTGTCGCACGGATCATCTTCGTCTCGGAAACGAATTGCAGGGCGGCATCCAAGGCCATGCACTCGATAACGATGGCCTCCGCTTTTAATTGGTCCGCGACCCTGACCGTCTTGATTTGCTCCAGAATGTTCGCCGGCCCCCATCGCCGGATCACTCTTTCACTGCCGTCCGGCATGATCAGGCGGGGGGCCGTACCCGTCGTCTTGCCGAGCGTGCGGACGCCGGACCGTCTCAAGGCGGCAGCGACCAGACGGGTCACATTGGACTTTCCGCGCGTCCCGTTCACGTGGATCCGGATGGGAATGCGCTTCAGCCGACGCTCATGGCCGATTTTTTCGGACACAAGGAAGATGAAGACCACAAGCAGGAGAATGAAGAAAAGCATCTCAAAAGCCATCCGTGCGGATGCGGCCGGCCCTTCGCTTCAGGACAACGAGCATGAGAGAAAGCAGCGCCAGGCCCGCGAAAGCGAGGACCGCGGAATAGGGTCCCGCCCCCGGCATTCCCAGGGAAAAATCGGCCTGCGCCATGACGGGATCGAAGGGGATCCCGTACCGCGCGGCAATTCTTCTGATCTGGAGGAGATGAAGAACGGGCACTCCCCGTTCACCCATGAGAAAGAGGATCCCTCGATCCGGATCGTGAACGGCGGGGATCTTCTTCAGCAGGCCCGTGGCCATCCGCTCGACCCCCGCCACATTGCCGAAGGACGTCAGCGGTCCTCCGACACTGATGAATGCCGCGGGCCGACGGCCTTTCATCTCCCGGTCGTACAGGTCCATGCGCCTGTGGATATCCGCGCGCAACGAATACCGGCCCCCTTCTTCGAGAAGGGGAATTCCGTTGCGGCGGATCGCGCGGAGACCTGCGTCGATCCCTGTTCCGTCGAGACCTCCCTTGGTATCCGCGATGCCTCCCAGGGACGCGGCGACGGAACGGTAAGGCAGGAGCCCCTTTTCGGTCAACACTCTCTCCATGTCGAGCCAGGTAAGTTCCGGAAGATTGGCGCCGTACATGGATGCACCAATGGAACTGATGACGGAAGGTTTCAGTCCCATCGCGCGGGCCGCCGACAGAACGGCGATGTTCAGGGCGGGAAAAGAACCGGAGAAACTGACGGCTATGGGGTCTCCCTTGCGAACGCCCGCCCCCTCAAGCATCTCCACGATGACGGCGGCGAAAGCCGGATTGGTTGACGTCCTCTTCGAGGCAAGCGATCCCGCTGTTGTGGTCAGGTCGTTGTAGGCTTCTCCGATCAAACCCGTGCCGCCGGGATCGGTGACCGGGTCAATGGGGACCCCCAACCTCTGCCGTTCCGCCTTGATCGCCTGCAGGGCGGCCTGCATCAGATCCCTCGCGGCCTTTTTTTCGGATGGCGGCGGATCCCCAAAATATCTGGCTGCCTCCATCACCAGGATTACGGCGACTGCTGCGACGGCCAGAAGCACGAGCGACCGGAGCGGCAGAAATCCTCTCCTGTACGGATAAGAACCGGTGCAAAGGGCGGACGAGGGTTTCATCATTCGTTTGCGCATTTTCGGACAAGAGGCGCGGAGAAGCCGCCCGCACCCAGGCTTCATACACGGGACGGGGAAGATGGCGAATCCTATCCCCTCTGCGCGGAGATCGTCAAGCGCCAAATGAAAGACGTGGTCAACCTTCCCCCAATTGTGATAGGCAAGAGGCAGGAAGAAGACTCGCTTCGATATCAGGAAAGAGGAAAATCCATGGCAAGAATGAAGAAACAGGCGACTGTGCCCTATGAGTTCATCCAGGAAGTCAACAAGATGAATCGTGAAGAGCTTGTGAAACGTTTCATCCAGGAAGAGGACGATCTTCTGGCGTTGAAGAAGGTCAAGCGCGAGGACGCCCAGATTTCCGAACTCGCGTCACAGATCCGGGAACGGGAAGAGGAATTCAAGGAAACCGTGGCGACGCTGCGGGAAAAGATCAAGGCTGTCCGCGAAGAGGACGAAGAGCTCGTCGACCTCAGGGAGAACAAGAAGGCCCTCGAAGGCGGTTACCGCGACGAGATGAAGCGCCGTAAGGCCTATCGCGACTATCTCTATCAAATCATGCAGAAAGCCTATCAGGCATGAGGCGGGCCAGCGGCCGGAGAAACGGGAAAGGACGTTTCCCCTTCCTATCTGACAGCAACGACGGAAAGGAGGGTTATGGCGCATCACTTGGCAAAATCCGGATATGCGGCGCTGGTGGATCGAATCAATCTCTTTCCCCAGGGGGCGCCCCCTTCGGAGACGCTCTTCAAGATCCTCCAGATCCTGTTCAGCGAAAAGGATGCCGCCCTCGTCTCGCTTCTGCCCGTCAAGCCCTTCACGGTCCGGCAGGCAGCCGGCGTCTGGAAGATGCCGGAATCCGAAGCGGTCAGAATCCTCGATGACCTTGCATCGAGGGCCCTGCTGCTCGACATGGAACATGAGGGGAAGTCGTCGTACGTCCTTCCGCCGCCCATGGCGGGGTTCTTCGAGTTTTCCATGATGAGACTTCGGGGGGACATCGACCAGAAGGCGCTTGCGGAACTTTTCCACCAGTATCTCAATGTCGAGGAGGATTTCATCAAGGCCCTTTTTGCGGACGGGCAGACCCGTCTGGGAAGGGCCTTTGTCCACGAACCGGCCCTGTCCGAGTCGCTGAGCCTCTGCATTCTCGATTACGAACGGGCAAGCGCCGTCATACGGACTGCGTCTCATCGCGGCATCAGCCTCTGCTACTGCCGTCACAAGATGCAGCACCTGGGCAAAGACTGCGACGCGCCCAAGGACATCTGCATGACCTTCAACGTTTCGGCGCAGTCGCTGATCAAGCATGGACACGCCCGTGCGGTCGGCGTGGAGGAATGCCTGGATCTTCTACAGACCGCCTACGACAGCCGGCTTGTCCAATTCGGCTCGAACGTCCAAGAAAAGGTCAGCTTCATCTGCAATTGCTGCGGTTGCTGCTGTGAGGCGATGATCGCCTCCCGCCGTTTCGCACTGCTGCACCCTGTCCAGACGACCAATTATCTGCCGGAAGTCCGGGCGCAGGAATGCAAGGGCTGCGGCCGCTGTGTCGCGGTGTGCCCGGTGGAGGCGATGAGCCTCGTCTCGGCGAACGATCCGCACCGGCCGAATGCAAGGAGGGCGGCGCTCCGTGAAGAAGTCTGCCTGGGCTGCGGTCTTTGCGTGCGCGCCTGCACCGAAGGGAAAATCGCGTTGAAGGAACGCCCCCAAGGGGTCATCACGCCTCTCAACTCCGCCCATCAGGCCGTCCTGATGGCGATTGAAAAGGGAAAGCTCCAGAATCTCATTTTCGATAACCAGGCCCTCTTCAGCCACCGGGCCATGGCCGCCATTCTCGGCGTCGTTCTCGGACTTCCGCCTGTGAAGCAGGCCATGGCGAGCCGTCAAATGAAATCCCGCTATCTGGAGACGCTGATCCGGCGAAGAAGAGATTAGCGGGCTTTTCAACAATTCAGGAGGGATCGTGGAGGAGAAAATTCGGGAAGCGATCTTCCGTCAAGTGGAAAAGGAGCCCTTCGCCAGGAAATTCGACCTTCGCCTGGTCGATCTGCAGGCAGGATACTCCCGGGTCGAGATGACCTTTTCCCCGGACATGGAGAATATCTTCGGCATGGCCCACGGTGGCGCCCTTTTCGCCCTCATCGACGAGGCCTTTGAAACGGCCTCGAACTCGCACGGGACCGTGGCCGTTGCGCTCAGCATGAACATCCATTATCTGTCGTCGCCGGCAAAGGGAGCGCGGCTTACGGCAGAGGCAAAAGAGATCAACAGGACCAACCGAACAGCCGTCTACGATATTCGCGTGAGCGATGATGGCAATCGTACGGTGGCCGCATGCCAGGCCCTCGTCTACCGCATGGACAAGCCACTGCCTTTCTTGGAGCCGTAGAGGTCTGGAGGATCGAACGGACGATTCCATGAAGCGAATATTCTGCCTGGCCGCCATAGCCATCTGCGCCCTCCTTCTGTCTTGTGCCGCCGCCGACAGGACCTTCGGCGAGGGGGCATGGAGGACGAGGGTCGCCTCCGCAGACCCGTCCGCGTTGCGGGCGGCCCATGAAAAGGACGGGCGTTACTTCAACCCATGGATGCCCATGGAGGACGTCGGTGGTTTTTCCCGCTTTCTCCGATGGAAGTTCTCA
The DNA here is from genome assembly GCA_035366835.1 of Syntrophales bacterium. GTDB lineage: Bacteria > Desulfobacterota > Syntrophia > Syntrophales > UBA6109 > UBA6109. The sequence goes on along the minus strand of DAOSIS010000028.1, from coordinate 2,654 downwards.
CCGAAAGGATCCTATACGGCGCAGGAGCGGTCACATCTGCCCGCCGTTCTTCCCGGCACGGTCGGACGCATTCACTCCCTTCCTGCAGACCAGGACTTCATCCTCTGGATCGGTCATGCGAGTTTCCTGATCCGCATCGGCGCTGAAATATGGCTCACGGACCCGATGTTCTCCGACCGGGCGCTGCTTCCCAAACGGAGAACGCCTCCCGCTCTCACGGCAGAAGACATACGACGGCTCGGTGCAAAAAGGATCAACGTCGTCATCTCTCACAATCACTACGATCACCTCGACACGGAGAGCCTGCGCGCCCTGCCCGACGGCACACGCATTTTCGTGCCACTGGGACTGAAGGATTTTGTCAGCAATCTGGGCAAGTCCGAGGTTGTTGAAATGGACTGGTGGCAGACCATCGACTGCGGGAGCGGTGTCCTTCTTCACTGCCTTCCCATGCAGCACTGGTCAAGGCGGATCTGCCAGGGAAGAAACAAGACGCTTTGGGCAAGTTTTCTGATCGCCGCGCCTGAATCAACCATCTACTTCGGCGGAGACAGCGGCTACTTCATCGGCTATCGGGAGATCGGACGGATGTTCCCGGATATCGACTACGCCCTGATGCCCGTCACGGCCTACCATCCCCGCTGGTTCATGCATTACGCGCATATGAATATCGACGAGGCACTGGACGCCTTCGATGACCTCAGGGCCCGTTTCTTCATCCCCACGCAGTGGGGCGCCTTCGATCTGGGCGACGAGCCTGCGGGTTATCCGGGACTTGATCTGGAACGCACGATCAAGAAGAGAAACGTCGATCCGTTGCGGATGCTGATCCTGGATGTAGGGCAGATCGTGCCGATCGAGAAAAAGGCGAAGTAACCCGCCTCTCTCTTCCATCAATCCTGGCCTGAAAAACGAAGGAAAGGCGTCGATCAGCCGCCTTTTCTGTGGATTGCCGTGCGGCTCGGCGCCTGGCAGACGGGCATGACTTCGATTCGGTTGATGTTCACGTTTGCCGGCTGTGAGACTGCCCAATAGACGCACTCGGCGATATCGGCCGGCTTCAGAGGCTCGACGCCCTGATACACGGAAGCTGCCTTTTCCTTGTCGCCACTGAACCGCACGAGCGAGAATTCGCTCCCGGAGGTCATTCCCGGCTCGACATTGGTGACGCGCACGGCCGTACCCAGCAGGTCAGCCTTCAGATTACGGGTAAACTGCTCCACAAAGGCCTTCGAGGCGCCGTAGACGTTGCTTCCGGGATAGGCATAGCTGCCTGCAACCGAGCCGATGTTGACAATATGGCCGCAGTTCCGTTCGACCATTCCCGGAAGGAGGCAGTGGGTCAGGAATGCGAGGGCCATGCAATTGGTTTCGATCATCTGCTGCCATTCCGCCCAGGATGCGCGTTGCGCCGGTTCCAGCCCGAGCGCCAGACCCGCATTGTTGACCAGAACGTCGACGGCGGAGAACTTTTTGGGCAGACCCGAAATCGCTTTTCTGACGGCTTCGAGATCGCGGATATCGCAGGCGGCAACATGGCAGTCGGCGTGCGGGGCCAGCTTTTTCGTCAGGCGCGTCAGCCTGTCCTTCCGCCTCGCCATCAGGACACAGGACAAGCCTTCCCGCGCAAAGCGTTCCGCAATCGCTGCACCAAAGCCGCTGGATGCACCTGTAACAACCGCAACTCTGTAGTTCTTCATGCTGCGACCTCCCGATGTTCTTGAAAGAGCCGGTCCGATAGCCTCCGGCCGGAATATCCGGTTTCGTACGATCGAGCTCTCTGGCCTGCGCCGCCTCCCGCGGTCTTTCCGGGCTATCTATATAAAAAGACCCCGCCACTATGCAAGCCTGCGATCGTCACTGCCTCGCAGGGGCAAAACGCGAAACCCGGTCGAAACCGCCGCCGTTCAAGGGCCGAACAACTTCAGGTACTGCCCATAACCCTCCTTTGCCAGGTCCTCACTGGGAATGAACCTCATGGCGGCGGAGTTCATGCAGTACCGCAGACCCGTCGGTTTCGGCCCGTCGGGAAAGACATGGCCAAGATGGGAATCCCCATGCCTGCTCCTTACCTCCGTGCGAACCATGAAGAAGCCGCGGTCCTCCCTTTCCACAATGTTGCCAGGTTCCAGCGGCTTTGTAAAACTCGGCCAGCCCGTCCCGGAATCGAACTTGTCTAGGGAACTGAACAGAGGTTCTCCGGAAACGACATCCACGTAGATCCCCGGCTTCTTGTTGTCCCAGTATTCGTTCTGGAAAGGACGCTCCGTACCGTTTTTTTGGGTCACTTCATACTGCAGAGCGGTCAACCTCTTCTTGAGGGTCGCATCATCCGGCTTTGTGTATTTCGTCTGCATCTGCTTCGCGGAAACTGTCTCGTTCATATTCTTCTTCACCTCCGATTGCTCTGCGGATCCACCCGTTGCCGAAAGCAGAACCACCCATAGTATCGCAAAGAAAAAGATCTTTCTTTTCATCGCTCATACCTCCACGACAAGACACTCTTCATTCAAAAATCTTAATAACGGTCCTGAAATTGTCAAAAAAGCGAGCGTGGACGATCCGCGGGGCATGTGCGGGCTCTCGCCGGAGAACCGCTGGTAACGTCAAGATGTTTGTGTCAGGTTTAAGAGGAAGGGGCCTCCGGTTTTGCT
>DAOSIS010000027.1:25355-43608 GCA_035366835.1 Syntrophales bacterium | reverse complement strand
CGACGTCGAAGCCCTGCTGTGCAAGGACGCGGGCCGTCTGGCGGGAGACCTCGGGGAAGGTCAGGCTCATCGCGCAGCCCAGAAAGAACCCCACACGCCCGCGCTTTGTTCCGCGGGCCGGGATCTGCCGGGGAAGGACCTGGCGCAGGGGCCGTTCCAGGGCGGGAAGGATGCCTTCCATCTTGGAGAGGAGGGCCGGCAGGAGGCGGTTGACGCCCAGGTTGCGCATGGCCCGCTGGAGGCCGAGGCGCTGGTAGAGGCGCATCGGCAGCATCGAGGTCTCCATGAGCTCCGCCGAGGGAAGCATCTTCCTGAGGATGAAGGTGCGGAGCAAACCGGCAGCGGGAGGCAGGGGATGGAAGACATGAGACTGGCTGCGGCAGAATTCCATGATCGGGCCGACCTTCACGCCCGACGGGCAGGCGGTCGAGCAGGCGCGGCAGTCGAGGCAGTAGAAGGCCTCTTCCTTGACGGCCCTGGTGAATTCCAGTTTCCGCTCGGCGACGGCGCGGGCCAGAGCGGCCCTCCCGCGGGGGCTGGACCGCTCGCGGTTCGTGAGGGAGTATGTCGGGCAGACGGCGAGGCAGAAGCCGCAGCGCATGCACTGCAGGATGGACTCATAGGAGGGGGCGTCTTCGGGGGCGAAGTTTCCCAGTGCGGCCGTCTCAGGCATGTGAACCTCCCTTTTCCGCATTTCCGCCGCCGGCGCCGCCCGCTTCGTCGGGGAACATCTTGCAGGGATTCATGATGCCCGCCGGATCGAAGGCGACCTTGATGCGCTTCATGACGCCGACGCCGCCGGGTCCGATCTGGCGCTGGAGATAATCCCTCTTCGCCAGCCCGATGCCGTGTTCGCCGGACACGGTTCCGCCGAGGGCCAGGACCTTCTCGTACAGTTCCGAAAAGAAGTCGTGCACCCGCCGGATCTCGTCCCTGTTCCGCTCGTCGGTGACGGCCGTGGGGTGCAGATTCCCGTCGCCGGCATGGCCGAAGGTCGCGACCCTGACGTTGTATTTCGCTTTCAGACGCTCGATTTCGGCGAAGGTCTCGGAAAGGCAGCTTCTCGGAACGGTGGCATCCTCGAGGATCGTCGTGGGTGAGACGCGGGCGACGGCGGAAAGCGCCGTCCGCCTCGCTGCGGCGAGCCGGTCCGCCTCGGCGGCGTCCTTCGCCTCATGAATCGCGTCGGCCCGGATCGATTCCAGGACCTTCCGGACGCCGTCGGCTTCCTCGGCGACCACGGCCGGATGGCCGTCCACCTCGATGAGGAGGAGCGCCGCCATGTAGCGCGGCAGGCCGATGCCTTTGTAGTCCTCCACGCAGTTGATCGTCGTCCGGTCCATGATCTCCAGCGTCGACGGGATGATGCGGCTGGCGATGATCTTCGATACCGCCTGACCGGCGGTGCGGATGTCCTGGAAATGGGCGAGAAACGTCCGTTTGGCCTTGGGGGGATTGATGAGACGGACGGTCACCTGCGTCATGATGCCGAGCGTGCCTTCGCTGCCGATGAAGATGTCGCGCAGGGCATAGCCGGCGACGTCCTTGACGCACTTGTTGCCGGCCTGGATCGACGTGCCGTCGGCCAGGACGCCGGAGATCCCCATGACGTAGTTGCGCGTGACGCCGTACTTGAGACCGCGCAGCCCGCCCGCGTTCTCCGCCACGTTGCCGCCGATCGTCGAGATCGTCTGGGAACCGGGATCGGGCGGATAGAACAGGCCCTTGGCGGCGACGGCGTTGAAGAGATCGAGCGTGATGACGCCCGGTTCGACCGTTGCCGTCAGGTTCTCCTCGTCGATTTCCAGGACGCGGTTCATCCGGGTCATGCAGACCACCATCCCGCCCTGCACCGGGGCGCTGCCGCCGGACAAGCCGGTGCCGGAGCCGCGGGGGACGATGGGGAGCCCCTCCTGCCGGCAGAAGTCCACCGCGAAGACGACGTCGTCCTGGGATCGGGGATAGACGACCACGTCCGGGAGATGGTGCATCTCCGGCGTGGAGTCGTACCCCAGAACCAGGAGATCCTCCTTTTCGGTGTAGATGTTCTCCCGGCCGAGCCTGCCGGCGAGATGATCGATTTCCGCCTTGCCGATCATGCGGCACCCTCCTTCCAAGAACGATGTGAATCCAGCAGCGAGCGCATTCCTCGCAGCTTGCTGCGGGGTAAGCGAGCGAATCGCGTTTGAGATCCGTTCCTTGGGGATCGAAGCTTCTCCGGGGCTTGCTCCGGAGAGCTTCAATCTCTCCCGGAATCTGCGCAGGTCTCGCTGCAGTGAGACCGGGCTTGTGACGGCATACGGAAAGCCGCCGCTGTATAATCGGATTTCGGGCGTTTTGTCAAGACGAAAATAGAAGAATCTCAATTATTTGCGCGATAGAGATGGTAAGAGAAAAAACCAGGCTGGTCAAGGAAAGCTACCACGAAGGACCGCAGCGGGAACGTTCGTTCGTGTCCCTTGCCCCGCATTTTTTTCTTTGCTTCCTTCGTACCCTCCCGCTATAATCCGCGGTCAAATCGAAACGGATCTTCTGGAGCCGCCATCCTGGAAGGAGGTCGTCATGACAGGGAGCAAATCGTTATTCCTTGTGTTTGTCTTCGGGGTTCTCGCGAGCCTCTGCATTGCCGGACCGCTTCGGGGGCAGGACATCACCCCCGCTCTGGAGCAGGAATTTCTCGATGCCAGGGCGGCGCTGGCAACGGCGCAGAAAGCCCAGGGGGACAAGTATTCGGCCGAGAATATGGCCAAGGCCCAGGAACTCCTCAATGCCGCGGAGAGCGTCCGTCCGCTCAAGGACGGCACGCAGTTTGCGCAGAATTCCCGCCTGGCGAGGGCCTACGCGGAGCTGGCCAGGGCGGTTGCGGAGTTGAAAACCGATGAGGAAAACCTGGCGACGACGAACGACGACCTCAAGAAGGTCAAGGCCGAGATCGAACAGCTGAAAAAAGGCCAGTAGGGAGGGGGGAATGACGATGAAGCTCTTGGGGAAAAACATGCGGGGTATTGCCGTTGCGGCGTGGTTCGTTCTCCTCCTGTTCCCGCTTGCCGCCCTCGGTGCGGAGCCGGTCCCGGTGGCATTCGAGGAGGCCAAGGCCGCCATAGAGCAGGCGCGGATGGCCGGGGCGGAAAAGAACGCGCCGGATGACCTCGCCCAGGCGAAATCCTGGCTGGCCGAGGCGGAGAAGCAGCACGCGGAGTCCCAGTCGATCCTTTCACGCACCATGAAGCTGGTGAAGTCCAACGAGGCGGCCGTCCGCGAGATCCTGTACCTGGCGTCGATGGCGAAGGTGAAAGCCCAGATCGCCGAGGCCAAGTCCAGGAAATTCCTTGCGGCCGCGGAACTCAAGGATGCGCGGAAGGACCTTGCCGACTTTCGGACCTCCCTGGAGGTCATGAAGAAGACGCAGGCCGAGGCCGAGGCGGCGAAGGCGGTCAAGGCGAAGGCCGACGCCGAGCGGAAGGCGCTGGAGGAATCCAGGCAGAAGGCGACGGCGCTGGAGGCGCAGAAGAAGAAGGAGCTCGAGGAGGCGCAGAAAAAGACGGCCGAAGCGAAACTCGAGGCCGAGCGCCTGGCGCTGCAGAAGCAGAAAGAGGCGGCGGAGGCAAAGGCCCGCGAAGCGCAGTCTGCCGCCGACAAGCAGAAGATGGAGGCCATGCAGAAAAAAATGGCGGCCCTGGAGAGAGAAAACGCGATGCGGGACGACGCAGCGAAGATCCCCCACGCGGCCGTCAAGTCCGCGGACGGGGAGATCGTCATCACCGTCCTGGCCATCAACGTCCTCACGCCGAAGAACGAAGTTTCTCCGGCGGGCAGGGCCGTTCTGGACCAGGTAGGTGCGTTCCTGAAAAAATACGCCGCCGGGAGCAGGGTCACCGTCCGGGGCTACACGGACAGCGTCGGCAAGGCGGCCGCGAACCAGGCCCTTTCCGAGAAGCGCGCCACCGAGGTCAGGGAGTACCTCGTCCTCAACCAGAACATCCCGTCCGCCAGCGTGGCGGTGGAAGGCCTGGGGCCCGCCAATCCGGTCGCCTCCAACGCCACGGAGGCCGGCCGGGCCCTGAACCGGCGCGTGGAGATCGTCGTGCCGACCGGCAGGTAGGGAAGCCGAACACCGGGAGCTCCAGAAACGAGAAAAACGGGGCGCGTCCTTCTGGTCAAAAAGGGCGCGCCCCGTTTTTTTTGTGTCCGACCCCCGGGAAGGAAATTCCCACCGTCTGCCAGGGAAGGTCTGCCTTCGGCCCGGGTTACACGGCCCTCGCCGCTGCCTTGCCGGTTCTCCTCACCCGGATGTAGATCTTCACCAGTTCCATGGCGACCGGCGATGCGAAGAAGAAGGGCGCCATGAAGAGCCAGTCTCCGAGCGTCAGGGGAACGGTGTCGAAGAAGGGCTGAAGGAACGGCACGTAGACCACGAGCAGGATCAGCAGGAACGAGGCCGACGTGGCCCAGACCATCCAGCGGTTGGAGAATACGCCGAGCGCGAAGACGCTGTGATGCTCGGAACGGGCGGTGAAGGCCCGGAGCAGTTCCGACGTGCAGAGCGTCACGAAGGCGATGGTCTGCGCGATCTCGAGATGGCCCGGATAGCGCTGGATGGCGAGGTAGAAGACAAGCAGCACGGCGAGCATGTCCGTGACGGCCACGACGGATATGCCGATCGCCATGTCGGAGGTGATGACCGGTTCCTTGGGCGGCCGCGGCGGCTGCTTCATGATGTCCGGTTCGCCCTTTTCCATTCCCAGGGCGAGGGCGGGGGCGCCGTCCGACACGAGGTTCAGCCAGAGGAGGTGGATCGGCTTCAGCGGAATGGGGAGGCCGCCCAGCATGGCGCCGAAGACGATCAGGATCTCGCCGACGTTGCAGGCCAGGAGGAAGTAGACGAACTTCCGGATGTTCGCGTAGATGATCCGTCCCTGCTCGATGGCCGAGACGATGCTGGCGAAGTTGTCGTCCGTCAGGACCATGTCCGCCGACTCCTTGGATACATCGGTTCCGGTGATCCCCATGGCGACGCCGATGTTCGCGCGCTTCAGGGCGGGGGCGTCGTTCACGCCGTCGCCCGTCATCGCGACCACATGGTCGCGCGCCTTGAGGGCATCGACGATCTTCGTCTTGTGGGCCGGAGATACGCGGCAGCACACCTGGATCCTGTCGGCTTTCTCGGCCAGTTCCTGGTCGCTCATCCGGTCCAGCTCGGCGCCGGTGAGAACGAGACCGCCGGGCGTCAGGAGCCCGATCTGCCTCGCGATCGCTTCGGCCGTGTCGCGGTAATCGCCGGTCACCATGACGCTCCGCAAACCGGCGCCCGATGCGAGTTTCACCGCCTCGACGACCTCGGGCCGCGGCGGGTCGATCATGCCGAGCAGGCCGACAAAGACGAGATCTTTTTCGATCTCGGCCGGGTCCGCCGCTGCGGGAACATCCTTCAGGGGACGGTAGGCCGTGCCCAGCACGCGCAGCGCGGAGGCCGCCATATCGTGGTTCTGCGCGAGGACCTCCCTGCGCAGCTCCTCCGTCATGGGGACGGCCACCCCCTTCTGCAGGATGGAACCGCACAGATCCAGGACCACGTCCGGCGCTCCCTTGACGAAGGCGATGACGGGCGGATACGGAAAGCCCGCGGGGGACGTCCGGGCGGAGTCGCCTTCGAGCCGGTGGATCGTGACCATCCTCTTTCTGTCCGAATCGAAGGGGACCTCCATGACCCGCGGGAAGGTCTTTTCCGCGTCTCTGCGCCACAGGCCGCTCTTGGCCGCCGCAACGACCATGGCGCCTTCCGTGGGGTCACCGATGATCTGCCAGGTGCGTTCGCCTCCCTCCTGGGTCTTTTCTTCGAGGCTGGCATCGTTGCAGAGCAATCCTCCCTGGAGGAGCACCCCGATGTCGGGATCACCGGACGGATCGAAGGGGCTGTCGTTCTGATAGAACCGCCCTTCCGGCGCGTATCCTTCCCCGGTCACGCGGAACCTCTTCCCTCCGGCCCAGCCCTGCACGACCGTCATCTTGTTCTGAGTCAGCGTCCCCGTCTTGTCGGAGCAGATCACCGTGGTGCAGCCCAGCGTCTCCACGGCGGGGAGCTTGCGGATCAGGGCGTTGCGCCGGATCATCTGCTGCATGCCGAGGGCGAGGCAGATGGTCACGATCGCCGGGAGACCCTCGGGGACCGCGGCGATGGCCAGGCTGACGGCGACCATGAAGAGGTTGACGATGTCTTTCTTTTCGCCCGAGAGGTAATCCATGAATCCGGAATCGAGGATCACCGACATGTGCGTGTCACGGAACAGCCCGTAGAGGAACACGATTCCGCAGATGGCCAGACAGATCGTTCCGAGGATCTTTCCGAGATGGGCCAGTTTCTGCTGGAGAGGGGTGTCCTCCTCCTCGTAGGACTGGAGCATCTCGGCGATGAGGCCGATCTGCGTGTGCATGCCCGTGCCCGTCACCAGGCCCTTGCCGCGCCCGTAGGTGATGAGCGTGCTCATGAAGGCGGTGTTCTTCCGGTCACCGAGGGGGATGTCCTTGTCCAGGACCACGGTCGCGTTCTTTTCGACCGGCACGGATTCCCCCGTCAGCGAGGCCTCTTCGACCTTGAGATTGACGGTCTCGACGAGGCGCATGTCGGCGGGGACGTAGTTGCCGGCTTCGAGGAGGACGAGATCCCCGGCGACGAGTTCGCGGGCCGGAATCGTGATCTGGTGGCCGTCACGGATGACCTGGGTGTTGGGGGCGGCCATCTTCTTCAGAGCGGCGATGGCCTTTTCCGCCTTGGATTCCTGCACCACACCCACGATGGAATTCAAGGCGACGATGACCATGATGGCGATGGAGTCGATATACTCGCCGAGCAACAGGGAAACGACCGCGGCGACGATCAGGATGATCACCAGGAAATTGTTGAATTGAGACAGGAGGAGCGCGAAAAACCCCGGCCTGGGCCGTTCGGAGAGTTCGTTGGGGCCGTACTTCTTGAGGCGCTCCTGCGCCTCCTTGCTGCTGAGTCCCGCCTCGAGGTGCGTTTGAAATTCGCAGACGAGGTCATCGATCGGTTTTCCGTGGCACTCCTTGTCAACCATGGGACACTCCTTATGGCATGATGGGTAGAGATCATCTCATGATGCAAAAAAAAAGACCTTCATCCGAGGGGGTTACCCTCCGATAAAGGTCTCGCCTGTCGGTTTCGTCGATTGACCAGTGGTACCGGGGCTTGCAGCTCCGTATTGACGATATCCACTGTATGGCTACTCCCCTTCGATGGGACGCAGACTACGGGGAAACCTCCTTTTTGTCAACAAGATCTTTTTCCGGACCGGCCGGTGCGCGGGAGCAGGCCCGGCTGCCGCGCACCGGCCTATTTCTGCCGGGCTTCCAGGTATCGTTTCAGCGCCGCGGCGTTGTTGATCTCTCCTTCCTTGGAGCTGTAAAGGAGCGTCACGGTTCCGGCGGAGGCCTCCTTCCTGAGTTGTGCGACTGCTTCCTCTTCCGCGGCAAGCTCGGTGAAGTACCGCCTCCGGAACTCGTCCCATTTCGCCGGGTCGTGGCCGTACCATTTCCGCAGTTCATGGGAGGGGGAGATTTCCTTCGCCCATCGGTCGATCTTCGCGTCCTCCCGGCGCAGCCCCCGCGGCCAGAGCCGGTCCACGAGGATGCGCCTGCCGTCTCCCTTCTCGGGCTTTTCATAGACTCTCTTGATGCGGATTTCCATGAGCCTTGCCTCCTGAAGACCGTAAGGAGTCAGTATCCGACCGCGGCGCCGTCCGTCCTGCCGTCGCTGCCCGCCTCATAGACGCCGGACGAGCGCCTGCGGATGACCTGGCCGTTTCCGAAGAGGTCGAGGTCGCGGAAAATCTCGACGGCATGTCCCCGCGCCCGCAGCCCCTCCGAGACCGCCGGGTCCACCTGAGGCTCCAGCTTCACGTGAAGCCCTTCCTGCCAATGCCATCGCGGGGCGTCGATCGCAGCTTGGGGGTCCAAGGCGTGGTCCACGGCGTTCACCACCAGTTGAACGTGGCCCTGCGGCTGCATGTGGCCGCCCATGAGGCCGAAGGGACCGACCGGGGCGCCGTCGCGCGTCACGAAGCCGGGGATGATGGTGTGGTAGGGCCGCTTGCCCGGCGCCAGCGCATTGGGATGGCCCGGCGCCAGCGAGAAGCCGATGGCACGGTTCTGGAGGGCGATCCCCGTCCCGGGAATGACGATTCCCGATCCGAAGTTCTTGAAGACGGACTCGATGAGGCTGACCATCATGCCGTCGGAATCGGCCGTGCAGAGGTAAGCCGTTCCGCCGGAGAGCGGCCGCCCGGGGACGGGCGCGGCGGCCGTCCGGCCGATGAGGCGCCGGCGGTCCGCCGCGTAGGTCTTGTCCAGGAGGGCCTGCACCGGGATCTCGGCCCGCTCCGGATCGGCGACATGACGCTTCGCATCGGCAAAGGCGAGCTTCATGGCCTCGATCTGCATGTGGAAGCCCTCCGCGGAATCGCGCGGGAGGTTGTCCAGCTCGAAGCCCTCCAGGATGTTGAGGGCGATGAGCGCGGCAAGGCCCTGGCCGTTCGGCGGGATCTCCCAGACGTCGAAGCCGCGATAGTTCGTGCCGATGGGCTCGACCCACGTGCTGGCGTGGCGCGCGAAATCCTCTTCGGTCAACAGTCCGCCGGTCTTTGAGGCAAAGGCGGCTATGCCCGCCGCGAGCTCGCCGCGGTAGAACGACTCCGCGCAGGTCTCGGCGATGCTCTGCAGGCTCCGCGCCATCTCCGCGCTCTTCCAGATCTCGCCCACCTCCGGCGCCCGGCCTGCGGGTGCGAACAGGTCGGCCCATCGGCGGAACGCGTCGCCGCTCAGCCCGCTCTCCAGTTTGACCATTCCTTTACGCCACTTGTACTGCGAAACCGGCGAGACGGGGTGGCCGCGCTCCGCGTAGTCGACGGCAGCGGTGAAGAGCGAGGCGAAGGGATGCCGGCCGAAGCGCCGGTGCAGGTCACGCCACGCGGCGGGCGCCCCGGGGACGGTGACGCTGAACCAGCCGCAGTCCGGAATTTCACGATGGCCGCGCCGTTCCAGGACCTCCGCCGTCATCCGGAGAGGCGAGCGGCCGGACCCGTTCAGGCCGTGCAGCTTCTTCCCGTCCCACACGAGGACGAAGGCATCCCCGCCGATGCCGCAGGAGGCGGGTTCGACGACCGTGAGCGCCGCTGCGGCCGCGATGGCCGCGTCGACGGCGTTCCCTCCGTTCTGCAGGACGGCCAGCCCCGCCTGCGCCGCCAGCGGCTGGCTCGTGGCGACCATCCCCCCGCGGGCATAGACGGGCCGGCGCGCGCCGCGGTACGCGACGGCAGGGTAGGGGACGCGGGGCGGATCTTCCTTCATGGTGGTGCCTTTCGTGGGGATGCGGACATTTCGTCGGCCGCTTGCGCAGATCGCAACAAAGAGCATTTCCACGTTAACCCGTGCCGGATCTTCGGTCAAACGCTTTCTTCCGGAGCGTCGACCTCCTTTCGGCGGGTGCCGGCCTGCCGCAGAAAATCTGCGTCGTTATCGCTTTGGGAAAAGACCCGGCCTCGGCCTTGGGAGCGGAAGCGGACGTCCGGACGTCCCGGGACGGCTTGTTTCCTCTGTTCATGTCAGTTGGATCACGGTGACTTCCGGTGGTGCGTTCAGGCGCACCGGGGTGAAGGTGGTGCCGATTCCGCGGCTCACGTAGAGGCGGGAGTCGCCGATCCGGTACAGGCCCTCGGGATAGGGGGTCCGCAGGTGGGCGAGGCTGATGCCGGCGCCCGGTGGGCCGATCTTGATCTGGCCACCGTGGTAGTGGCCCGACAGGGTCAGCGGGATCGCGCGCCCTGCCGCCTCGGGAAAGATTTCGGGGCGATGCGACAGCAGCAGCGTGGGCACGGCGCGATCCAGGCCGCGCAGGGCTGCGTCCAGGTCGGGATCGCCGTTGCGGAGATCGTCGATCCCGGCAACGGCGAAGGGGCCCCGTTCCGTAGAAATCACCCGATGCTCGTTGTTGAGGAGGGGGATGCCGCTTTTCCGGAAGACCTCCCGGAGTTCGTCCAGACCGGCGTACCAGTGCTCATGGTTGCCCAGTGTCGCGAAGGTGCCGTAAGGGGCGCGGATCCGCGTCATTTCCTCCAGGCAGCCGGGAAGGAAGGACAGGGAGTTCGATACGTAGTCCCCGGTGAGGACGAAGAGGTCGGGCTGCAGCGAGATGACCTTGTCGGCGTAGCAACGGAGCTGTTCGCGGTTCATGTAAAGACCGGCATGGATATCGGTGAGCTGGACGACCCGCAGGGACCGGCCGAAGGGCAGCGCCAGTTCCCGGACGTCGCCCCTCCGGCCGGCGTAGACGGCCCCGTACCCGCTCAGAACGAGAGGCGCCGCGAAGAGCGCACCCGCGCCGGCCCGGAGAAAGCGGCGCCGCCCGTCGTCGGCGGGAGCGGGTGCCGCGGCGCGGCAGGCGGCCTTCCGCAGGAGGCGCAAGGCGGCCCCGCCGATTCCGCCGGCCAGCTGGAAGATCAGCAGCAGCAGGGCGGAAAAGATCGAACCCAGCCCCCACACGGCGGGGGGGTAGAAGAAGACGACTTGAGCGGGTGTCGGCGGGTAGACCCAGGGGATGGGCTTGAAGACGATGTACAGACTGGCCGCGAAGAGAAGAACCATTGCGACGCCGGCCGCGAGGACGGCGAGGCGCTTGAAGCGATGCGGACGATGGAGCGACCGGATCGCCTTACGGACGCGGTAGAAGAGGTAGATCTGGGACAGGACCGCAAGGGAGAGGATCAGCAGACGAAGCGACGAAAAAGTCAAACCGAAGATCATGAGACGTCCGTTTTCCCGCCTGCCCCCTCTATGTCCCGGCGTGTTTGATGAACGTGCCGGCCCGATATTCGGCGAAAGCGACCTGCAGTTCTTCCTGGGTGTTCATCACGATGGGGCCGTACCAGGCCACGGGTTCGCCGATCGGCTGGCCGGAGACGAGCAGAAATCGGACCGCGTCCTCCTCCGTTGCCACGGACACTGCATCGCCGTCGTCGAACCGGACGAGGGTCCCGTTGCCGACGGCGGCATCCCCCTCCATGTCAAAATAGCGGTTCTCTTCGATCTCGTGGGAAAAGGGCCGGCGGTCCGGACAGAAGAATCCTTTCCCTTCGATGACGTACGCCAGCACGGTATGACCCCGTCGGGTCGGATGGAGAAACTCCCTGCCGGCCGGAACGGTGACGTCCAGATATTCGGGATCGGTGACGATACCGCGGACCGGCCCCTGCTGGCCGCCGACCGTCCCGCAGATGATCCTGACGCGGATGCCGCCGCCCAGGATCGCTTCCGGTACGGTGCCCTCCCGCACGTCCCGGTAGCGGGGCGCCATCATCTTGTGTGACCGCGGCAGGTTCGCCCAGAGCTGAAACCCGCCCATCGCTCCCTCGGGGTCGCCTTTGGGCATCTCCTGGTGGATGATGCCGCTGCCGGCAGTCATCCACTGGACGTCGCCCGGGCCGATGACCCCGCGGTTTCCCATGCTGTCGCCGTGTTCGACGTGCCCGCGGACCATGTAGGTGATCGTTTCGATGCCCCGATGCGGATGCCAGGGGAAGCCCTTCAGATAATGGTCCGGACGGTCGGAACGGAAATCGTCGAGCATCAGGAAAGGGTCGAACATCGGTACGTGGCTCTGTCCGAAGACCCTCCTGAGATGAACACCGGCACCTTCCAGGGTCGGCTTTCCCTTCAGGATCCGGCGGATATTCCTTATGGCGGCCATGACATCCTCCGTTTTCTCCCGCAGGCCGGCGTCTTTCCGGCGCCGGTCTCGAGGTCGTCCGCCTGCGGGACTTCCCGACCCCGCCCGGCCTATTTCTTCTCTCCCCAGACCTTCTTCAGGAATCGGTCCCGGCCCGATCCGCTGCGGTAGAACTTGTACCGCAGGGAGCTCTTCTGGTAGTAGTCCTGGTGATACGCTTCGGCCGGATAGAACGGCCCCGCCTTCAGGATCTCCGTGACGATCGGCTTGTCGAACCGTCCCGATTTCGCCAGTTCCGCCTTCGATTTCTCCGCAAGGACGCGCTGTTCTTCATTGAGATAGAAGATCGCGCTTCGGTACTGGGGCCCGCGGTCCACGAACTGGCCGCCCGCGTCCGTCGGATCGATGATCTTCCAGAACGCCTCGAGCAGCTTTTCGTAGGTGATCCGGCGGGGGTCATAGCGGACCTGCACCGCCTCGATATGACCGGACTCGGCATAATTCTCGTAGGTCGGGTTTGCATCCCGGCCGCCGGTGTAACCGGAAACGACCGAAATGACGCCCGGGACCTTCTCGAGATCGGCCTCGACACACCAGAAGCAGCCGCCGGCGAGAACCGCCGTTTCCGCAGCCGCAACATTCTTCTCCACGTCCTTCTTCACCTCCCCCTCCGTGTCGACCAAGAGCAGCGTTCCGAGCAAAACCAGCGAAAAGGACAGCAGCAACCACCTTTTCATAGAACCCCTCCACAACAACCAATCATCATTTTAATGACGGTCCAGGGAATGTCAAATGAGACGGCAGGGATTGAGAGAAAGGGTGAATGAGAAAGTCGTGGCCATCGGCCTGCAGAGGCCGCCGCAAGGAACCGGGCCGCGGCCTCAGGCCGGCGCGAGGGGCCATTCGCCGCGTTCCTTCAGGACATCCCGGTATATGGCCAGGGCCTCGTTCACGGCAGGCATGCCGGCGTAGGTGCCGAGCTGAAAGAAAACCTCGGCAAGCTTCCTGCGGTCACAGCCGACGTTCAGGGCGGCGTTCACGTGAAGACGGAGTTCCTCCCCGGCCCGGATCGCCGCCAGCATGGCGCAGGCGACCATCTGTCTTTCCGGAAGGGTCAGCACCGTCCTGGAATAAAGGTTCCCGGTGATGAACATCGAAAAATCGTTGGCCAGCTCCCGGTCGAACTCGCGCCAGGTCTTGTATGGTGGATCGAGCTTCATTCCTCCGGCGAAGAGCCGCTGAGCCGTTTCCTGCGTTCGTTTCCTGCGCTCGTTTTCGTCCACGGAAAACTCCTTTCTTGCCGGCGCCTTCCTAGGGTCTGACCCGGAAGACGTCGTTGTCTTTGTCCTGGAAATAGATGTGCCGGTACTGCCCCTTCTGGATGCGCTCGTAAATGCCCTCGCCGTTTTCCCGGCATACCCGGCAGACGCGGCGCGGGAGGATCACGGCATAGATGCGATTGCCCGTGTCGGCGATGGAATCGATCATCACGAGCCCGCCGCAGTCGCTGCAGATCCGCACCGTCTCCTCCTGGTATTCACGGATCCCGTCCGTATCGTAGTAGATCTGCTTCTTGCGCTTCACGTAACGGGCATCGCCGGCGACCTTGTCCTTCAGCTCCTCCCGCCGCTGCCAGAGTTCCAGAACGGCCTGGGACTCCGCTTCGATCTCCCGCCGGATCTGGTCGGATTGCCGCAGCGACGGGGGGTCGTAATCGGGTTCGCGAACGGCGCTGTAATCGAGGCCCGCCATGGCCAGAATGATGCCCACGTTTACATAGGGAAGCGCCTTTTCGATGGAGTAGCCTCCCTCCAGAACGGCGATGTCCGGGGCGAGCTTTTCGTTGAGCAGGGCGTAGCCCTGGGCGCTGAACCGCATGTTCGTGATGGGATCGGTGTAGTGATTGTCCTGTCCCGCCGAGTTGATCACGATTTCCGGCTGAAACTCGCCGAGGATCGGGAGAATGACGTTGTCCAGCACATAGAGGAATCCCTCGTCGGAGGTCCGGGGCGGAAGGGGAACGTTGAGCGTCGCCCCCAGCGCGTTGGGGCCGCCGAACTCGTCGCGGAATCCGGTGCCCGGATAGAGCGTGCGGCCGTCCTGGTGGATGGAGATGCAGAGGGTGTCCGGATCGTTCCAGTAAATGTCCTGCGTCCCGTCGCCGTGGTGGCAGTCCGTGTCGATGACGGCGATCTTCCGGACGCCGTACTGCGTCCGGATGTGCTCGATCATGATCGCCTCGATGTTGACGTTGCAGAAGCCGCGGGCCCCGTGCACGACGAGCATCGCGTGGTGTCCGGGCGGCCGCACCAGCGCGAAGGCGTTGTCGACTTCCTTCTTCATCACCTTGTCCGCCGCCGTGATCGCCCCGCCGGCGGAGATCAGGTGCGACTCCGTGACGACGCCGGCGGCATCGGGGACGCAGATGTGGGCGCGGTCGATCTGGGCGCAGGTCGCGAGTCCCGGCTTGTACTCGATGATGTTGTCGAAGTCGAGGAGGCCCTCTTCGAACACCTGATCCTGCGTATAGAGCAGCCGCTCTTCACGCTCGGGGTGCGAGGGCGATATGGCCCAGTCGAAGGCGGGGAAAAAAACGAGGCCGGTTCTACGCTTCCTCTTGTCCATGTTCGGTCCCTTCCACCCGGCCGCTGACGAACCCGGGTTTGACCTGGAGCTTGACGCGGATGTTTCTTCCCGTGGTGCTGTATTCCCGGATCATGTTGAAGGACTGGTCTTCGATAACCTCGATCTCCAGGTCTTCCCCGGTTGCCCCCATGCGGAGTGCCTTTTCGCGGAGCTTCTCGCTGCCGATCCGCACGGCATCGTCCCGCGAAAACTGCGGGGGGATGTCGATCACGATTCCCTCCTCCACGATGCTCAGGGATCGGCGTTCGGTGTCGGCATGCACGGTCAGCTCCGCCGTCGTCCGCGCGAGGGCGGCGCCGACGGCGTTGGCGACTTCGGCGTTGTCGGGCACCACGGCCGTGCAGCCGAGGAGCCGGCCGAGGGCGGGGGCGACCGCCGGGGCGGGGCCGCCGACGACGAACAGCCTCTCCGGAGCCAGCCTCTTGCCCTGCAGCATCTCGTGGATCGTGTAGACGGGCTTGTTGTTGATCGCCGCAATCTCATCCTGCACGCTGGCCGCGATCTTCCGGCACGTCTCCTCGAAGACGGCCTGTGCAGCCTGAAGACGGGTGGTTCCCATGTCATCGGCGAGAGATTGCATGGCCGCCTCGGCCTTCCCGCGGTTGCCGAGCGAAGCGAGGTTCAGAACGATCATGGCATCCGTGGGGGTCGCACAGGGGCCGCCCAGGGCCGCAGCAGGACCCGCGCGGACAGGGCCGATCTGAAGTCCGCCGTCCCCGTATCGCACGGCGCTGTCTCCGCCGACGCCGATCGATTTCGTGCGGAGGCCGCGGATGAGGGTCCTGTGTCCTTCGATGGTGACGCCGAAGGCCTCCAGGAGGGGAACGCCGTCGGCGAAGACGGCGATGTCCGTCGTCGTGCCTCCGATGTCGAGGGCAATGGCATCCTCCCTGCCGTTCGTAGCATGAAGAATTCCCATGATGCTCGCCGCCGGGCCGGAGAGGATGGTCTGCACGGGGTATTCGGCGGATTGACGGATTTCAATGGTTCCGCCGTCCGCCTTCAGGATGTAAATCGGTACGTTCAGCCCTCTTTCATGGACGAAGGCGAGAGCCTGTTCCACGAAGCGCCGGTAGATCTTCCAGACGGCGGCGTTCAGGTAGGTCGTCGAGACGCGCCGGGGAAAGTTGAGATGGCCGGAGAGGCGGTGTCCGACGGAGGCATGGTCCGCGGCATCCTTCATCATTTCGAACACGGCCAGTTCCTGCCGGGGATTGCGGGTGCAGAACTTTCCCACGATGCCGAGGTGGCGGATCTCCTCCCGGCGGAGGAGGTCCTTGAGGCCTTCGAGCTGTAGAGGGTCGACGGCCGCGATTTCGATGCCCCGGTGGTTGAGGTAACCCGTCAGAACATGGGTGTCGGGCAGCGCCGGCAGCAGGCCCGGGGCGAGCCCCGGGCCTGGAATGAGGAGCATCCCCACCCGTTCGATCTTCCGCTGCACGATGGCATTGGTCGACATGGTGGTGCTGAGGACCACGCGCTTGAGTTTCTTCGGGTCCTCGCCGCGAAAGAGTTCGGCCGTGGCTTTCAGGAGGGGGGCAAGAAGGTTCTCTTCGGTCTGGACCTTGACCTTGCGCTTGAGACGGAAGTCTTCGAGAAGGACGGCGTCCGTGTGCGTACCGCCGACATCGATGCCCAGGATCATCAATTGCCTCGACTTTCCGAGCGCCTTATAACCCGATAAATATCTCTTGACAAGGCGAAAAAAAGGCGTATTTTTGCCCCCGCTTCCCACATCGGGAGACATCCCCCGAGGCGGGGGCAAATCTTTGAAAGGAGGTGACTTGCGGTGAAGAAAGTAACGGCTATTATCCTTTCCTTGCTCGTTTTGGTGACGTTCTCTTTTGCAGTCGTCGGATGCAAGAAGGCGGAAGAGCAGAAGCCGGCAGAACCCGCGAAGACTGAGGCTCCCGCGCCCGCGCCTGCGGCAGGAACGACCGAGGCGGCGCCTGCGGCTCCCGCAGCCCCGGCAGCGCCCGCGCCTGCGGCGCCCGCGGCCAAGTAACGATTTCTGGCTCGCTTTTCGAACGGCCGGACCTTTCCCCGGGAAAGGCCCGGCCGTTTTTTTTCTGCGCCGGCTCCTTTTCGTTGAAAAATGCCCGTCGATCGGTTACATTCAATTTCAAGGTCTTTCCCGGGCCGTTGCATTGAAGAAGGCCAGGCGGCGGGAGAAACGGAATCCGGAAGGCGCTCGCCGCCATCCGGTCAGAACCTGAAAGGAGGGCATCTTATGTCGGATCGTCAATTTGATTTCATGAAGGGTCTCCTGATCGGCGGCCTCATCGGCGTCGCGGTGGGCGTCTTGTACGCACCCAAGAGCGGCAAGGAAACCCGGGAAGACATCACCCGGAAGACCGAAGAGCTCATGGACAAGGCCAAGGAGGAATACGAGCGCGCTGTGCAGGCCAGCAAGAGGGCTTACGAGGCCGCCCGGGAGAAGGTTGAGGAAGCGGAGGAAAAGGCCGGCGAGCTTGCCGGCAAGGGGAAGGAGGCGCTTCAGGACCAGAAGGGCCGCCTCAAGAGGGCCCTCGATGCCGGCGTGGAGGCATACAAGGAAGAGAAGGCAAAGACGACCTGAACGGTAATCCCTTTGGCAAGGGGGAACGATTGTGGAATTTCTATTACACATCAGCGCATTTCTCGCCAGCGTCGCGATCCTGATCCTCGCTGCGTGCTGCGTGCCCTTCCTGCTCGAGAGCTGGCGGGCCGCAAGGAGCATCGCGGCGGCGCTCCAGACCCTCAACGAAAACCTTCCCGGGATCCTGGCCGACGTCCAGGAAATCGCCTCCTCGTGGAGACGAACGGCGGAAACGGTGAACCGGGAGATGGAAGAGCTTGCGCAGCCGGTTCGAAGGGTGCAGCGGACACTTTCCGATCTCTCCGAGGATTTTGAGCATATTGTCCAGGAAGGGGTTCGCCTTCCCCTCTGGAAGAGGCTGAGGGACTTTGCCGCCCTGCAAAAGGGCATCCGGGCCTTCCTGGAGGCCTACCGTTTCAGGGGCTGAGGACGGAGAAGAGGCCGTTCCGCGCGCTGAGAGGTCATGTCTCTCCGGAGCGACTCCGGAGAATCTTCAGATTCGGAGAGGTCCGTTCTGCGGCGTTCGGATCTCCCGCGGCAGGGACGCGGCGGGATGTCTTTGCCGCTGATTCGATTCGATACGAAAAATGACGAAGGTCACTTACGGAAGCAAGTGGGGGCGGGTCCGGTCCAGATCCACCGGCGACGGAATGTCCCCGTCGCGGTCCCCCGAAGAGGTGGTCCGCGACCTGAAGAAGGCGCAGGAGAAGCCGCCCGGAGAGGATTACCGTGAGCGGTCCCTTGCCATCCACGGACTCGTCTGCGCGCGCTGCGGGCGATCCTTCGAAGGGGAAAACCGGCGCCTGCTCACGGTGCATCACAAAGACGGCAACCATCACAACAATCCCTCCGACGGAAGCAACTGGGAAAATCTCTGCGTCTACTGCCACGAGGACGCCCACAGCCGGGAACTGCTGGGCGACTATCTGAAAGGGGCCGACGGCTCACGCGATTACGGCGTCGCTTACGGGGAAAGGAAGAAACAGGGTGGCCTGGGAAGCTTGGGGGACAAGCTGAAGGCAGCGCTCGAAAAAGGCGGGAAGTCCTGAGCGGCTGTTGAAGAATGCCCGTCTGCTGCGTTCCCTCATCCTTCGTCGTTGCGGCGTACATCCCGGTACGCCTCACTCCTCAGGATTTCGGAGGCCTTGCATCCGGATATTCTTGAACAGACTCTGAGATAAATCGGAACGGCTGTTGAGGATGCTTTCTCAGGGGATCAGGATTTTCGAGGCGTCCTGGTTGGTGACCAGCTTGTCTCCGACCGATGTTCCGCAGAAGACGCAGGTGTAGTC
>DAOSIS010000027.1:0-25255 GCA_035366835.1 Syntrophales bacterium | reverse complement strand
GGTTGGTGACCAGCTTGTCTCCGACCGATGTTCCGCAGAAGACGCAGGTGTAGTCGTATTTTTCCCCCTCGGCCAGGATAAGGAGCAGTCTCTTTCGCACGGGAACCGCCCGCCGGCAGCGCGGGCAGAACAGCTCCGTCGCGTCGAAATCCTTGTACGATTCTCTCTTCATCACCACCCCCGGAACGTAAGAATCTCCTGTCCGCAGGGACGCTTCGGAGATTTCTCAGGGCCCGCCGCCTTCGCAGCGCGAGGCGGCAGGGTCGAAAAAGATCCAGCGGCCCGAGGGAGGGAGATTTTCACGGCCCCTACTCTCGATCCGGGATCTGCGCTGCCTCGTCCAGCCATGCCGTCGCCTCGCTGTCGCTGGGCGCGCGGTAATCGCCGCGCGGGGAGAGAGAACCGCCGGAGCCCACCTTGGGGCCGTTGGGAACGCAGCTTCGTTTGTACTGGCTGATCTCGAAGAAGCGGAACAGGTAGACGAGGAGCCAGTGTTTGATCTCGCCGATCGAGTGGGCGTTCCGCCGATTCTCGGGCACGTCCGGCCAGGCGCCCACCGTCTTGTCTCTCCACGCGCAGTAGGCGAGGAAGGCGATTTTCGTCGGCCGATAGCCGTAGCGCGTCGTGTAGAAATTGTGGAAGTCCTGCAGCTCGTAAGGGCCGATGACGTCCTCCGTCTTCTGAGAGGGGCCCGTTCTTGCCGTGCCGGGGATCAACTCCGGGCTGATCTCGGTATCCAGGATGTCTTCGAGAATCCGTGAAATCGCCGCCGTGAAGAGGTTCGTGCGCGCCACCCAGCGGATGAGGTGGCGGATGAGGGTCTTCGGGACGCTTGAGTTCACGTTGTAGTGGGACATGTGGTCTCCGACGCCGTAGGTGCACCATCCCAGCGCCAGTTCGCTCAGATCGCCCGTCCCGAGGACGAACCCGCCCCGCAGGTTTGCCAGGCGGAAAAGATGGGAGGTCCTCTCCCCGGCCTGGATGTTTTCGAACGTCACATCGTAGACCTTCTTCCCGGAGGCAAAGGGATGGCCGATGTCCCTGAACATCTGGAGGCAGCTCGGCCGGATGTCGATTTCGTTCGCTTCCACCCCGAGGGCGGCCATCAGTTTCTTCGCGTTGGCGTAGGTCCTCTCGGAAGTGGCGAAACCGGGCATCGTGTAGGCGAGGACGTTCCTGCGCGGCAGCTTCAGGAGATCCATCGTACGGGCGGCCACGAGCAGGGCGTGCGTGGAATCGAGCCCCCCGGAGACGCCGATCACGATTTTCTTGCACTTGGAGGCCCGGAGCCGCTGAGACAGCCCCTGCACCTGGATGTTGTAGGCCTCGAAGCAGCGCTGGTCGCGCTTGGCGGGATCGGCCGGGATGTAGGGGAAACGGGCGATCTCACGGGCGAGGAGATTCCTGCCCGCGAAGGGCGCGACCGGAAACGAGATCCTCCGGAAGGCGCGGACCCTGTCGAGATGGGTCCGACCGTTCTGGCCGAAACTCGTCTGGCGCATGCGGTCCTGGGCAAGCCGGTCGAGATCGATGTCGGCCAGGACAATCTGCGGCTCGCCGCAGAAGCGCTCCGATCTGGCCAGCAGATTCCCGTTTTCGTAGATCATGGCGTGGCCGTCCCAGGCGAGATCCGTCGTCGATTCCCCGGGTCCGGAGGCGGCATAGAGGTACGCGGCGATACAGCGCGCCGACTGGTTGGCTGAAAGGCTGTGGCGGTACTCCTCTTTCCCGATCGTGACGTTCGACGCGGAGAGATTGCCGATGACCGTGGCGCCCGCCATCGCCGCAAAGCACGAAGGCGGCACGGGCACCCAGACGTCCTCGCACAACTCGATGAAAAAGGAAAGGTTCGGGATATTGTCGACCTGGAAGATGAGATCGGCGCCGAAGGGAATGTCCTCCCGCCCGCAGAGGGAAATGGTTTTTTCAACCGCCTCCTCGGCCGGGCTGAACTGCCTTCCCTCGTAGAATTCCCTGTAGTTCGGCAGATAGGACTTGACCGCAACCCCGAGCACCTCCCCCTGATACAGGACGACGCCGCAGTTGAAGAGGCGGCATCCGGAACGGAGGGGCGCCCCGACGACGAGGATGAGATTCAGGCTGGCCGTCTCACGCGCCACCTTCTCCAGGGCCTCCCGGACGGATGCCAGCAGGGCCTCCTGGTGGAAGAGGTCCTCGTTCGAGTACGCGGAGATGCCGAGCTCCGGAAACACGGCGAGGACGGCTTTTCGCTTTGCCGCGGCTTTTGCCAGGCGGATCGTCGCCTGCGCATTGAAGCGCGGATCGGCGACGCGGACTTCGGGGACGCAGACGGCCGTCCGCACGAATCCGTGGCGGTAGAGATTGAAGAAGGACTGCGGATCCGTCCCCCTGGCCGCTTTACTCTTTTTCGACGTAGGCATAGGCGCTGTGGTTGTGGATGCTTTCGTAGTTTTCGGCTTCGACGCTGTACCAGACGAAGTTGCCGTCCTGGCCGAGCCGTTCGGCGACATTGCGGACGACGTCTTCCACGAACCGGGGCTGATTGTACGCCTTTTCCGTCACGAATTTCTCATCGACCCTCTTGAGCAGGGAATAAACCTCGCCGCTTGCCGAGTCCTCGACGATCCGGATCAGGTCTTCGATCCAGAAGAACTTCCGGAAGCGGACCCTGACGGTGACCAGGCTTCGCTGGTTGTGCGCGCCGGCCCTGCTGATCTCGCGGGAGCAGGGGCAGACGGTGGTCACGGGCACGACGACGCCCACCCAGAAGTCGGCTGCCCCGCCGTTCAGGCTGCCGCAGAAGGTGCAGGAGTATTCCATCAGGCTCCTGGCCTTGGAGACGGGGGCCGTCTTTTCGATGAAATAGGGGAAGGTGATCTCCATGTGGGCCGACTTCGCCCGGAGTTTTTCCCGCATCTTCTCGAGGATGACGTGGAAGGTCTTCAGGTTGATCCGTCCCCGGAACTCGTTGAGGATCTCCACGAAGCGGCTCATGTGGGTCCCCTTGAAGCGGCGGGGCAGGTCCACGTACATGTTGATCGTCGCATTCACCGGCTGCGTTCCGTTGGTGCGGTCCAGGACGATGACCGGGTACTTGACGCCCTTGACGCCGACCTTGCGGATGTCGATGTTCCGGTCGTCCGGCTGATTCTGGATATCGATCATGCGGGCTCCCCGTATGCCACCCGCGCGTTTTCGGATTCCCATACGGTCACCCTCGTGACCTTCACGGCGGATTGCCGGCAGCGGACCTGCAGCCGGTCGTAGATATGGCGGGCCACACGCTCCGAGGAGGGATTGACGCCCTTGAAAAATTCGAGATCGTTCAGATATTTGTGATCGAGCTCCCCGAGGATTTCCATGGTCCATCCCTTGAGATCCCGGAAATCGATGAGGAGATCCTGCCGGTTGAGCTCGCCGCCCGCCACGGTTACTTCCACCTTGAAATTGTGACCGTGAAGGTCCTCGCACCGGCCGCCGATTTCCTTCAGGCAATGCGCCGCGGAAAAGGATTTGGCGATGGTTATTTCATACATGGCAAACATATACCGGCAAGCAAGCGGAAGTGTCAAGGTGCGAAATCCGCACGCAAACCAGGGCGCCGCCCGTAAGAAGAGGCCTGGTCCGGGGGCGCAGGGAGGCGAAGATCCGTGAAAATGACGGTTCAAAGGGGGAAAGTCCCCGAAAAGCCGTCCGCGCTTCCCGGATCACGGTTGCCGGAAATTGCGGCGGTGATGAAAAAACATGAGCCGCGACATTGGCTTACAATTATTTTTGCGATTCCTCTCTCGATGCGGTTTCTTAGCACGGTAATTGCTAAAGCTTGCAGACGGGCGGCGTTGAGAAAAACGCCGGCACGCAGAGATGGACTCGAAGTGAAGGAGGTGATAGGGGGGACAAAGGAGAATCCGCAACAACGGGACGACAGTTCCAGTCATGTTGATGTGCAACCAGAACGAAAAGGAGAAATCTATGATCAGTGCATTCTACAAGAGAGGACAGAAGGGTTTCACGTTGATCGAGCTCATGATCGTCATCGCGATCATCGGAATCCTGGCCGCGATCGCGATCCCGCAGTTCACGAGCTATCGGAAGAGGGGCTACAACGCCGCCGCCAAGGCCGATGCGAAGAACGCCTACACCGCGGCGCAGGCCTTCTTCAGCGACTCGCCTGGTGAAACAGTCGAGCCGGGCAAACTCGCGACATACGGCTTCAAGTCGACCAAGGACGTCACGACGACGGCCAGCGGCGGCATGTCTGATCTCTCCATCACGTCCAAGCATGCAAGCAGCGAGGATACCTATACGGTGGACCCCCAGGGTGCGATTACCCCATAGTCCGTGATGTCGCTCATGATCCGAGGGGCAGGGGATATCCCTTGCCCCTTTTTTATTCTTCGTATCTGAATAGTCCCGGAACCGACTATGCATGATCCGGCCATTCGCAAAGTTGCGATCCCGCTTCTTCTGGCCCTCGTCGTCTTGACCGTATTCTGGCAGGTTCAGACATTCAAGCTGGTTCGCTATGACGATAACTTTTACGTGGCGGAGAACCGGCATGTGCTGTCCGGCCTGACCGGGGAAAATATCCGCTGGGCCTTCACGAACGCCGAGGCCGGTTTCTGGCACCCGCTGACCTGGCTTTCGCTGATGCTGGATTACGAGTTCCACGGATTCCAGGCGGGTGGCTACCACCGCACCAATGTCCTTCTTCATCTCGCCTCCGTCCTGCTGCTCTTTTTCGTCCTTACGAGGATGACGGGCGCTCTCTGGAAAAGCGCATTCGTCGCCGCCCTTTTCGCACTCCACCCGCTGCAGGTCGAACCCGTCGCCTGGGTGTCCCAGCGGAAGGACATGCTGAGCACCTTTTTCGCCGTGCTGACGCTGTACCTGTACTGCCGGTACGCCGAGAGGCCCGGTGCGATCCGGTATCTATACGTGGTCTTCTTTTACATCCTCGGCCTCATGTCGAAACCGATGATCGTCACCCTGCCCTTTGCGATGCTTCTGCTCGATTACTGGCCGTTGCGAAGGTTCCCGGGCGGAAAGACCTGTGAGCGACAAGGAGCGGAGGACGGCGTTGCGGGGAGCGGCAGGTTTCCGGCAAGGTCCCTGCCGGACCTGCTGTACGAGAAAGTCCCCCTGATCATCCTCGCCTGCCTCGCGTCCGCCCTGGTCTTCTTCACGGAACGCAGCGTGGGGGCGCTTTCATCATTCGCGGCCGTTCCCCTGGACGCCAGGATTGCCAACGCCCTCGTATCCTATGTCTCCTACGTGCAGAAGATGATCTGGCCGAGCGGCCTGGCATTCTTCTACCCTCATCCGGTTGTCATTCCCCCCTGGAAATGGGTTCCGTCCCTCTTCGCACTTGCGGCGATCACCTTCCTCGCGGTCCGGACCAGAAGACAACGCCCCTATCTCTTTACGGGCTGGCTGTGGTATCTGGGCACATTGCTGCCCGTCATCGGGGTCATCCAGGTGGGGCCCCATGCCATGGCGGACCGCTACGCCTACATCCCGATGATCGGCCTGTCCCTGGCGGTCGCCTGGGGCGGCGCGGATCTCGCGGCGCGCGTCCGGGCGGGCAGGGCCGTCGCCGCGGCCGCGGCCCTGATCGCGCTGGCGTCCCTTTCCGCGGCGGCATGGATTCAGACCGCCACCTGGCGGGACAGCTATTCGCTCTTCGGCCACGCCCTCCAGGTGACGGAGAATAATTACATCGCCCACAACAACCTTGGCCTTGCGTACTACCACGACGGGCGATTCGAGGAGGCTGTCCGGGAATATCGCGCCGCCATTGCGATCAACCCGAATCATGCATTCATCTACAACAATCTGGGGGCCGCCCTCATTCACGTGGAAAAATATGAGGAGGCGGTTTTCTTCCTGAGTGAAGCGATCCGGCGGGGTCCTGGCGACGGCGGCGCCCATCATAACATGGGGAGCGCCCTTTTCCATCTCGGCCGGTACGGGGAAGCGGTTCTTCACTACAGGAAGGCGATAGCCCTGGGACCGCAGAATGCGGGCGTCCATTATTCCCTCGGCCTGACGCTGCTGCGCCTGAATCGGCCGTCGGAGGCGGAGGCCGCTTTTCGCGCCGCCCTGAAGATCGAACCAGGGCACGAGGGCGCGGGACAACAGCTGGACCTGCTCGGAGGGAAGCGGTGAGCGAAGAGAAGGCCGGAGCGATTTCGGGGCGACACGCGGCAGCCCTTCTTTGCCTGTGCCTGGCTGTCGTGGTTCTGACGACGTTTTACCCGGTCCGCAATTTCGATTTCATCAACTATGACGACGGCGTTTACGTCACGGAGAACCCCCATGTTCAGGAAGGCCTCTCCCCGCAGGGAATTGTGTGGGCCTTCGGCGCGACCGATGCCGGGTTCTGGCAGCCGCTCACATGGCTTTCGCTCATGGCCGACGCGGAGCTGTATCGCCTGGATCCCTCCGGCTACCACTGGACGAATCTCCTGATTCATCTTGCCTGCACCATCCTTCTGTTCATGGTCCTCCGCTCGATGACCGGGGCTGTCTGGCGAAGCCTTATCGTCGCCGCCCTCTTTGCCGTCCATCCGCTGCACGTGGAGCCCGTCGCCTGGATAGCGGCACGGAAGGACCTGGTCAGCGCGTTCTTCTGGATCCTGGCGCTCGGCGCCTACGCTTCTTATGCGAAACGTCCCGGGCCCGCCCGCTATGGGATCGTTGCCGCGGTCTGTTCCCTGGGGCTCATGGCCAAGCCGACGCTGGTGGTCCTTCCCTTTCTTCTTCTCCTGATGGATTTCTGGCCCTTGGGCCGGCTGCGTTTGGGGGACGGGACGGAAAATCCGCCGGGGGCGTCGGGCTTCGGCGCCGCAGGGCTCACCGTACGGCGGGCCGTTGCGGAAAAGATCCCGCTCCTCGTTCTATCGCTTCTGGTGGGGATCGTCACCGTCTATGCGGAGCAGAAGGCGGGGGCGGTAAAATCGCTGGATGCCTTCCCTGCAGATGTCCGCATCGCCAATGCCCTTGTCTCTTACGTGCTCTACCTCGGCAAGACCGTCTGGCCCGCCGGCCTGGCCGTCCACTATCCCCATCCCGGGGCGTGGGGCCTCTGGGCGGTCGCCGGGGCGGCGGCCGTTCTGTGCGCGGTATCCCTGGGGGCGCTGCGCAGGCTTCATTCTTCGCCCTGGCTTGCAGTGGGCTGGTTCTGGTACCTGATCTCGCTCCTGCCGGTCATCGGTCTGGTCCAGATCGGTTCCCACTCGCTGGCGGACCGCTACACCTATCTTCCTTCGATCGGCCTTTTCGTCGCGGCCGTCTGGGGGATCGCCGAGATCGTTCCGCAACGGTCCGGGTTCAGAAGGGCCTTCGGTGCAATCGGCGTCCTTGTCCTCGCCGCCCTGGCGGCCGGAAGTTCCGTACAGTTGGATACCTGGAAGGACGCGGTGACCGTCTTCCGGCAGGCCGTGCGGGTCGCTCCGGAGAACGCCCTGGCTCAGAACAACCTGGGCGCCGCCCTGATCAGGCGCGGTGAGACGGCTGCCGCCCTCGCGCATCTTCGGAAGGCCCTGAGCCTGCGGCCGCGGTATCCCGAGGCCGCCTTCAACACCGGCGTCGCCCTGGCGGAACTCGGGCGCCGCGAAGAGGCGGTTGCCTTTTACGGCAGGGCCTTGGAGCTCAAGCCCGATTATGCGGAGGCCCTCAACAATATCGGCGTCGTTCTGGCGTCCCAGGGCCGTTTTCCCGAGGCCGCGGAGCGGTTCCGCAAAGCCCTCTCGATCCGGCCGGACTATGCGGCTGCGCGGGACAATTACGGGCGCGCCCTGAGGAATCTTCCTTGATGGATTTGTGCCGTGACTGAGATCCCGATGAAGAGAAATCCATCCCTCGCCGTCGCCGCCATGCTGGCGCTTTCGGTCCTTGCCGCCTTCGCCCCCCTCGGGCAGTACGATTTCATCGATTTCGACGACAACGTCTATGTGACGGACAACCGTCACGTGCGGTCCGGCCTGAATGCCGAAAACCTCGCCTGGGCGTTCACCACGACCGATGCGGGGTTCTGGCATCCCCTGACCTGGATCTCCCTCATGCTGGATTACGATCTCTACGGCCTCCGCGCCGGAGGGTTTCACTGGACCAGCATCCTCTTCCATGCCGCATCCGCCGCCTTGCTTTTCCTGGCCCTGAACCGGATGACCGGCGCCCTTTGGAGAAGCCTTCTGGTGGCGGCGCTTTTCGCATTCCATCCCCTGCGGGTCGAGCCCGTCGCGTGGATCGCGGACCGCAAGGACGTGATCGCCACGTTCTTCTGGATGCTCACGCTGCTGGCGTACGCGTCGTACGCGGCGCGGCCGGGGGCGATCCGCTACGGCACCGCCCTCTTCCTCTTCGCGCTGGGGCTGATGGCGAAGCCCACGCTGGTCACGCTGCCCGTTATCCTTCTCCTCCTGGACTGGTGGCCCCTGCGAAGGGCGCGGTCGGAGCCGGTCTTGAGGCAGGGACCGGCGGCCGTCGGCGGGGAAGGGACTGGAGCGCTCCAGCCGGACGCCGATGCCGTCGGCGGGGCCTTTCCCGCTGCATCGCTTCGGCGTCTCGTCGCCGAAAAGCTGCCGTTCCTGCTCCTGACCGTCGTTGCCGCGTCGCTCGCCTACGCGGCGGAGAAGAGCGCCGGTGCGCTTTCGCCCCTGGAGTCGTTCCCCCTGGCGATTCGGTTCGAGAACGCCCTGGTGTCCTACGCGGCCTATCTGGGTAAGACCGTCTGGCCCGTGGGCCTTGCCGTCTACTATCCCCATCCCGGGGCATGGCCCTTCGAACGCATCCTCGCATCCGGGGCGCTGCTGGCCGCGATCACCCTGCTGTTCGGATGCCTTGCGAAGAAGCGTCCCTACGGGATCGTCGGCTGGTTGTGGTACCTGGGGGTGCTGGTGCCCGTCATCGGCGTCGTTCAGATCGGCTTCATCGCCATGGCGGACCGCTACGCCTATATCCCGCAGATCGGCCTCTTCATCGTCGCCGCGTGGGGGGTGCCGGACCTCTTGGACCGGCTGCCGGGGAAGAAGATCGTCCTGCCGTTGATCGCGGTCTGCGCCACAGTCCTCCTCGTCGTGCTGTCCCGCCAGCAGATGGAGACCTGGCGGAATACCGTCACGGTCTTCGAGCAGGCGCTGCGCGTCACCGAGAACAACTCCAAGGCCCATCACGCCCTGGGGATGGCCTGCTTCAGGCAGGGCAGGGCGGACCTCGCGTTGGCGCATCTTACGGAGTCGCTCCGGATTCGCAAAGAGGACAGGGTGTTCAATGACCTGGGCACGGTGCTGATGGGGCAGCGGCGTTTCGCCGAGGCGGAACTCCGGTTCCGCGAGGCCGACCGGCTGAAGCCGGGGATCGCCCGGTATGCGAACAATCTCGGCGCGTCGCTGGCCGCGCAGGGACGAATCGGAGAGGCTATCCGGCATTTTCGCGAGGCCCTCAGAATCGACCCGGATTATGTCAGCGCCACAAATAACCTCCAAAAGGCGCTAAATAGGTAGAGATAGACAACTTCGATATCCGGTGGATTCGAGAAAAAGGACGAAGACTCTTTCCATGGTCAGACTGAACAACAAATGGGAAAATCTAATTCTGTTGTGCATTCTCGGATTCGGTGCTGTCTTTCTTTTCTATCATGCGGAGCACTATTTCTTGTGGGGAGATGAAGGTGTAACGGCTGTCCATGGAAAAAACGTTTTGAAGTACGGTTTACCCTATGGCTTTGATGGCCGCAATTTCTTGGAATTCCGTAACGGCATTTTTTTGAATGCTGCCTTGCTTCCTACGTATGACCCCTGGGGACAATATTATATTTCCGCGCTCTCCCAGCAAATCTTTGGGACGAATACCTTCGGCGCCAGGGCCTTATTCATCGCCTTCGGTTTTGCAGCTATCCTCACGCAGTTTCTCTTTGTCCGTTCCTATTTCAAGGACAGACAGCTTGCCATCATCAACGTCTTTCTGATGGTCACATCGATCACGTTCGTCCTGTTCTCGCGGCAGGGCAGATACTATCCGTTGGGCATGTTCCTGGGGCCCCTCATCGCATACGCCTATTCGAGATTTTCAAACCGACGCATAGAGATATTTCTCGTAACGGTCCTTTTTATCCTTTTTTTCTTCACCAATTCTCTCATCGGTTTTGCGGTTATTGCAGCTATGGGCATTTCCTTTTTTCTCTTTGATGAGAGGAAAAAGGCGCTTTATTTTTATCTTGCTCCGATTCCATTCGTTGTATTGTCTATCGGAATCTTCCTGCTGTGGCTGTATCAATATGGAGTGCCAGCCAATCCTCATATTTTCCAAAATATTCATCCAATCGACTTCGGCAGAATCTTTCTGCTCTACATTCGCGATTACAACGAGACGCAACTTCTTCCCTACGGAGCCCTTTTTCTCCTGTTATTCATGTGGCTGAAAGATGGAATTGCCAAACGTGTTGAATTCATCAAAACAAAGCGTCAGGAGATTTCCGTTATTGCGATCGTGTTTTTTACCACTCTCCTGATTGCAATCTTGTCTCCTCAGAGCAGCGATGCTGCTCATTCCGATATTCGTTATGCGACGCCGATCTTTTCTTTTTTGCTGCTGATCCAGGCATTGGTCATAAGACACTTTTTTTCTTGGAAAAAATGGGCAGGTTCATTGCTTTTCGCTATCGTCATCGGGACGAATCTGCTGACATTTACTCCTTTTCGTTCTTATCTCCTCGACTACATACAGGAAAATCTTCAACCCTTCGACAATTCAGTGAAGGCCGCTGTATTATTCCTGGAGAAAAGAGTGGCACAAGATGATATTGTTTTGGTGAGCCCGAATCACATGCTGGGCAGCGTCTTGTTTTACCTCGGTGATCGAATGCTCTTCTGCAATGTCGTCAGTGAAGACAATCGGCACGTTCTTGAGAGACAAGTTGCCCTGCCTCAATATATTTATTCAGGTGCCGTCGTGCCCAAGTGGGTGGTTTTGTTTGGGTTGAGGTCGGATCTGCCTCATACGAAGAACCAGCTGAACAAGCTACCTCGGAAAGACTATCGAATGCACCGATTGCCGATCTTTGGGCCAGATGTCTCACGTCCTGAACTGTTTTGGCGTTCTTTTTCTCCGGTCACGGGCTATCCGGATGCCCTCGGACTTTACATCTTGGAGCGGATCCGCTGAAAGACCTTCCATTGGTGTGAACCACGAGAAATCTCTATCCTCACTTTCGCGTGGATCAACGACCTTGTCTCCTCTCCAGGCACTCTCCCACCACCCGGCATACCTGATCCACCGATATCGCCTGCATGCAGCGGTTGTTCCTGCAGGGCGAAAAGCGGTGATTGAAGACGTTGACGCAGGGGCTGCAGGCGAGCTTTGCATAGAGGATGCGGGCGCGGCCGCCGAGCGGTCCGAACAGCTGCGGCGTTTCCGGGCCGTAGAGGACGACGGTGTCGATGTCCGTCAGCGATGCGAAATGGGCGGGCCCGCTGTCGTTGGTGACGAGAACGTCTGCAAGCCTGTAGAGCGTGACGAGGCCGCGCATGGAGGTCCTGCCGGCGAGACTCTGCACCCGTTCCGATCCGATTTCCCGGCAGAGCGCTTCGGCGGGCCCCGCCTCGGCGGGGGCGCCTGTCACGAAGATCCGCGCCTGGGGGCATCTCCGCAGGATCTCCCTGCCCAGTTCGACAAACCGCTCCAGGGGCCATTTCCGCAGCGGCAGCATGTCGCTCGCATTGGGATTGAGGAGGACAATCGGCCCTCCGCCGGCCGCAGGGGTCTTGCCGAGAAGGTCTCTTGCCGCCCGTTCCTCTTCGGCGGAGGGAAGGAATTTCATCGGCGCGGGGAGCGGGGAGGGAACGGATTTCGACATGGGCAGTTCGTCCGGGTCTTCTTCGAGCGCATGGACGAGTTGCCGGTAGGCGACGGCGGTGTGGAGATAGGGATTGTAGGCGACGCGATGCGTCATGAGGTCGCCGCGGTAGGGCATCTCGCCGGTGAAGCGGTGCAGCCCGACGCGTCTCCGGGCTCCGGTCAGATAGGCGAGGATCGCCGAGGCGCGGGCGAAAAATTCCATGTCCACGGCCGCGTCGATGCGCCTCCTGCGGATGACCGCGAGGAAACGCAACGTGTCGCCGAGGAACTGGAAAAAATTCCCGCGGCGGATCGTGAAGACGTTTTCCGGCGGAAGGAGATCGAGGATGTCCAGGATCGGACGGTTTTCCTCGAAGACGCAGAAGAAGACGTTGTCCCGTCCGACCTTTTCCGCAGCCGCGGCAATCGCGTCGACGGCAAGAACGGTCGCCCCCTGCTCGATCAGCTTGACGAAAAGAACGCTTTTCAAGGGTCCTCTCCGGGAGTCCTTCGGCAGGAGAAATTCAACGGACCGCCTCCAGAGGGTCAGGCAGCCGCAGAGGAGCCAGCCGGCCCAGCGATCGATGATGCGGATGGTTTCAGGCGTCATGGGGAAGTCTCCTTTTCGCGGTGGCGACGGCGAAGCAGCCGGGTCCCGGAGATTGCAAGGAAGATCAGGATCGCAGCCAGGGAAATCCAGGCGCCGATGCGGAACGCAGGCGGGGCATACTCGACGCGCAGGCGGTGTTCGCCGGCGGACAGGGGGATTGCCATCAAGGCGTAGTCCGCAGGCAGGATTCGATATGCTCCCTGGGCGCCGCGGGCGAGGTCCCGGACCCGCCAGCCCCGGCTGTAGGAATCCGTGAGAAGCAGGATCGAGGCGCCGGCCAGGCGGGCGGAAATCGTCACGTGGTCTGTCGAAGAATCCAGGAGGTCTACGGCTCCTCCAACGGCGGCCGGATCCGGTTCCGGATCCGGCCTTTCTTCCAGCACCACCGTCCTTGCGGGATCGAAATCGGATGAGTTCATGACGGAAAAAGCCTCAGCCATGTCTTTGGCCGGCCTCCAGTCCTGCACCAGCAGAAGACGGGGCAGGACGTCCGGGAGTTCCTGAATACGGAACCCTTCGGGGATTTTCGTGAAGACGTACCGGCAACGCAGCAGACGGAACCAGGGATGGTATCGGCGGATCTTCGCGTACTGGGTCGCCTTTTCCGGGTCCTCACCCTGGGTATGGGCGATGAAGCGGGCGTAGCGCAGGAGGACGCCGGGATCGTATCCCCAGATATCCCTGGCCCTCGTGGAGAGGGCGCTGTTGGGCTCGAAGGGATTGAGGATCCGGTAGTCTCCGGGCCGCGCGGAGAAAAAGGCCGTGAGGCTCTGCAGACCGGTCCGGTCGGGAACAAAAGTGGGTCGCGCGGCCCTCGCGAAGACGAAGACTTCCAGGCACGCCAGCAGGGCGATGAGATAGACGGCACTGCGTGTCCGAAGAGCCGCCTTGAGAAGGAGAGCGGCAAGGAGGGCGACCGCCGAGGCGAAGAGCAATCCCAGGGCCGAGAATTTCCTGGCCGACGATGCGAAAACGGCATCCTGGTAGATTTCCTTCGGCAGATAGCCCTCGCCGGTCGCCGCGATCGCAGCGAGGACCTTCGCCCACATGCCCTGCGGTGCAGCCAGGAGCAGGAAGAGGCCCGCCAGCGCCAGGAGCGCTGCCGCCGGCAGGACGCCGTGCAGCAGGGAGCGGGCGGATTCCGGAAAACGGATCAGCCGGTCGATCCCCATCGCGGCGAGCATGCAGGCGAACAGGAACGCCTGAAAGGCGAATTTTGAGGCGCCGCGGAACTTGTCGAATCCGGGAAGCGCCTCGTAGAGGAGACGGTGGAGAGGCGTATGGGCGCCGAGCGCCAGGATCAGGAGGAAGACGGCCATCGCCGCCACGCCGCGCCGTCCGGACCGATCCGACCGCAGTGCGCCGAACAGGGCCAGCGCCAGTCCTGTCACCCCGGCGAACAGGGACATCTCCCACAGGTAGCAGCGGCCCCAGTAGGGAAGGGTCGTCATGTCGCCGAAAAAGCCGGGCGCGACCAGGGTGATCAGGTTCTCGGGGGGAAGGGAAAAGGATGCGGCGAAGGGGTAGGAGACCCCCACGCTCCGCACGCTTTCGGCGGCGGCCTCGATGCCGCTCAGGATCTGCACCGCGCCGAGGGCGGCCCCGCCGGCGTAGAGCGCGGCGAAGCCGGCGGCGGCCTTCAGGCGGGCGTCGCAGCGCAGGAGCCTCAGGGCCAGGTAGGCCGAAGCCGCCACGCCTGTGTAATAGACATACTGCGGGTGGCCGGCGAAGATCTGCATGCCGACGGCGGCGCTTCCGGAAAAAAAGGACGGAAGCCACCGTTTTTCGGCCAGGCCGTCCACGGCGAGGAAGACCAGCGGAGTCCAGGCCATCGTGCAGAGGTTCGGCAGGTGACCGGCGTGGATGTGAAGGAAGACAGGGCCCGAAAACATGCCGAGAACCGCCGCCGTCAGGCAGGCCACGGGGTGAAGGCCGCGGGACGAAATCCACAGATGGAGGAAGAATCCGAGCAGGAAGATGTGCAGGGCCACAACGGCATTGATGGCCTTCCCCAAGGGCAGGATCAGGAACAGCAGGTTGGGAGGGTAGAGCAGGGCCGACTGGAACCCGCCGAAAAAGGGAGCGCCGGAAAACAGGTGGGGGTTCCAGAGCGGCAGGTTACCCGACCGCAGCTGGTCGACGGCGAACTGCCGCCAGTGGAGGAACTGGTGGGAGATGTCGGTGCCGGCCTGGGAGAGGATGCGTTCGCCGGGCCAGAAGAGGACGTCCGCGAACATCGCGAGCGTCACGGCGGCGAGGATCAGCGCCGCCCGCCCGCGGGACAGGGATTGCAGACCCGCCGCGCCGTCTTCAGAAGATGAGAAAGGATTCCACGCCATGAGTCGGTCCGCATTCCGTCGAACTGCCATCCTCGTTGCCGATCTGTTTCTTATACAATCCCGATAAGTTTTGCAATTTCCCTATGCCCTGCATCCGGTTTTCGCATCCAGTCGCGGCAGGCAAGTTTTGCCTTGCAAAGGCCGCCGATACGAAATATTTTGGGCCGTCGGTCCGTCCTGTATCACCGAACCGGCCGGAAAGGAACGGATAACCTCATGTACAGGGACAAGAAGGTCGTCGTCGTCATGCCGGCGTACAACGCGGAACAGACCCTGCGGATGACGTACAACGAGGTCATGGAGCAGGGGATCGTGGATCTCGTCATCGTCGTGGACGACGCGAGCAACGACCGCACGGCCGCCGTGGCCGGAGAGCTTCCCCACGTCAAGGTGCACGTCCACGAGCGCAATCGCGGCTACGGCGGAAACCAGAAGACCTGCTACCGGCTGGCCCTTCGGGAGGGCGCCGACATCGTCATCATGGTCCATCCCGATTACCAGTACACGCCGAAGCTGATCCCGGCGATGGCCTCGCTGATCGGCAACGGCCTCTACTCCTGCGTCCTCGGGTCCCGCATCCTGGGCGGGTACGCCCTGAAGGGCGGAATGCCGGTGTGGAGATACGCGGCGAACCGGTTCCTGACGCTGGCGGAAAATCTGCTCACCGGCGCCAAACTCTCCGAGTACCATACGGGTTTCCGGGCCTTTTCCCGCGAACTTCTCGAGCGCCTGCCCCTGGAAGAAAATTCGGACGACTTCATTTTCGATAACCAGATGCTTGTTCAGGTGATCTGGTTCGGCTTCACGATCGCCGAGATCAGCTGCCCGACGAAGTATTTCACCGAGGCCTCTTCCATCAATTTCCGGCGCAGCGTCGTTTACGGCTGCGGATGCCTGAAGACGGCCGCCGCCTTCTTCCTCGCGAAGAAGGGAATTGTGTCATCCCGACATTTTCCGAAAGTCGCGCTGAACACAGCCGGAGCGTAACGCCATTCCATGGGCCAACGGGGTACGGGTCGACGAATCTCATCCTTCGTCTGGGGGTGGTCGTGCTGCTGTTCTTCGCACTGCAACGGATGACGGGCCGGATTTGGACCGCCGCCATTACCGCGTTGCTGTTCGGGATCCACCCGTGACGCCGGCAGCCAGGAACCTCGGAATCCTGCCGGAAGCACCTTCCCGTCCCTGAACCCCCTCCGCCGCGGATTCCTCAGCATTTTCGAAGCCGCAAATCAGGGTATCCCTGATTGTCAATTACGCCCGAAGGATGCCATCTTACGGGCAATGGCGAATGCATGCGGCTACGGGTGGCGACCCGGTTTGCCACGAATGCCCGACGGCTCCAATGCGGCCCGGATCATTTGCAGAATTCCTTATGGATGAAAGGAGAAGACCATGAAGACACCGCAAAGAATTCTCGTTCCCTCAGATTTTTCGCAGTACGCGAACAAGGCCGTGGAGGAGGCTCTTTCCCTGGCAAAGCAGTTTCATGCCCAGGTCTATCTGCTGCACGTCGTAGGCGACATCCAGCAGTGCGCTGCGGAGTATTGCCTGACGTCCGAAATGGTCGACGAATACAGAAAGACCAGTCTCGAATCTTCGGAGAAGAAGCTTAAGGAGGACCTGGCGAAATTTCCGGGGGCGAAGGATGTGCAGGTCAGTGTCGATGTGAGGTTGGGGGCGGCTGCCGAAGAGATTTTGAAGGAGGAGCAGGAAAAGAAGATCGACCTCATCGTGATTGCCACCCACGGAAAAACGGGATTCCTCAAGCAACTGATGGGCAGCGTGGCCGACCGCGTCTCGCGGGGCGCAAAGGGGCGGGTCATGCTCGTCAAGGCATAAGTCGCGGGTGAAAAACGATTCCGCGATACTCCGGACGGACGCGACTGCCGATGCGTGTGTCTGACCCATGATGGAGCGGGGGAGTTCGTTCCTTCGCTCCATTGTGCCGCGCAGGCGCCGGGAAGCCCCATGTTTTCCGGCGCACGGGCGTGCCGTCGTCATGGAACTCCGCCGAGCGCCTCCTCGGAACAGACGGTTTGCCCGCGCCGTCGGTCTTTTCGAAGCGTCCTGCAAGGTTTTTCGAAACCGATCCTTCGTATCTTCCCGATGGCCGTTTCCCTTCCAGTCCTGTATTCAGAAATCAGATCGGATACTGTTTCCGGGGGGCATTGCCGCGGCGCCCGTGCGGTCCAGGACAGAGCATCGAAGGAAAGGAGAGGACAGTCCCGTGGAAAGAAAGGTATTGATTGGAATCGTCCTGTTTCTCCTCGTCTTTGCCGCCATCATCACTGCCGTCCGTCACAGCTTCGCCGACAGGCCCGTCGACACCGCCTTCGAGGCCGTCGACGCCAGGCATTCGGCCGAACACACAAAATTCCTCTTTCACTGCCGATGACCATTTCC
Organism: Syntrophales bacterium; assembly: GCA_035366835.1. GTDB lineage: Bacteria > Desulfobacterota > Syntrophia > Syntrophales > UBA6109 > UBA6109. The sequence continues at coordinate 8,080 of DAOSIS010000027.1, read as the reverse complement.
TGAACTCGATCACGCTGTCTTTCGCGCCGGACCGGTTCCCTGCCCGCAATTGAAGATTCTCCGGAGCAAGCTCCGGAGAATCTTCGATCCCCAAGGAAGGGATCTTGAACATCATTCGCTCGCTTACCCCGCAGCAAGCTGCGGGGAATGTGCTCGCCGCCGGATTCATCCACAAACCCGTAATTCTTCTTGACACGACCGGAAAGATGCGTTACCTTGCATATGACCATCGGTCATATATTGACCAAAGTTCAAGTTAAGAGTCGGAAATCACAATCATATCCTCTGCTTCATCTCACAGTTCCGCCGCGCATCTGCTGCGTAGAAAGGGGGGCGACTTGGGACTCCGGGAACGAAGAATTCGGGAAAAGGAAAACCGGCGCCATGCCATCCTCAACGCTGCGCGGAGACTCTTCTTCGAAAGAGGGTTCCGTCCCGTCACGGTGGACAGCATCGCAAAGAAGGCTGAACTCAGCAAGGGATCGATCTATCTGCATTTCGACAGCAAGGAAGAGATCTACGCGCAGATCCTGCTGCTCGACATCGAACAGTTTCACGCCAATACCGCAAAGGTCATCGAGCAGGGCGGCAGGGCTTCCGACATGCTCCTGAAGCTGGCGGATGTCTACGTGGACTTCTTTCTCAACGACAAGGAGCTGTTCCGGATTCTCATGACTTTTATGGTGCGGCTCGACCGCATGAACCTTTCCGAAGAAGTCGGAGAGCATCTCATCCGAACAACGAATAAGTCCATCGCCGTCATCGAGGAAATTCTGCAGCACGGCGTCAGCAGCGGCGAATATCCGGCGGACCTCAATATCCGGAACACGCGGAATGCCATCTGGGGGCTTTTCAACGGAATCATCTCGCTCTACTTCTTCGCGGGCAGGGAAGCAAAGCGGGAAGAGCGGATAAGGTCGACGGTCAGGACGAGTCTGGAGATCCTGATCAAGGGACTGAGGAGCAGAGAATAAGTCCGATAAGGACTTGAGCTGCGGGGCGAACTTCCATTTTCATCTCCATGGGAACACAGACGCAGGGTGAACCTTTCATTCTGCGAGTAAGGGGGACGTGCCGGTAAGCCCGCGCGGGCAACGCAATCAGGGCAGACGCCGTGGAAGCCCGTCCATGGCGTTCGGTTGTCCGTCCCGGAATGATCTTGACCGGCTTGAGGGGAACGAGGGAAACCCAACGGAAGGGAAGAAGGAGGTCAGTATGAGCAACGGTTTGGTGAACATGAGGGATCAACACTTCGTTCTGCTGGAGCAGCTGGACATCGACAAGCTCTTCCAGTCTGAGTTGTTCAAGGATTTTTCGAAAGACATCCTCCTCATGACGCTCAATGAGGCGGAAAAGATGGCCGTGAACGAGATCCTGCCCACGTACAGCGTCGGGGATCGCGAGGGCTGCACCCTTAAGGACGGAAAGGTGACGGTACCCGCTTGCTTTCACGGTCCCTACCGGAAGTATGTGGAGAACGGCTGGCTCTGCATGGCGCAGCCGCCGGAAGTGGGTGGACAGGGAATGCCGTATGTGATGGCGACGGCCAACCTGGAGCCCTGCTATGCCGCCAATTTCGCCTTCCTCATGTATCCCGGCCTGACGCACGGCGCAGCGGGTCTCATCGAAAAATTCGGGACGGAGGAGCAGAAGAACAAATACATGCTCAAGATGTTCGCCGGAGAGTGGACGGGTACCATGTGCCTGACCGAACCGGGTGCGGGGAGCGACGTCGGGGCGCTGAAAACGACGGCGAAGCGCCTGCCCGACGGGAAATTCCTTATCACCGGTTCGAAGTGCTTCATCTCCTGCGGCGACCACGATTTGGCGCCGAACATCGTCCATCCCGTCCTGGCCCGCATTGAGGGCGATCCCCCCGGCACGAGCGGCATTTCCATTTTCATCGTGCCGAAATACCGCGTGAACGATGACGGCAGCATCGGCGAGTTCAACGACGTCCGCACGGGCAACATCGAGCACAAGATGGGGATCAAAGGGTCGGCGACCTGCACGCTGAATTTCGGCGACGACGGCAAGTGCATCGGCGAACTTCTCGGCAGGGAGCGCGAGGGCATGCGGATCATGTTCCACATGATGAACGAGGCGCGCCTCGAAGTCGGCATGCAGGGACTGGGACATTCCTCGGCCGCCTACGAGCACGCCGTGCAGTACGCCAAGGAGCGCATCCAGAGCACGCCGGTCTGGGAGATGAAGAACCCCGACGCCAAGGCCGTGCCCATCATCCAGCACCCGGACGTGCGGCGCGACCTCATGATCATGAAATGCTACGTCGAGGGAATGCGCGCGATGAACTACTTCGTGGCCTACTGCATGGACATGGCGAAGGCGTATCCGGCGGAAGCCGACAGGTGGAACGGCTTTGTCGAACTGTTGACGCCGGTCTGCAAGGCCTACTCGTCCGACGTCGCCATGCTGGTCTGTTCGAAGGCCATCGACATCTACGGCGGCTACGGCTACTGCAGCGAGTACCCCGTCGAGCAGTACATGCGGGACTGCAAGATCGCCACGCTCTATGAAGGCACCAACGGCATCCAGTGCCTCGATCTGGTGGGCAGGAAACTCGGCCAGAAGAAGGGCATGAACGTCATGAACCTGGTAGGCGAAATCGCCGGAACGATCGCGAAGGCAAAACAACTGCCGGAACTCAAGAAATATGCGGAGAAGCTGGAAGAGGCCAACAATGCCCTTATCGACCTAACCATGACCTTCGCGGGCTGGGGGAAGAGCGCCAGCTTCCTGCTGCCGATCCTGAACGCCTCGCCTTACCTCGACCTCTTCGGCGATGTGGTCCTGGGTCATTTCCTGCTGCAGGCAGGCACGATCGCCCAGCAGAAACTCAACGCGCTTTACGCGGAAAAAGGCATCGAAGAATCCATTGGCAAGAAACGGGCGCTGCTCCGTGAAGACAAGGATGCGGCTTTCTACGCGGGCAAGATCGCCTCAGCGAAGTTCTTCGCCGCCGAGACGCTGGCAACCGTGAAGGCGAGATGCGAGTCCATCAAGACAGGCGAGAAGATCCCCATCGAAATGGCGGACGAATCTTTCACCGTTTGACGGCCGTGAACCGAAAGGCGGCGGTTCGTCGTGCGCCGCCCTTCGGGCAGGGACGGCACGCTTACAAGCCGGAAGAGGAGGAGCTTTATGGGATATGAAATCAAGAAAGCTGCTGTTTTGGGCGCGGGCGTCATGGGCGCCACGATCGCGGCACACCTGACGAATGCGGGGATCGACTGCTATCTGCTGGACATCATCCCCTTTCAACTGACGGACGAAGACAAGAAAAAGGGCCTGACGGAAAAGAGCCCGGAATGGAGAAACCGCTTCGCCGCCAACGGCCTCGCCGGGATCCAGAAGGCGAAGCCGACGGCGTTCTACACCAAAAAGAACGCCGGCATGATCCGGATCGGCAATTTCGAAGACAACCTCGGGTGGCTCAAGGACGTCGACTGGGTCATCGAGGTGGTTGTCGAGAATCTCAAGATCAAGCAGGAACTGTTCGCGAAGGTGGAGAAAGTGGTGCGGCCGAGCTGCATCGTCACCACGAACACCTCGGGGATCCCCATCAAGGACATCTCCGCGAATTTCTGGCCGAAGCTGAAGGAGAATTTCCTAGGGACCCACTTTTTCAACCCGCCGCGCTACATGAAACTCCTCGAAATCATCCCCGGCAAGGAGACCCGGAAGGAAGTCGTCGATTTCATGATCCGCTTCTGTGAGGACGTCCTCGGCAAGGGCGTCGTCGTGTGCAAGGACGTCCCCAATTTCGTGGGCAACCGGATCGGCGTCTTCGACATCTCCAATGCGATCCGCATCACGATCGAGAAGAACCTCACCGTCGAGCAACTGGACGCGATCATCGGCAAGGCCCTGGGCCGTCCCGGATCGTCCGTCTTCGGGACGTTGGACCTGGTCGGCCTCGATACGGGCTACCATGTCATGAAGAACCTCTACGAGGCGGTCCCCGACGACGAGATGCGAGAATATTTTGTGCCCGTCGACTTCATGAACAAGATGATGGAGCTCAAGTGGCTCGGAAACAAGACCAAGCAGGGCTTCTACAAGAGGACGAAAGACGCCAAGGGCAAAAGCGAGAAACTCTACCTCGATTACACGAAGATGGAATACCTTCCCGTCACGAAGCCCCGCTTCGATTCCATCGGTGCGGCGAAGAAGAAATCCGATGAGGGCCCCGCAGCGTCCCTGAAGACCGTGTTCTTCGCGGACGACGTCGCCGGCGAGGTGGCGCGGGAATACCTCTGCAACAACTTCATCTACGCTGCGAACCGCGTTCCCGAGATCTGCGACAGCATCGTCGCCATCGACAACGCGATGAAGTGGGGATACAACCACGCCCTCGGCCCCTTCGAGACCTGGGACGCCGTCGGGGTGCGCGCGGCCGTCGAGATCATGAAGAAGATGAAGAAGAAGGTCCCGAAGAAGATCGACGAAATGCTCAAGAAGGGCTTCGAGTCGTTCTACCAGAGAAAAGAGGACGGTCTGTACTGCTACGATTTCGAGAAGAAGGGCTATGTCCTGATCGAAGCGAACCCGAAGATCATTGTCCTGCCCGCCCTCAAGAGTGCCAAGAAGCTGGTCAAGGAGAATGCCGCCGCATCGCTCGTCGATATCGGCGACGGCGTGGCCTGTCTGGAATTCCACACGAAGATGAACGCCGTCGACGATCAGATGATCGAGATGATCTTCGCGAGCTGCGACATCGTGGAGAAGGACTTCGTCGGCATGGTCGTCGGGAACCATGCGCCCAACTTCTCCGCCGGTGCGAACATCTTCAAGGTTCTCATGGCGATCCAGAAGGGGGATTGGGACGTCCTCGAAAACCTCATCACCGCCTTCCAGAACGCCAACATGCGCATGAAATACCTGGCAAAACCCGTCGTCAGCGCGCCCGCGGGCCTGGCCCTCGGCGGCGGCTGCGAGATGGCGATGCATGCGGCCCGGTGTCAACCCTGCGGGGAAACCTACATGGGCCTCGTGGAAGTGGGGGTCGGCGTGATTCCCGCTGGCGGCGGCTGCAAGGAGATCATGGTACGGCTGACCGAGGGACTCCCGGACGGCGTCGTCGAGCAAGGCATGAACCTGCAGCAGATCTATTCCAAGGCCTTCGAGAACATCGCCATGGCCAAGGTCGCGACAAGCGCGGTCGAGGCGATGGAACTGGGCTACATCCGCAAGACCGAACAGATCAGCCTGAACCGCGATCAGCAGCTCTGGGACGCCAAACAGGTCGTACTCGGGCTGTCCAAATTCTACAAGAAGCCGCAGCCGGCATTGATTCCCGTGATGGGCGAGAACTTCCGCGGCATGGCCGAGGCGGTCGCTTACAATCTCCAACACGGGAAATTCGCGACGGAATACGACATCCATGTGGCGCGGAAGGTCGCCTATGTCCTCTCAGGCGGCGATTGCCCCGAGGGGACGCTGGTTACGGAGCAGGAGATCCTGGAACTGGAAAAGGAGGCCTTCCTGAGTCTTTGCGGGGAGCAGAGAAGCCAGGACCGGATCATGCACATGCTCAACACGGGCAAGCCGTTGCGTAACTAGGGCTCGAACTCGACCGCTGCGCCCGATCCGTCGTCCCTCGGGGGCCCGCGGCGCGGCCATGGAAAAGAAGGAGGAATGTCATGAGCGATGCTGTGATTATCGATGCCGTAAGAAGTCCCGGTGGTCGTTACAAGAGAGGAGGGCTCTCCGGAACCCGGGGAGACGAGTACGGAATCCAGGTCATCAAGGGCCTTCTGGAGAGGGTTCCCGCCCTCAAGCCCGAAGACGTCGACGACATCGTCTGCGGTTGCTCCTTTCCGGAGGGGGAACAGGGCATGAACCTCGGCCGCGTCGTCGCCCTCGGCGCCGGCCTGCCCGTTACCTCCTGCGGCATGACCGTCAACCGTTTCTGCTCGTCGGGCCTCCAGGCGATCGCTGACGCGACGGCGAAGATCCGTGCGGGCTGGATGGACGTGGCCATCGCCGGCGGCATCGAAACGATGAGCCACATCCCCATGGGCGGCGCCTTGTTCCGTCCCCACCCCGACTGGGGCTGGGGCACGATGCCGAACACCTACGTCTCCATGGGCGTCACGGCCGAGAACGTGGCGGCCAACTACAAGATCTCCCGCGAGGATCAGGACAAGTTCGGCGTGGAGAGCAACCGCCGCGCGTACGAGGCGATCAAGGCCGGGAAGTTCAAGGGAGAGATCATTCCCATCAAAGCCTGGAAGTACAAGAAGGCGAAGAATGGTAAGCGGATCCGCGAACAGGTGATTTTCGACACCGACGACGGCGTGCGCTGGCCGACGACGATCGAGGATCTCAGCAAATTGAAATCGCCCTTCAAACAGGGTGGGTCGGTCACGGCGGGCAACGCCTCCCAGATGACGGACGGCGCGGCCTTCGCCCTCGTCATGAGTGCCGACAAGGCGAAGGCCCTCGGCCTGAAGCCGATGGCGCGCCTGGCCTATTTCGCCGTCGCCGGGTGCAAGCCCGAGGAGATGGGCGTGGGACCGGCATACGCCATTCCCAAGGTCCTGAAGATGGCGGGCCTGACGACGAAAGACATCGATGTCTTCGAGATCAACGAGGCCTTCGCCTCCCAGGCGATCTATTCCTGCCGCGTGGTCGGAATCGAAGACCGCTGGGCGGCGGGCGACGTCAACCCCAACGGCGGGGCGATCGCGCTCGGGCATCCACTGGGCGCGACGGGCGGAAAGCTCACGGCGCAGCTGTTGCACGAGTTGAAACGCCGCAAGGCGAAACGGGGAATCGTGTCCATGTGCATCGGTGGCGGCATGGGAGCCGCCGGAATCTATGAGCTGCTGTAGTCCCAGTTTCCCCTGACGCAGGCCGCAGCCTTCACGGGCTGCGGCCTTTTTTGTCAGGCGTTCTTGAACAGCCTGAAAGACTCGACGCGGGTGCTTTCTCAGGAATGACAGGTTTGTGTCACCCCCGCCCGCGCTTCCGCGAGGTCAGGCTGCGGCGGAGGGCCAGTTCTCTGTGTATCACGGGAAGAAGTTTTCAAGGCGCTGGATTCCCCCTGCCCTGAACAGAGGGTCATTGCGAGGAGCGCAGCGACGCGGCAATCTCGTCCGTGACTATGGATTGCCTCGGCTTCGCATCGCAAGGACAGAGAAGGGCTTGTATTGAAATCGCTCAGGGCCGAACGAGTTGCGGGACGATTTCCCCGGCTTTGCCGGCCAGGGCAAGATCGACGGCCCCAGCGAGGGGTGTGCGCTCCGGGTTGATCTCGACGACGAAGGCGCCGGCGGATTTCGCGGCGAAGGGGAACGACGCGGCCGGCTGGACGACGGCCGATGTCCCGATGACGAACATCAGGTCGCAGGACGCGGAAAGACGGTAGGCGGTGTCCAGGAGACGGGGGTCCAGGCCTTCGCCGAACCAGACGACGTGGGGGCGGAGCGGTGCGCCGCATTTCCTGCAAGCCGGCGCCGTTCCGAAGTCCGGCTCCTGCTCCAGGTGAACGTCGCCGCAGTACGTGCAGCGGACCTTCCAGATGTTGCCGTGGATTTCCAGGACGTTCCGGCTTCCGGCCCTGAAATGGAGGCCGTCGATGTTCTGCGTGATCAGCGCGAAATCGGCCGGGCCTTTTTCCATCGCCGCCAGCGCGCGGTGGGCGGGGTTGCAGTCCACCTTGCTGATGACCATACGTCGCCAGTTATAGAATTCCCAGACCAGTGCGGGATTGCGCGCGAAGGCTTCCGGCGTGGCGAGGTCCGTCACCCGGTGGTTGCGCCAGAGGCCGCCTTCACCGCGGAAAGTCGGAATGCCGCTTTCCGCGGACACGCCGGCCCCCGTGAGGACGACGACCCTTTTCGCGTCCCGAAGTCTCTCCCGGACGGCATCGATATCGGCCTGCATGAATCCTGACTATCCAAGATGGAGCGGCATGTCAAGCGCTGCAGTTTTTTTCTTGAACTATGCCTCCGGATGGGTTATAGACGACTGGCTTGGGCGGTTAACTCAGCGGGAGAGTGCTACCTTCACACGGTAGAAGTCGCTGGTTCAATCCCAGCACCGCCTACCATGA
>DAOSIS010000026.1:0-45414 GCA_035366835.1 Syntrophales bacterium | reverse complement strand
ATGTCCGGGTGGAGGCGGCGCAGGTCCAGTCGCTCCGGCCGAACATCGCCGCCGTCGGCGCCCTCGCCCCCGACGAGGAGGTGGTCGTCAGTGCGGAGATCGAGGGGATTCTGAGAACCGTCCGGGTCAGTGAAGGCGCGGCCGTCACCAGGGGCATGCCGCTGGCCTCCATCTCCGATACGGACTACCGCCTCGACATGCAGCGCTCCGAGGCGGCGCTGAGGCAGGCCGAGGCGACGCTGGAAAACATCAGGGTCGAACACAAGCGCAAGGAGACCCTCTCCAAGGAGGAACTGGTGACGCGCCAGCAGCTCGACGACGTGGCCACGCGCCTTGCGCTCGCGGCCGCCGAGGTGGAAAGGGCCAGGGCGACCCTGGCGCTGGCGAAGGAACGGCTTTCCAAGGTCGGCATCGCCAGCCCCATCGACGGGGCCGTGAAGGAAAAGCGCGTGTCCGCGGGAGATTTCGTCCGGAACGGCACGCCGCTCTTCACGCTGATCCGCATCGATCCCCTCAAGCTCCGCTTCACGGTTTCGGAAAAGGACATCGGGCGGATCCGGAACGGTCAGGATGTGAATTTTCAGATCGACGCGCTGCCCGGCAGGGAGTTCTCGGGGAAGGTGAGCGCCGTCTATCCGCATCTCGACGAGAAGACGCGGACCCTGCAGGTGGAGGCGACGGTTCCGAACCGCGACCGCATGCTGAAGCCCGGCCTCTTCGCGAGGGTCATCCTGTACACGGGTCCCGCACGCGACGTCGTCGTCGTGCCGCTCACGGCGGTCGTTTACGACAACTCGCATACGAAACTGTTCGTCGTCAACGGCGACAAGGCGCATGAACGCCCGGTCAAGCTGGGCGGCAAGTACGGAGAGCTGATGGAGATCGCGGAGGGGTTGAAGGCGGGCGACGCGGTCGTTGTCGTCGGACAGAACAACCTTTCCGAAGGAGTCAAGGTCAATGTGGCTCGCTGACACCTCCGTCAAACGCCCCGTCTTTGCCACGATGCTGATGCTGGCGCTGGTCGTGCTCGGCGTCGTCAGCTATCCGGACATCGGCGTGGATCTCTTCCCCAAGGTCGATTTCCCGCTGGTCAACATCCGCACGGAACTCAAGGGTGCCAGCCCCGAGGTCATGGACATCGACGTCACCGACAAGATCGAGGCGTCCGTCAACACCATCAACGGGATCAAGAGCATCACCTCGACCAGCCGGATGGGCATTTCCTACATCACGGTGGAATTTGTCTTGGAGCGGGACATCGACCAGGCGGTCCAAGACGTGCGGGAAAAGGTCGCGCTTGTCCGCAAGAGGCTCCCCGAAGACGCGGAAGAGCCGATCGTCGAGAAGGTCGATCCCGACGCCACGTCCGTGCTCTGGCTGAACCTCTCCGGCCAGAAAACGATCCGCGAACTGTCGACCTACGCCGACGAGGTCCTGAAGGAACAGCTCCAGAGGATCAACGGCGTCGGGGCGATCAATCTGGGCGGTCTGCGGCTGCGCCAGGTCCGGATCTGGGTCGACGCGGACAAGATGCGCGCCTACCAGGTCGCTCCGAGCGACATCGAGCAGGCCCTGAAGAGGGAAAACGTCGAGCTTCCGGGCGGGCGGATCGAAAGCGGTACGAAGGAATACACGGTCAAGGTCAAGGGCGAATTCCCCCGCGTACAGGATTTCAACGACCTGATCGTTTCGTACCGTCAGGGTGCGCCGATCCGCATCCGGGACCTCGGCCGCGCCGAGGACGGCATGGAGGACATGCGTTCGATCGCCCGCTACAACGGCGTTCCCGCCGTCGGCATGGGGCTCCAGAAGCAGTCCGGCACCAACACGGTGGAGGTCGTCAGCCGGGTCAAGGCCGAGATCGAGAAGATCCGCAAGACGCTTCCGCCGGGGATGGAGCTCAACATCGCCTTCGACCAGTCGGTATTCATCCTGCGCTCCATCAACGAGGTCCAGCATCACCTGATCCTGGGCAGCTTTTTCGCGGTGCTCGCGGTCTTTCTTTTTCTGCGCAACCTCCGCACGACGATCATCAGCGCGATGGCCCTGCCCGTCGCGATCATCTCGACCTTCGCCCTGATCCGCTTCTTCGGTTTCACCTTCAACAACATGACGATGCTGGCGCTCTCGCTCTCGGTGGGACTGCTGATCGACGACGCCATCATCGTCATCGAGAACATCCACCGCCATGTCGAAGAGGGGATGACCCCGCGGGAAGCGGCGACATTCGCCACCAGCGAGATCGGCCTCGCCGTCATGGCGACGACGTTCGCCATCGTGGCGATCTTCCTGCCCGTCGCCTTCATGAAGGGGATCATCGGCCGGTTCTTCCTGCAGTTCGCGCTCACCGTCGTCTTCGCCGTGCTGGTTTCGCTGCTGGTTTCCTTCACCCTGACGCCGATGATGGCGTCGATCTATCTCAAGGGCGGCCACGTGCGCCGGCCGGAACGGCGCGGGGCCGCGCCGCTTTTCGCCCCTTTCCGCCGGATGGGCGACGGCCTCGAGACCGGATACAGAAAGATCGAGCGTCTCTACCGCGGTCTTCTGGCGATCGCCCTGAACTGGCGCAAGACGATCCTGGTCCTTGCCGTCGCCGTCTTCGCCTTCAGCCTCTACATGACGAAATTCCTGGGCAAGGAATTCGTCCCCCCCGAGGACCAGTCCCAGTTCATCGTTCGGGCGGAAACCCCCATCGACTATTCGCTCGAGAAGGCGGGCGAACTGCTGGAGAAGGCCGAGGCCATGGTCCGGGAGGTCCCGGAGGTGAAGACCGTCTTCTTCATCCAGGGGCTCGGCGGCGACATCACGCGCTCCCGCATGTTCACGATCCTGACGCCGAAGTCGGAACGCGACCGGAGCCAGGAACAGATCATGGCCGACATCCGCCGGAAGCTCAACCGCATCCCCGGCATCAAGGCGTCGGCGGAGAACGTCGCGATGATCGGCGGCGGCCAGCGCACGGTTCCGATCCAGTACAGCGTCCGGGGGCCCGATCTCGATTCCCTGCAGAAATACACGCAGCAGATCGTCGGCGAGTTCGCGAAACTGCCGGGCATCGTGGACGTCGACACGTCGATGGAGACGGGGAAACCGGAAATCAAGGTCTTTATCGACCGCGACAAGGCGGCGGACCTCGGTGTCGACGCCGCGACCATCGCCGAGGCGATCAATCTGCTGGTCAGCGGAGAGGTGGACATCACCAAGTACAAGGACGAGAGCCGCGGCAGGCGGTACGATGTGCGTCTGCGGCTGATCGATGAAAACCGAAGCGATCCCGAAGACCTCGGGCGGATCTTCGTCCGGTCCCGCGACGGACGGCTGGTCGAACTCGCCAGCGTGGTGATGATCCAGGAAGGGGGAGGGCCGAGCCTCATCAACCGCGTGGACCGTCAGCGGGCGGTGACCGTCTTCGCCGGCCTGGAAAAGAAGCCCCTGGGCCAGGCCGTCGAGGAATTGAACGTGATCGCCGCGAAAGTGCTGCCGCCGGACTATCTGCCTAAGTACAAGGGCACGGCGGAAACGATGGGCGAGTCCTTCGGCTACCTGCTCTTTGCGATGATCCTGGGAATCATCATGGCCTACATGATTCTCGCCGCGCAGTTCGAGAGCTTCATCCACCCGTTCACCGTGCTCCTGTCGATGCCGCTGTCGTTCATCGGCGCCTTCGGGGCGCTGCTGCTCTTCGGAAAGACGCTCAACATCTACAGCTTCATCGGTCTCATCCTGCTCATGGGACTCGTCAAGAAGAATGCGATCCTCCTCGTCGATTACACCAACACCCTGCGCGAGCGCGGCAAACCCCGCCGCGAGGCCATCCTCGAGGCCGGACCCGTCCGTCTCCGTCCGATCCTCATGACGACCTTCGCCATGGTCTTCGGCATGCTGCCCGTCGCGCTGGGAATGGGGGAAGGCGCGGAGACGCGCTCTCCCATGGGGATCGGCGTCATCGGGGGGCTGCTGACGTCGCTTTTCCTCACGCTGCTCGTCGTGCCGGCGGCTTATGACCTCTTCGACGACTGGCTGCAGCGGCTCAGGCGTTTGAAAAAGGGGCCGGAAGAGAACCGGAAGCCGGCCGAACCGATCGCCCCCTGAGATCGGCCGCAAAGAACATTTGCGAAACCGTCCGCTCCGTGGCATCCTGTGAAGGAGCCTGGACACGGCGGCCGCAGCAGGCGGCCGGGGCGTTGGCGGTTCGAACGACAGGGCTTTCCGGGAGGCTTGTCATGAAGATGGTCATGATCGTCTATTGCGAGGCGTCCAACGAAATCATCCTGACGGCGCTCAAGGAGACCGGCGTCAGGGCCTATTCCAGGATGAAGGACGTGAGCGGCGAAGGCACCGAGACGGAGCCAAAGCTGGGCACGCACACCTGGCCCGGCAGGAACGACGTCATTCTTACGGCGGTGGAAAACGGGAAGGTCGAGGCCTTGAAGAAGATGATCCTCCGCCTGAAGACCGAGCACCCCAGGTGCGGCGTCAGGGGATTCGTGTTCCCGATGGAAGAGATCATCTGACAGGCTGTTGAAAAGAGCTCGTCTGCCGCGTTTCCCCCACCCGTCACCGTTCGGCCCTTCGACAGGCTCAGGGCAGGCTAAGGAGTCTGTCATGGTGAGCTTGTCGAACCATCGGGAGCCTTGCATGCAGGCATTTTCCAACAGCCCCTGTTACAGGGAGGGCAGGTCATGGGCGGTCAGAAGGTAACGCGGCGGCAGAAGGATGTGTCCCGTCTGATTCGGGAAAAGAAGCAGCTCCAGCGCGACAAGATCCGCAATCCCAAGAAGAAGTGACGTCCGGTCCGCGGCGCCGCAGAGTCGCCGGATCCGCCGGCAGGAGGGCCCGGGTGGAGCGGGCTCATTCCGATTCCAAATCAAAGCGCTATCATCGTTGGCTTCGTTGTCGGCTCCTCGACGTACGTCACTGTACGCCTGCGTCGCCTCCTCCTCGCCGCCTTGATATCATCTTAGATTTGAAATCGGAATCAGGACCCGGCCGCCTTTTTCGTGCGCAGATACCGGATACCGGTGTAGGCCAGGAGAACGGTGAAGAGCAGGCGAAGCGGCATTTCCGGCAGCAGGTGCGCGATGCTTCCCCCCAGGTAGGTTCCGGTCAGGATGCCTGCGATCAGTCCCGCCAGCGTCTCCGTGCGGACATTCCCTCTCTGATAGTGGGACCATGCTCCCAGCGTCGAGGCGGGGATCATCGCCAGGAGAGAAATGCCCTGGGCCGTATGCTGTCCGACGCCGATGAACAGAATCATCATCGGCACCATGAAAACTCCCCCGCCCACGCCCATCATGCCGGAGAGAAAGCCCGTCAGGAGCCCGAGGACAAGAAAGGCGACGATCTTCAGCGGCAGGTTGGCCGTTACGTCCAGGAGGTTGGGAAGGCAGGGCTTGAAGACCAGCAGGGCGGCCACGAGGAGGAGAAAGGCCCCGAAGGAGCGCTTCAGTTTCACTTCCGGAAGAATGCAACAGTATTTCACGCCGAGTTTGGCCGTGGTGAGTGCGGCACCGGCGATGAGCACGGAGGCAAGGAGATCGGCGGTGCCGTGGAGGTAGTAGGTCAGGGTGCCGACAATCCCCGTGCAGACCACGGCGACGAGGCTCGTTCCGTGCGCGTCGTGCTGCCTGAACTTGAGGAAGTCCACCATGAGCGGGATCATGACGACGCCGCCGCCCACGCCGAGGACGCCGCCCAAGCATCCGGCAATCAGCCCGATGAACAGAATCTTGACCAACCGCGGTTTCTCCTTCTTCGCCGAACTCGGGGAAGGCGAAAAGATGGGTTTGCTCTAGTATGAAAGGGCGGACCTGTCAATACGATTGTCGGCGCTGCGGCGATTTCTTCGCATGCTCTTTTCCCGGAAATGATGTATGAAACAACGCCACTGCCATCGCGGGAAGCCGCGGAAGGAGGGAGTGTCATGACGGAACGCCCGCTTTCACAGGAAGACCTGGCCGAACTTCGCGCCGCGGGGATTGCGGAACGGAGCGCCCTGGGGCAGATCGATCTCTTCCGGAGGGGGCCGAGGTACGCCCGCCTGGACAGGGCCTGTACCGTCGGCGACGGCATCGTCGCCCTGTCGGAAGACCAGTGCCTGGAGGCGATCGCGCGCTTCGATCGCGAGGCGGCGGATGGACGCTTTCTCAAATTCGTCCCCGCCTCCGGCGCGGCAACGCGGATGTTCAAGTTCTGGTTCCAGGCCTGCGGGAGAGGCGGCTTCTCCTCGCCGGAGGAGGGACGGCAATTCCTGGCGGACCTGCCGAACTTCGCCTTCTGGGACGACCTGTCGGACCGCATCTCCCGCACGGGGGGCCGCCTGCCGGAGTGGGCGGAGGCCGGACGTTTCACCGACATCCTCGAGATGATCCTCACGAACCGCGGCCTGGACTATGGGTGCCTGCCGAAGGCGCTGCTGAAGTTTCACTCCTACCCCGGCGGCGCCCGCACGCCGCTGGAGGAGCACCTGGTGGAAGCCGCCCTGTACGTGCGCGATGGGAACGGCCTCTGCCGGATCCACTATACGGTGTCGGAGGAGCACCAGGGAATCGTCGCCGCCTACCTCGCCGACCGCATCCCCCGGTACGAGCGGATGTTCGGCGTCCGCTACGAATGGCGGATCTCGGCGCAGAAGGCCGCCACCAGGACGATCGCCGTCGATCACGACAATCGTCCCTTCCGCGACCGCGACGGGAGACTGCTGCTCCGGCCGGCCGGCCACGGTGCGCTTCTGGACAATCTGAACGCGATCGACGGCGAGTTCATCTTCATCAAGAACATCGACAACGTCGTTCCCGACCGCCTGAAGCCGGAAACGGTGCGGTACAAGAAGGCGCTCGGCGGGATTCTCGCGGCGCTTCGCGCGGAGGTCTTCCGTCACCTGGGCGCCCTCGAAGCGCAGGAGGACGAAGAGCGGATCCTTGCCGAGGCGATGCGTTTCTGCGGGGAAAGCCTGGGCGTTTCCTTCCCGCCGGGATTCACGGGCCGTGCGCCTTCCGAAAGGTCGGCCTACCTCCGGCGCTGTCTGGATCGCCCGCTCCGCGTATGCGGGATGGTGCGCAATGCAGGGGAGCCGGGCGGAGGACCTTTCTGGGTGCGGGGGGACGACGGCCTGTCTTCGCTGCAGATTGTCGAGGAATTCCAGGTCGAAGGGGCTTCGCCGGGGCAAAAGGAGATCTGGCGGCAGGCGACGCACTTCAATCCCGTCGATCTCGTCTGCTCGGTCCGGGACCGGCACGGCCGCAAGTACGACCTCCGCGAGTTCGTGGACTCCCGCGCCGTCTGCATCACGCACAAGTCCGAGAAGGGAAGGGAATTGAAGGCCCTGGAGCTCCCCGGCCTGTGGAACGGTTCCATGTCGCGGTGGAACACCGTCTTCGTCGAAGTGCCCATCGAAACGTTCAATCCCGTCAAGACGGTCAGCGATCTGCTGAGGCCCCAGCATCGGCCGGGATGAGGGCGCCACGCCGTTCCCGCCCGCCACGCCGTCAGGGCTCCAATTGTCGCCATTCGAGAAATGCTTGACAGGCGCCGGAAAGTCCGTTAATACCGCCCATAGATATTGCAAATCTGGAGGTGATACATGGCCAGCAGGATCACGATTTTCTCGCTTGTAAAGGCATTCCGTGTCCTGGAACTTGTCAGCAGTTCCACTTCAGGGTACACGCTCACAGAGCTGGTTCGCCATCTGAAGATCAGCATGGGCGCCGCCCAGCGGATCACGAACACGCTTCTCGACCTGGGATATCTTTACAAGGAACCGAAGACCAAGATCTTTCGTCTGACTCCCAAGTTCCTTTCCTTCGGATCGGCCTTCCTTTCTCAATCGGAGATCCGGGACATCTCCCTGAAGTTCATGCGGCAGCTCAATGAGGAACTGAATGAGGTCGTGAATCTGGGCGTCATGATGAACGACGAGGAGATCGTCTATATCGACCGCGTCGACAGCAGCACCCACATCGTTTCCGCGAACATCCGCGCCGGGTCGCGGCGGCCCATCCATCTGAACTCCATCGGCAAGGTCATCCTGGCCCACCTGCCGGAGACCGACCAGAAGAGGATCCTCGACAACATCTCCTTCGAGAAGTACCCGAGCAAAACCTTACGGAACCGCAGGGAACTCGAGGATCAGTTGAGGACCATCCGGAGACAGGGGTATTCAGCGGGCAAGAGCGAACTGTATGACGACATCTACGCGATCGCCGTGCCCATCCTCAACCACCACGGCGTGGCCGTCGCCGGCCTCAACGTCGTGATCCCGTTGAGCCGCGCTTCCAAGAGTGAGATCCAGAACCGGTACATCCCCCGGCTTCTCGAAGCCGGCCGGGCCGCATCGGAGGCATTCGGGAGCGTGACATCCAAGAGACCGACGAAGCGGCAGGTCGTGCGGAGAAGGAAAAGAGGTTGATTTCCCCTGCCGATTCAGACGAGGAGGCCCTTGACTTCTTCCCGCGCGGCGGCCGCGGCGACGAGCGCGAGTTCACGGCCGTCGACCGTGCAGGCAACCTTTACCGCTCGATCCTTCGGGGCGTCGCTGTACAGGACGCAGAGCGATGCCGCCGTCGCGAGCACCTCTTGGTCGCCGCCGCCCGGCACGATCGCCAGCGGACCCGGGTAATCGGCGACGTGGAGTGCGGCGTCGCCGGGCCCCGCCAGCTTTTCCAGCGCACGGTTGTCCCGCTCGTTCCTTCCGACGATCACCTTCCTCCCTTCGTCGATGCGGAAATGACGCCCGTATTTGAGAAGCTCGATGTCGTTCACGGAGCAGCGCGGGTTCCCCTCGAACAGGTCCCGGAGGCGCCGCGAGAAGATGGGGTCCGTCAGGAGGCACCCACCGGCGGGCGGCGCGTAGTCGGCGATGCCGAACCGCGCCGCGAGTTCGATCTGCATCTTGCGGCCCCGTCCCTGGATGGCGAGGAGCCTCCGCCGGTCCAGTTTTCCCTCCCGTTCCGGCCGCGTTTCCGGAAGGAGCTGCGCGGAAAGAGGGCGGACGATGTCGTCGGGGTAGCCGGAATTCTTGGCAACGATGTAGAGCGACTGGCGGTTCTGCGACATGGGACGCTGGCCCAGCACCTCGCCGGTGATGATGAAGTCCGCACGCTCCTCGGCCAGCATGGCCCCCGTTTTCCGCAGCATCAGGGTGTGGCAGTCGATGCAGGGATTCATGTTGCGCCCGTAACCGTAACGGGGCGCCCGGAGCATGGCCAGATGTTCATCGGTGAAGTTGACGATGCGGAGCGGAAGGCCGAGCTTGCGGGCCGCAACGCGCGCACGCTCCGGGCCGAAGAAGGGGGTTTCGAACGTAACGGCCAGGACTTCGATCCCCTGTTCGAGGACGACCTTGGCGGCGAGGAGGCTGTCGAGCCCCCCGGAAAACAGGGAAAGCGCTTTCACGTTCAATAGCGGACGACGGCGATGTCCCTCATGCGCCGAAGGATTCCGTAGAGGTCACGGTCCAGGTCGAAATCGACGAGGTACAGAGGCCCGCCGGAATGCAGGATCTCCAGGGCTGGAAATGTGGCCACGATGCGTCCGCCCTCATCGAGGGCGAAAGGGAAGCGATCGAAGGCGACGGGAACGGCGAGGGCGCGGAATGTCCGCTCGACGGCCGTCCGTTTCGATTCCTCCGGATCGAGGATGAGAACCCGATAGGACCTTTCCGCGAGGATGTTGACGAATTGTTCGGGGAGGCGGCGGTGATGGACGAGGAGCGACGTCTCTCCCGCCTGCACCAGAAGGTCTCCCTTCACGGACAGGTTGAAGCCGTCCTTCTCCACGCTGAAGATCCTGACGTCCGTATCCCGGCCGACGGGATAACCGAGATTCGTCAGGAGGATCTGGAGGAGGTCTTTCGCCGAGCCGGCAAAGATCGACTGGACTTCCGCGGGGGCCGTTGAATCCTCCTTGGCCGCGGGCACGATCTTCCCCTCCCGGATCTCCGTCCACAAGACACCCCGTTTTTCGAGAAAGGAGGCCACAGCCGCCGGCAGGGGCCTGGCCGCGTCCGGAATGGTAAGAAGGGCCTGAAGGTACGGCCCTTCTCCGGGGCCCGTCTTTCTGCGAATGAACCAGTCCGCCGCCACCCGGAGTTCAGGTGCGCCTTCCACGCGTTGCGGCTTCTCTCCTTTTTCGAAGGTGTAGGACGCCGAGGCCTGGACGATTTGCCGCAGCAGGGTGAAGACATCTCCCGATTTCTGGGGGACGATCCAGTGGTAATTCTTCCATCTCTCCTCGATCATTTTCCGGATGTCGGCCGGGATGCGGGCGTCGAAATCGACGAGCACGATCGTCCCGTCCGGGAACTCGACGAGGGGAACACGGCTGCAGTCGATCGACAGCTGCCCCAGTTGAGGCAAGGGAATGAAATGGGTCCCGGCAGTCTGCACCGAACCCTTCATGCGGGCGATAACCTGTGCGACCAGGTCCGTCTGCTCCCGCAAACCGAGGATCTTGGGGAGAACCGGCGTTTCGGTTTTCGCTCCCGGCGCGGCTGAGGCGAGGCCGGCCCGGACGGCCAAGGGCAGGCTCCCCTTCGGCAGGGCCAGGACCTGCCCCGGCTCGAGCCGGTTGAAGTCGGAAACACCGGGATTCAGTGCCTTGAGAATCCGGAGCGTCTTGAGGGTCTCATCCTGGGCGATGCCCATCTCATACACGAGAATCGTGGTGACGGAATCGCCGGGCTTGACCGTGTACGGGAGGGATTCCGAGTCCCGCTTTTCCTTCGGGGACTCCGCCTGGGCCCCTTCGGGAACGGGCAGGATCAGCTTCTGGCCCGGGAGAATGCGGTCCAGATTCTTGAGGTGGGGATTCAGCTGGCGGAGAATGGTGAAGCGGTGCTCGACATCGGGGAGCTTCCTGCGGAGAATGTCCATCAGCCACTCGCCCTTCTTGACAACATGCGTGCTCGTCCTGTCTTTTGAAACGGCGGTCGTCTTGAAGGTCATGTGAGCGGTCTCTTCCTTGGCGCAGTAGGCCCGTTCGCCGGGCAGACCGGCGACCAGGAGGAAGACGGCGGCGGCTATGGTTGCGGATGAATTCATGGCTCCTCGCGGCAGTTTTTCCTTGGACGGGTGCAGCGGCGAAACGCCGCTCACGCGGCGCTCCTCTTCGCACATCAGAAGGGCCGCAGGGCGCCTTTATACGACAAAGAGGGGAAAATGTCCAGTCAAGCGTACTTACAAGGAAAAAACGGGGTTGCAAGATGGGCCTTCCATGGTATACTCCGTGCCCGTATTCCACTCCCGGACGCGGGGGGCCTGCCTCGTTCTGCGCCCGGACGCGGAACCGGAATTCCCCGGAGAGGGCGACCATGTCTGAAAAAGATCTTCCGGCGGCGGTCTTGAAGGAGATTCAGGCACGCTTCGACAAGAAGCTGAAAGAGAGCGAGATCTCGGTGATCGAGTATTGGAAGGCCCAGGTCGACCGTGCGGCGTCCATGAAGCCGGACGGAATCGCCTCCCTGCAGCTGCAGATCAAGAAGATTTCGGAGATGATGGAAAATCGGATCCGGATCCTCAAGAGGCCGTGAAAATGAAGGAAATTGCAAATTTTCTCTTTGAAGTGGGAATGCTCAACAAAACGCCGCGGACGGGATTCCAGTTCCTCGGTTCGGGCGAGGAATCCGTCGCGGAGCACGTCCTGCGCACGATCTTCATCGGCTATACCCTTGCGAAGCTGGAGCAGGACGTCGATGAACTGAAGGTGCTGAAGATGTGTCTTGTCCACGACCTGCCCGAAGCGCGCACCGGGGACATGAACTACGTCAACAAGAAATACGTGAACGTGGACGAAGCCAAGGCGGTCAGGGAGCTGACGGAGACGCTGTTCTTCGGCGGGGACATCTCCAGCGCGATCGGAGAATTCAATGAAAAGAAGACGAAAGAGGCGAGGCTGGTGCGGGACGCCGACCAACTGGCCTTTCTCCTGCAGCTGAAGGAGCATGGGGATCTGGGCAACAAGTACAGCAGGGAATGGATCGGTTTTGTCGTCCGCAGGCTGTGCACGGACACGGCGCGAAAGCTCGCGGAGTCCATCCTGCGCACCGATTCCGCCGAATGGTGGTTCAAGGACAAGAGCGACTGGTGGGTCAACGGAAATTCACGGAACGAGGGGGAGAAGCAGTGAATCGATATCGTCTCGCCGAAGAGGGGGCCCCGGGCGGCGCACTCCGCCTGATGGCAAGAGGCATGGCGTTTCTTCTCGCCGCGCTGACGATCTCCGGATGCGCCGCATCCCAGGCCAACCGGGAGCAGGCCGACCGCCATGTCAATATCGGCTCCGCCTATCTTCAGGCCGCACAGTACAATCCGGCCCTCAAGGAACTCCTCGACGCGGAAAAACTCGTTCCGGACGATCCCAAAATCCACTACCTGCTCGGAATCGCCTACCAGGGAAAGGGGCTTCGCGAGAAGGCCGCTGATGAATTCCGGAAGGCGCTCGAGTTGAAACCGGACTATTCCGAGGCCTCCAATTACCTTGGGATGGTTTACTTCGACATGGGGCAGTTCGAAAAGGCCATCGCCGCTTTCCAAGCCGCCCTTTCGAACGTCCTGTACGATACGCCTTCTGTCGCCCTGTACAACATGGGAAAGGCCTACCAGAAACTGGGGAATGTCGAGATGGCGCTGGCCAAGTACGCCGAGGCGACGCAGCGGGACCCGAACAGTTCACTGGTGCCGCTGATCGACAGGGACATCGCACTCATCCTGTACGCTCGCGGAGATTACGCCCGGGCGATCGAGCATCTGAAGAGGGCCGTTGATCGCGTGCCCGCTTTCGTGGAAGCCCATTACTGGCTGGGAGAAAGCTACCTGAAGGTCCGGGATTCGGCGAGGGCGGCGGCCGCTTTCCGCGGCGTCGTCGCCTACGGAGCGGATACGGAATTCGGCGCCAAAGCCAGGCAGAGGCTGGAACAGCTCAAGGGCCGATGACGGCCCGCAGCGGCGCTCAAACGGAATAACCGCCGCACGATCGATTTCCCCGTCTCCGGACCCTTTGCGACCTGCTCCATCGGCGGCCCCCGGGTTCGTCTCGCGGACATCGTGCTCCGACCCGCCTCCGGGGGGGCCCCTCAGCAGTCCCCCGTTGTATCTCCTCGCCACGGAAGACAGATGACATCTTGCATCACCCGTGCTTTCTGCATATACTTTGTCCTGAGAATGAATGATGAAGCAGACGAGGTGTCGCCATGTTTCAGATCGCATCCTACGAGACATTCCAGGACGGGCAGGTGATCTTCGAAGAAGGATCCAACGGTGACTGGATTTATGTCGTCGAAGAGGGGCAGGTGGAGATTTCCAAGAAGACGGACGGCCGCAAGGTCGTCATCGAGGTCCTGAAGGAGGGGGACATCTTCGGCGAGATGTCCTACATCGCCAAAACGCCCCGTTCCGCAACGGCGACGGCCAGGGGAAAGACCCTTGTCGGCGTGATCGACCGGACCTTTTTCGATCAGGAATTCAACAAGCTTTCCGCTGACTTCCGGGAGATGCTCAAGAGCGTCGCCTTCCGCCTCCGGAAGACGACCGAAGATGCCCTGGCTGCGAAGCGCGACGGGAACAAATAGCCTGTGCGCGCCTTCCGGCCGTTGGCACGCCGCATCGGGCACCGGGAAGTCTCCTGAGATCCTTTCGGAAATCCTGTCTACGGCACAGGGGGAGGGAGACCGTTTCTTCACCGGCGCCGTCATTCGCGGGCAGTCTCGTCAACGGTCACTCCCTCGCCAGGTGGCATATGCCGATCGCCTTTTCGACCGCCACCACAAACGCCACCCCCTTGCCGGGTTTGTTCAGATCCACGGCCTTCGTAACCGCCTCCAGGACGCTCTTCGTCTTTGTCCTGTCAATAAGCGTCAGGACGATCTCTTTTTCGGGCTCGATGGTGATGCCGAAGAGTTTTGCGTTCTCGTGCACTCCCGTTCCACGGCCGTTGACGATGGTGCCGCCTTCGGCTCCGGCTGCTTTTGCGGCGGTCACGACTTCCTCTGCGAAGCCTCTGTTGACGATTGTCACGATCAAATCAAACTCGATTTGACAACACTCGACCATGGGAGTTCCCTCCAGTTCTTCGTTCACGGCTGCGTCTTCAGCAAAGAAATCATCCCCACGAGGCCCTTGACATCGACGACGAAGGCGATTCCCTTCCCGGGTTTATGCAATTCCCCCTCGTCCGATATGGTTTGCAGGAGTCTGTCCGTCATATCTTCCCCGGCGAGGGTCAATACGAGCTCCCGTTCCGGATCGAAATTGATGCCCAGGATATCGAGATAAACGGACTCGGGCGCCGTTCCTCTTCCCAGCAAGATGGTGCCTCCCTTTGCCCCGGCATTCTTGCTCGCGGCAACCACCTTGCTTGCCGCTCCCTTGGCCACAATCGTCACGACCAGTTTGAGAATCTTGCCGGTGTCCATTTCATTCATGGGTCTTCTGCTTTCTGCCGTACAGGAATCCCAGGGCCAGAATGGAAAGGATCGGCGCCAGGGCGACCATGGAAACCATGCCGAATCCATCCAGGAGCGGATCCCGGCCTTCGAGTTGCTTCGCCGCTCCCACCGCCATGGACAAAATGAAGGTGACCGTCATGGGGCCGGTGGCGGCGCCGCCGGCGTCGAAGGCGATGGACACGAATTCATCGGAGGCAAATCGCATCAGCACCAGCGCCGCAAGATATCCTGGAACGACAAAATACCAGATGGATATTCCGCAGAGAATCCGTATCATGGAGAGGGCGACGGCAAAGGCGACGCCGGTGCAGATGGTATAGAACAGAACCTTTCCGTTGATATGTCCGCTGGAGACCTTGTCAACCTCCGTGATGAGAACCCGCACGGAAGGCTCGGCCATGATGACGGCGAATCCCAGCAGGAATCCGATCGGGATGAGGATCCAGTTGTAGGTCAGCGCTCCGATGCTCATGCCCATCGATTCGCCCAGGGGCATGAAGCCGATGAACACGCCCTGCAAGAAGAGGGACAAGCCGACAAAGGTCATGGCAAACCCCTTGACGATTTTGATGACCTGTCGCCTCGGTAGTTTCAGCATGAAAAACTGAAAGAACAGGAAGACCGCCAAGAGCGGTCCCAATGCAAGGGCGACCTCTCCGATCACAACGTCGAAACCTTTGAACAGTGAACCGATCATCGAAAGAACATCCTCATGATCAGGACGGCAAGAGACGGTCCGATGCAAGCCAGCGCAACCAGACCGAAGCTGTCGTTTTGACCGCGTTTCCGCCCTCCGGCAACGGATGCCACGCCGACACCGAGGGCGACAACGAATGGCACGGTCATCGGGCCGGTGGCTACCCATCCGGCGTCAAAGGATACGGTAACGAAGTCCGGGGAAGTGAAGGACGCGAGAGCAAAAACGACGAGATAACCGATTGTCAATAGACGGGTTATGGGAAGTTGCAGCAAAATACGAAGCAGAGCCAGCGCCAAGAAGATCCCTACACCGAGTGCAACTGAGACGACGACGACGGGCTTGCCCATCGTCCCCTCGGAAACGTTGTATATCTGCGCGGCCAGGACTTGGACACTGGGGTCGGCCACGGTGACCACAAAGCCGAGGACGAAGCCCGTGGAAAGCAGGAGCCACAGCTTTCCCTTCGAGACAATGGTGGAGCCGATTAATTCTCCGATGGGCAGGAAACCGGCCTTCACGCCCAGAAGAAAAAACGCCAGGCCCAGTATGACCATGACGGATCCGGCGAGAAACTTCACGGAGACATCCGTCGGCAGGCGGACCACCGTCAGTTGCAGCAGGGAAACAAATGCGATGATGGGAACAACGGCATAGAGAACCTCGAGAACGGTTTCGCGGATGTTCAAGATGCACCTCTTCTTTTCCGTAGTGCGAGGGATGGGACTGTCGGGGCGTTGCGCCGCTCGCCCACACAATCGGCCGGCCCTTGCCTTATAACACACATCCGCGGCATCCGCTACGGGAAAGGGAAATCGCCGGAGGGAACGGGGGACTTTTTTCCGCGGCGTCCGGCCAAGTTTGCCGAGCCGGCGCGGATTCCGGCACCGCGAGGGGGCCGTGCTTGACAGTCTTTCCGAAATGCCATAGATTGGCGCAACTTTCAACTTCCGGGAGCAACCATGTCATCGAAAAGGCAGAGACGCGTCGGCGAAATCAGGACGAAGAAGAAGAAACGGGGCAGGAAGTTTCTCCTCCTCGTCCTGATCGGGGCCACCGTTCTCGGGTTTCTGATATTCTTTTTCATTTCCGTCTTCAATTCCGTCTACCCGCCCGTCGGCGGCAAGGAGACCGTCGCGAAGAAACGGGAAAAGATCGCGGTGACGGCCTATTTCTCCGATGCCAACGAGCGGTTCCTGGTGGCGGAGAAGCGCTGGGTGCCGAAGGCGGACGATACGGTCGGGCAGGCCCGGGAGATCATCCGGGCCCTCGTGGACGGGTCCAAGGAAGGCAATGTCGGCACCTTTCCCGAAGGGACGACCGTGCAGAGCGTGAAATTCGCCGACGGCCTGATGACCGTGAGTTTCGGGGGCGGATTCGTGAAGAATCATCCCGGCGGAAGCGCCAGCGAGCTGGCGACGATCTACTCGCTCGTGAATTCCCTGACGGCGAACCTGCCCTCCGTCAAGAAGGTCCGGATCCTGGTGGAAGGCAAGGAGAGGGAGTCGATCAAGGGGCACATCGATCTGCGCCGGGCCTTCACGGCGAATCAGGACATGATCGCGCCGTCGGCTGCGAAGGCGAGTTCATAGGAAGCAAGGGTTATGGCAGCTCGTACCAAGATCTCCCGCATGAGGAACATCGGCATCGTGGCCCACATCGACGCGGGCAAAACGACGGTGACCGAACGGATCCTCTTCTATACGGGGAAATCCTATAAACTGGGCGAGGTCCATGACGGCGAAGCCGTCATGGACTGGATGCCCCAGGAACAGGAGCGCGGGATCACGATCACTTCGGCGACCACGACCTGCATGTGGCGCAATCATGAGATTCACGTCATCGATACGCCGGGCCACGTGGATTTCACGATCGAGGTGGAGCGGTCCCTGCGCGTGCTCGACGGAGCGGTGGTCGTCTTCTGCGCCGTGGGCGGTGTGGAGCCGCAGTCCGAGACGGTGTGGCATCAGGCCGACAAATACGGCGTTCCGAAGATTGCCTTCATCAACAAGCTGGACCGGATCGGCGCCGACTACCACGGCGTGATCGCCGAGATGAAGGAACGGTTCAATTCCGCACCGCTTCCGATCCAGATTCCGATGGGACAGGGGGACGAATTCGCCGGCGTGATCGACCTCATCCGCATGAAGGCGATCCGCTGGGATGACGCCACGCGCGGGATCGAGTACGAGGCCTTCGACATCCCCGCGGAACTCGCCGCTGAAGCGCAGAAGCGGCGCGACGCGATGCTGGAGACGCTGGCGGAGGCCGATGACGACATCGCCGACAAGTATCTCGAGGGGATCGATATCCCGGACGCCGAACTGCTGGCGGCCATCCGCAAGACGACGCTGGCCCTCAAGATCGTTCCTGTCATGTGCGGCACGGCGTTGCGCAACCGGGGAATTCAGCCGGTCCTGGATGCCGTCGTCGATTTCCTGCCTTCGCCGGAGGATGTCCCGGCGGTCAAGGGCGTCAACCCGGAAACGAAGGCCGAGGAAGTCCGCCACAGCACCGACAAGGAGCCTCTGGCGGGCATCGCCTTCAAGATCATGCAGGATGAAGGGCGCAAACTCACCTATGTGCGGATCTACTCGGGCATGATGCGAACCGGCGCGGAGGTCTACAACCCCGGCAAGAAGAAGAAGGAGAAGATCGCACGCATCCTCCAGATGCACGCGAACAAGAGGGAGCGGATCGAGGCGGCCGGCGCGGGCGACATCGTGGCGGTTCTGGGTCTCAAGGACATCACGACGGGAGACACCATCTGCGACGAAGAGCGGCCCATATTGCTGGAACCCATCGATTTCTACGAGCCCGTCATCAGTCTTGCCATCGAGGCCAAGACGCCGGCCGACCAGGAGAAGCTGTCGGCGGCCCTCGCAAAGCTCTCCGAAGAGGATCCCACGGTCCGGGTCAAGTACGAAGACGAGACGGCGCAGACGGTCATTTCGGGCATGGGGGAGCTGCATCTGGAGATCATCGTCGACCGGCTTCTGCGGGAATTCCACACGCGGGTCAATGTCGGCAAACCCCGGGTTGTATACCGCGAGACGATCCGCAAGCGCGTGGAGATCGAGGGACTGTTCGACAAGGAACTCGGCGAGAAGAAGCACTTCGGGCAGGTCTGCCTCGTGATGGAGCCCAGGCCCCGCGGCACGGGGGTCACGATCGTAAACCGCCTGGATCCTCTTGTCGTCCCCGAACATTTTCATGCCGCGATCGAAGAGGGCATCCGCGAGGCCGCGCAGAGCGGGGGCCTTGCCGGGTATCCCATGGTCGACGTGAGCATCGAGATGACCGGCGGCGGCTACCGCGAGGGGGAGGCGAGCGAGGTCGGTTATCGCATCGCCGCGGCCACGGCCGTCCGCGAAGGCTTCCTGCAGGCGGAGCCGGTGATGCTCGAACCGATCATGACCGTTGACGTGACCGCTCCGACGGAGTTCACGGGCGAGGTGATCGGCGACATCAACGCTCGCCGCGGCGAGGTCCAGGCCATCGTGCCCAAGGGCGCTGTCTGCGAGATCAAGGCGAAAGTGCCGCTCAAGGCCATGTTCGGCTATTCCACGGATCTGCGTTCGGCCACGCAGGGCAGGGCCGCGTTCACCATGCAGTTTTTCCAGTTCGACAAGTCCTAGAAGGCCTGTGAACTCCCACAGAAGGCATCGGGAATACAATGGATCGCAAGAACAAAGACATCGGGACAGCGCAACTGCCGGCAAGAAAGCCTTCCGGACCGCTGCTGGATAAGGACAAGCTGCTGCAGAGCCTTTTCCGCATCAGCGCGCTTCTCACCGCGCCCTCCAAGTTGGACGAAATCCTGAAGAGGACGCTCGACGAGGTCGTCGATACGATCGGTTTCGACCGCGGCATCGTCCGCCTCTTCGACGACGAGAAACGGCACCTCGAAACCCGGGTCGTCAAGAACTACACCCAGGAAGAAGCGGAACGGGCCTTCAGCATTGCGCTGGATGTCCGCCAGCACGACTCGATCGGCGTCAAGGTGGCCAAGACCGGAGCGCCCATTGCGATCGAAGACGCCTCGCGGGACCCGCGGATTACGGAAACGGACCGCATGCTGACGAAGATCTACGGCGAGGGCGCCCTCTTCTGCGCCCCGCTGAAGATCGGCAACGACGTCATCGGCACCGTCACGGTCTGGAGCCGGAAGGCGACCACGTTCTTTCCGGAGGAGATCAGCCTTTTCCTGGCCTTCGCGGACCAGATGAGCATCGTGATCCAGAATGCCAAGCTCTTCGAGTCGAATTCGGCGAAGATCCGTGATCTCATGATCCTCCAGGACGCCGTCTCCCAGATGAACCTGATGCGGCGGATCGACAACAGCATCCATACCCATCTCGTCCAGAGCGCCATGAAGATCGCCGACACGGACCGGGCGCTCATCTATTTCCGCGACCTGAAGAAAGGCCGGACCTTCCTCCATGACGGCCAGAACGCCGTTTCCGACAACATCGAGGATTACGAAAAAAGGATCCAGGACAGCATCATCAGGAAGGCGATGGATGCGAACGAGATCGTGATCCGCAGGCCTGAAGATCTTGCCAGCGGCACTCCCCCCCTTTTCGACGGCTATCCCGCGGAAATGGCCCTTCCGATGATCCTGAAGGACAGGTTCAGAGGTGCTCTCTATCTATCGAAAAGAAAAGGGACATATTCTCCAGACCAAGTCCACATGCTTGACATCCTTGTGAAGAACGCGACGATTTCCTACGACAACAACATCATGCATGCGATGCTCTACCGGGAAGCCGAAACGCTCAAATCGGAAGTCGAGAAGCTCAAGGAGCGGGAAAGCATCCTCCTCGGGTTTCACAACATCCTGGGAACGTCGAAGAAGATGCAGGAAGTCTTCCAGGTCATCCAGGATGTGGCGACGCACGACACAAACGTGCTGATCCAGGGGGAAAGCGGCACGGGAAAGGAACTCACCGCGAGGGCGATCCACCGCCACAGCAGCCGCAGCAAGAAGCCCTTCATCGATGTCAATTGCGCGGCCATCCCCGGGACGCTCCTGGAGAGCGAACTGTTCGGTTATGAGGCAGGCGCTTTTACGGACGCGAAGAAGCGCAAGATCGGGTTGCTTGAGGCAGCAAGCGGCGGGACGATGTTCCTGGACGAGGTCGGCGACATGAGCTTTCCGCTGCAGGCGAAATTCCTCCGTGTCCTGGAGGACGGCTACATCCGGAGGCTCGGCGGCACGCAGCAGATCCCTATCGACGTGCGCTTCGTGTTCGCCACCAACCGCGAAATGAGCCGGATGGTCGCTGAAAACAAGTTCCGCGAGGACCTCTTCTACCGGATCAGCGTCGTTCCCATCCAGCTCCCGCCGCTGCGCGAACGCAGAGAAGATATCCAGATGCTGGCCATGTACTATGTGGAGGAGTTCAACCGCAAGACGGGCAAGAAGGTGACGGCCTTCGACGAGGAGGCGATCAAGATTCTCGAAAATTATTCCTGGCCGGGCAATGTTCGGGAACTGCGGAACGTCGTCGAGCGCGTCATGATCCTGCAGCATGTGGACACGACGATTACGCCCAGTGACCTGCCGATGGAACTGCGTTCCACGGCCTTCTGGAACGGGACGCAGAAGACCTATGATCTTCATCTGCAATCGATCGGGGAAGGAATGGACTTCAAGGTGCTTACAGAAAAGATCAGCGGCGACATCAAGGAGAAGATCCTGAAGAACGCACTCGATCGGGCCGGCGGCAATAAAACGAAGGCTGCAAAATTATTGGGCATATCCAGGTTTCGCCTGATCCGGGAGCAGAAAAAACTCTCCGGCCGTTCAACCTGAGCATAATCAGTTCGAAATTCGCACACCGTTTGATTATCGCACATGCCTGTCAGCTCTTTGCTGCCATGCGCTAACGGCATTTCTGTGGATTTCCGGTGCGAATATCGCACGCAGTCGTGATTTTCCCTGTTCCGGCCGATCATTTCCCCGCGACACGCCTGCTGCCTGCCGGCGGATTTATCGTTCTAACATGTTGATATTATATGATTATATATAATATATTTTTTTCTGCAAAAAAATGGCAAATCTTCATGACTGGCATCGACCTTGCAAAATTGACGGCATAATTGATTGATGAAGTTGACTCACCGTCAACTGAAAGTTCTTTCGAATCAAAAAGCGTTTTCATAATCGGTGGGTGGTTTCTTTAGGCTTCCTCCTTTCCCACCCACCGATCCCCCCCACGGGCAACCTGAAAGGGAAGTTTAAATCCTTTCAGTTCTTATAAATAGCGGACGGTTTCAGGCTTCCTCCTTTTCCGTCCGCTATTTTTTTGCCTGCGGAAAAAATCCTCCGGGAAGAAGATCCCGTCCCTCGGATCGCCCTCGCACCCTTCATCACTGATGAGGATGGAATCCTGGAGACTGTTCAGACGTTGAAGCGGAAGAGCACGATGTCTCCATCGGCGATAAGGTAGTCTTTGCCTTCCGAACGAAGCAGACCTTTTTCTTTTGCTCTTGCCGCGCCGCCGCAGGCGAGGAAATCATCGAACCGCAGAATCTCGGCGCGGATGAATCCCTTCTGCATGTCCGTATGGATGCGGCCGGCGGCAATGGGTGCCGCCGTATCCTTCGGCACGGTCCATGCGCGCAATTCGGGACCCACGGTGGTGTAGAAGGTTATCAGCCCCAGCATTTCGTAACCGGCGCGGACCAGCTTCTCCAGACCCGATTCACGGAATCCCAACTCCTCGAGGTAATACCGTCGTTCGTCTTCGGGAAGCCCGGCGATGTCCGCCTCGATGTCTCCGCACAGGACAATGCAGCCGGCGCCTTCGGCGCGGGCCGCCTCCTCCAGATCACGGACAAGGTGAGACGGGCCCTTCAGCACGGACTCGTTGACGTTTGCGACGTACAGAACCGGTTTGTCCGTCAGGAGGCGGAGGCCTTTCCGGATCTCGTCGTTGTCGCCGTCGAAGGAGAGGCGGCGGGCCGGAACGCCTCTGCCGAGCGCCCCGAGGACCTCTTGGAGGAAGTCCAGTTGACGGCGGATGGACTTGTCTCCGGTCTTGAGCAGTTTCTCCGTTTTTTCGATCCGGTCTTCCACGGTC
Organism: Syntrophales bacterium; assembly: GCA_035366835.1. Taxonomy (GTDB): domain Bacteria; phylum Desulfobacterota; class Syntrophia; order Syntrophales; family UBA6109; genus UBA6109. The sequence continues at coordinate 23,189 of DAOSIS010000026.1, read as the reverse complement.
TGGAGGTCCGCAAGGAGAAGTTCTGTATTGACGATTTCGACGTCGCGGCGTGGATCGACGGTTCCGTCGAGCGAGACGACGTCCGGATCGTCGAAACAGCGTACGACGTGAACGACGGCATCCACGTCCCGGATATGCCCGAGGAACTTGTTCCCGAGACCCTCGCCGCGGCTGGCACCCTTGACGAGACCGGCGATATCCACGAATTCGAGCGTCGTGCGCGTGACCTTGGGGGGATGAAGAATCTCTGCGATCTTGTCCAGACGGGGATCGGCCACGGGGACGATTCCGACGTTCGGGTCGATCGTACAGAAGGGGTAGTTGGCGACCTCCGCGCCGGCGGCGGACAACGCGTTGAAGATCGTGGACTTGCCGACATTGGGAAGGCCGATGATGCCGCAGCGGAAACCCATGAATGGAAATCCTCGACGCCGATGGAACTTGGAGAGCAGGCTAAAGACTTTGACGGCGGCTGTCAAGGGCGATCGCGGATGTGTCGATCGCGGCGGATGTGATCGCGGATGCGAAAAAAAGGCGCCTCGGAAAAGAACCGGGGCGCCTCTGGTACCTTGCGGCCGGAACGGTCGCTTTAGAGCTTCTCGCCGATGATTCTCATCCCGTAGAAAGACCGGTAGACAAAGACCAGCGCGATCAGGAAGAACAGCGACGCCAGGCCGAGCTTCAGCCCCACGCTCTGCATCGTCACGGCGATTTCCACGGCCAGGAGTCCGAAGAGGGTCGTGAACTTGATGACCGGGTTCAGGGAGACCGAAGAGGTGTCCTTGAAGGGGTCGCCGACGGTGTCGCCGACCACGGTGGCCTCATGCAGCGGCGTGTTCTTCTGCTTCAGATCCACTTCGACGATCTTCTTGCCGTTGTCCCAGCAGCCGCCGGCGTTCGCCATGAAGATGGCCTGGAAGAGGCCGAAGAAGGCGATGCCGATCAGGTAGCCGATGAAGAAGTAGGCGTTGAAGAAGGCCAGGGCCAGCGCCATGAAGAAGATGACGACGAAGATGTTGATCATCCCCTTCTGGGCGTAGATTGTGCAGATCTTGACGACCTCCTTGCTGTCGGCGATGGAGGCTTCCTTCTTGTCCAGATTGATATGTTCCTTGATGTAGACGACGGCGCGATAGGAACCGGTGACGACCGCCTGGATCGATGCGCCGGTGAACCAGTAGATCACGCAACCGCCCATGAGGAGACCGAGGATGATCTCAGGCTGAACAAGGCTCAGCTTGGCGACGACGTTTCCGAACATGTGCTCCAGCAGGATGATGATGCCGAAGACCATCGTCGTCGCGCCGACGACGGCCGTACCGATGAGGACCGGTTTGGCCGTGGCCTTGAAGGTGTTGCCCGCGCCGTCGGCGGATTCGAGATAATGTTTGGCCTTCTCGAAATCCGTCTCCACGCCGAAGTGCTTCTTGACCACCTCTTTGGCGTCGGGCCGGCTCTCGATCATGGAGAGCTCATAGATGGACTGGGCGTTGTCGGAGACCGGGCCGAAGCTGTCGACGGCAATCGTTACCGGCCCCATACCGAGGAAACCGAAGGCGACCAGACCGAAGGCGAAGACCGGTGCCGCAAAGACGAACTCCTTGGGCATCAGGCTCGTGATCGAGGCGCTCTGGGAGACCATATAGGCAATGAACATCAGGACCAGGATCGTGAGTCCCTCCCAGAAGGCGGAGAAGTTTCCGGCGACCAGACCCGAGAGGATATTCAGGGAAGGACCGCCTTGGCGCGAGGCGTTGACGACCTCTTCGCAGTGGCGTGAACTGGTGCTCGTGAAGACCTTCGTGAATTCGGGGATCAGCGCTCCGGCGATCGTCCCGCAGCTGATGATGATCGAAAGCGCCAGCCACGTGGAGATCGAATCGGCGACGGGCGCCAGATCGCCCAGCAGAAAATAGCTGGCCAGGAAAGTGACGATGATGGAGACGATGGACGTGATCCAGACCAGGTTCGTCAGGGGATGCTCGAAATTGAATTCCTTGTGACCGGAGAAGAGGGACTTGCTCGCGGCGTCGTTGACGAAGTAGGAGGCCAGCGAGGTGAGGATCATGAGGATGCGCATGGCGAAGATCCAGACGATCAATTTTCCGCACATGGCCGGGTTGGCGGCCATCGCCAGGGCCAGGAAGGCGATCAGGGCGACGCCCGTGACGCCGTAGGTTTCGAAGCCGTCCGCCGTGGGGCCGACGCTGTCGCCGGCATTGTCACCCGTGCAGTCCGCGATGACGCCGGGGTTTTTCGGATCGTCTTCCGGAAGATGGAAGATGATCTTCATCAGGTCGGAGCCGATGTCCGCGATCTTGGTGAAGATACCGCCGCAGATACGCAGCGCGCTCGCGCCGAGGGACTCACCGATCGCGAAGCCGATGAAGCAGGGGCCGGCCAGTTCCTTCGGGATATAGGCGAGGATGAGGATCATGAAGAAAAGTTCGATGCTGACCAGCAGAAGGCCGACGCTCATGCCGGAACGCAGGCAGATGTTGACCATGCTGAGAGGGTTTCCGCTCAGGGATGCGAACGCCGCCCGGGAGTTGGCCACCGTGTTGATCCGGATGCCGAACCATGCCACACCGTAGGAGCCGAGGATCCCCATGACGGAGCAGAAGAGGATCATCAGAACCGCGCCGAGGGTGTTGCCCTGCAGGCCTACGAAGTAATAGACGATACAGATGGCGATCAGGACCCAGAGGCCGGCGAGGAACTTGCCCTGCTGAAACAGGTAGGTCTTGCAGGTTTCCCAGATTGTGTTCGAGACGTCTAGCATGGCCTGGTGCGAGGGCAGGTTCTTCGTCTGGACATACTGCATCCAGCCGAAGATCATCCCGATCAGGCAGATGACGAGGCCGAGGTTCAGGATGGTGAGGCCGCCCAGCGAACCGCCCATGAAACTGATCTGGCTCAGATCGGGCAGCTTGATGTCCGCTTCACCTGCCAGAGCCATCGGGGTCGTAAGGAACAAGACGATTCCGATCGCCAATAGAGAAGACCAAAAACTCCGCTTGCCGATGCACATCACTTAACCCTCCTTCTGAAAGTTATTGATGGTCTTGCCGCGATACTTGACGACGGCCGCCTGAACGCCGGATGCAACGATGTCCGTCACGAGATCGCAGGCAGTCGCCGCGATGTCCGGAACCGTTTGCATCTCTTCTTCCGAGAAGGGGGACAGTACATAGGAATCGACCATCTCGCGGATAACCGGTTTCCCGATGCCGATGCGGACCCGCAGAAAGTCCGGATTCCCGAGCTGTTCGATGACGGATATCAAACCCTTGTGCCCCCCGTGCCCCCCTCCTTCCTTCAGGCGGATCGTCCCGAACGGCAGATCCATGTCATCATGAATGACGATCAGGTCGACGACCTCGATCCGGTAAAAATCAAGAATCCTCCTCACCGCGGTGCCGCTCAGGTTCATGAACGTCTGCGGTGCAGCGGCGATCACGGACTCGCCCGCGATCTTTCCCCTGGTCACGAGCGCCTCGAAGAGTCGTTGGGAAAGAGCCATGCCGTGCTTCTGGGCCAACTGATCCAAAACGAGGAATCCGGCGTTGTGCCGGGAAAAACGGTAACGCGGTCCGGGATTGCCCAGTCCTACGATCAACTTCACATGCATCCTCTCGCCGAGGCCGCCGGCTTATCGTGAAGGCGGAGAGGTTTTTCCGCCCCGCAGGGGAGCCGGTCCGGAAATCAGGCCTTCACTTCCTTTTCCTTGGCAGCCTCTTCACCGGCGCCTTCGACCGCTTCGCCCTCGGCCGCCGCCTCTTCGCCTTCGACCTTCGTTTCCTTCACGGCCTTCGGGACCGTCACGGATGCAACGGCCGCGTCCAGGGGATCCACGACGGTGATCTTTTCATCGACCTGGATATCGCGAATCTTGAAGGATTCTCCGATCTTCAGGGCGCTCACGTCCACCTCGAAGAAATCGGGGAGATCGGCGGGCAGGCAGAGCACCTTCAACTCCCGCTTGCTGTGCTGCAGGTCGCCGCCCATGTCGACTCCGACGGGCTTTCCCTTGAAGTGAAGGGGTACCTCGAAGACGAGCTTCTTGTCCATCGTCACTTCGTAGAAATCCACGTGCTGAATCTTTCCGCCGAGGGGCTCGACCTGGAGTTCCTTGATGATCGACAGGGCCTCCTGCCTCTGCCCCTTGTCGTCGATGACCAGTTTGATAAAGACGTTTTCCCCCCTTCGCTTGAGGAGCTTTACCATTTCGTCCTTCGGAACCGACAGCGCGCGAGTGGCAGTCTTGGGTCCGTAAAACACAGCCGGGACGAAGCCGCCGGCCCGCCGACGTCTTGCCGGTCCCTTGCCGGTGTCCTCCCGGGTGTATGCAGTCAGATCAACCGTTTTCATGAAATCCTCCTAACCTAGATAAATAGTGAGCTGATCGAATCGTTGTAGTAGATCCTCCGGACGGCCTCGCTCAAGAGACCGGCCACGGACAGGATCTTGATACGCGAACATGCCTTGGCGGCGTCGTGCAGGGGGATCGTATCCGTCACGACGAGCTCCTGGATGGCGGACGCCTCGATCCGTTCGATGGCGGGGCCGGACAGAACGGCATGGGTCGCGCAGACCGAAACCTCCAGCGCGCCTTCCTCCCGAAGTGCCGTGGCCGCCTGTACCACCGTTCCGGCCGTGTCGATCATGTCGTCCAGCAGGATGACGCGTTTCCCCTTGATGTTGCCGATGATGTTCATCACCTGGGCCTCATTCGGCCCCTCGCGCCGTTTGTCGATGATGGCCAGCGTGGCGCCCAGGCGTTTTCCGAACGCCCTGGCCCTTTCCACGCCTCCCGTATCGGGGGAGACAATGACCAGGTTGCCCCCCTGGTAGTTGTTCTTGATATAGTCCAGCAGGATCGGCGTCGCGTAGAGGTTGTCGACGGGGATGTTGAAGAAGCCCTGGATCTGTCCCGCGTGCAGGTCCATAGAAAGGACGCGGCTCGCTCCGGCCGTGGTGATCAGATCGGCGACGAGCTTGGCGGAGATGGGCGCCCGGGGCGCGACCTTGCGGTCCTGCCGCGCATAGCCGTAGTAGGGGATGACCGCCGTGATCCGGTCCGCCGAGGCCCGCTTCATCGCATCGATCATGATGAGCAGCTCCATTACGGAGAGGTTGACGGGCGGGCATGTGGACTGGATGATGAAGACATCCATGCCGCGGACGTTTTCGTTGATTTCGACGCGGGTCTCCCCGTCGCTGAAGGTCGAGACATTGGCTTCGCCGAGAGGCACGCCGAGGTTCCGGCAGATTTTCTGCGCCAGGGCGACATTGGAGTTCCCGCTGAATATCCTTATTCTTTCGAGCATGGCCATCCCACCGGATCGTGAGGAATAATTGCTGGCTGGGGCGGGAGGATTCGAACCTCCGAATGCAAGAACCAAAATCTTGTGTCTTACCGCTTGACGACGCCCCAAACTGTATCAAATTGCTGTTTTGCGGTTCGGTGCCCAGGAATGAAGAGGCGCCGGAGAATTGCCGACGGAATGTCAGCGCAGGGAACGGGCCCTGAAAACCGTGCAAGGTCCGGATTCTTTCAGCGCAGCCTCGGCCTCTGCGGCCCGGTCTGCACGATCGAAGATGCCGAAAACCGTGGGACCGCTGCCCGACATCAGGGCACTCAGGGCGCCATTGCGTACCAACCGCTCCTTCCACATCACGAGATCGGGATGCAACCTGAGGGTCACCGTCTCCAGATCGTTGTGCAACCCCTTCGCCAGATCATCCGCCGTGAAAAATCGTGGGATGCTATAATGGTTTGGCTGGTTTGTCAATGTGAAATTGAGGCCTTGGTAGACCGCGCGGGTGGAGACTTCGTAGCCCGGATTCACAAGAACGAATTCAAGGGGGGGGATCTCCGGGGCCGGTTGAAGACGATCTCCGATGCCGAACGCCCAGGCGCTCCGTCCGAAGAGGAAGAAGGGCACGTCTGCCCCCAGCGATGCGCCCATGGCCTGAAGGCGGTCCGCAGGGACATGCAGATGCAGCATCTCGTTGAGCGTTGCAAGCGTCGTCGCCGCATCGGAGCTTCCACCTCCGAGTCCAGCGGCGACGGGGATGCGTTTGCGGAGGACGATTTCAATGCCGCCCGGATGACCGGTTTCATCCAGGAGCTTTCTGGCCGCGCGGTAGACGATGTTCCGCTCGTCCTCGGGAAGACCGCTTCCCGGGCACTGCAGACCGATGCCGCGGCTGGCGGTGGTGAAATCCATTTCGTCGCAAAGATCGATCTGCTGCATCAGCGAGGCGAGGTCGTGATAGCCGTCGGGACGGCGGCGAAGGACTTTCAGGACGAGGTTGATCTTCGCAGGGGAGGTCCGGGTCATTTCGAGGTCGTTTCCTTTACGAAGCGCAATCTCAATTCGTAAAGGATGCCTTCCAGAAGCGCCTGTTCGTCCTTGTCGAGGTTTCCCTCGGTCTTGGATTTGAGCATGCTGAGGAGATCGATCGTCTGTTTCGCCGCCGCAATGTTCTTTTCCGCCTTCCCCCCGTCCCGGTCCGGCAGGTCTCCGAAATGATAGAAGGCCGTGGTGCCCAGCGAAAGGATGAAGTTGGCGAAGTTCACTTCGGGAAGAAACCCGTCCTCGGGGGAGGGCGGTGGTCCTTCGGAGGTCTCTTCCTGGCCGCCGGCCGCTTTCGGCCGTTCTTCCTGAGGGGCCTTCGGCGGCTCATCCGTCCGGGTGGTTTCCGTCCGGGCTTCCCCGGACTCACCGAAGAGGCGGCGATCCTTGACGACGAATCCCTTGTCCTTTTTTTCTTCCTCCATGACCAGACCTCCTGTGCAGGCGGTGATGTGCGGCGGTCTGGATCCGGGATGCCCCCGGCGACTCGCCGCGGGACCGGACGGATTCCGACAGGGGTTCGCCCGGTCCCTGCGTTCGTTGCCGTTTTAGACGGGCCGCATGCTCCGCAGCCGCGCAATCCGCTCCTCGATGGGGGGGTGCGTGCTGAAGAGCGACATGAAGGAGCGCCCCGTCAGGGGATTCACGATGAACATGTGCGCCGTCGCGGGGTTTGCCTCCATCGGTACGACCTGTGACGCGCGGGACAGCTTTTCGAGGGCCGAGGCCAGCGCATAGGGTTTCCGGGAAATCCGGGCGCCGCCGTCGTCGGCCAGGTATTCCCGCGACCGGGAAATCGCCATCTGGATGATCGTCGCGGCGATGGGGGCCAGGATCGCCATCGCGAGGAGGCCGATGATGTTTCCCCCTCCGCCTTCATCGTCGTCGCTTCGCGAGCCCCCGAAGATCGCCGCCCACTGGGCCATATGGGCAAGCATGGAGATGGCTCCCGCGATCGTTGCGGCGATCGAGCCGATCAGGATGTCGCGATGCTTGATGTGGCTGAGCTCATGGGAAATCACGCCTTCCAGCTCCTCCCGGTCCAGGATCCGCAGGATTCCCTCCGTGACCGCCACGACGGCATGGCGTTCGTTGCGGCCCGTGGCGAAGGCATTCGGCGTATCCCCGGGGATGATGTAGACGCGGGGCATGGGCAGATTGGCCTTCAGCGCCAGGTCCTTTACGATCCGATAGAGCTCGGGGGCCTCCCGCTCGCTCACTTCCTGGGCCTTGTACATGGAAAGGACGATCTTGTCCGAAAACCAGTAGGCCCCGAGGTTCATGACCGTCGCGAACAGGAAGGCGATCACCACCCCGTTGTTTCCTCCGAACCAGCCTCCGATCAACATCAGGAGGCCCGTCAGGGCTCCCAACAACAAGCCCGTTTTGATGCTGTTCATATTTCCTCCCGTTTCCTCATTTTTTCTTTTTTCGTAACGTGACTTCACTCCCTTTGCCGACATCGGCGACAAAGGTATCCCCTTCGATGAATTCGCCGTCAAGAATCCGGAACGCAAGGGGATCGAGGATCAGTTTCTGCAGGACCCGCTTCAGCGGCCTTGCGCCGTAGACGGGGCTGTATCCGGCATCGGCTATAACCGTTTTCGCCTTGGGTGTCAATTCCAGGCTCAGTTTCCGCTCTGCCAGCCGCTTGGACAGGAGCGCGATCTGGATGCCGATGATCCGGTCGATGTCGCTCCGTTCGAGCGACCGGAACGTGATGATATCGTCGATCCGGTTCAGAAATTCCGGCTTGAAGGTTGCGCGCAGGACCTCCGACGCACGGGATCTCTTCTCCTCCTCGGAGAGAGACGAATCCTGCATCCATGCGCTTCCGACGTTCGAAGTCATGATGACGATCGTATGCTTGAAATCCACCGTTCGTCCGTGACCGTCGGTGAGCCTGCCGTCGTCCAGGATCTGCAGCAGGATGTTGAAGACGTCCGGATGGGCCTTTTCGATCTCGTCGAAGAGCAGCACCGAGTAAGGCCGGCGGCGGACCGCCTCGGTCAGGTGGCCCCCTTCGTCGTAACCCACGTAGCCGGGCGGCGCCCCGATGAGGCGCGCCACGGAATGCTTCTCCATGTATTCGGACATGTCGATGCGGATCATCGCCTGTTCGTTGTCGAACATGAATTCCGCGAGGGCGCGCGCCAGCTCCGTCTTGCCGACGCCTGTCGGGCCCATGAAGATGAACGACCCGATCGGCCGGTTCGGATCCTGGAGACCCGAACGGGCTCTCCGCAGGGCGCTGGACACGGCCGCGATTCCCTCGTCCTGGCCGACCACCCTCTGCCGGAGGCGCTCCTCCATATGGATGAGCTTCTGGACATCGCCCTCGAGCATCCGCGCCACGGGAATGCCCGTCCAATGGGCCACGACTTCGGCCACATCCTCCGCCTCCACCTCTTCCTTGAGCATCTTCCTGTCTTTCTGGATGTCGGCGAGTGCCTGGTGCTCCCGTTCGAGATCGCGGTTCAGACCGACGAGCTTCCCGTAGCGGATCTCCGCCGCTTTCGCGAGGTCGCCTGCGCGCTGGGCATTCATCTCCTCGTTCTTCAGCTGCTCCATGGCGCTCTTGATGGACTGGATCTTCTTGATGGCTTCCTTTTCCCCGCTCCAATGGAGCTTCATGGCGTCCATGGACTCCTTCAGCTCCGCGAGCTCCCTGTCGATCTTCTCCCGGCGTTCCGCGGCGGTCGGATCGGTTTCCTTCACCAGGGACTGGCGTTCGATTTCCAGTTGGATCACCTTGCGGCCGATCGTGTCGATCTCCGTGGGAAGGCTGTCCAGCTCGATGCGGAGCCGCGAGGCGGCCTCGTCGATCAGGTCCACGGCCTTGTCCGGCAGGAAGCGGTCGCTGATGTAGCGGTTGGAGAGCGTCGCCGCGGCGATGATCGCCGCATCGGTGATCCGCACGCCGTGGTGGACCTCGTAGCGCTCCTTGAGGCCCCGCAGGATCGCGATCGTGTCCTCGACGGAGGGTTCTTTCACCAGCAGCGGCTGGAAGCGGCGCTCCAGGGCGGGATCTTTCTCGATGTGCTTGCGGTATTCGTTGAGCGTCGTCGCGCCGATGCAGTGCAGCTCGCCGCGGGCCAGGGCGGGTTTCAACATGTTGGCGGCGTCGACCGCGCCTTCCGCGGCGCCGGCGCCCACCACCGTGTGGATCTCATCGATAAAGAGGATGATCTGCCCTTCGGCCCCCGTCACTTCCTTCAACACCGCTTTCAGGCGGTCTTCGAATTCCCCGCGATACTTCGCGCCGGCGACCAGCGACCCGATGTCCAGACCGACGACGCGCTTGTCCTTGAGATTCTCCGGGACGTCGCCGTTGATGATGCGCTGGGCCAGACCCTCGACGATGGCCGTCTTGCCGACGCCCGGTTCGCCGATCAGGACCGGGTTGTTCTTCGTCCTCCGCGAGAGCACCTGCATGACGCGGCGGATCTCTTCGTCCCGGCCGATGACGGGATCGAAGGAGCCCTTGCGTGCGAGTTCATTGAAATCCCGGGCATAGCGCTTGAGCGCCTGATACTTTTCCTCGGGATTGGGGTCCGTCACCCGCTGGTTCCCGCGGATTTCCACGAGGACCCGGAAAATCGAATCCCGGTTGATTCCCGCCTGCTGCAGGATGCGGCCGGAATTTCCCTCCTTGTCCTCGGCGGCGGCGACCAAGACGTGTTCTGCGCTGACGTATTCGTCGTTGAGGCGTTGCGCCTCGGCGAGAGCGGCTTCCAGAACACGGTTCAGGCGCGGAGTGATGTAGGCCTGACCGGTCCCGGGGCCCTGGACCCGCGGGGTGCGTTCAAGGATCTTCTTCAACTCCCGTTCTACGGACGCGGGATCGGCTCCGACCTTCTTCAGGATCTCCGGGATGATGCCTTCCGGCTGTTTCAAGAGCGAAACCAGGAGATGGTCGACGTCGACCGCCTGATGGCCGTATGAAGCGGCGATGGCGTTGGCGTCCTGGACAGCCTCCTGGACCTTCAACGTGAATTTATCAAACCTCATGGTTCCTCCTCGATCAGCGTCACCCTCGCCGGTGATGCCGACGAACTGAAAACATTCTTCCTTACAGTGGTATTTTTTGAGATTGCGGTCTGCGAAATTTCCGTTTCAAACCGCTGCAGTATCGCGCGTAAGTTAAGCACAGCCCCAGCGGCTGTCAAGACGAGCCGGGAAGGGGAAGTCCCTGTTGCCCGGGCATAAAGACCTTGACGAGCGCGGACCCTTTGGCATATAAAATAACACCATGGAATTGCTGTAAAAACGGGAGGATGAACCTTGGAACTGCCGCTCGTAGCGGGAACGCTCGATCTCTATATCGCTGAAATCAACCAGTTTTCCATTCTGACTGCGGAGGAAGAATTCGCCCTTGCGGTGCGGCTGAAGAAATTCAACGATCTCGAGGCGGCGGAAAAGCTCATTGTTTCCAATCTGCGCTTTGTCGTCAAGATCGCGCACGAGTACCGCAACTACGGCGTGAAACTGCCGGACCTCATCCAGGAGGGCAACATCGGCCTCATGCACGCCGTCAAGAAATTCGACCCCTACCGCGGCTACCGTCTCATCTCCTACGCCGTGTGGTGGATACGGGCCTACATCCAGAACTTCGTCATCAAGTCCTGGAGCCTCGTCAAGATCGGCACAACGCAGGCGCAGCGGAAACTCTTCTTCAAGCTCGGACAGGCGCGGAAGCGCCTGGAGACGCTGGCAGAGAAGAACCCCGAATTCTCCGAAATCGCGGAAACGCTGGGTGTCAAGACCCACGAGATCGAAGAGATGGACATGCGCATGTCCAATCGGGACCTGTCACTGGATGCCGCCGTCAGCGATGACGGAGAGTCTTCCCACCTGGATTTCCTGGTTTATGAAGGAGCGGACCAGGAAGAGTCCCTGATCCGGAAGGAGGAGAAGGAGCTCGTTCAGAAGAACATCGCCGGGGCTCTCTCGGCGCTTTCGGAAAAGGAGATTTTCATCATCAAGAACCGCGTGATGGCGGACGTTCCGCTGACGCTTCAGGAAATCGGCGACAAGTACAACATCACGAGGGAGCGGGCGAGGCAGATCGAAAAACAGGCCCTGAAAAAGCTCCGCGTCGCGATTCCCTACCTGGGGGAAGAACCGAAACTCCTGGAGGCCTGACCGGGCGCCGGTTCCCTGTACAGCTTCCGGAACAAGATCGCCGCCGGCGGCGGACCGGCGGACCCTTCCTGAACACGTCGATCGTCCAGGCCCGGCCGAGCCGGAAGGACCTCGTCTCAGAAAGGTTCGTCGGGAACCTTGTCGAAGGCGGGATTCTCGAATCTCGTGAACTGTTCCTGAAAAACCAGCTTCACCGTGCCGGTGGGGCCGTTGCGCTGCTTGCCGATGATGATCTCCGCGAATCCCCGCTCCGGATTGTCTTCCGACTTGTTGTAGACCTCGTCCCGGTAGATGAAGGCGATGACGTCGGCGTCCTGCTCGATGGCGCCCGATTCGCGGAGGTCGGCCATCTGGGGCTTGCGGATCGTCCGGTCTTCGACCTTGCGGTTGAGCTGGGACAGGGCGATGACGGGTACGGTTAGCTCCTTTGCGAGCGCCTTGAGCGAGCGGCTGATCTCGGAGATCTCCTGCTCCCGGGAGTCCTTTGCGCCGCCGCTGCGCATGAGCTGCAAATAGTCCAGGACCACAAGGCCCAAATTCCTGTCCGCCTTGAGGCGGCGGGCCTTCGCCTTCATCTCCAGGACCGTGATCGCGGGGGTGTCGTCAATGAAAATCGGCGCCTCCGAGAGGCGTCCCGCGGCCGTCGTCAGCTTCGGCCAGTCCGTCTCGCCGACCATTCCGCGCCGGAGTTTCTGGGAATTCACTCTGGCGATGGACGAGAACATGCGCATGGCCAGCTGTTCCTTCGCCATTTCGAGAGAGAAGATCGCGACGGGAATATTCTCTTCCAGCGCCACGTGTTCGGCGATGTTGAGCGCAAAGGCCGTCTTGCCCATGGAAGGGCGGCCGGCGATGATGATCAAGTCCGAATTCTGCAGCCCGGAAGTGATCTCGTCGATCTTCGTGAAGCCGGTCGGGACGCCGGTGACCAGTTCCTTGCGTTCGTAGAGCCGCTCGATCGTCCGGAAGCTGTCCTTGACGATATCCTTCATGGGATAGAAGGAGGGCCGGACCTTGTGTTCGGAGATCTCGAAGATGGCGTGCTCCGCCTGGTCGAGAAGCTGATCGACATCCGCACCCGTACCGTAGCTCCGGGTCACGATGTCGGTGGCCGTCCCGATCAACTGGCGCAGGACGGACTTCTCCTTGACGAGCTTCGCGTAGGCGGAGATGTTCGCGGCGGAGGGGACGCTTTCCACGAGCGTCGCCAGGTACGGCGTGCCGCCGATGGCGTCCAGATGGTTCTTGTCCTTGAGAAAACTGCCCAGGGTGACGAGGTCGCAGGGTTCGTTGCGCTCGGCGAGTTCCGTGATCGCCAGAAAGATCTTGCGGTGCGCCTCGCTGTAGAAATCCTGGTGCACCAGGATCTCAAGGACGGCGTTCAGTGCCTGGTTGTCCAAGAGGATGCCGCCGAGGATCGATTGTTCGGCGTCCAGGTTTTGCGGCGGCACCTTGTACAACGAGACGTCGGTATCGCGCATGGCCATTCCGGTTCCTGCTGAAAAGATTCTTCGGTCCTAAGCCTCGGCCGCCACCGTCACCTTCAATTCGCCGGTGACTCCCTGGGACAACTTCACCTTTACGGCGAATTCGCCCACCGTCTTGATCGGTTCCTCCAGGACGATGTCCTTGCGGTCGATTTCAATGCCCTGATCCTTCAGGGCCTGTTCGATGTCCTTCGCACCGACCGATCCGAACAGCTTGTCCTGCTCGCCGGAACGCCGGCTGATCGTCAGGTTGACGCCGGCAAGCCTGTCCCGCAGCGCCTCGGCCTTTTCCTTTTCCTTGGCGGCCTTCCTGAGGATGAGCGCCTTGTCGTGCTCCACGGCCCGGATGCTCTTGACGTTCGCCTCCATCGCGAGTCCTCTGGGAATCAGAAAATTTCTCGCATGGCCATCCGCGACCTTCACGATATCCCCCGTTTTCCCGAGAGACTCCACATCCTGTTTCAAAATGACCTTCATGACTTCCCTCCCATTAAAATAGGCAATTCATTGCACTCGTTCATCCCTCGGAACTCCCCTCCCTGGGCCGGGCAAACCTTCGAAAGTCCAGCCACAGGTCGAAGAGGCCTACCGCCGCCACGGCGATCAGGACGAACTGATAGATCAGGATCACGACATACGTGAGAAACCGCAGAAAACGCGGAATTCTGTACCACTTCAGGTAAAAACTTACAATAGACAACCCCTGCAGCACGTAGGCGAGGAGACACAGGATCAGGAGATTCCATCCGACGGCCTGGAGCGGGGCAACCGGCACCAGGATAGCGGCGCCGGAGGCGATCAGGAACCAGACGATTCGCTCATCGGCCTTCCAGCGGCCGAGATCGCCGAAATCCGGAAAGGGCACGGCATTGCGGCGGAAGATCTCCCGCGCCGCCAGCGTGTTGATCCAGACCATCTGGATGATCATCAGGGTGATCAAGGACGGAAAGATCATGAGAAGGGCCTTTGCCATGTCTCCGCCGGCCTGCATCTGTTCCGGGGTCAGTCCCATCTGCGCATAGATCCGGTTTGTTTCGCGGAGTGTCTGCTCGATATAGGTGCTGATCAGCGGCAGAAAGGCGCTGCCGGACATCGCTGCCGCGATCCACACGAACGCGGCGCCGGCGGCCAGAAGAAAGATCGATGGAAAGAGGATGGTCCTTTCGATGGAGGTTTCGCGCTTGAACATCTCGGCCAGGAAGATGCCTGTCAGTCCCAGCAGGAGAAACAGGGGAAGGTCCGCCACGGCGCCGAATGACTGCAGCAGGAGGGCAAAAAAACCCAGGGAGACGGCGAACATGAGCGCCCCCCAGCTTCTTCCCAGTTTGCGGTAATAATAAAGGATGGGGAGGGGGACGAATATCGGGAGCACGATCCTGGCGAAGGGGATCATGGCGATCGTTGCGAATGACAGCGTGGTTACGACGACGCCCGAGAGGAAATCGCGGGCATTGAAAAAGCGGGAAGCCTTGTCCAGATTGCCGATCATGTTCCCCGTTCGCGCGCCGGAGCGGCGCCGCGGAAGAAAGGACGGACCCCCCGTTTTCACGGGGAGTCCGGAAATGCCTGCTTGCGGCGGGTTTCTGTCGAGACGTTTCTTGTTCAGCCCTCGGAAACGACAAAGGGGAGCAGGGCGATCATTCGTGCCCGTTTGACGTGAACGGTCAACTCGCGCTGGTGCTTGGCGCAGTTGCCCGTAATCCTTCGAGGCATGATCTTGCCGCGCTCGGTAATGAAATCCTTGAGGGTCGAGATGTCCTTATATTCGATCCGAAGCGCGGAATCGGAGCAGAACCGGCAAAACTTCCTCCGGTGATAGAACTTCTTCTGCGGCCGCTGGGGCTTCGGTCCGCGATGGGGCTGGCTTGGACGCTGTGTCGGAGTTTCCATGGGTTATTTTTTCTCCTCCTTTGCTTCTTCGTTCTTGCCCTCGCCTGAAACCGGCGCCTGCGGCTGAGGCTGAGCCGGCTGGATCTCCTGCCTCGGAGGAGGTTCGTTCTTCTGCTTTTCCGCCGCCTCGGCGGCCGCCTTGGCGGCGTCGATCTCTTTCTGCAGCGCTTCAGGATCGACGTTCTGCGCTGTCACGACGGTCATGTATTTCAGGATGCGATCATCGATCTTGAGATTGCGCTCCAGCTCCCTGACCGTCTCGCTTACGCCGGCAAAGTCCATGAAGACATAAAAACCCCGGCCCTGTTTCTTGATCTTGTACGCGAGCCTCTTCTTGCCCCATTTCTCGAGCTTGACGAGAGTCCCCTTCGTTCCGGCCACGATCTTCGCGAATTTCTCGACCGCGTCATTCATGTCCGCGTCGGGAAGATCGGCCGGCATAATGTAAATCGTTTCGTACCTTCTCACCTTTCCTACCTCCTCTCGGCTCTATATTCCGGGCACTCCGGCCCGGACAAGGAGACCAAAAATAAAAAAACGAACAGCCTTCCTATATCATCCGGCGCCGGAAATCAAGCTCTTTCCGCATCCGGGGCCGCATCGACGATTCTTACCTCGTCGCCGGTCCGGACCTCGCCTTCCGCAAGCACTTCCGCAAAGACGCCCTCCCGCGGCATGATGCAGTCCCCGACGAGCCGGTAGATCTCGCAGCGGGCGTGGCACTCCTTGCCGATCCGGGTAATGCGGAGAAGGGCCGTGGCGCCGATCTTCAGCAGCGTTCCGACGGGAAGCTCGTGGAGGGTCAGACCGGCAACCGTAAAGTTCTCGGCGAAATCGCCGTAGCCCACCTTCAAGCCCATGGCGGTCATCTTGTCCACACTGCCCTGGGACAGGAGGCTGACCTGGCGCGTCGGCGTGCCGGCATGGGCGTCTCCCGCGATGCCGAAATCCCGGAGGAGTCGGCATTTTCCCACGTCATGCTTTTTCTGGCCCTTCCTGTCGGAGATGTTGACGGCGAGGATTACGCCGCGTCCAGCCGCTTTTGTTGTCATAATCTATTGAAATCCTTTCAAAGGATGCGTTACAGAGGCTCCGGGAACTCCTGTCCGCCCCATTTGTGCGGGCACGTTGTGGCTGTATCCCTTTAACCGCGGCCCATCAAGAAGTCAACAGCGGCGACGGACCGTTCACAAAAAATCACTTGACATGGGAGCTGAAAAATTTAATCTCTAGCAAATCGATAGTAGTAGTATGGAATGGATTTCAGAAGTCATGAAACTGTCGACAAAAGCCAGGTACGGAGCGCGGTTGATGATATCCCTTGCCCGTCATTACGGACAGGGGTCGGTATTTCTTCGGGAGATCGCCAGGGAAGAGGAGATATCGGAGAAGTATCTCAGTCTCATCATCCTGGCGCTGAAGGGCGCAGGGCTCGTCAATTCGGCGCGCGGCGCGAACGGCGGTTACACGCTGGCAAAACCGCCTTCCCAGATCACCCTGCGCCGGATCATCGAAGTCTTCGAAGGAAGGTGTCTCGTAGACTGCCTCACGAATCCGTCTTCCTGTCCGCGGGCTCACCTCTGCGCGAGCCGCGACGTGTGGGTCCTGCTGGAGGGGAAGATATCCGAGACGCTGGAAGCGATCAACCTCGAGCAACTGGTCGAGGTACATCGCCGGAAGGCGGAAGCGGACCTCATGAACCATATTTGAGCAATGGGTGGAAGGATACGATGAAACCGGTTTATCTGGACTATGCGGCGACGACGCCCGCGGACGATGAAGTCGTAAAGGCCATGCTGCCCTTCTTCGGGGAGACCTTCGCGAATCCTTCCAGCGTCCATACTCCGGGGCAGAAAGCCAGGACGGCCGTGGAAAAATCGCGTTCGCGGGTCGCCGCACTTCTCGGGGCCGCGGCGGAGGAGATTATCTTCACGAGCGGCGGCACGGAGAGCGACAACCTCGCCCTGAAGGGGCTGGCGGCGGCGCGGCGGGATTTCGGCGACCACATCGTCACCTCCGCGATCGAACACCACGCCGTGCTCCGGCCCTGCGAAACCCTGGAGCGGCAGGGCTTTCGGGTGACGCGTGTGAAGGTGGACGCTACGGGGATGGTGGATCCCGGTGACGTGAAAAAGGCGCTGACGGAAAAAACGATCCTCATTTCCATCATGCACGCCAACAACGAGATCGGGACGATCCAGCCGATCGGGGAAATCGGGCGGATCGCCCGCGAGCGGGGCGTCGTTTTTCACACCGATGCCGTTCAGACCTTCGGGCACCTGCCGATCGACGTGGACCGCCTGAACATCGATGCGCTGAGCGCTTCCGGCCATAAGTTCTACGGCCCCAAAGGGGTCGGGTTCCTGTACCTGAGAAAAGGAACGAGGATCCTGCCGCAGATGGAAGGGGGAGAGCAGGAAAGGGACCGGAGGGCCTCGACGCACAATGTGCCGGGCATCGCCGGTCTCGGGAAGGCGGTCGAACTGGCCGGTGAAAGAATGGCGGCCGAAGCGGAGCGGCTTGCGGCCATGAGGGATCGCGCCGTCGAACGCATCCTGACGGGGATCGAACGGACGCATCTCAACGGTCATCCGAGGCTGAGGCTGCCCAACAATGTCAACATCCGTTTCGACGGCGTTGAGGGGGAGGCGTTGTTGTTCGGCCTGGACATGGCGGGGATCGCGTGTTCATCGGGGTCCGCCTGCACGTCTTCTTCCGTGGACCCCTCGCACGTGCTCGCGGCGATCGGCTTGCAGCGCCAGGAGGCGCACAGCTCGCTGCGCTTCAGCCTGGGGCGGGGAACGGCGGACGGCGACGTGGACCGTTTCCTGGATGTGCTGACCGTGACGGTGGCGAGATTGCGCGCGCTGGCGGCGGGCCGCGGGGCGCGGGGATAGGGCGGTTGCGATGGGCAAGAGGGTCATGGTCGCGATGAGCGGAGGCGTCGATTCCTCGGTGGCCGCCCTTCTTCTCGGGGACGCGGGATACGACGTCGTGGGCGCGACCATGTGTCTGGGGGTGGCGGACGCGGGAGACGGGCGGGTCAGATGCTGCGGCCCCGATGCCGTCGAGGACGCCCGCAGGGTCTGTGAGGTGCTCGGCATCCCCCATTACAGCTTCGATTTTTCGGTCCACCTCCGGGAATGCGTGATCGATCCTTTCGTGGCGGCGTACGCCAGGGGAAGAACGCCGAATCCCTGCGTGGAATGCAATCGTACCCTGAAATTCGCCGTTCTGCTCCGGAAGGCCTTGGCGGCCGGTTGCGAATACCTGGCAACGGGCCACTATGCGGCGATCGAAGAAGAGCGCGGCCGGTTTTTTCTCAGGCGGGCCCTGGACAGAAGGAAAGACCAGACCTATTTTCTTTATGGGATGCCTGCGGCGTCGTTGCCTTCCGTTCTCTTCCCGCTCGCCGGCCTCGGCAAGGAGGAGGTGCGAAGGATTGCGGGAAGGGCCAAACTGCCCGTTGCCGGAAAACGGGAAAGTCAGGATATCTGTTTCGTGACCGGGAAGAATTACACCGACTTCGTCCTGGAGCGGATACCGGAAGGGGTTCGCGAAGGCCCGGTCGTCGACACCGCGGGGAACATCATCGGGAGGCATCGTGGTATCATCCATTACACCGTCGGGCAGAGAAGCGGGATGCGGATCAGCAGCAATGCGCCGCTCTACGTTGTCGGGATCGACGCGGCCGGCAACCGGATCGTGGCCGGCGGGAAGAAGGACCTGCTCTCCCGCGGGCTCGTTGCCGGAAACGTCAATCTGTTTGTCGAACACTGGCCGGACCGGATCTGCGGCAAAATCCGCTACCGGAAACAGGAGACCCCCTGCCGCGCGCGGCGCGAGGGGGATCGCTTGAGGGTCCTGTTTGAAGATCCGCAGGAGGCTGTCACGCCCGGGCAGTCGGTCGTTCTTTACGACGGCGACACCGTCCTGGGCGGAGGAATAATCGAAGAGGTGAGGTATGGAGATTGTTGAGAAGATCAGGGAACTGAAGAAGAAGCGCAACGCGGTCATCCTGGTGCACAACTACCAGATCCCCGAGGTGCACGACATCGGGGACTACGTGGGGGATTCGCTCGGGCTGAGCATCGAGGCGGCAAAAACCGATGCCGATGCGATCGTCTTCTGCGGCGTCTATTTCATGGCCGAGACGGCCAAGATCCTCTCACCCGGCAAGACGGTGGTCATTCCCGATAAGAACGCCGGCTGCCCGATGGCGAACATGATCAACGGCGAGCAGCTCCGGAAACTGAAGGCGCAGCACCCGCAGGCCAAGGTTCTCTGCTACGTGAACACGACGGCGGAGGTGAAGGCCGAGAGCGATCTGTGCTGCACGTCCGCCAATGCCGTCGCCATGGTGGAAAAGGTGCTCAAGGACGAGAAGGAGATCATCTTCGTTCCCGACAAGCACCTCGCCGACTTCGTCTCCGAGAAGACGGGCAGGACCTTCATCGCCTGGGATGGGTATTGCCCGACGCACGCGAAGATCCTGCCCGAGGAACTCCTGGAACAGAAGCGGCTGCATCCGGCGGCGAAAGTCATCGCCCATCCTGAGTGCCCGCGGCCGATCCGGCACCTCTCGGACGTCGTCGTTTCCACCGAGGGGATGTGCCGTTACGTGAAGGAAGCCCCGGAGAAGGAGATCATCGTCGCGACGGAGAAGGGAATCATCCACCGGCTGCAGAAGGAGAACCCGGGGAAGATCTTCTATCCCGTGACGGACCGGACCATCTGTCCCAACATGAAATTGATCACCCTCGAGAAGGTCCTGTGGGCCCTGGAGGACATGCGGCACCAGGTCGAGGTTCCACCGTCGATCGCGGAGAAGGCCAGGCAAGCCATCGAGAGGATGCTCAATTATACGGAGTAGCGGCTGAAGCGATGGAAGAGTTCGACGTCGTATCAATCGAGAACGGTCTGCGCGTGACGAGGTGCGAAGTCGTCACGGAAGAGATCCCGCTCACCGTCGAAGTGAACGGAAAGGAGCTGGCGACCCTGCTCGCGAGCCCCTGCGACCTGAAACATCTGGCCGCCGGTTTTCTCTTCACCTCGGGTCTGATCCAGCGGGCGGAATCGATCCGGTCCCTCACCGTCGATGGGGAACGATGGAAGGCGGACGTGGAAATCGATGAGCCCATCGCCGATGACCTCGTCTTCAAGCGGGTCTATACGTCCGGGTGCGGCAGAGGGGTCATCTTCCACAATCCTCTGGATGTCCTGCAGAGGGTTTCCCTGCCGGACGGTTTTACCGTGGCGGCGGCGAAGATTTCGGAGCTGATGAAGGAGTTTCTGGGCCGGTCGGAAGAACACAAGCGGACCCGGGGCGTCCACAGCGCGGGTCTGGCGGACCGGGAAAGGATCCTCATCTTCAAGGACGATATCGGACGGCACAACGCCCTGGACAAGGCGGTCGGCGAAGCGCTTCTTTCGGCGGTCGATCTGCGGGAGGTCATGGCAATGACGAGCGGACGGATATCCTCCGAGATCGTCGCCAAGATCATGCGCTGCGGGATTCCGGTGGTCGTATCCGCCGGAGTTCCGACCAATCAGGCGATCAAGCTGGCGAAGGAGGTCCGTATGACGATCGCGGGCTCGGCCCGCGGCCGGCGGATGAACATCTATTGCCACGGCCAGAGAATTCTGTAGCAGGCTAAGGAGAATATCATGAGCAAGATCGACAGCCGCTTGAAAATAGAAACCCTGGCGCTCCACGGCGGCCAGGAAGCGGATCCCACGACCGGGGCAAGGGCCGTGCCCATCTACCAGACGACGTCCTACCAGTTCCGCGACACGGACCACGCGGCGGCTCTTTTCGGCCTGAAGGAGTTCGGCAACATCTACACCCGGCTCATGAACCCCACCACGGACGTACTCGAAAAGAGGGTGGCCGCCCTGGACGGCGGCGTCGGAGCGCTGGCCGTCGCCAGCGGCCAGTCCGCCATTTCCCTGGCGCTTCTGAACATCGCGAAGGCGGGGGACGAGATCGTCTCGGCGGACAATCTCTACGGAGGGACGTACAACCTCTTTCATCACACCTTTCCCCGCTTGGGCATCCAGGTGCGTTTCGTGAAATCGGGCGACGTCCGGGCGCTCGAAGGCGCGATTTCACCGCGGACGAAGGCCGTCTACGCCGAATCCATCGGGAATCCGAAGCTCGACGTGGCGGACCTGGAGGGCATCGCCGCCGCCGCGCACCGGCACGGCATTCCCTTCGTTCTCGACAACACCGTTTCGCCCTACATCCTCCGGCCGATCGACTGCGGCGTCGACATCGTCGTCTATTCGGCGACCAAGTTCATCGGCGGCCACGGGACGTCCCTGGGGGGCCTGATCGTCGATTCCGGGAAGTTCGACTGGACGAACGGGAAGTTCCCCCTGATCTCCGGACCCGAACCGAGTTACCACGGGCTGGATTTCGTCGAGGCGCTCAAGCCCGTGGGGAACATCGCCTACATCATCAAGGCAAGGGTGGCCCTGCTGCGCGACCTGGGGCCGGCCCTGTCGCCGTTCAATGCATTCCTGCTCCTGCAGGGGCTGGAAACCCTTCACCTCAGGATGCCGCGCCATTGCGAGAACGCCCTGGCGACGGCGGAGTATCTGGAGAAACATCCGCGCGTCGGCTGGGTCAATTATCCCGGCCTGAAGTCGAGCTCGGAAAAGAAGAAGGCCGAAAAATATCTGTCCAAGGGGGCGGGCGCGATCATCGGCTTCGGCATCAAGGGAGGCGCCGAAGCAGGGCGCCGCTTCATCGAAAACCTGGAGTTGGTTTCTCATCTGGCCAACGTCGGCGACGCGAAGACGCTGGCGATCCATCCGGCGACGACCACGCACCAGCAGCTTTCGCCGGAAGAGCAGCTCGCCACAGGGGTGACGGCCGATTTCATCCGCCTCTCCGTCGGCTTGGAGCATATCGACGACATCCTCGCCGATATCGGACAGGCCCTGGAGAAATCGAAGGCCTGAACGGGTGACTCTTAACCTCCCGTGACTCTTCGATTGTCGAAGGGTCCCGGGGATTTTTAAAGGAGATCTCTATGGCAAGGATATTCGCAGACGTGACAAAGACGGTCGGCAACACGCCGCTTGTGAGGATCAACAAACTCGGTGCGGACACGCGGGCGACGATCCTCGTCAAACTGGATTTCTTCAATCCGCTTTCGAGCGTGAAGGACCGCATCGGTGTCGCCATGATTGAAGCCGCGGAGCGGGACGGGCTGCTGTCCAAGAATTCCGTCGTCATCGAGCCGACGAGCGGCAATACCGGCATCGCCCTGGCCTTTGTCTGCGCCGCCAAGGGGTACCGGCTGCTCCTCACCATGCCGGAAACCATGAGCATGGAAAGGCGGCAGTTGCTGAAGATCCTGGGCGCGGAGCTGGTCCTGACGGAGGGCGCCAAAGGAATGAAGGGGGCGATCGAGAAGGCCGAGGAACTCGTCCGGACGACGCCCGGGAGCTTCATGCCCCAGCAGTTCAGAAATCCGGCGAACCCGGAAATCCACCGCCGGACGACGGCGGAGGAGATCTGGCGGGACACCGACGGGAAGGTGGACGTCTTCGTCGCAGGCATCGGAACGGGCGGCACGGTCACCGGCGTCGGCGAGGTGCTGAAGCAGCGGAAACCGTCGGTCCGGATCGTCGGTGTGGAGCCCTCGGACTCTCCCGTCTTGTCCGGCGGCAAGCCGGGACCGCACAAGATCCAGGGAATCGGGGCCGGCTTTGTTCCCGACGTCCTGAATCGGGGCGTTGTCGACGAGATCATCCAGGTGCGCCATGAGGACGCCGGAGACACGGCGCGGGCGCTGGCGAGCCGGGAGGGGATTCTGGCGGGGATCTCGAGCGGCGCCAGCTTCTGGGCTGCCCTACAGGTCGCCAGGCGTCCGGAGTCTGAAGGCAAGACCATCGTGGCCTTCATCCACGATACGGGCGAGCGCTATCTCTCCACATGGCTGTTTCAGCAGTAACAGGCTGTTGAAAAAGGCCCGTCTGCTGCGTTTTCCTCTCTCTTCGCCATTCGGCGTACATCCCCGTACGCCTCATGGCCCAGGATTTCGGAAGCCTCGCATCCGGGTATTTTTGGACAGCCTCGCGAGATGGATTTCTTCAAACACCCGGTAAGGTCAACCGCCTGACAGGGTGTCGTAGAGCAGGGTATCGCTTATGGATAAGAAGAACAGCGTCGGTATTGTCGAGACCAGATATTTTACCTTCGGCGAAGGGGACGCCGGGCTGGCGCTGGAGTCCGGGCGAGTGCTCTCGCCGGTCACGCTGGCGTACGAGACTTACGGGAGGTTGAACGGGGAGA
>DAOSIS010000025.1:0-46126 GCA_035366835.1 Syntrophales bacterium | reverse complement strand
ACGGGAACAACCACATCCTGGCGGGGATGGGAGCGGACACGATCACGACGGCGGATGGCACGGATGTGATCTTGGGCGACAACGGTACCATCACTTATGCGGGATCCGTCGGATCGCTGAAGCTTTCGCAGATCGTGTCGACGGTGACGTCCCGCGGCGGGAATGACGTCATCTCGACAGGTAACGGTACGAAACACATCGTAGGCGGATTCGGGTCCGACACGGTCACGGCGCTGGTGGGGAACCACAACGTGATCGGCGACGCGGGTCAGATCGATTACGACAGCGACGGCGCCGTGAAGGTCCTCCAGACCACGGACACGGCGGACCATCCGGAGTACGGCGGGGATGACACGATCACGGTCGGGGACGGGAACAACCACATCCTGGCCGGCATGGGCGGCGACACGGTCAGGGAAGGGACCGGGACCGGAATCGTCATCGGCGACAACGGCAGCGTCACCTATGCGGGCGTGACGGGAAGCCTCAAGATCAAGGAGATTATTTCGACGCTGCCTGAAAACGGCGGCGACGATCAGCTGCTTTCCGGAGACGGAAACAAGTACGTGATCGGCGGCATGGGAAGCGACCGCATCACGACGGGAAGCGGCGCCGATGTGCTTCTCGGCGACAACGGCACCATCCTGTTCACGTCCACCGGGATCCTGGACATTCTCTTCAGCACCTCCGCCGCGATCGGGGCCGACGACGTCATCACGGCCGGCGAGGGGAGCAACATCCTGATCGGCGGCACCGGTGCGGACCGGATGTTCGCCGGCTCTGCGAAAGACATCCTGATCGGCGACGGGGGCCAGGTCACCCTGGTAGACGGCGAATGGCGCTACGTCGAGACCATCGATCTTCATATCGGCGGCGACGATTGGCTCGACGGCGGCCCCGGCGAAGACGTCATGTTCGGCTGCACCGGCAAGAACACCTTCGTGGGAACACTGGCCGACGATACGATGGTCGGGACCTACGGTCGGGTCACCATCCAGAAGGGCAACGTCCAGACGGTCGTGCGGCTCGACTCCATCGACATCATCACCAACACGATGACGGAACTGGAGAGCGGTCGGAACGGCGCGTCCGGGCAGATGAATGCCGGCGTGCAGACCGGCGCGGGACAGGGAAGCGGCGGAGGGATGGGGTACGCCGGTTTTGCCGGCGGGACCGGAGGATACGAAAGCACGGGCACGGGCGGCGTCGCCGGTCTCGGCCTGATGGAACGGGGCACGCCCCTTGTGCTCGCCTCGGACAGCAGCCGCCACGGCCAGTACACCACCGGTCCGGGTGCAGGCGGTCAAGCGGCTGCCGGCGGAGCAGCGGGAGGAGCCGCAGGACCGGGCAGCGGACAGACGACGGCGGAAGGGAGCGGGGGCAGCGGAGAACCGGCGGGACCGCAGCCGGGGACTGACGCAGCCGGCGACGGTGCGGCAGCGGGCGGTGCGGCAGCGGGCGGTGCGCAGCAGGGCGGCCAGCAGCCGGGTTCGACGCCGGGCGCCGGGCAGGGCGGCGCTCAGCAGCCGGGACAGGAGGGGTCCGGACCGCAGGGGACCGAAAAGCAGAACGATGCCATGCTCGACGCAGCAGCGGAAACGGCCATCACCGGCCTGATGGGCTGGAAGGTCATCTCCGGGTCCGGCCCGCGTGAGGGAGGCGTCGTCGACACCCAATCGTTCCAGCGGCTTGCGCAGAAGCAGGAGAACAGACGCTACAAGCGCTGGAAAAATGCAGGGTCCTGGAAATAGCGAACCGGCAGCCCCGCCGCGGACCTCGGCGGGGTTTGCTTTTTCCCGCCGAGGATTTCATGGGGAGTTTCTACGCGAATGCCTTCAGGGTGGAGCACAGGGAGGGGGAGATCGCGCTCCTCTTCGGAGAGCGGCTGCCGGGGCCGGCAGGCACCGCAGGGGAAGCAGCCCGGATGATCCGTCGGATCGTCCTCAGCCCGGCATCGGTCAAACGCCTCCAGATCCTCCTTGATGCCGCGGTGCGGGATTACGGGAGTCGGTACGGAATGCTCGGGGAGGCGCCGCAGGCGGAACCGGTTCGGCAGGGCGGCGCAACGGCCCCCGGACCGGAATCTTCCCCCGCGGTCCGCGGGGAGAAGGCCCTCCGTCTCGTCCGTCTTGTCCGCGACCTCGATGTGCCCTACGGTTTCGAGCGGTCCTTCAAGGGCATGCCGGCGACGCTGCTCGGGAAACGCTTCCTGATCGGATTCAAGAAGGACATGCTTCGGGAAGACCCCCCGGAACGCCTGGCGATCCTGTGCCGGGCCATCGGCATGCCGGCCGATGACCTTGCGGAGTTCTGCAGGCTCCTTCCCGAGGCGAACATCGTCCTCTTCGGCTACGAAGAAGGCGCAACCTCCTCGGTGTACAAGGCCTATCTGGAATTCGGGAAGAAATTCGAGACCGTGGTCAGGGAAAACCCGGACGGACCCGCATCGTTTCTCCTCCACCTCGGATTCAAATGGGACACCGCCGACAGCACGCGGCATACGAGGGCGCGGTACATCTGCTATCCCTCCTTCTCCGTGCAGGCCATCCTGGAGCGGGTGGCGGACGTCTTCTACGCCCGCAGACAGGCGTGCCCCTTCGACATCGTCAAGGGAATCGTGGACCTGGCGCTGCGCAGGATGCGCGATGACGAGTTCCTCTACCTGGAGGTCACGGAAGAGGGCAATCCGAGGCGGTCGTTCGACATCAACATGTACAGGGCGAACCTTGCGCTGCGGGACCTGTCCCCGTGGCTGGAGATGATGAGGCGGCACTACGGGATCGCCGCGGAGGCCTTTTCCGCCCTCTACGACCCGGCCGAACCGCAAATCTTCGGGCATCTTTCCGGAGGGATCGACCGGCTGGGCAGGGATTTCCTGACCGTGTATTTCGGCGTGAAGGGAAGCTCCCGTCGAGGGGACCCCTATGCCGCATGAAAGAATCGACCTGCGGAAGTACCTCGTCGTTTCCATCTGGTTCGGATGCAACAACGACTGCAGCATCTGCATGCTGGCCGGCCTGAAGGAAAGCCTTCCTCCCCTCCGCTGCGACCAGTACCGGCGTCTTCTCCGCCGGGTCGCCGCGGAAGGGCATTTCCGGAACCTGATCCTCTCCGGTGCGGAAGTGACGATGCTCGACGACCTGGACGAGTATGTGCGGTTCGCCGCCTCGCTCCGCTGTTTCGACCGGATCCAGATCCAGACGAACGGAAGGAGGCTGAGCGACAGGCGGTATCTGGAAGGCCTGATCGACTGCGGCGTCAACGAGTTCTTCATCAGCATCCACGGGCGCGAGGAGGTGCACGACGGGATCACCCGTCGCCCGGGCTCGTTCCGCCAAACCGTCGCGGGTCTGGAGAACCTGAGCGCATTCGATTCGGTCCGGGTGATCAGCAACACGGTCCTGTCGAAGAGGAACTGCCGCGACATCCCGCCGCTGCTCGCCTTTCTGTCGCAGAAGAGGATCGACGAATTCCACCTCTGGAATTTCTTCCCGCTGGAGGGGGCGGACGACCGGGACCTCGTGGTGAGCCTGGAAGAGTTCGCGGGCCTGCTCCCCCGGGCCTGCGCGGCCGTGAGGCCGTCCGGCAGGCCGCTGGTCCTGAAAGGCTTTCCCGAATGTCTCCCCGCGGAGGAGCCGGCATGCTTCGACAGCGGTTTCCCGGTGACCGTGCTGCCGGACCTCTTCTGGCGGAAGTTCGGGCAAGGCGGCTTCGGCGCCTGCCCCCGCAGGGGAGAGTGCCGGGCGAAGGAATGCTGGGGGTTGTCCGGCGCCTATATCCGCAGATACGGCGACGAAAGGGACCGCCTCCATCCGCTGTAGATTCAGGGGCGGATCGGGACACCGAAAATCCCGGCGGACCGGAAGGAGGGCGCGACTCCAGGAATTTCAGGAGAGGACGATGGAACGCACCGAGTACACGACGGAACAGGACCTGTTCTTCAACTACTGCCTCTGGGAGTACCGCCCGGACGTCCCCTTCGCGGGCAAGCTGCGTTCCTCGAACCTGCTCTATTCGTCTTTCGCGTGCGCCGGTGCGGACGGGAGGATGTTCGACCTGGTCCGGGCCATCCGCGGCGGGATCGGCGAGGGGATGTCCGTGTGGGGGGTTAAGCACGCAAAAGGAAGGATCGGCTGGGAATTCTACTTCTACGATTACCGGCGGAGGGAGAGGACGCGTTCGGCCACCAGGGTCCTGAAGGCGATCCACCCGCTTGTCCGGAGCAGCCTGGCGGTGAACGAGAACCTCCATTACTTCATGTTCTCCCTCGACATCCGCGACGAACTCCTTTCCGGGGCGGCGGATCTCGACGAGATTCATCTGTACATCGGCAACCCCGGAAGCGCCGTTTCCTCCGGGATCTGCTATTCCCTCTCCCCGGAGGGGACGCGGCTCGAGAATTTCTACTTCTTCTTCGATCCGCGGCAGCACCGGGACGACGTGATCGCCAAGATCCGGTGTTCCGCGCACATCGACTCGTCGGCGGTCGACATCGACCGCATCCTGTGGCCCGAATTGCGGGAGTGCCGGACCATCTGCCTTGCGAACAAGCAGCGGAGCGACTGCATCTACTTCTCTGGAATTCGCGTCGATCAGCTGATCTTCTTCCTCGAGAAGATGAACTACCCCTCCGGCATCCGCTCTTTCGTGGAAGGCAACCGGCCGGCACTCGATCACCTGCTCTACGACGTCGGCTTCGACTACCGGATGGACGGAGGCCGCCTGGTCATCGAGAAGAGCGGCTATTACGGAACCTTTTGAGGGGAAGTTGCGGGGCCCGCACTCCGCGCTTCGGGAAGCGGGTTTGCCGGCGCGGGCCCGGCGGTATGAGACGCCAGCCCGGCGGGGAACGGCGCCGGGCTTTCAGGGTTTCCGGCCCGACGTCCTGTCCCGGACGGCGGCAAGGGCCTGCCGGACCATGGACGGAAGATTTCCGGTGCCGTCGATGATGATATCCGCCTTCGCGCGGACCCGTTCCCTCTGGATCTGCTGCAGGTCGTGGACGGCCCGGAGATAATGGTCGAGATAGGTATGCACCCAGACGGTGAAGTCTCTGGAATTCCCGGGATTCCCCCCGGCAAGGACCGCGCCCGTGAATTGCCTCATCTTGCGGGCCAGGGCGATGTCCAGCGGCACGTCGATCCAGATCAGCAGGTCGATGTATTCCGCCGTCTGCCTGTGCTCCCTGCCGAAAGGCGTTTCGAAGACGATGTACCGCCCGGGGGAGATTTCCCCGCCCGTCGCGGGGTCGGCGACGGACTCCCCGCGCTTGAGCGCCGCCAGATCGCGCGCCAGTTCGGGCAGGTCGAAACGGTTGACGTCCGCTCCGCTCCGCATCCACAGGAGCAGGCGGTCCATGGGCTGCCGGGTCACCCGTTCATAGCGGTCGTAATGGACGACGGCGGCGTCCTGGAGTTGACCCGCGAGGGCCTGGATCAGGGAAGTTTTTCCCGATCCTGCCGGTCCGGCCACGGCAACCACAAGCGGTGTCGCATTTTCCAAGGCATGTCCTCGCGTTTCGAAATCCCCGGCCGGCGGCACCTCCGCCGCGGCTGCGGTGAATTATATGCCTTATGCCGGTTCCGTCAAATGATTTTACAGCGTACGGCCGGGTGCCGGCAACCGAGGAAAAGGCCACGGGCTCCTGAAACCTTTGGAAGGCCTTGCGTTTCTCCGAGCCCCTGTTCATCGGCGTCGGAGAAGGAGAAAGGGCGATGAGGAAAATCGAATCGTCAGCGGCGGACGCGGGCGGCCGCAGCGGGAAGGAATTCGGCCATCTCTGCGTCGACGACTTCCTCAGGACCCTGCTGGACGTGCGCTCCCTGTCGACCGCCTTCCGCACGGGGCTCGTCGATTTCCTGCTCGCGAAGGGAACCGCGCCGCGCGAGCAGCTGCGGAGCCGGGGCGGCGCGGACGGCCGGGGAACGGACCTGCTCCTCGACCTCCTCGCGGCGAACGGGGTGGTCGGCGAGCAGAACGGCGCCGTCGGGTTGACGGCGGATTTCCTTCGCGCCCTGAAATACCGGGACCTCCTCGAATTGAAGATCGACCTCTGCCATCTCGGCGCCTGCGACCTTCTGGACCGGTTCGACCTGATGATCCGCGATCCCGCGCAATTCATGAAGAAGGCGCGCACCTACCGGCTGTTCTCCTACGAGTGCTGCCGTGAAGAGAACGAGGAGAACCGTCGGCGGACGGAACAATGGATGCAGGTCACGACGATCCTGACAAGGTACGAAGCGCAGGCGTGCCTGGCGAGCCACGATTTCGGCAGCTTCCGCCGCCTTCTGGACATCGGCGGCAACAGCGGCGAATTCGCCCTGCAGGTCTGCAGGGCCCATCCGCGCATCAGGGCAACGGTCCTGGACCTGCCGGTCGTGTGCAGGATCGGGAAGGAGCATGTCCGGAGATCGCCGGAGGCGGACCGGATCGCCTTTGTCGAGGGGAACGCGCTCGTCGATCCCCTGCCGGCGGGCCATGACATCGTGGTTTTCAAGTCCGTTCTCCACGACTGGCCCGAACCGGCGGCCGCGGAACTCCTTTCCCGCGCCTACGGCTGCCTGGCGCCGGGGGGGACCCTGCTCGTTTTCGAGAGGGGGCCGGCCGAAATCGGAACGGCCGTCCCGGCGTTCTCCGCGATCCCCTTCTTTCTCTTCCATCACAGCTTTCGCTCGCCGGCCTTCTATGCCGATCATCTTGGCGGACTGGGAGCCACGGAGGTCCGCATCCGGCGGGTCGATCTGGAGATGCCGTTCTTCCTCGTCACGGCGCGGAAGGCGTTTCCGTGATGGTGCGGTTCTTTTCCGGCCCGCCTCTCCGCGCAGAAGCCCCGGCCGGTCTGCATTTCGTTGACAGCGGGGGGGCGATGGTATATACGATCGCCAGAGATCGCAGCGAGGATCAGAAGCCGATTCGAACTCACGTGGAGGAGGAATTCATGGTTCAGAAAAAAGATTCGGATGTGGAGAGGAAGGTCGCCGGCCCCGGTGCGGAGGAGGATCCCGAAAGCACGAAGGCGACCATCCAGTGGGATGTCTCCAAGATGCAGTCGACGTATGCCAATGTGTGCAACGTGTCCTGCACGAGGGAGGAGTTCACGCTGCTTTTCGGTATGAACAAGACGTGGGACGCCGGCCAGCGAAAGCTCACGGTCGACATGACGGACCGCATCATCCTCAGTCCTTACGCCGCGAAACGGCTTTCCATTCTCCTCGGCAATGTCATCAGCCAGTACCAGAGCCGTTTCGGCGAGATCCACCTGGATATGGCCGAAAAATCGGGATTGAACGCGTAACGCGCGCAGCAGGGCCGGACCGCCGCTGCGGCGGTCCGGCCTCTCGCAAGGCAGGTCTTCTGCTGCAGGTCCCCGGGACCCGCTTCACGCCGGAGGCGGGGAGGAGATCCGGCATCCCCCGGCCGCGCGGGGCGCCGGGCGTTTCCCCGGTATGCGGTTCAGCCGGCCCCCTGCGTCCTGCGGGCTGCTCCGGAGAGGGAGCCCGTGCAGAGATTTGCCGGAGCAATCCGCGCCGTCAGCGCGGGTGCCATCCGATGCATTTCCCCGTTTTGCCGGTCCCGTCTCTGAGAGATCGATTCAAGAAGCGGCATCCCAAGATCTGAAACGATGACGAATATGGATGCAACGACGTTGTGGGAGGATCTGCAGACCTCCGCGGACCGCGACGAATTTTCGGCCGCCTGGCTGGCCCTGCAGTGTTCCATGATCCCCGGATGTCTTCAGGGCGTTCTCGTCTTCGGAGATCCGAAGACGGGGTCGTACGCGCCTGTCGCTTCATGGCCCGAACAGGGGCCTGCGGAGCGTCTGGCGGACATTCTGAACAGGACCCTTTCCGAAAGGGAGGGGATGCTCGTTCAGCTGGCCCCTCCGGAGGGGCAGCCCGGCGGAGGAAAGCCGCGGTATGCGCTCGCCTATCCGATTTCGGTCGATGAAAGCCTTTTCGGGACCGTCGCCGTCGAGGTGGCGGCGGCCTCCGAAGACTCCCTGCGGGGCGTCATGGAGGGCCTGCAGTGGGGCGCCGTGTGGCTGGAGAACAGGATCCGCAAGGAGAAGGGCGCCGAAGACGGCAGCACGCTCAGGCGCCTGAAGGCGGCGGTCGACATCCTGGCCGTCGTGCTGGCGGAGGAAACGTTCCAGGCGGCGGCGACGGCGTTCGTCACGGAGGTCGCCACAAGGCTGGGCTGCGACCGCGTCAGCCTGGGCCTTGTCCGGGGGCATTCCGTGCAGGTTCGGGCCATTTCCCATACCGCCGTCGTGGGCCGGCAGATGGACCTCGTGCAGTCCATCCGCGCCGTGATGGAAGAGGCCGTCATGCAGCGGAGCGATGTTCTCTACCCCGCCCCTCCGGGTGCGGAGGCGACCGTGGTCCGCGATCACGAACGCATGGCCCGGAGGCACGGCGCCGGGGCGATCCTCACGCTCCCGCTGTATGCGCGGGAGCGGTACTACGGGGTGCTGACGCTGGAGCGGCAGGGCGACCGGCGGTTCACGAACGACGATCTCACCTACATGAAGAGCGTGGCGGCGCTGACGGGCCCCGCGCTGGAAAACAAGTATCACAACGACCGGCCCATCGTCTTCGCCGTCTTCGATGCGCTGAAGCGGCAGGCCGTCAGGGTCTTCGGCGCCGGCTACGCGGGCAGGAAAATCGCCGTCCTGGCGGCGGCGGTCGTGGTGGGGTTCTTTTCCTTCGCCCGCGACGAATACCGGCTCGCCGCAGACGCCGTGCTGGAGGGGTCCATCACCCGTTCCGTCGTGATTCCCATCGACGGCTACATCCGGGAGTCTTTCGTCAAGGCGGGCGATGTGGTCCGGAAGGGCCAGGTGCTGTGCGGCATGGACGACCGGGACCTGCAGCTCGAGAGACGGAACTGGCTGAGCAGGAAGGGGCAGTATCAGCGGCAGCTTCAGGAGGCCGTTGCGAAGCACAACCGCGCCGAAGCCAGCATCATCGACGCCCAGCTGGACCAGGCGGAGGCGCAGATCGCCCTCGTGGAGAACAAGCTCGCCCAGATCGTGATCCGGGCGCCGCTCGAGGGGATCATCATCCGCGGCGACCTCAGCCAGCGGCTCGGCGGCGCCGTGACGAAGGGCGAGGAGGTTTTCCAGATTGCGCCGCTCGACTCGTACCGGCTCATCCTGAAGGTCGATGAACGCCGCATCGCCGACGTTGCGGAAGGCCAGAAGGGGATTCTGGTTCTTTCCTCCCTGTCCGACAAACCCTTCGGTTTCTCGGTGAGGAAGATCACGCCCATCACCACGGCGGAGGAGGGGCGCAATTATTTTCGTGTCGAGGCGGACCTCGATGAGGTGTCGCCGCGGCTGAGACCGGGCATGGAAGGCGTGGGAAAAATCAGCGTCGACCGCAGACTGCTCATTTCCATCTGGACGCGGGATCTCGTGGACTGGTTCCGCCTCCGCCTCTGGTCCTGGCTGCCGTAGGGTGATCCATGGCGGAAAAGACCCTGTACAGCAACTCTTGGTACCGCGTGGCGGGTCTCCGGCCGTTCGTGAGAAACCACGCCGAGATCCACCGCCATGATTACCGGGGCGAGGTATGGTACGTCATCCAGGATCATTCCAGCGGCCGGCTCCACCGCTTCACGGAACAGGCCTATTTCGTCATCGGCCTGATGAACGGAAAGCGGACGCTGCAGGAAATCTGGGAGGCCGCCTGCGGGAAGCTGGGCGAAGACATGCCGACCCAGGACGAGGTGATCGCGCTTCTCTCCCAGCTCCACCAGGCCGACATCCTTCAGTCCGACATCTCCCCGGACATGGAGAACCTTCACCGCAGACAGCAGAAGGACCGGGGGGCCCGATTCCGGAACGCCCTTCGCTCGCCCCTGGCCCTGCGCCTCCCGCTCCTCGATCCGGACCGTTTCCTGGAGAGGACGATGGGAGCGGTGCGCCCCTTCTTCAGCGTGCCGGCGGCCTTCGCCGCGCTTGCGATCGTCGCCTGGGCCGTCGTCCTGGCGTTCACCTCCTGGCGGGAGCTCACGGAGAACCTCGCCGACCGCATCCTCCTCCTGGAGAACATCCTCGTCTTCTGGCTGATCTATCCCGCCGTGAAGGTGCTCCATGAATTCGGACACGCCTACGCCGTCAAGCGATGGGGGGGCGAAGTCCACGAGATGGGCGTGATGTTCATCGTCTTCATGCCCATCCCCTATGTGGACGCTTCGTCGGCTTCGGCCTTCCGGAGCCGCTGGAAGCGGATCGTCGTCGGGGTCTCGGGCATCGCCATCGAACTGGTCATCGCTTCGGCGGCGATGATCCTCTGGGCCCGGCTGGAGGCCGGCGCCGCGAGGGCGATCGCCTTCAACACCATGATCATCGCCGGCGTATCGACCCTCTTCTTCAACGGCAATCCCCTGCTGAAGTTCGACGCCTACTACGTCCTTTCCGATCTCCTGGAAATCCCCAATCTGGGAACGCGGGCCAACCGGTATCTCGGCTATCTCTTCCAGCGCTATCTGATCCGGAGCCGGGAAGCGGAATTCCCGCTCTCCGATGCGCGGGAAGCGGTATGGCTCTTCCTCTACGGCGTTGCCTCCTTCTGCTACCGGATCTACATCACGCTGCAGATCGCCCTTTTCGTGGCCAGCCGGTTCTTCTTCGTCGGCATCCTGATCGCCCTCTGGGCGATCGGCGGGCTCCTGATCCTGCCGCTGGTGCGCGTGGTCCGCGTCATCCTGTCCCAGCGCGAACTTTACCGGCTGCGGGGCCGCATTCTCGCCTTGGGCCTGGCCGCGGGGGGAGTCCTGGTATTCCTGGCCGCGGCGATTTCCTTCCCGTCCTTCACGACGGCGGAGGGCATCCTCTGGCCCGGGGACCAGGCGCAGGTCCGCACCGGCGCCAAGGGATTCGTCCGGGAGATTGCGGCCGCTCCGGGGAGCCGGGTGAAGCAGGGACAACCCCTGATCCGCTGCGAGAACGCCGATCTCCTTTCCCAGGTGAGGCTGCTCGAGGCCGAGCGCAAGGAGGTCGTGGCCCGGCACCGGGTCGCGTTCGTCAAGGACCGCAACGAGGAGCGCATCTTCCGGGAAGAGCTCGCGCGCATCGACGTGGCGCTCGCCAAGGCGAGGGAGGAGCTGGCGGCGCTCACGGTCCGCAGCCCGGAGGAAGGCGTTTTCCTCCTGCCCCAGGCGGAGAACCTGGCCGGCCGCTTCGTGAAGAGGGGGGAGGCGCTCGGCTTCGTGGTCGACTACGCCAAGGTCTACGTCCGGGTCGTGATCCCGCAGGCCGATGTGGACCGGGTCAGGACCAACGTGCGCTCGGTCCGGCTGCGGCTTGCCGAGGCCCTCTCCACGGAGGTCCCTTCGGAGGTGGTCCGGGAAGTCCCCGCCGCATCGAGCGATCTCCCCAGCCTCGCTCTCTCGCTGCAGGGAGGAGGCTCCATCGCCCTCGACCCCAGGGGCGGGAAGGCGCAGTCTTTCGAGAATTTCTTCCACTTCGACCTGCGGGCGCCCGCGCCGGCGGGGGCGCGGATCGGCGAGCGGGTCTACGTCCGCTTCGAGCATGACCCGGAATCCCTGGCGCGCCGATGGTACAGGACGATCCGCCACCTTTTCCTGAGGACCTTCGATGTCTGATCGTCACCCTGGACTCTCTGCCGGGGAACCGGTCGCAGGGGAGCGCGGCGGCGGGGAGCCGGGCGCGGGAAAACGGGATTGCCCATGATGCGAGAAATCTCCGCGTGGCCGCCGGCGGACTACTTCATCCGCCCGGAGCGCCGTCAGCGCAGACGGACGATCGTCGACCGCATGGTCCGGGAACTGACCGGCGGCGCCGTCCGGGCCGCGCGCCTTCTTCTCAGCAGCCCGCGGGGCGTCGTGGAGGGCGCCAGGCGGCGGGAAGGGGAACTGAAGGGCCAGGCGGACGCGGTCCTCAGGGAAAGGGCCGCCGTCCTGAAACGGAGGCTCCGTGCGGAAGGCTTCCGGACGGAGCTCGTGGCGGAGGCCTTTGCGCTGACCCGGGAAGTCGCGGGCCGGACGGTGGGGATGCGGCATTTCGACTGCCAGCTGCTCGGCGGCGTCGGCCTGCTGCACGGATTCCTCGTGGAGATGGATACGGGCGAAGGAAAGACGCTCGTGGCGACGTTGCCCGCGGCGGCTGCCGCGCTCGCCGGCCTGCCCGTCCACGTCGTCACGGTCAACGACTACCTTGCCGCGCGCGATGCGGAATGGATGGGGGCGGTCTACCGCTTCCTGGGGCTGACCGTCGGCTGCGTGGTCCACGGGAAAACGCCGGCGCAGCGGCGCGCGGCCTACGGCTGCGATATCACCTACTGCACCAACAAGGAGATCGTCTTCGATTACCTGCGGGACAGGCTGGTCCTCGGCGAGTCCTCGGATCCCCTGCGGCTGCACGGGGAGCACCTCTACGAAAGCCGGGGGAAGAACGACAGGCTTCTCCTCCGGGGGCTGCATTACGCGATCGTGGACGAGGCGGACAGCGTCCTCGTCGATGAGGCACGGACGCCGCTCATCCTGTCCCGAAGAGAATCGTCCGGCGAGGAGCATGCCGTTGCGGGTCAGGCCCTCGCGGCCGCCGGTGCCCTCGACGAAGGGGTCGATTACCGCGTGGAGTACGAAGCGGACCACGGGCTGAAACGCATCGTCGTCACCGATGCCGGGCGGGAGCGGATCCGCCGGATCGCGGAACCCCTCGGCGCGGCGTGGCGGGGCGAGGTGCGGAGAGAGGAACTGGTGAAGAAGGCGCTTGCGGCCCTGCGGCTTTTCCACCGCGACGAGCATTATCTGGTCCGCGACGGCAAGGTGCAGATCATCGACGAGTTCACGGGCCGGGTCATGCCGGACCGGTCGTGGGAGGGCGGGCTTCATCAGCTCATCGAGGCGAAAGAGGGATGCCGGATCACCGAGCAGCAGGAAACCGCGGCGCGCATCAGCTACCAGCGCTTCTTCATGAAATACCTGCGGCTCAGCGGGATGACGGGCACGGCCCGGGAGGTGAGGGGGGAGTTGTGGTCCATCTACGCCCTGCCGTTCATGAGGATCCCGACGAACCGGCCGGCGCAGCGGCGCTCTCTCCCCGACCGCATCTTTGCGTCGGCGGACGAAAAGTGGGAGGCGGTGGTGCGCAGAATCCGGGAAATCCATGGCACCGGGAGGCCCGTCCTCGTGGGAACGCGGACCGTATCGGCTTCCGAGCACCTGGGCGCCCTGCTCTCGGCGGCCGGGCTCCCCTACCAGATCCTCAACGCGAAGCAGGATGAAGAGGAGGCGCGGATCGTGGCGCGCGCCGGGGAGGCGGGCCGGATCACGATCGCAACCAACATGGCCGGGAGGGGAACGGACATCAAGCTTCCCCCGAACGTCATCGAAAAGGGAGGGCTCCATGTCCTGATGACGGAGCGCCACGAAGCAGGGCGGATCGACCGGCAACTGGCGGGGCGGTGCGGGCGCCAGGGGGACCCGGGAAGCTACGAGGCCTATCTTTCGCTCGAGGACCCGCTGCTGGAAAACGCGCCTTCGGGCTTCTGGTGCCTGGCGGCGAAGTGGTCGAAAAAAATCGGCTGTGATATATGGAGGGCGCCGGGACGGCGCAGGATGTTCCGGGCCCAGAAGAAGCTGGAGAAGGCGCATGCCGGAGCGCGGAAACGGCTCCTGAAATTCGATGACGAACTGGGCGATACACTGTCCTTTTCAGGGAGGAGATCTTAGAAGACGATGCGAAACACCATCCGCATTCTCCGTGTCTGTCTGCTGATCCTGGCCCTTCCGTGCCTCGGGGCCGCGCCGTCCGATTCCCTGAGGGGCCTGCTCGAACCGAGCGCGATCGTCGAGCTGAGCAGCCAGGCGCCCGGGATCATCGAGGAAGTCCTGGCCGATCGCGGGGACCGCGTGAAGAAGGGCCAGGTGCTGGTGAGGCTGCAGGCGGGTGTGGAGAAGGCGGCCGTGGATCTCGCCGTCGCCCGCCTCGAGTTCGGGAAGCGCAAGGTCGAAAGAAACGAGGATTTGTACCAGAAGCAGTTGATCTCCATCCACGACAAGGACGAGATGGAAACGGAAGTGCGGCTCACGGAACTGCAGTTGCGGGAGGCGACGGAGAAGCTGCGCCTGCGCACCATTGCGAGCCCGATCGACGGCGTGGTCGTGAAGCGGAAACTCTCCCCCGGGGAATACGTCGGAGAGGGGTCCATCATGACGCTCGCCCGCGTGCACCCGATCAACGCGGAGATCGTCGTCCCGGTGGCGATGTACCGGAAGATCCGCAAGGGGATGACGGCGGAGGTGAGGCCCGAAGCGCCCGCAGGCGGCGTGTACCGGGGGAAGGTCGTGGTGGTCGACGAGGTGATCGATGCGGCCAGCGGCACCTTCGGCGTCCGCGTCGAACTCCCGAACCCCGATCACCAGCTCAGCGCGGGCCTGAACTGCTCGGTCCGTTTTCTCCCGCAGTGACGCAGGGGCGGGCCGCGGGAAACCGCCGTTGCGTTGTCGCGGCGGGCGAAACGTTCCTTGTCTTTTTCCGGCATTTGTATTATGGAGCCCCATGCCCTTCGGGTTGCACATGCGCTGCCGGGGGAGCGATCCGGTGACGCCGGGGAGACCGACAATCCCGGCAACCGGCACGGGCGTCGGCGATGGTGATCGCCGGCCGGCAGAAGAGGTGAAAACGGGATTTCGAGGGGAAGGGAGGCCTATGAGAAAGATCGCTGCGGTTGTCTTGGTTCTCTTTTTGGTCTGTTCGTGCACGCCGGCCATCGTGAAGAACAATGCGAATCTGATGAAGCTCAAAGCCGGAATGGCGCAGGACGAGGTCAGCACGATCATGGGCGTGCCCGCCCTGAGCGAGTCCTATGAAGCGTCCGGAGGGGAGCGGGTCACGATCCTCTACTACCGGACGGAAGAAAAAGAGACCACCGTGCTGTCCGCGAAGGAAGAGTGCACCCCCATCGTATTCGTCAACGGCAAGCTCGCGGGCTGGGGCGACAGGCTGACGGCTTCCGACATCAACCTGCTGAAGGTGAAGACGAAGTAAGGCCGGAAGGCGCGCCGCGGCGGTTCCTCCGGTCAGCCGCAGGACAGCAGATGATCCGCGTAGGTCAGCCGCTCGATCAGGAGGCGGATGAACACGCCGTTGAAGCGCGCCCTCAGGGAAGGCGATGAACTGGCGAGGGACTCCGGCTCGATGCGGATGAGCGTGACGGGCGTCATCGTGGAGACCGTCGCCGTCCGGGGCGCGTCGTTCGCGTTCAGGAACGCCATCTCCCCGATGCTCGATCCCGCCTGGATCACGCTCAGCGGCCGTCCTCTCTTGGTCACCTGGACCTTGCCCTCTACGAGGATGTAGAAGAACTTGTCGCGCTTTCCCTTCCCTTCGGCGAGGAGGGTCCTGCCCGCCGGCAGCCTGATCCACTTGCTGATTCTCAGGGTTTCCCACAGCTCGATGTCGCTGAAGTCCATGAAAAACGAGAGGGGCTTGAGGAGATTGAACTTCTCCGTCTCCGTGATGCTGCCCTGGGCCTTTCCCAGGTGCTTGAACGTCATGACCAGGTCGGTGGCGAAGGTGGTCCAGTCGGAGTAGCGGCGCGCGCATTTCTTCTCCAGGGCACGGTGGACGATGCTCTCCAGTTCTTGGGGGATCTCCCGCCTCAGCGTCCGGAGGGGCGGATGGGCGTCGTGGATGATCTTGTAGACGAGGGCGAAGTCGTTGTCCGCCTGGAAGGGCAGGTGCCCCGTCAGGAGCTGGTACAGGACGACCCCGAGGGAAAAGATGTCCGTCTGCAGCGTCAGGGGCTCACAGCCCAGCTGCTCCGGGGACATGTAGGCGGGGGAGCCGACCATGCCGATCAGCTGCGTGATTTCGGACTGCATGACGAGCGCGGCGCCGAAGTCCGTCAGCTTGATGTTCCCTTCCCCGGTCATCAGGATGTTGGCGGGCTTGATGTCCCGGTGGATCAGGCCGCAGTGGTTCGCGTACTCCAGGGCCAGACAGCACTTGAAGGCGATCTCCACGACCTCCCGGATCGGCAGGAGGTTGTCGGCCTTCGTAAAGGGCAGGAGGGTCGAGCCGTCGACGTATTCCATGACAATGAAGGCCTGCCGGTCATTGTCGAACGCGTCGTAGACTCCCACGATGTGGGGATGATTCAGGCGTCCCACGAGGCTCGCCTCGTTCTGCCACATGTGGCGGTAGCGCGCACCCTGCTCGGGATCGTTGAAGATCTCCCGGTTGGCGAGCTTGATGGCGATTTCGCGCCCTGTAAAGGGATCCACCGCGAGGTAAACGACGCCGCTGCTGCCGCAGCCGAGCTCCCGGATGATCCCGTATTTGCCGATCTTCTTGGGGATGGAGTTCTTCATGAAGGCCGCCGCGGACGGCCGTTGCCGTCGGCGGAAAGAAACACCCTGAGGGTGCGGGGGATCCGCACCCGGCGAGATCCGGATAACCGCTTTGCGCGCTCCCCGGGATGCCGTGTCCCGGCGGGAGCGGAACGGCAGCGGATCACTTGGTTTTCTTTTCCCGTTTCGCCAGCCTCTTTTCCTTGGCCGTCTTCTGGGGCGCCTTCTTCTGTTCCTTTCTTCTGTCTTCCGATTTGGCCATGAGATTCTCCTCCTTCGGTCTGTCCGGCACGGAGACGGATCGCGCCGCGGCTGACTATTTACCCGGATTTCTCTTACAATGCAATAGCGACGTAGCCGGACGGGCATCCGGCCGTCCGGCAATCAGTACAATTCCCCGAATTTCCTTTCGTCGATCTTGCCGCCCAGGAATGCGTCGAGGGTCTTGGAGCGCCGGGAGGACCGGATTTCATCCATCGCCTTGTTCAACTGCTCGGGCGTGACGGCGCCCCGTTCGAAAGCGGCTTTCAGGCTTGCCCTGGCGATGTCGACGTCCATCACGCGGGCCCGCTCCCAGTTCTTGGCCACGGCGACGTTCCCGGCGCCGATCAGCTGCGGCGTCTGGTCGGAATTCTTCAGCCGCCGCGCCGTCTGCAGCACATGAGTTTTCAAGTAGTTCGACAGTTCGCCCACGTTGATCCAGCTGTCCGCATCGGCGTCCGCCGCACCCCGGAGCCCTTCGAGGAGGAAGTGGCTGAAGATCCCGCCCTTGATCTCCCCGTCGTCTTCCCAGGACTGCTGATTGGCCGCCGAAGAGGTGAGGACCGCCATGCGCGCGCCCTTCGGCTTGATCAGGCCCTCCGTCGCCAGCATGCCGACGAGCGGCTTGCCGCCCTTCGGGATGACCGACTTGCCGCCGCCGGTGAAACAGGCGTCCAGGGCCATGACGATCCCTTTCGCAGCGCCGCCCTCCATGAGATCCTCGATTTCCGAAATCCTGATTCCCGTGTCATCCAGGGCCTCGGGACTGGTGATGTCCGCGTCGAAGGGCACGAGGAAGG
Organism: Syntrophales bacterium; assembly: GCA_035366835.1. Classification (GTDB taxonomy): domain Bacteria; phylum Desulfobacterota; class Syntrophia; order Syntrophales; family UBA6109; genus UBA6109. Next base: position 28,742 of record DAOSIS010000025.1, on the reverse strand, counting down.
CATCCGCGAGTTTTTCGCCCCTGGTCTTCGGCGCCCCGTGGCCGGAATAGTAGATGTAGAGGTATCCGCTCTCGTTCCGGATCCTCCGCAGCGCGCTCTTCATGCCGTTCCTGGTGGCCTTGTCGTTCAGCAGCAGGACGGCATTCTCCCTCGGGATGCCGCTGTAGCGGGCGTCCGTCAGCACGTCGTACACCTTGCGCGCATCCGCCGCCGCATACTGCAGGACAGGGATGTCCGTCCTTCCGGCATAGTCGATCCCGATCACCAGTGCGTGGGCGTCGGTACGCAGGGGAGGGAGGCTGCCCTGCAAAGGGGCTTCCGGCGCAGAGAGCTTCGCCGTCCGGATTTCCTGCCCGCCCTTTCTTTTCCCCAGCAGAAGGGCCACGCGGGGATCGGCTTCCATCAGCGGCTCGGCTGAGGCGGCCCGAAGATGGACGACCCGCTCCGTCCCTTCCCGCAGAATCGTCACCCTGGATGTCGCGCCCGGGGTCAGTTTCCTTGCCGCTGCCATGAAATCCTCGACTTTTCCGACGTCCGTTCCATTGACCCGGATGACGACGTCGCCGGCCAGGAGGCGCGCCTGTTCGGCAGGTCCTCCCGGTGTCGCCCGGACCACCTCCGCGCCGCTGACCGCACCCTGACGATAGCCCCTGACTTCCGCGCCGACCATGCCCCCTCCGCCGCGGTACCGCCATGCACGCTCCTTGTCGCCCAGGATGTAGTAGATCGCGGCAAGTTCCGCATCGGGGTTGTATTGGGGGTTGGATTCCTTCGCCTTTTGAATCATGGCCAGGGCCGTTTCGCCGTCCCCCAGCCCCAGATAGGAAAATGCCTTGCAGGTATAGGCGCTCATCACGTTGCCGGCATGATCCGCCGATCCGGAATATCCGAAGACGCGGTTGGCTTCCAGGATCGCCTCGGAGAATTCGCCCCGGTAGTAGTGCGTCCAGGCGATCCAGCCGCAGAGCCCTTGACGGAACGTGGTGTTCCCGACGTCGGCCGCTTCAAAGGATCCTTTGAAGTCGGACAGGGCCTCGGCGTATTTCCCGACCATGTAGGAGGCCTTTGCCCTCCCCAGCAAGGCATCGGACAGGGCGTTCCTGTTGTCCGGCTTGATCTCTTCGACGGCCCGGCTGTAATGCTTGATCGCTTCGTCGTATTTCCCCTGGGACAGGAACAGGCTTCCCTTCACGCGCAGGGCGTAGTCATGCTTGGGATTCAGATCGAGGGACTTGTCGAGGGCCTTCATGGCCTCGCCATGGTTGCCGGCTCCTCCATAAGCCCCTCCGAGGTTCCCCCAGATGACGGCGTCGTTGGGGGCGTAGGCCAGGGCGTCCCGGTAGTATTTGACCGCTTGGTCATACTCCTTCTTCGCGATGGCCGCGTTGCCGAGATCGTTCAGGCGCAGGTGTTCGTTCACCGGCGCCGATGCCTTCACCACCGCCGGCGACGCGGGACGCCGCGCCACTTCAGGTGCGGCGCATCCTGACAGGCCCGCGATCGCGAGAAGCATCCAAGTCCAAAAACGCCGCTGCTCCATGAGGCTTTCCCTCCAGTTGCCGATGCCGGGTTTCTTGGCCGGGACGGGCTCTTCGTTCGGGGGAGTGTAGGGAAGAGGGGATTGCGTTGTCAAGGCAAATGTCCTCCGCTGACGCCGCAAGGGGCTTTCAGGCGTGAAGCCCTCCGGCGCAGCCGCCGGGGGAAACAGACGGTCTGAAAAAACGCCCCTTGACAATAGAACGTCTGTTCTATAAGAACAGCCATGGATCGCAGGCGGAAATCCGGACGATCCGGGCGACGCGATCCCCTTCCCGGTACGGAATGCGGGCGGACCGTCCGTTGACGATGAGGGCCTCCCGCACGCAGACGACGCCGAGAGGAACGGCGCGAGAGAGTCGTACGACCTTGACTGAGACCGGTCCTGCAAAGAGAAGAATCCTGCACATCGACATGGATGCCTTTTTCGCCGCCGTCGAAGAGAAGAGGAATCCCGGCCTGAAGGGGAAACCCGTCGTCATCGGCGGCGTGGGGGATCCGGCCAGGAGGGGCGTCGTCTCCACGGCGAACTACGAAGCGCGGAAATACGGCATACACTCTGCCATGCCCCTGCGGACCGCCTGGAAGCTCTGCCCCAAAGCCGTCTTCCTTCCAGTCGACTACGAGGCCTACGCGGCCGTGTCCCGCCGGTTCAAGGCCGTGCTCCAGTCCGTCACGGCGCGCATGGAGGATGTGGGCATCGACGAGGCGTATCTCGACATCTCCGACGAACCCGATTCCGATGAGGGCATCGCCGCACGGATCAAGGCCGGCGTCCGCGAGACGACGGGGCTGACCTGCTCCATCGGCATCGCCCCAAACAAGCTGGTCGCCAAGATCGCCTCGGATATGCAGAAACCCGACGGCCTGACGGTTCTCACGGAAAACGACATCACGGGCAGATTATGGCCCTTGCCCATCCGGAAACTCTACGGGATCGGACCCAAGACCGAAGAGCATCTGAAGAAGATCGGCGTCGAAACCATCGGACAACTTGCCTCGTTGTCTCTGGGAACCCTTGTCGGCCATTTCGGCCCCTCTTACGGCGGATACCTCCATGAAGCGGCAAGAGGGGTGGACGAGAGCCCGATCGTCACGCACTGGGAGCCGAAATCGTTCAGCCGTGAGACGACCTTTCAGATCGACGTGAAGAACTGGCAGGTCATCGCCAGGACGATCGCCGGGCTTACGAAAGAGGTCGTGTCCGATCTGACCGAAAGGGGCTACCGCGCCAGGACCGTGACGCTCAAGATCCGGTTCGAGGATTTTCGCACCCTCACCCGGGCCGTCACGATGCCGGACCATTCGGTTTCCGAGGAGGAAATACGGAGGGCCGCCTTCGCCTGTCTGAAGAGGGTCGCTCTCGACAGGAGGGTCAGGCTGGTCGGCGTCCGGCTCACGAACCTCGTAAAGATCCCCGGCGGCGATTCGGCCCCGTTGGGGCAGAATAGAAATGCGGCGGATTCAAGCGGGCAAAAGGAAGCGGGAACGTCGTCATGACCATTGAGTGGATCATCATTCCGATCATTCTCATCCCCGTCATCCTCCTTGCCGTGATCCGGGAGAGGGGGGCGCGGCGGACGGACGTGAAACGGGTGCTGTGCCGGATCGCCGGCGGCTTTCTCCTCGTCTCCGGGCTCCTGCTGCTTTTCCCTTCGTTCTATCTGCTGTTCTACGGCAAGGAAGGCGATGCCGGCCCCGTGGTGCTTGTCGTCAGTCTGACGCTGACGGCGGTTGGGCACTTTCTTTCGAATCGGGCCGGCGGAAGATCGGATCCTCCGCCGGGGCATTGAGGCGAGAACGGCCGGGAGGAGAAGTTCCCGGCAGGATGTGCGCAAAGCGGCGGGAGGGATCGGGGTTGCACCGCAAGATCTCCGGTGCCCCGCAGGAATTCCCTATCCGGAATTCAGTTTTTTCTGCAGCTCTTTTCCCACCTTGAAGTGCGGCAGCCTCTTGGTGCCCACCTCGATCACACCGCCCGTTCTCGGGTTCCGGCCTGCATGGGCTTTGTACTCCCGCGCGGAAAAGATCCCGAAGCCCCGAATCTCCACGCGATCGCCGTTTGCGAGCGCCCTCGAAAATCCGCCAAAGACGATGTCCACGACGTCCTGCGCCTTCGCGTCGGTGAGATCGGTCATCTTCGCGAGCGTGCGTACCAGATCGGATTTGTTCATGGTCTCCCTTCGGATGGACGGTTTTTCCGAAAAAATGAAACCGGCGTTTCCCGGGGTTCCCGTTTTTTCCGGGATACCGGATCTTCGCGGCATCCATGCTGCGCGTGCTGATTTCCGCACAGGGAAGACGCTATCGCGCGCAAGGGCGGTCGTCAAGAAGAATGAACCGATATGCAAACCAGATCACACGTTTTGTGTTAACCGCGCCACACGGCGGCAGGCGGACAACAGCTTCCCTTTTGCGATGGGCATGGGGAGCCTTCTCCGGTCGTCGACGACACGCCGGCCGCGGCCCGGGAAAGGCGATCCCAAGGGCTACCGCGGTGGCTCCGTAGCGCCGCCCCTTTCGCACCTTTCTTGAAGAAGGCCCGGGGAATGCGCGCGTCCGAATCGGAAGAGACGGCGGTCTCCATCGTTCGGTAGCGGGTCGGCGCCAAACCGACCCACTGCCCATCGTTGTTCAAGGTTGTGGATTCGGAAAGGAACTTGTGATAGTGGCTTTCATGTCTTGCAGGAAATTCCACCCCCCGTGACGATGCCGTGGGATGTCGGAGCCGATGCAGGAACCCGCCTCTCTTTGGACAAGGACGGGCTTCTTTTACGTGCGGATCCCGGGAAGGCGCTGTTCGAACTGAGGAAGCCATGCAATGAGGTTCAGCCCCGTCGTCATCAGCTATTTCTTCCAGAAAGAAAGCACCCGGCGAAATGTCCGCCAGCTCCTCAAGTTCGTCGTTGTGCTGGCGTGCATGGTGACCATCTTCAGCGCCATCTTTCACTTCCTCATGGCCATCGAGGGACAGGACCATTCCTGGATCACGGGCTTCTACTGGACGCTCACGGTGATGTCGACGCTTGGATTCGGGGACATCACCTTCCATTCGGATATCGGGAGGCTCTTTTCCATCGTCGTCCTGATTTCCGGGATGATCTTCCTGCTGACCCTCCTGCCCTTCATGTTCATCAAGTTCTTCTACGCCCCCTGGGTCGAGGCGGAATCGAGAAAGCGCGCGCCCCGTGAATTGCCGCCGGAGACCCGCGGCCACGTGATCATCACCAGTTATGACGCGGTGACCATGGCCCTGATCGAGAAGCTGAAGGATCACAGGATCGACTATGTCCTCGTCGTGAACGATTTCAAGCGCGCCCTGGACCTCTACGACCTGGGCATCCGGGTGGCCGTGGGGGATGTCGACGATCCTGCAACCTACCAGAGGCTGCGGGCCGACAAGGCCGCCCTCGTCGTCGCCACCGACCGCGATGAAATCAACACGAACATCACCTTCACCGTCCGCGAGCTGAGCGAGCAGGTCCCCATCATCACCACGGCCGATTCGCCCTATTCCGAGGATATCCTCCAGATGGCGGGCAGCACGAAAGTGCTGCAGCTGTACGGCATCCTGGGTCGCTCCCTGGCTGCGTGGACCGTGGGCGGCGATTGCCGGGCCAACATCATCAGCCGCTTCGACGACCTCTGCATCGCGGAATTCCCCGCCATGTGGACCCCGCTGGTGGGGGAAACGCTGGCCGGGAGCAAGCTCCGGGAAAAATTCGGCGTCACCGTCGTGGGGCTGTGGGAAAGAGGAAAGTTCGCCATCCCCACCGCCGACAGCGTGATCCAGCGCAACAACGTCCTGGTCCTGGCGGGTTCGGAGAAGAACCTGACGGCCTTCGAGGAGATCTATTCCTTCTACCATATCTGCAAGCTTGCCGTGAACCCGGTGCTCATCGTCGGGAGCGGACGGGTCGGGGACACCGTCGCCGAGCGGTTCAAGGAGCGGAACAGCCCCTACATGGTCATCGAGAAGAACCCGAAGAGGCTGCAGGACGAGGCGCATTACGTCATCGGCGATGCCGCCGACATCCGCACGCTGCAGAAGGCCTGGATCGAGAAGGCCCCCGCCGCCCTGATCACCACCCATGACGACGCCACGAACATCTACCTGACCAAGTACCTCCGGAGCCTGAGACCGGACATGCAGATCCTGAGCCGGGCAAATCTGGACCGGAACGTGTCCACCCTGCACCGCGCCGGCGCGGACTTCGTCATGTCCTATGCATCCCTTGGCGCGAACGCGATCTTCAACTTCCTGAAAAAGGAAGACACGTGGCTGCTGGCCGAAGGGCTCAATATCTTCCGGGTGAAGGTCCCCGAACCGCTCGTGGGGAAGAATCTGGCCTCGTCCGGGATCCGGGCGACGACGGACTGCTCCGTTGTCGCCATCCGGGACGGGGGCGCCATGCAGATCAGCCCCGATCCGCAGATGCCGATGAAGGCGCATACCGAACTGATCCTGATCGGTACGGAAGAAGGGGAACGGAAATTTCTGAAGGCCTTCGAGCCCCCCAGGAACGGCCGCTCTTCCCGGCGGGAAAGGGCGGCGGAGGGCTCTCCGGTATCCGGCTAGCCCTGTCCGGAAACGTCGTCCCTGGTCAGAGTTCCGTCTCCAGGCCGTCGTAGGCCAGATGGATCTCCAGCGGGGAGGACGCGTCGTAGATCTTCAGATACTCCCTGGTTTCCATCAGAAACCGGTCCAGGGCGTCGTCGTCATAGGAATGCTCGCTGTGAAACAGGCAGAGACGGCGTGCACCGGCGCGGACCGCGAGTTCGACGCCGATGACGTTGCTGGAATGGCCCCAGTTTTCCTTCGCATCGATGGCGTCCTGCAGGTTGTACTGCGCATCGAAGATCAGCAGATCGGCCCCCTTGAAGAATCCGATGAACGCGTAATCCCCCCTGTCCGCATCGGACTTGTGCTCCGCATCGGTGGAGTAGACCACCTTCTTCCCATCCCTGCCGAAACAATAGCCGTAGGAGTCGCCGGGGTGGTTCTGCATGATGCCGGTCACGGTCAGGCCCGCAATGTCGTAGGCTCGACCCGGTTCAAGGACATGGAAGGAGATGTCAGCCTTCATGGCCGTCAGCGGGACCGGGAAGGACGGCGGAGCTTGCTGGCGGACGAACGCCTCTTCCAGGGCGGGGTGGCACCCGTAGATGCGGATCCGGTGGCCGGGAATGTAGGCCGGGGTGAAGAAGGGGAACCCCTGGATGTGGTCCCAGTGAAGGTGCGAGATGAACAGATGGAATACGGTGGCGGAAGGGACCCGCTTTCCGAACGCCGTCTTCATGAAGAAATTGCCGAAATCCCTCAACCCCGTTCCGGCATCGCACAGGACATGCTCCTCCTGCCCCCGGATCTCGACGCACGCCGTGTTGCCGCCGTAGCTCTGCCGGACCGCGAAGGGAAGCTTTGCGATGAATGCCCGGATCGCCTCGTCGTCAGCGAAATGCTGCGATTGCGAAGCCTTGATGGCCCGGAATATCTTTGCTTCGATCAGACGGCCTGCGGTTGCAGCGGGCAGAGACCCGCGCGTTCCCCAGAAGTAGATTTTCATGATGCCCCTGTTGTGAACGAAATGTCCCCCGATTCGCTGTTACCCGGTACCGGCCCCTGTCCGCGAATCCCGTATTCCAGTGTCAAGGCATGACATCTGCAGAGTGGATTTCTGAGAAGTTTCGACAAGAACATTGCTTCCCTGGGGCGGCAGTATAAGAAGAAACGGCCCCGCCTGTCAATGAAATCGAGGGGTCAGACAGCGGTCACCTGCACGATGCCCCAGGGGCAGGCGACCCGCGTCCGGACACGCCTCGGCCGCGACCACGGCATCCGAATCCAAAAATATGGCCCGGCGTCATTGACAGGGTGACGATCACTCCTAAATTAAATGAAGTTTTTTGCAGCAAGCCACGAGCTATCGAAAACAACAAGGAACGAAGCAAGCTTCGGGGAATTCACCCCGAGAGATGAAAATAAGGACAAGAGGAGGGGTGACGTGGAGGTGAGCAAGTTTGCCGTGCCCATCGAAAAGCTGCGGTGGCAGTGCGATGCAGGCCAGTTCCAGTTCGAATGCACGAAGGACCTGCCGGTCCTGGACGAATTCGTCGGCCAGGAGAGGGCGATCCGGGCCATTGAATTCGGTCTGAACATGCACAATGCCGGGTACAACATCTTTGTGGCCGGTTTGTCCGGCACGGGCAAGACATCGATCGTCAAGGAGTATATCGAGCGGCTGATCAGCAAGCAGACGTCGGTCCGGCCCGCTCCTCCCCTTGAAGACTGGTGCTATCTGCACAACTTCAAGGAGCCGGACCGTCCCCAGATCGTGAATCTTCCCCAGGGAATGGGCAGGAAATTCCGCGACAGGATCATCGGCGTGCTGTCGCAGCTTCGCGAGAATCTCGGCAGGGCTTTTTCCGGCGAGGAGTACCAGGCCCAGAAGAAGAAACTCTTCGAGGAAGGTCACGACCGACAGCAGCAGCTCTTCAAGGGCACGGCTGAAGAGGCGAGGCGCCAGGGATTCTCCCTCCAGATGACGCCCGTGGGTCCCGTCGTGATTGCCATTGTCAACGACCGTCCGATGCAGGAGAACGAGTATCTCGCGCTCAAGGAGTCCGAGCGGAAGGAACTCGACGCGAAACAGGCGGAATTGATGAAGTTCGTTCAGGCGAACTTCGAGAAGGCCAGCGCGGTGCAGCGCGAGACGGCCGAACGCCTTCAGGACCTGGACAAGAACGTTGCCGAATTCACCGTTTCGGCGCTTTTTGCGCCGCTCCTGGAGGAATACAGGGCCCCGGAGAAACTGACCCATTATCTGGCGGATCTGAAGGCGTACACGCTGGGCAACCTCGAGTTGTTCAAGAGCGCCGATGAGCCGGTCAACCCCCTCCTGGGCGTTCCCATGAGCCAGGCCCTGGGTGGAAGAAACCCGTTCCTGCCTTTTCAGGTCAATGTCTTCGTGGACAACAGCGAACGGAAGGGGCCGCCGGTCGCCACGGAGCCCAACCCCAATTTCGGCAACATCTTCGGCAAGATCGAACGGCGCTTCCTCTTGGGCGGATACCTGAGCGATCACACGATGCTCAAACCCGGGGCCCTGAGCCTCGCCAACGGCGGCTTTCTGCTTCTGAGCGCCCGCGATGTCCTCCTGAACCCGGGAGTGTGGGTCACCCTGAAGCGGGCGATCAGGAACAAAGAGGTCAGGATCGAGGATCCGTTCGAACAATTCGGACTCTTCGCTCCCCAGGGGATGAGGGCCGAGCCCATGCCGATCGACGTCAAGGTCATCCTGATCGGCGATGCCTTCCTGTATCAGCTGCTTTCCGCCCACGACGAAGACTTCTGGGAAATCTTCAAGGTCAAGGCCGATTTCAACTTCGAGATCGACCGCACGGAAAAGAGCATGAAGGACTACGCGGCCGTCATCCGCTGTTTCTGCGAGGACTGCAACGCACGGCACCTGGAGCCCAGCGGCGTCGCCAAAGTCATCGAGTATGCGGCACGGGCCGTCGGGGACCAGCAGAAGCTCTCCGCCCGGTTCGCACAGATCAAGGAATGGGTCCAGGAGGCGGATTACTGGGCGTCGCAGGACGGGGCCGAACTGATCGCCGCGAAGCACGTCACGAAGGCCGTCGAGGAAAAGGCATTCCGCCACAACATGATCGACGAGCGGATACGCGAGATGATCGCGAAGGACGTCATCATGATCGATGTCGAGGGCGGGAAGGTCGGGCAGGTCAACGGACTGTCCGTCTATTCCGTCGGGGACGCCATGTTCGGCAGGCCGATGCGGATCACGGTCAGCACCTTCCTGGGGCGCAGCGGCGTTGTGAACATCGAACGTGAAGCCGAACTCAGCGGTCCGACCCACAGCAAGGGAGTCATGATCCTGGGCGGCTACCTCGGATCGAAGTACGCCCAGGAGGAGCCCCTGTCACTCTCGGCCAGCCTCTGCTTCGAGCAATCCTACGAAGAAATCGACGGCGACAGCGCCTCGTCCGCCGAGCTGTACGCTCTTCTGTCCAGTCTGTCGGGAATTCCGATTCGGCAGTCCATCGCGGTGACGGGGTCGGTGAACCAGTGGGGCGAGATCCAGCCGATCGGCGGCGTGAACCAGAAGATCGAAGGATTTTTCCGGGTCTGCCGGGCGAAAGGGCTGACAGGCGACCACGGTGTCCTGATCCCAGAGCGGAACATCGGGAACCTCATGCTCAGGGAAGAGGTGGTCGAAGCGGTCCGTGACGGCAGGTTCCACATCTATGCCGCCCGGACGATCGACGAGGGGATCGAAATCCTGACGGGCGTTCCCGCCGGGGAGCGGCGGCCCGACGGGACCTATCCCGAAGGCACTCTCCACGACCGGGCAAGCCGGCGCCTGAAGGAGATGGCCGAAAAGCTTCAGAAACAGCCTCGAAAGGAAGAATGAAGGTCGGCGCATGACAGGAAAAGGCCGGCTGTTTGCCGGGACGGTCTACTTGGACCGGGGTGCCGTACCTTCGTCGACAACCTGTTCCTGCGCCTGCCGCGGCATGCTCTTCTTCCCGCCGTATCCCCTCTTGCTGTCCGCCGTCGGTGCCATGCAGGCAGCAAGGAAGAAACCGATCGCGATGCAGAAGACAACTGCCGTGAAAAAGCGTTTCATAGGGATCCCTCCGCGTTGGTGTCGGTGCAGTTGCGTGAATTTTCCTGATCTACTATCATAGGCGACCAGAAATGAGAAGGAGGCAAAGAAGACATGAAGAAACCGGCCGCATCGCTCCTGTTGCCCCTGCTTCTCACCTCCTGCGCAACCCTCGAGCCATTCTCCGTGCCGCAGGTTAACCTGAGCAACGGGGACCTGGTCATGAATATTCAGAGGGAGGCGAGCGCCGTATCCGCACTATCTGTCTCTCCCGACGGCCGCTATCTCCTCACGGTGGACAACGGCGGCACCTTTACGGCAAGCGACTTGGGCGTTCTCAGGATGTGGGATCTGGCCGAAGGGCGCCAGGTATTCAAGGAAACGAATACGTTCAAGCTTGCCATGGCGGTCGCCATTTCGCCGGACGGCAGATATGCGGTGACAGGCGGCGAGACGAGGCCTTTCCTGGACAGGAAAGGAAGCGCCGTCAGAAAGGAGCAGGAACAGGACCAGTACGGGCTGAACGTCTGGGACCTGTCTACGGGAAAGATCGTCAGGAAATTCGCCGGGTTCAAGGGGCCGGGGATGTATGTCTGCCACGCCCAGTTTTCGCGTGACGGCCGGTATTTCGTCGCCTCGAGCTGGCATCAGGTGTACGTGTTCGATACCGGGAGCTGGAGGGCCATCCGGAAATATCCCGTCAAGGGTTCCTGCGTGGCCGCCGCTTTTTCCCCGGACAGCAGGAACCTCCTGATCGGCGACGGAGACGGGTTTCTCCATCTCTGGGACATCGCCGCTTCGAAAAAGATCTGGAGCGTCCGGGGGCACGAATCGGGCTTCCTGTCGATGACCGGCGCCGCCTCCATCGTCTTTTCCCCGGACGGCAAGATGGTGATGACGGGTTCGGGGTGCGACGATGAGGTCCGCCTGTGGGACGCAGGGACCGGCCGGGCGCTGAGACAGTTTGCCGGGTTCAAGAGGGTCGGAGCGGCAGGTGAATTGTCCGGCGTGAACGGCCTCGCCCTTTCCCCTGACGGCACGCAGGTCATGGTATTCGCGAAGCCGCTGAAGGTCCTGGACGTGGCGACGGGGAGGGAATTGGCGGACCTCTCCCATGCGTGGAGGGGGGTGCAGGTCCTCTACACCGGCAACGCGCTTTCCGGCGCCTATCTGCCGGACGGCAAGCGCGTGCTGCTCAATCTCAGTGATTCCGCCGTCCGGATGTACGACGCGCGGACGGGCGAGGAGCGGGCCATGTTCGTCGGCTTTTCCGACGGCGAATGGCTCACGATCACCAAGGAGGGCTATTACAACTCCTCGGAGAAGGGTGCGCAGTACCTGAGCGTCGTCGTGGGAAACCAGGCATACGGCGTGGACAAGTTCTACGATGTCTTCTACCGCCCCGATATCGTTGTCGCCAAGCTGCGGGGAGAGGACGTCAGCAGGCTGGCGACCATCACCATGCAGGACGCCATCAAGAGCCCGCCGCCCCTTGTGGAGCTCACGTCCCAGCCCGCCGCCGCCGGCCGGCGCGGCGTGAAGGTCTGTTACCGGGTGAAAAGCGCCGGGGGCGGGATCGGCGAAGTCCGTCTGTTCCACAACGGGAAGCTTGTCCAGTCCGACGGCTATTACCGTGAGGCTGCAAAGTCATCGTTCGAAAGAACCCGGCTGGCCTCCCTGGACAGCAAGGCGATCTACGACGACATGCGGAGCGTGTCCGTAAAGGGCAGGGCCGACTCGGCGCCCACCGTCATCCAACCCAAAGGCGATGTCCTCGAAGACTGCAGGGAGATCGAGCCGATCGCCGGTGAGAACGAGGTGAGCGTGACGGCTTTCAACGCCGGCAACACGATCCAAGGCGCCCTGAAGACGGTTCACTTCAACTCCGGAGTCAGGCCGGGCGATCCGCACCTCTACGTCCTGTCGATCGGCATAGACCGGTACAGAAGCGGCGGCATCAATCTCAAGTACGCCGCCAAGGACGCGAAGGACTTGGAGGAGAAGATCAGGGTTCAGGCCGCGACGCTGTACGAACCGAAGAACATCCACTACACCCGCCTTACGGACGCGGAGGCGACGAAGGCCGACATCGGCGCGAAGATCGACGAGCTCGCGCGGTTCATCAAACCCGGCGATAGCTTCATCCTCTTCGTTGCCGGCCACGGCGTGCTGCTGCAGAACCAGTATTACGTGCTGACCCACGACTTCGACGGACAGGTGAGCGACGCGAACGTGATCAGCTCCAACGAGATCGTGGAGATGTCCAAGAAGATCAAATCCCTGAGCCAGCTCCTGATCTTCGACACCTGCCACGCGGGCGGCGTGGACACCATCATCAGCGGCCTCTACGACGCGCGGATGTCCGTCCTGGCCAAGAAGATGGGGCTTCACATCTACGCATCGGCGAGCGACCAGCAGGCGGCGATGGACGGGTACAAGGGCAACGGGCTCTTCACCCACGCCCTGCTGGACGGATTGAACAACAACCGGCAGGCCGACAGGAACGGGGACGGCAAGGTCAGCATCGTGGGCCTGGGCGAGTACTCGAAAAAGATGACCACGAACATCTCCAGGCAGATCGGGCACGAACAGACGCCGCTGATCGTCAACTTCGGGAAGGATTACCCGATCTACCGGTTGAGATGAAGGAGAGGATCGGTCATTGTCGAGGGGCGTCGGCGACGCGGCGATCTCGCTTTTGAACTGCAGATTGCTTCGGCTACGCCTCGCAATGACGAATGATAAGCCGTCATTGCGAGGCCCGAAGGGCCGGCACCGTCCCTTGCCCCTCCTACGAATCCCTCAGCCGGTGCAATTCGTAATAACCCTGTCCGCTGTGCGACAGCCCGTTGCCGTGCCGCCTCTGCGCATCTGTGCCGTAGGACAAAAGTATAACGATATCCGTTGCAATCACTCCGTTCAGTTCGTGGTACGAGTGCCCGAGGAATGAAAAGTCATTCGGGCCGATGAAGATCGATTCGATTTCTTTCTCCACCAGCACCGGGGGTGCCAGGCCTGCCCGATCCCCCTCGTCCGGATTCAGGAACTTGCGCGAAATTCTGAGCGCCAGGTCGTGGTCGGAAACGTAAAGCGTCGCCTTCCTGTCGAAATATTTCGTCAGCTGCACCCGGCACTGCCGCAGCCTCGCCGATGCAACGTCCGGCGCCACGAGCACCAGCTGGCGGAACTTGGGCGGCTTCGCCGGAAAATTCCTTTTCGCGAGCGCCTCGAGGGCGCCCAGCAAGACCCTTGCCCCCATGCTGTGCACGACGATGTCGACATCCGTGACGGTATCGTAATCGAGGCCCAGCCTTTCCAGTACGAGCGCAAGGGCGTTCAGGCTCCCGTCGGCGGTCTGCTGGTCGGCGCGGTAGTCGCCGGGCGTCACCGAGCCGCGTGAGGGCCACGCAAAAGCCACGGCCGGACGTCCAGTATTCCAGCCGATCCGCGCGGCACTCGTCAGGGCGTCGTCGAATGAATTGGCAAAGCCGTGCACATAGAGAACCGGCGCCAGTGCCGGTATGACGCGCTTCGCCTTTGCGAAGCCATCCGGAAACGGTGCCTCGGAGACCTTGTCCCATTCGACCATGACGCCCCCGCCCCTGGCGGCGAAACGCAGCATGTGTCTCATTTCGGGGCTTGTATTGACCAGATCGTCCGTGGGGAGTTCGACGTCGGCCTGTCCGTAAAGCAGGCCCGTGCCGATGTCCCCGGTAAATTTCCGGTTCGCCGCCTCGCGGTTGGTTGCGAAGAAGACTTTCCAATAGGACGCCAGCGGCTGTCCCTGAGCCTGAGCCATGCCGGCCGATTTCAGAACCGGCGACGTGCCGGCGAATACGGATTCCGTGCTTTTCAGCGCCGCCCGGGTGAAACCGGCGGCGCGGAAGGAAAGGCGGGCGTCTTCCGACAGGGCAGTGATCTTGATGCCCCGCTCCTTCAGTACGGCGAGCGACTTTTCCTGCACGGCCAGTGCTTGCCGGGTCTGGTACTCCGTGGCCTGGCGGATCACGCCCTCCAGAAAACCGCGCTGAACCGCTCCCAGCGACTTCAGGGTTTTCATCGGCGCCGCAACCACGATCGGGTCGAAGGAATGATTGCTGAGCAGCACGGATTTCTGAACATCCGTCAGCGCGAGCGCATAGAAATCGAGCGGGACGTCCGCCGCATCGGCGGCCCCTCTTCCCAATGCAGCCGGGGCTTCGGCGAAGGAGAAGGCAACGGGGATGCCCCCGCCCTGCTCGATGACGGAGACACTCGCGAAGGTCCGCGGGCCGAGCACTTTCTTTCCTTTTAGATCGTCGGGAAAAACGATGGGGGTATTGGAACTGATCACCCGCGTTTCCCCGTCCCAGAAATTCATCACCTGAATGCCCGCCTCCTGAAGCCCCTCGGCCACCGCCAGGCCGGCGGCGCCGTTGAGTACCCGGCGGGCGTCCGCCCAGTCTCTGGCCAGGAGCGGGAAATCGAACGCGCCAAGCGCCCGCGTTTCCGGATAGCATCGCCGGTAGGTGGACAGGGCGGATATGTAGAGGCCGGGTGACGATGCCTTCAGGTTCTTGCGAAAATCGTCAGGAAGGACTTTTTTCTCTATGAATCGCAGGGGAGTTCCCTGCGTGTCCCGGGCGCGTCCGATGATGAACTGAACCGCCCTGTCGGAGGGCTCGGTGAGCCCCCCTGTGAATATCGGCAGAGACGTCGGCTGACTCTGCGCCGTCGCCGCCGGAAACAGAAGCGCAATACCAGCCAGAACCGCAAGTTTCGTCAGGCTCTTCATAGGATCCTCCGGAAACGTCCGTCCCGAACAGCCATGGGCGGGTCTAACCGTTCACGATCTGAAGACAGACCTTGGGGCCGCACATCTTTCATGGAGGCCACGATGGAATCGGAGCGAGGACGGAAGGGGCGATGATTTCCGGTCCAACGTCAGTGGCGTTCGTATCGTACCGGAAGGCTCTCATCATGGAATCTTGTTGTTGAACGTGCCGGCAGTTCGTCCTTCCAACGAGGTGTTTCCGTACTGTCGCGCAATCTTACTTCTTTTCAAAAGGAATGCAACGGGGGATTCAGCAGAACATCAAAATAATGTTGATTAATTTTACAGGCGGCATATAATCGGGAACAAAAAAGTCGATTTGATTAGGATATTTATTGTCACCCTTCCTTAATCCCGGGGGTGGATAAATGCCTAGGCTGATCTATAAGAGGCCCGATTTACCAAGGGTTTTGTCCATTCCCCACCACGATGTAATCCATCTCGTTTCCACTGTCCATCTCGCATTCGCAAGGAAGAAAGAATACGATGAGACGGGCGGCCGTTGAAGCCGATGCGCTGAGACGGCGGGGCGCAGAATGGAAGATCCATGAAGAACGAGATTTCCGTCAACTCCGGTGAAGTCGGAGTCTGCAAGGGAGAAGGCGTCCTCCGGGCAAGTGCAATCGGCTCATGCGTGGTGGTTGCCGTCTTTATCCCCGACTGCCGCATCGGCGGTATGGCTCATGTGATGCTTCCAGGAGCTTCGCGAGACCGAGACCCGTCGGGGAGGACAAGGTATGCAGAGGACGCGATGCAGGAGATGATGCGGAAAATGGCGGATCTCGGGACGAAAGAGTCTCGGATCTATGCATGCCTCATCGGTGGCGGTAATCTCCTGGGCGATGACCACTACAGCCCCGGTCCTGAGATTGCCCAGTCGCTTGCCGAGATCCTGCGCAGAATGAGTATCACGCCTGTCGCGATGGAGGTTGGCGGTACACAGCGGAGGAGCTGTTCCCTTGATGTCGGTTGCGGACGCGTGACCTACACAGTTGGCGATTCGACTGAGCGTACGCTTTGGGAAGTCGAAGCGCTCGGCTCTGCCGGGAAAGAAAGGGAAAAATGTCGCCTTGGGACGCAAGAGGGGTAATGTCATGAAGCGTACAACAAAGGCTGATCTGTTGAAAGAGATCGAGCGGCTCCAACAGCGTATCGGCGAACTGGAAACCACGGGCGGCGCTATCGACATCACTGCGAATAAGCAAGCCGAGCAGAGACCGGCAAGAGCCCGCCGGCAGATTGAAGAGCTGGTCGAGGAGCACACGGCCGAACTCGAAGCCGCCAACCAGCAGCTCCGGGCAACCGAGCAACAACTTCGCGCCTCGAACCAGCAACTGGAGGCGTCGAATCAGCAGTTGAGGGCGACGGAAAGGACGTTGCGGGAGAGCGAGGCCCTGAATCGCGCCATCGTGAAGAGCATTCCGCAGATGCTGTTCCTTAAAGATCGGAACTCTGTTTACATCATGGTCAACGAAAGCTATGCAGACAGCGTCGGGCTTAAACCGGATGACTTCCCGGGGCGCGACGACACGATGATCTTTCCTGCCGAACTCGCCCAGAGATACCGTGCGGACGACTGCGCGGTCATGCAGGCGGGAGAACCGAAAGACATCGAGGAGCCATACGTTGCACAGGGCAAAGAGTATTGGGTCCGCACAATCAAGGCACCCGTGAGAAATCATGAGGGAGAAGTTTTTGCCGTCCTCGGCTTATTCGAGGATGTCACCCGGCGCAAGCAAATGGAAGAGCAATTACGTGAAAGCGAGCAAAGATACCGGGAGCTGTTTGATAACGCCGTGGAAGGGCTATATCAGTCGACACCGGATGGCCGACTAATCAGTGTGAACATGGCCTTCAGCAGGATGTTCGGCTACGCATCTCCGCAGGAAGCCGTCAAGACGGTGACAGACATTGGCCGCCAGATCTATGTAAATCCGGATGACAGGGAGAGATCCCTCAGCATTTTCAGGGAACAGGGATCTGTTAGAGACTTCGAATGTCAAATGAGACGGAAGGACAACAGTATTATCTGGGCAGCGATCAACGGCCGACTAAGCGAGACACCAGAGGGAAACATCTACCTGGAAGGATTCATCCTAGACATCACAAAACGCAAGCAGGACGAGGAGGAAATACGCACGCTTAACGGGGAGCTGGAGCAGCGCGTTGCCGACCGCACGGCCCAGCTCGCAGCCGCCAACAGGGAATTGGAGGCGTTTTCCTATTCCGTGTCTCATGACCTCCGGGCCCCGTTGCGGGCCGTGGACGGTTATTGTCACATCCTGCTGGAGGACCATGCGCCCCAACTCGACGAGGAAGGAAAGCGTGTCTGTAATGTCATCAGCGCCAGCGCCAGGGAGATGGGGAAGCTCATCGACGACCTGCTGGCTTTCTCGCGGATCAGCCGGACAACCATGGAGCCTTCAGACATTGACATGACGACCATTGCGCGGTCTGTCTTTTTTGAAGTGACAAGCCAGCAGGAGCGGGAGCGGATCGATTTTGAAGTCCTTCCTCTGCCCCAAGCCCAGGGTGACCCGACTCTTATCCGACAGGTTTGGACGAACCTTCTATCCAACGCCGTCAAGTTCTCGGCGAAAAAGGAGAGGGCCGCCATAAAGGTAAGTGCGGGAGAGCAGGGCGGCAAAGTCGTTTATAAAGTCCAGGACAATGGTGCCGGGTTCGACATGAAATATGTGCCGAAACTTTTCGGCGTGTTTCAGCGCCTCCACAGCACCAGGGAGTTTCCGGGGACGGGCGTGGGGCTGGCAATCGTTCAGCGAATCGTCGTTCGCCATGGCGGTCGCATATGGGCCGAAGGCGAACCGGGCAAGGGAGCGACGTTTTATTTCACGATGAAGGCATGATGTGTTTCGTAACTCAAAGAACAAGAAGCGTCTCTTCAGGGACACAGAAAAGGAGAGGGACCATGATAAACACCGAACTGATTGACATTCTGCTGGTAGAGGACAACCCGCGTGATGCCGAGATGACCATCCGGGCCCTCAAGAAGCGCAACCTCGCCAACCCCCTGCATGTGGTGGAAGATGGTGAGGAGGCACTCGATTTCATCTTTTGCCGCGGCGCCTACGAGGGACGGACTGGATTGAATCTCCCGAAGGTGATCCTGCTGGACCTGAAGTTGCCGAAGGTGAATGGCCTGGAAGTCCTGAAGGCACTCAAGTCAGACGAACGGATGAAGTCTATTCCAGTGGTGGTTGTGACTTCGTCGAAGGAAGATCCAGACATCAAAGCGGCCTATGCTTTGGGAGCAAACAGCTATGTGATCAAACCGGTCGATTTTGACGACTTTCTGGATGCAATGAGCAGCTTGGGCCTTTACTGGCTGTTGGTAAACCAGCCGCCTGTCAAGTGAATCTTCACGCGCCGGATAACTTGGCTGACCGGCGTCACGCGGCTGTGAGGGAAGGGAGAACGAATGAAACAGGAATTGCGAGTCTTGATCATCGAAGACCTGCCTACGGATGCGGAGCTCTGCGAACGAGAGATTCGGAAAGCCATTCCACAATCTGTGTTCCGGCGTGTCGAAACTCAGAAAGATTACCTCGCAAATTTGGAGTCTTTTCGACCGGATATAATTCTGTCGGATTACAGGCTTCCCAACTTCGACGGCATGACGGCACTGAAACTGGCGCTGGAGCGTGTCCCGGAAACGCCTTTTCTCATCATCACGGGCTCCATGAATGAAGAAACTGCAGTGGCCTGCATGAAGGCCGGCGCCTGGGACTATATCATCAAGGAGCACATCAAGAGGCTGGGAGCGGCGGTTACCGCCGCATTAGAGCGTAAGCAAACCCGCCAGGAGTACCAGCGGGCGGAAGAGGGAAGACGCAACAGCGAAATGCTCTTCCGAAAGCTTTTCGAAGACCATGCTGCAGTTAAGCTGATCATCGATCCGAACAACGGTAACATCGTTGACGCCAATGCAGCGGCGGCGAATTTCTATGGACGGTCGCGGGAACATCTGAAACAGATGAACATTCAGGATATCAATACGCTTCCGTCTGAGAGAATAAAGGAGGAAATGGAAAAGGCCAGAACGGAGAAACGAATACACTTTGAGTTTCGCCACAGACGAGCGGATGGGTCGATCCGTGATGTGGAGGTGTTTAGCAGCAAAATCGAAGTCGGGGGAAAAGATTTCCTTCACTCCATCATTCACGACATTACCGACCGCAGGCAAGCGGAAAAGGCTTTGCGTGAGAGCGAGGGAAAATATCGGAGTATTTTCGAGAATGCCCAGGAAGGCATTTACCGATCAACGCCTGAAGGAAGATTTGTCCTGGCAAATCAGGCCATGGCACGAATACTCGGATACGAGTCCCCGGAAGAACTGATTTCCAGCATGTCCGATATCGGACGTCAGATTTATGTCGATCCGGAGGAACGCATAAGGACCATGAAGTTACTGGAAAAACAGCCGACAGTCCATAGCCGTGAAGTCCAGTTCTACAAGAAGGACGGCAGTGTCGTCTGGGTTTCCAGGAACATGCATACGGTTTGTGACGACAACGGAAAGCTGCTCTTTTATGAAGGAATTGTCACGGATATAACGGAACGGAAAGCGAGCGTTGAGCGGTTGCATAGAGCCCTGGGAGCCACAGTCCGTGCCATTGCCACAACCGTTGAATTAAGGGATCCCTATACTGCCGGCCATCAACGCAGAGTTGCCGATCTTGCACGCTCCATTGCCACAGGAATGAGGCTTGATCCCGATAGGATCGAGGGACTGCGCCTGGCAGCTATTGTCCACGACCTTGGGAAGGTATCCATCCCCGCGGAGATATTGTCGAAACCGTCAAAACTCTCCGAGATTGAACTCGCCCTGATTAAAGGGCACCCCCAAACCGGATGCGAGATCCTGAAGGAGGTAGAGTCTTCCTGGCCCCTGGCGGAGATCGTTTGTCAGCACCATGAACGGATGGATGGATCGGGATATCCCCGTGGGCTGAAAGGCGATGAGATTCTCATGGAGGCACGCATCATGGCCGTGGCTGATGTGGTGGAATCCATGGCCTCTCACCGTCCCTATCGACCTGCATTGGGTGTTGATGCCGCCTTGGACGAGCTCGAAAAATATAAAGGTGTCCACTACGACGCGGACGTTGTCGATGCTTGCCTGACGTTATTCCGTGAAAAGGGATATACCCTGCGGGCGTAGGTGGCATCTCATGCCATAGCTTATTAGTCAGAAAATAGCATCGCTATGGAACGTTTTCATCGTTCGCGGGTGCAGCCCCTGCATGAAAATTACTCCGGCAACCAAAGATGCCAATCCTGTCCTTCCCGCCCCCGCCTTCGCGAGGGTAAACTGCAGCGGGAATCCAGGACAGGACTGGATGTCCCCGGATCGAGTCCGGGGCAGGCTTAGCAAGTCCGGCATGACAACCATGGATAGGTTTACTTGCCGGAGTAAAATAAGAACAGGGGTGGCCCCTCTTGGCCAGGTACTCTACGGCAGATGGAAAAAGAGCCGTCCCCGGGCAAAAGGGACGGCTCCTCGAGCCGCACGATTTGCCTCGATCTACTTTACGGCGTCCTTCAGGCCCTTTCCCGCCTTAAACACGGGGACCTTCCTGGCGGCGATCTTAATGGACTCGCCAGTCTTGGGATTGACACCCTTGCGGGCCTTTCTCTTGGCGACGCCGAACGTGCCGAATCCCGTAAGCGTAACGGCATCGCCCTTCTTAAGCGCCTTCTGAATTACGGTGAGTACCGTTTCCACTGCCTCCGCCGCTTCTTTCTTGGTGCATGTACTCTTCGCCACTTCCTCGATCAACTGAGCCTTATTCATTCACCACCTCCGCTTTCATATTGTTGGATACCACACGCACGAAGCGTATCTATATATGCCTCGCCGCTTGTCACAAATCAATCGGAAACATGCGGAAAAAACTTGACCGCTAAATTTCAGGGACGCGATACGATTGTTCCGGGGCGGTAGGGGGCTGATCGAAAGAGGGCGTTCTCATGTCCGGACTTTCCGTTCGACGTTCTCTTGCCCATCGCCGGGTTTCTTCATACAGACCATGCCGACGCGTCACAAAGACAACCGTTCTTCGCCGGAATACACATACCCGGCGTCGCTGCGCACATAGCCCAGAAGCGTTACGTTGTACTGTCTGGCCAAATTCACCGCTGCAGCCGTGGGGGTCGACCGGGAAACGAGGATGGGGACGCCGAGCCGGATGACCTTGGTGATGATTTCGGAAGAAACCCTCCCGCTCACGAAGAGCATTCCCTGCCCGGCGAAATGCATTTTGCCGTTTCTGATGAGAACGCCCGCGATCTTGTCAAAGCAATTGTGCCGTCCGATGTCCTCGTTGAAAACCGAGAAGTCGTGATGATGGAACAAGACGCTGTGAACCCCGCCGATTTCTCTGTAAATCTCGGAGCGCCGCTCGAACTCTTTCATGGCGTGGAGGATGTCGCGGAGGGGGAACATGCCCTGACTCGATAGGGGCAGGAATTTGTCGTTCTTGAGGGGGTTGATGTAGGTAAAGCACTTCCCGCACCCGGATGTAACGCTCCGCAGGCTCTCGCACCTTTCGACGGCCTTCCCGGGAGCAAGATCGATCATGACGGCAAAGAGTCGTTCGTTGTAGGTTATGGACGCTACGTCCTCGATCGTATCGATCACGCCTTCGCTGTAGAGAAACCCGAGCGCCAATTCCTCCGTCAACTGGTTGAGGCAAAGGAGGGACGCGTATTCGATGCCGTTGATATAGATCTTCAGTGATATTTCGCCGATCACGCTCTTTCCCGTATCGATCAGCTTGACGGCATCGCCGTCACAAACGATCTCTTTGACGGCAAAGACGCCGTATAGTCTCTCATCCATTGGGCGATCCTTTCGCAAAGAATGAATCCGGCAGCGAGCGCATTCCCCGCGGCTTGCCGCGGGGTAAGCGAGCGAATGATGTTCAAGATCCCCAGGGGTCTTTATTCCCTGAGCCGCACCGCTTCCGGACCGACTGAACCGACGATCCTCTCTATGGCGGCCAATGCCGCATCGACCTGTTCCATCGTGTTGAAGTAGCTCAGGCTCAGACGGACGGTCCCGAGCGGATAGGCGCCGATGGTCTTCACCGCATCGGGGGCACAGTGCAGTCCGGTGCGGCAGGCGATGCCGAAACTCTGATCGAGGACGCCCCCGAACTCCGCCGGCTGCCAGCCGTCGGCCGTAAAAGAAACGAGGGCACCCTGTTTCTCGACGTCTTCCGGACCATATACGTGAAGACCGCGGATCCGGCGCAATCCCTCTGTAAGCCGCCGCATAAGGCCGATCTCGTGCTCCCGAATCCTGTCCACGCCGATTCCCGAGATGAACTCCGCCGCCGCACCGAGACCCGCCAGGCCCACCGTATTGGGCGTACCGGATTCGAAACGATGGGGCAGTTCGGCCGGCTGGAGGGCCTCTTCCGACCGCATGCCGGTCCCGCCTTCCTTGATCGTGTCGAAACCGGCCAGATTGACGCGCTCGCCGATAAAAAGTCCCCCTGTTCCCGGCGGTCCGAAAAGCCCCTTGTGGCCGGTGAATGCATAAAGGTCGACCGGAAGGGCCGCCAGATCGACGGGTATGGTTCCGGCGCTTTGCGCCCCGTCCACGAGATAAAGCAGGCCGCGCCGCCGCGCGGCCTCTCCGATGTCATGAACGGCCTGAACGGCGCCGGTGACGTTGGAGACGTGCGTGGTGACGATCAGGCGGGTTTCCGGCCTGATCGCCCGCGCAACGTCGCCCGGCTCCAATCGGCCGTCCTTCGCGGCCGCGACCTTGGTCGCGGTCACGCCGCGCTTTTCCAGCGCTTTCAGCGGCCGGACGACGGAGTTGTGCTCCATCGTGCTGGTGACGACGTGGTCTCCGGGCCGCAGGAGGCCTTTTAATGCGATGTTGAGGGCGTCGGTCGCATTGCAGGTGAAGACGATCCGGTTCGGGTCGGCCGCGTTGAAGAGACGGGCAAGCTTCAACCTGACGCGCGACATCTCCTGTTCCGCGGTCAGCGCCATCTTGTGGGCCGAACGCCCGGGATTGGCCGCAGACAAACGGAAGAATCGATCCATCGCTTCGTAGACCGATTCCGGTTTGGGCCACGTCGTCGCGGCGTTGTCGAAGTAGATCAATGTCATGTCATGCCCCTATGAACTTCGCGTAGAGTGTTTTCGCCAGTGCCTCGTCCGTGGTTCCCTTGATGATGGTCCGGGCGTCGGGGAAAACGGTCAATTCGTATCCGTCGACGCTGAATCGGAGCAGAAACTCGTTGAACCATACCTTGCCCGCGGATTCGAGCCTACGCGCCAGGACCGGAAAGTCGATCTTCCCGGACGGCCTCACCGATACTTGAACGGCGCCGTGACCGCAGAGAGAGGTCGTGTGGACCCCTTCCCGGGCCGCCAGATATTCGTAATCACCCCGTCCGCAGGCCGGACAATCTCCTTCCCGTTTCGATAAAGGAATCGTATCGAAAATGTCTTCCCAGAGGTCGACCGTGATGATGCCGGGATTCCGCCGCCCCCTGCCGATCAGCAATTTCATCGCCTCCATCGACTCGATGGAGGCGATCGTGTTCACCACCGACCCGAGGACCCCGGCCGTGTCGCAGGTCTGCAGAGCCCCGGGCAGGGGCGCTCTCGGAAACAGGCAGCGCAGGCAGGGCGTCTGGCGGGGAACGATCGTCGCCGACATCCCGTAACTCGCCATGACCCCGCCATAGATCCAGGGAATGCCGTGCTTCACGCAGGCGTCGTTGATCAGGCAGCGCGTATCGAAATTGTCCGTTCCGTCCAGGACGACGTCGGCGCCGGCGATCAGCGTCTCGATATTTGCCCATGTGACGTCGGCCACAATCGGTTCGATCCGGATCGAGGAATTGATCTTGCGAAGCTTGCCGGCGGCCGCCGTCGCCTTGGGCAGGCCCTTCGCGATGTCTTCCTCGTCGAAAAGAATCTGCCTCTGGAGGTTGTTCAATTCGATGAAGTCGCGGTCGGCGATGACGAGATTCCCGATTCCCGCCCGCGCAAGGTTGTTTGCGATCACGGATCCCAGTGCCCCGCAGCCGATGACGACGGCCCTGGAACGCAGAAGCTTTCGCTGGCCGTCCTCCCCCACCCCGGGGAACAGGATCTGCCTCTCGTAGCGTTTCAATCCTTCCGGGTTTTCATCCGGCTTTCTGTTCGTCATGCAGCGATCCTCCGGCGCCGGTGTTCCTAACGAGCCGCCAGGGCTGTCCTCAAGGCCCGCACTTTGGCCTGGATATCCGGCGCCCCCACGATCTCCGTCACAAGCGCCATGCACCGGGCGCCTCTCCTCCGAACTTCGGCGATGTTGTGTTCCTTGATCCCCCCGATGGCCACGAACGGCAGGCGGACATTCTTCACGACGTAGTCGAGATATTCCAATCCCACCGGGTCGCATACGTTTTTTTTCGTGGCGGTCGCAAAAAGAGGTCCCACCCCGATATAATCGGCGCCCGTCCTCGCCGCTGCCTCGGCCTGCGCGGGAGAATGGGTGGAAAGGCCGACCAGCATCCTGTCTCCCACGAGCTGTTTGACATTTTCAAGAGGCAGGTCGTCCTGCCCCAGATGGATGCCGTCCGCATCCGTCAGCAAGGCAATGTCGACGCGGTCGTTGACGATGAAGGCCACTCCGGCCTTTTTCGTCATTTCCCTGATCTTGAGGCATTCCCGATATTGCCGCCGGTCGTCCTTTTCTTTCTCGCGGTACTGAATCACTCCGATACCCGCCTGGATCATGAGCGCCGCGGTTTCGATGTTGCTTCTGCCGAGGGAGTATTCCTCCGCGGTAATTCCGTAGAGGTCCGATTTCAGCAGACGAGTGAGCGCGAACTCTTTCCCCATGACGGTTATCCTTTCTCCCGTTCTCTCAAGAAAAGTCCGCACCGTACGTCGATGGCGGCTCTTCCGCAGGCAAGAACTGCCAATCTTTGTACAGCGGCTGGTATCCTTGAGCATAGAGCATTCCGGCCATTTCCGTCACGCTCCGAGTGTCAGATATCTCGAATTGATCTGTCGCTGCCGTGTCGGAACGGCCGCCAACCGAAGTGCAGGAACCGGCGGACATCTTGGTTGCTCCCAATTTGACCAACCGATCCCTCAACTCCGGACACTCCCGGGTGGAGATCGTAATGCCCCCTCTGGGCATGAAGAGCCGAAAGGCCAGGACGAATTGCACCAGATTCCTGTCGTCAACCTCGACCCTCGGCCGCCCCACCCCCAGATGGGGACGCATGCGCGGTGGCGACATGGCGACTTCAACTTCTGGAAACCTGTTCTGAAGATAGTTCGCATGCAGGCCGGCGAAAAAAGCCTCCGCCCGCCAGCGGGTCAGGCCGAGAAGAGCTCCGACATTGACCGTTCTCATTCCCGCCCGGCATGCCCGTTCGGGAGCTTCCAGCCGAAACCGGTAGTCCCGTTTGGGACCGGACAGATGCACTTCCTCATATACCGTTTCGTCGTACACCTCCTGGTAGAGGGTCAATCCGTCCACACCCGCGGATATCAGTTCCGCATATTCGTTTTCTTCCAGCGGGTAGATCTCTATGCTGATCGATGAAAAAAACCTCTTCAGAATGTCTACGCACTCCCGGATATAGGAAACCGGGGAACGCTTTCTGGACTCCCCCGTCAGGATCAGCACATGCTTCAGTCCCGTAGCGGAGATGGTCTCCGCCTCCTTTATCAGTTCGGCGGGCGCCAATCTTTTTCTTTCCAGCCGGTTGCCTGCCTGGAAGCCGCAATATGCGCAACGGTTGACGCAGTAATTGGAAAGATAAAGAGGCGTGTAGAGCAGCATGACGCGTCCGAAGTTCCTGACGGTCAATCGGTGGGCCTTCAGCGCCATCTCCTCCAGATGATCTTCCGCCGCAGGCGAAAGCAGCGTGAGATAGTCCCTCTCGCTCAAACGGTCTTTACCGATCGCTCTTTCGACCTCTGAGCCTGAAATTTTTGCAAAAAACCTGTCGAAATCGAAAGTCGCGTATCGCTGAATTTCTTCGTGGAAGCTCATGGAATCCCCTATTTCATCACCGCCCGGTGCTTTCGGGAGAGGAAGCCGGAGATGCCGCACTCCTCAGAAACCCCGTAAGCGGCGATGACGCACTGGCGACGTCGCGGACTTCGCCCAAGCCGGCGAGGCAAGCCATTCGACCTGCGCGGACGGCCATTCCGAACGCAGCGGCCATGACTACGGGATCGGCGGCGGTGGCAATCGCGGTATTCACAAGGACAGCCGCCGCGCCCATCTCCATGGCCTCCGCCGCCTCGGAAGGACGTCCGATTCCGGCGTCCACGATGACGGGAAGAGGAATTTCTTCCACCAGAATCCTGATCAGTTCCTTTGTCCGGAGGCCGCGGTTGCTGCCGATCGGCGCACCAAGGGGCATCACCGCCGCTGCACCCGCATCGACCAGTTTCTTTGCGACCATGAGGTCCGGGCTCATGTACGGGAGGACGACGAAACCTTCCGCAGCCAGAATTTCCGTAGCCTTGACTGTTTCATAATTGTCGGGAAGCAGGTACCGGTTGTCCGTGATGACTTCGATCTTCACCCAGTTGCCGCAGCCGGCCGCCCTGGCCAGCCGGGCGATCCGGACCGCCTCCTGCGCGTTTCTCGCCCCGGAGGTGTTGGGCATGAGAACGCAGTCTTTGGGCACGAAGGCGGCGATATTCTCCTCCGCAAATTCCGGATCCACGCGCCGCAAAGCCACGGTCACAACCTGCGCTCCCGAAGCCTTGACCGCATCCGGAATCAGCCTGTTGGAAGAAAATTTCCCGGTCCCCAGAAATAGCCTGCCGGTCAATTCCCGGTCCCCGATCTTCAAGACATCGTTCATCAACTCATCCTCCCCCGACAAACCGCAGGATTTCCAGCCGGTCCTCGTCTTTGAGAAACGTAGTGCCCCATCGCCCCTGCAGGACAATGGTCCCGTTATGCTCCACAAGAACGGTTCCCGGATGCAGCCCTTTTCCTTCGATCAGATCCGCCACGGTCGAATCTTCCGCTACCGTCTCTTCCCTGTCGTTTACGGTGATCTTCAAGATGTCCTCCCAGCAGGCCATTATCCGAGCAAGGACCCGGTGGCTGCGCGCCGGCCCGGCGTCCCGCAAAGCAAACAAGATTTTTCCAGCGGCCCGGCCCGGATCCCCGAAGTCCGGGAACCGTGAAGACGGGTGTGGATTGGTAGCGGCCCATGGCGGTTCGTGGCGCGGTCTCGTTCATCCGCCCACCGGAAGCGTCTCCACCGCTGGACAGTCCGGAAACTTCACCTCCGCACCGATACGATACGCTTCCAGACGCCTTCGCGGGAATCTCCCCTTGACCGCAAAGTTTGATCTTTGCGCCCGACGCGTCTGTTTCTCGACGAGGTATTCGCTCCGCTCGTCCTGACTGTAGCCGGCCATGATTTCCCCGATCGTCGTGTCATCCCTCTCTCTCGGAATGCCGACAGCCAGCACGGACGGACCGCGGAAATCGCCGGGGGAATAGAGGTACTGTCCGGGCCCGGCGAGTTTCTGGATCCTTTCGTTCTCTTCCTTCACCCGTCCGACGACGATCTTCAGCTCGGGATGCAGGCGGAATTGCCGCCCGAGGGTCAGCAGGACGAGATCCGCCTGCGTGTAGTCCGGAGTATGCAGGAAAAGATCCCGGAGACGCTCGGCAATGACCGGGTCGGTCAGCAGGCAGCCGCCGGCCGGGCACGGATAATCCCTGACGCCGAGTTGCTCCGCCAGTTCGATTTGGACCTTCCGTGAACGGCCCGAGACCGCCATCAGTCTTTCCCGGTCGACGATTCCCTCCGCTTCGGGAATCGTCGGCGGAAAGAACTTCGCCGAAAGCGGCCTCAGGATCCTGCCTGCAAGGCCGCTCTCCCTTTCGATCAGTTCGATGGCCGGCCGGCGCTGGGACATCGGCCGCTGGCCGAGGACCTCGCCCGTGATCACGAAGCCGGCGCCGATCTCCGCCATGAGATCGCGGACCTTTCTGAGCATGTAGATCCGGCAGTCGATGCAGGGGTTCATGCCGCGCCCGTATCCGTGGGGGGCGTTCTCCACGACGCGCATGTAATCCATGCCCTTGGCGATGACGCGGATCGGCACGCCGAACTCCGCCGCCACCTTGCGGGCCTGGTGCACGCACCCCGCCTTGCGCGACGAACAGTTGCAGAACGGGCTCGTGAAATTCACCGCATGCACGTCGATTCCCTGCTCGATGATCATCTTCACCGCCAGCGTGCTGTCCAGACCGCCGGACAACAGGGCGATCGCCTTGGGCCTGTCGGGCATCTTTTCGTTCCTCTCTTCTTTTCAAACCGGCGGGGTTTCGGCCTTCGTCAGAAGGAAGATCGCATTCAGGGCGAACAGATTCGGCCAGAGCGACACCTCTTTCTTCTCGCCGAGGTAGCGCGACGAAAGAACGTGCAGGTTCTTTTGCCCGCAATACTCGCGGAAGTCGGTGACGCTCAGGAACCGCACGTTGGGCGTATCGTACCAGTGATAGGGGAGCGAGGGCGTGATCGGGGCACGTCCGCGGAAGAACAGCATGAAACGCGCTTTCCAGTAGGCGAAATTGGGGAAACCGATGACGACCTTCCTCCCGACCCGCAGGGCCTCGCCGATCACGAAATCGACCCTTTCGACTTCCTGGATGCTCTGGTTCAGGATCACGTAGTCGAAGGAGCCGGCCGGATAGTCCTCGAGCCCGCTCTGGATGTCGCCGTGAAAAACGC
>DAOSIS010000024.1:0-54757 GCA_035366835.1 Syntrophales bacterium | reverse complement strand
TCGACATCAACCGCGTCCTCAGCAGCGACGAGATTACCGTGCTGGCAAAGGCGGCATAGAAACCGGGCTGCAAACGGAATGAACGGTCAAGGAGGAAGCGCGACCTATGAAGCTGTCTTTGGCGAAACGGATGATCGGCCTGTCGCTCGCGACGGTCGTGATCATCGGGGTCACCGTGGCGGGAATCGTTTATTATCAGGTCACCAGGGGGTACGCGGCACAGGCGGTGAACGAAGTCAACAACCTTTCCATGGCCGTGAAGCAGCAGGTCGATCAGATGAAAACGAAGGCGCTGGACGTGGCATCGCTGGTCGCATCGAACTCCGAGGTGGTTGCCGCCATGGAAAAGGCGGACGGCGACCTCCTGAGGAAGTTGGGCCGCGAGGTCATGTCCCGGAATGGGATCGGATTCATCACCTTCGCGGACACGAAAGGCAATGTCCTGGCGCGCGGCCATTCCGACAAGGCCGGTGACAGCGTCCTGGGCCAGGTCAACGTGAGGAAGGCCCTCTCCGGGGAAGCGTCCGTCGGCATCGAGGAAGGCACGGTGGTGAAATTCTCTCTACGCGCGGGCTATCCCGTAAGGACCAACGATCGGATCATCGGGTCCGTGACGCCGGGATTCGACCTGTCTTCCGACTACCGCTTCGTAGACGACATCAAGAAGTTCATCGGCGTGGAATGCACGATCTTCCACGGCGACACCCGCGTCGCAACGACGATCGAGAAGGACGGGAAACGGGCCGTCGGAACAAAAATGGACAATCCCGCCGTCATCCGTGCCGTTCTCGATGAGGGCAAGAATTTCAACGGAAAGAACATCATTCTGGAAAAGCCCTACACGACCGTCTATTGGCCGATCGTCTGCGCGGACGGCAAGATCGGCGGCATGTTCTTCATCGGCAAGGATCGGACGGCCATCAATGCCTCCGCGAATGGGATGATCTGGGGCATCGTCATCACGGTCCTGATCGTGGGAATCGTCATGGTCCTTGCGGGAATCTACGTCGTTCGTTCCATTACGGGGCCGATCAACCGCGTCGTCTCGGGGCTGACGGACGGGTCCGAACAGGTATCGGCCGCCGCCTCCCAGGTGGCCTCGGCGTCGCAGGATCTGGCCGACGGCACGTCGCATCAGGCGTCCTCATTGGAGGAAACGAGCGCCTCGCTGGAAGAGATGTCGTCGATGACGAAGAAGAACGCGCAGAACGCCGGCCAGGCCAAGGCGATGATGGCGGACGCGGCAAGGATCGTGGAGAAAGTGGGCAGCCACATGGAGAACATGGCCGGGGCGATCGCGGAAGTCACCAAGTCGAGCGAGGAGACCGGGAAAATCATCAAGACGATCGACGAAATTGCGTTTCAGACCAACCTGTTGGCGTTGAACGCGGCGGTGGAGGCTGCGAGGGCCGGGGAGTCGGGCGCGGGCTTTGCGGTGGTTGCGGACGAGGTGCGGAACCTGGCGATGCGCGCGGCGGAAGCGGCGAAGAACACGAGCAGCCTGATCGAGAGTACGATCGCGGCGGTGCGCAACGGAAACGAATTGACGAAGCTGACGCAGGAGGCCTTTCGCGAAAACAAGGAGATCGCAGCGAAGATCGGACAGTTGGTCGACGAAATCGCCGTGGCCTCGGAGGAGCAGGCGCAGGGCATCGGCCAATTGAACACGGCCATCGCCGAAATGGATAAGGTGACGCAGCAGACCGCTGAGAGTTCGGAGGAATCTGCGTCCGCCTCCGAGGAGTTGAACGCCCAGGCGATGCAGATGAAAGGGTACGTGGCGGATCTGATCGGCGTCGTCGAAGGCGGTCGGAGGGTGTTCTCCGTTTCCCCGGGAACCGCCGCGGCTGCGGTGCGAAACGTTCCGCCCCTTCCCGCAAAACGGGAGAGGCTCGGCAAGGCCCCGTTACCGGCTTCCCATGCAAGGGAAGTGAAACCGGATCAGGGGATCCCGATGGGGAATGAGAACTTCAAGGAGTTCTGAGGGCACAGGCGGCAGAACCGTATCGGTATCGGAGGGCGCCCCGGTCCGGGACGCCCTCTTTTCATTCCGCACCGGCTCCTCAACCCGCGAGCTTCACCACTGCATGCACGAGTTTTTCGATCCCCTGGGCAACGTGCGCGATCGACGGTCCGAGCATGTACGCCGGCGTCGTGACGATCTTCTGCTCCGCATCCACTTCCACTTCGTCCACGCGGCAAACGATGTGCCTGGCTCCCAGCTTTTCCAGAGCGGCGGCGGTTTCCTTGTTGCAACCGACCGTCAGACGCGGGGAGAACGATCCCAAGACTTTCGCGGCCAGCACCGGGGCGATGCAAATGAAGCCGAGCGGCTTCTTCGACGCATGCATCGCCCGGATCAGGCGTTCGACGTCGGGATGGACCATGCAGCCGACGCCTTTGACGGCGAAGTCGCTGAGATTCTTCGCGGCGCCGAATCCGCCGGGGAAGATGAGCGCGTCCAGGTCCGCCGCCTTCACATCCTTGAGATCGCGGATCTCGCCGCGGGCAATCCTCGCCGCCTCGACCAGGACATTGCGCCGCTCTTCCACCGGCTCTCCCTTCACGTGGTCGATCACGTGCATCTGCGCGACATCGGGCGCCATGCAGAGAATCTTCGCCCCGAGTCGATCGAGAAAATACAGCGTGAGGGTCGCCTCGTGGATTTCCGACCCGTCGTAGACGCCGCAGCCTGACAGAACCACTCCTACCTTCTTCATTCCTTCATCCTCCATTTCCATCCGGAATCCGCCCGGCCGGTTTCCCGTCGTTCAGGGCAATCCCCGGCCGCAGGGGGTGTTTATCGTATCCAATTCAGCCGAACCGATCAAGGCTGTTCCGGTCCCTGCTCCTCCGATCCGTCGCCCGCCGGGCCTTCCCCCGTCGCCATGAGGAACGCCGTCAGCTCGCGGATTTCGTCCCGCAGTTTCGCGGCCTTCTCGAATTCCAGCCGCTCCGCTGCGGCCTTCATCTCTCCGCGCAGGCGCCGGATCGCCGCCTCGGCGTCTTCCCCGCCGGCAAGGCCCGCCGTCTTCCCCTGGTCGATCGGGACGGTCACGTAGTCCGCTTCGTAGATCGAGGCCAGGACATCGCTGACGGCCTTGCGGATGCTCTCGGGCGTGATGCCGTGCTCTTCGTTGTAGCGCCGCTGCAGTCTCCTGCGCCGGTTCGTTTCGTCCAGACAGGCCTTCATGGAGTCCGTCACGGCATCGGCATACAGGATCACCTGCCCGGAAACGTTGCGCGCGGCCCGGCCGCTGGTCTGGATCAGCGACCGCTCCGAGCGGAGGAATCCTTCCTTGTCCGCATCGAGAATCGCGACAAGCGACACCTCCGGCAGATCCAGCCCCTCCCGGAGCAGGTTCACGCCGACCAGCACGTCGAATTCCCCGAGCCGGAGGTCCCGGATGATGCGCACACGCTCGAGGGTATGGATGTCGGAATGAAGGTAGCGGACCCGCACGCCCAGCCTCTCGTAATAGCCGGTGAGGTTTTCGGCCATGCGCTTGGTCAGCGTCGTCACCAGCACCCGTTCGCCGCGTCCGGCGCGGAGGCGGATCTCGGCCAGGAGATCGTCCACCTGGTTCTTCACCGGTCGGACCAGGATCTCCGGATCGGTCAGGCCCGTGGGCCGGATGATCTGCTCCACGACGCGTCCCTTCGCCTTCTGCATTTCGTAGGCGGCGGGAGTCGCCGATACGTAGATGGTCTGCCGGTGGAAGGCCTCGAACTCTTCGAACGTCAGCGGGCGGTTGTCGAGAGCGGACGGAAGCCGGAAACCGTACTTCACGAGCGTCTCCTTGCGGGAGCGGTCGCCGCGGAACATGGCGCCGAGCTGGGGAACCGTCGCGTGGCTCTCATCGATGATGACGAGCGCATCCGCGGGGAGGTATTCGATCAGGGTCGGAGGGGGCTGACCGGGCGCCCGTCCGGTGATGTGCCGGGAATAGTTCTCGATCCCCTGGCAGTACCCCATCTCCTCCATCATCTCCAGGTCGAAGTTCGTCCGCTGCTCCAGGCGCTGCGCCTCCAGGAGCTTGTTTTCCCCCCGCAATTCCCGGAGGCGCGCGGCGAGCTCCTCACGGATCGCCCGAACCGCCCGCCGCATGTTTTCCTTTTCCGTCACGTAATGACTTCCGGGATAGATCGCGATGCGCCGCAGCGGCTCCAGTTTTCTCGCGCGGAGCGGATCGATGACGGAGATCGCCTCGACCGTGTCGTCGAAGAACTCGACGCGCAGGGCCCGCTCTTCCTCGTAGGCCGGAAAGATCTCGACCACGTCCCCGCGGACGCGGAAGGTGCCGCGGTGGAAGTCGACGTCGTTGCGTTCGTACTGAATCTCGACGAGGCGCCGCAGCATCTCGTCGCGCTGGATCTCCGCTCCTTCTTCGAGGAGGAACCGCATGCCGCCGTATTCCTCCGGCGAACCCAGGCCGTAGATGCAGGAAACGCTCGCCACGATGACGACGTCCCGGCGCTCCAGAAGGGAACGCGTCGCGGAATGACGGAGCTTGTCGATCTGCTCGTTGATGGACGAGTCCTTCTCGATGTAGGTGTCCGTGCTGGGAATGTAGGCCTCGGGCTGGTAATAGTCGTAGTAACTGACGAAATACTCGACGGCGTTGTCCGGGAAAAGGGATTTGAACTCGCCGTAGAGCTGGGCGGCCAGGGTCTTGTTGTGGGCGATGACCAGCGTCGGTCTCCGGACCCGCTCGACGACCTTCGCCATGGTGAAGGTCTTTCCCGATCCCGTGACCCCGAGGAGCACCTGGTGCTCGGCCCCTTCCTCGATGCCCCGCACCAGTTCCTCGATCGCCCGGGGCTGATCGCCCCGGGGTTCAAACTCCGTCACCATGCGGAAATCCGCCATCCCCGCCTCCGGGCAGGCATCCTCGCACAATTGCAAGGGGCTGACAATACCGGACTTTTCTTCCTTCCCCCGCGGGGAATTTCGCCTTGACATCCGGAATCGATTGTGGTTTATGTGACAGCTTACTAAATTCGACCGGGAGCACCGACCCATGAAGAAGAACCTTACCAACAAGAGCAACACGCGCAGGAAGCGAACGCACGGCTTCCTCGTCCGCATGGCCACCAAGGGGGGAAGACTGGTACTCAGCCGGCGGCGGGCGAAGGGCCGCAAGAAACTCACCGTGTAGCCCCTTCCGAGGGCCATGGAAAAATCTTCGTTCCGCAAAGATGAAAGAATTCGAAATCGCAAGGATTTTCAAGTTGTTTACGACAGGGGCGCAAGAAAAGGCTCGCAGCATTTCGTCGTCGTTTCGTTGGAGAACACATCGGGTACAAGGCGGCTCGGGATCACGGTCAGCAAGAAGGTAGGAAACGCGGTCAAGCGGAATCGCATCAAGCGACTCGTCAGGGAATTCTTCCGATTGAACAAGACCCGTTTGCCGGGCGCCAGGGACATCGTGGTGATCGCGAGAAGACACCGTGACGACCTCACCTTCAGAAAAGTCAGCCGGGAGCTGGAAGAGTTGCTGATCCCGCAGGGAGATGAAACAAAGGCATGTTCATAGACTTGCTGAAGAAGATCCTGATCCTCCTGGTCAGGATCTATCAGTTGGCCCTGTCCCCCATTTTTCCCCCTTCCTGCCGGTTTGCCCCGACCTGTTCCGAATACACGGTCGAAGCGATCCGGATGCACGGCCCGTTTCGCGGAGTTCTGCTGGGCTGCATCCGCATCGCGAAATGCCACCCTTGGCACCCGGGCGGCTATGATCCCGTGAAGTAGATCATCCCCCCACCCCCGAACGGAGGTAGCAGATGGATAAGAAGACCCTGTTGGCCATCGTCCTGTCGATGGCGGTCTTGTTCGTTTATCAGACTTTTTTCATGCAGAAACCGGTTCCGCCCCCCGGCCAGCAGATGGAGCAGACGGCCCCCCAGGACAAGGTCGCAAAGGACAAACCGGCCCCGGCGCAGCCTGCAGCCGCGCAGCCCGCGCCGGGACCGGCGGCGGTTCTCGTAGCCAAGACGCTCTCCGCCGAGGATGACAAGACCCCGGAAAAGGACATCCGCGTCGAGACGGCCCTGTATTCGGCCGTGTTCACCAACAGGGGCGCGTCGCTCAAGTCCTTCACGCTGAAAAACTTCAGCCGCGCATTGCCGGAGAACCGCCAGTACCGCTGGCAGGATCTGCTGGCGTTCTTCGGGCAAAAGGAAAAGAAACCCGCTCCCGGTGCCGGGGAGCCCTTCGAACTCGTGAAGGTCCTCGAAGGGATGCCGCAGCCGCTTTCCGTTTCCTTCCCCGAGTCGGATGTCAACATCCCGGCGGCCGCAAAATTCGATGCGGACGCCGAATCCCTGAGTCTGACGACAGGCAGCGAGGGACGCCGGCTCACCTTCACGAAGACCTTCGGCAATGAGGTCAAGGTCGAAAAGATCTTCACCCTCTATCCCGACCGCTACAACGTCGATCTGGAAGTCCGGATCTACAACCTTTCGACACGCACGCTGACGCAGAACCCGGCGCTCAACTGGCATCAGTGGGTGGACCCGCAGGCGGAGGAAGACAGCTACGGCCACGACGGGCCCGTCACCTACATCGGCAAGAGCATCGACCGCGTCGAAGTCAAGAAGATCGAAAAGGACCAGGCTGCGGGTCCCGATGTTTCCTGGGCAGGCTATGAGAGCAAGTACTTCATGGCCGCCCTCGTTCCGCAGAACCCCTCGCTGACGAGCCTCCTCGTCGGACGCGACGGCAAGAACATGGTCACCGTCAGCCTCAAGGGCCCCAAACACATCATTCCGCCCGGACAGGCGGGGATGTTCTTCTATTCGCTCTACATGGGTCCCAAGGATTACAAGATTCTGAAGCCCATGAAGGTCGGCCTCGAGAACGCGATCGATTTCGGCGACTGGCTCAAGTGGCTGGCCATGCCGATGCTCGTCGCGCTCAACTTCATGAACGACTACGTGGGCAACTACGGCATCGCGATCATCATCCTCACCATCCTGATCAAGATCCTCTTCTGGCCGCTGGGAAACAAGAGCTACGCGTCCATGAAGGAAATGCAGAAACTGCAGCCGAAAATCGCCGAACTGCGCGAGAAATACAAGAACGACAAGTCGCGGATGAGCCAGGAGACCATGGCCCTCTACCGGACGCACAAGGTGAACCCCTTCAGCGGCTGCCTGCCCATGGTGATCCAGATCCCGGTGTTCTTCGGCCTGTACAAGGCCCTGATGTACGCCATCGAACTGCGCCACGCCCCCTTCTTCTGGTGGATCCAGGATCTCTCGGCGATGGATCCCTACTACATCACCCCCCTGATCATGGGCGGGACGATGTTCATCCAGCAGAAGATGACGCCGGCCATGGGAGATCCGATGCAGCAGAAGATCATGCTGCTGATGCCGGTCATCTTCACGTTCATGTTCCTGAGCTTCCCGTCGGGACTGGTCATCTACTGGCTCCTGAACAACGTCATCAGCATCGGCCAGCAGATGTACGTCATCAAGAAACACGCGTAATGCGAGGCTTGAAGGATTGAGCGATATGAAGACTCTGGAAATCGAAGCGAAGACCATCGACGCGGCCATTGAACAGGCCTGCCGGGAATTCGGCGTGCCGAGAGAAAAGCTCAACATCGAGATCCTTTCGGAGGACTCCCCGGGATTTCTGGGAATCCTCGGATCCAGGAGGGCGAAGATCCGGGCGAACCTCCTGTCCATCGACGTGAATCTCGATGCCGGAAGCGAAAGCCGGCCCGACATCGTCGTGAGCATCGCCCGGGAAGAGGCCGAACCCGCCGCGCCGCCCGCGGCGAAACCGCAGGCGCCCCCCGCCGGCGGCGGTCCCGAAAACGACGTCGGACGGCGGGCGAAACAGTTCCTGGAGGAACTGCTGGAACGCATGGACATTCCCTGCCCCGTTCAACTCGAGGAGACGGCGGACGGCATCGTCCTGAACATCCGGGGAGACGGCGGCGGCCTCCTGATCGGACGCCGGGGCCAGAATCTCGATGCGATCCAGTTTCTCGTGAACAAGGCGGTGAACCGGGACCCCGAGTCCCGCAAGATCATCACCGTCGACACCGAGAGCTACCGCAAGCGGCGCGAGGAATCCCTCGTGGCATTGGCGAAGAAGGTCGGCGACAAGGTGAAGCGGTCCCGAAAGGCCGTCTCGCTTTCCCACATGAACGCGCACGATCGCAGGATCATCCACCTCGCCCTGCAGGACGACCCCGAGCTCGTCACCAAGAGCAAAGGGGAGAGCGAATTCCGGAAGATCGTCATCATGCCGGCCAGGCGGGGATAGAGGGAGACGGCCACCGTTTCCCCGAGGTCCAGCGTGTCCCATGAAACCGATACGATAGCCGCCATTGCCACCCCCGTCGGCGTCGGGGGCATCGGCGTCGTGCGGGTCAGCGGCCCCGCGGCCGAACGCATCGCCCGGAGTATTTTCCGCCCCTCGGGAAAGCACGAGTTCCTCGAATCCCATCGTCTCTATCACGGCGACGTCGTCTCTCCCGGGACGGACATCGTCCTCGACGAGTGTCTCGCCGCCTTCCTGCGCGCCCCGCATTCCTATACGGGCGAGGATTCGCTGGAGATCTCCTGCCACGGCGGCCCGGTGGTCCTCGAATCCGTCCTCCGCGCCGCAATCTCCGCAGGCGCCCGCCCCGCTGGAGCCGGAGAATTCACCAGGCGCGCCTTTCTGAACAACCGGATCGATCTGGCCCAGGCCGAGGCCGTGGCCGAACTGATTCATGCACGGACGGAGCGCGGAGTGCGGTACGCCTTGAGCCAGCTCAAGGGGGCGCTTTCGGAAGAAATCGAACGACAGATGTCCGTCGTCCTGGACGCCCTCGCCCTCGTGGAGGCGGAACTGGATTTCTCCGACGAAGAGGCGGACCTTTCGCCGCGGAACGAACTCCGGGAGCGGATGGCCGCCTGCGCCGGGAATCTCTCGCGCCTGGCCGAGACGTCCCGGCAGGGACGGGCCTTCAGCGCCGGCATCCGGGTCGTCATCGCCGGCAGGCCGAATGTGGGAAAATCGAGCCTCCTGAACCGGCTCGCTGGGGAATACCGCGCCATCGTGACGCCCGTCGCGGGGACGACGCGAGATTTCATCGAGCATGCCGTCACGATCGACGGCATCCCCGCCATCCTGACCGACACGGCGGGCATCCGGGAACCGCGGGACGAGATCGAGCGTGAAGGCATCGGTTTCGTCCGCGACAGGATCGCCTCGGCGGACCTGGTGATCGCCCTGCTCGACGGATCGGAGGAGCTGGCTTCCGCGGACGTCGAGATCCTGCGGACCTGTCTGCAGCAGCCCGCCGTCGTGGCCGTCAACAAGTCGGACCTGCCGCGGCGCCTGGACGCGGCGGCCCTGCGGGCCGTGATCGCGGCTACCCCCTGTCTCTGGATCTCCGCCAGGACCGGCGCAGGCATCGAGGCGCTGGGGAAAGCCGTCCGCGCGGCGACCCTTGCCGATGCCGACGACCCCCGCGCCGAGATCGTCGTCACGAACCTCCGGCACAAGCTGGCCCTGGAGACGGCGGCCGCGTTCCTGCTTCAGGCCGCAGACGGGATCCGCCGGAAGGTCTCCCCCGAACTGATCGCGCAGGACCTGCGCGACGCCCTCACCTCTCTCGAGGACATCATGGGCGCGACGTCGCCGGACGAGGTACTGGACAGGATCTTTTCACGCTTCTGCATCGGCAAATGAAGAACTACGTCCGCCTCCAGCTGCGAGAAGGAGTGCGCATCGCGCCGTCCTCGACGACCAGGGCCGAAGATCCGGTCATGGGCGATTCTTCCGCTTGCCGCCAGCGATTGCATCGCCGCCCAGAATACTGCGGCGGCTACTGCGGCGACGGGTCCTGAGGACCCGCCGCCGGCATCGTCCCTAAAACCTGTCCGTTTCCCTGTACTTCATCGTGGCCGCGATGACCCGATCCACTTCCTGCGGCGCCAGTCCGATGTACTTCACGGGATCGAAGATCTCGTCGAGTTCTTCCTTCTTCAGGTGCTTCGCGAGGTCCGGCCTGGCAAGGATGGCATCCTTCAGCGTCATCTTCTTCCTGTAAGCTTCCATGGAAACGTCGCGGACGGTCTCGTGGGCGGTGTGCTTCCCGATCTTCTCTCCGAGCACCAGCATCAGCTTCTCCGACATGATCAGTCCCTTTGTCTTGTGAATGTTCTCCATCATGGCCTCGGGGTAGACGATCAGGTCTTTCAGCAGCGGTTTGGCGGCTTTCAGGAGCCGGTCCGTCTTGATGCAGATCTCCGCGAGCTGGTCTGCGCTGGTGATCTGGTCCCTTTCATGGATCGACACCATCCAGTCCATGATGACCTCCGCATGCCTGCGGATCTCCCGCGCCAAGACGACCAGCGTCTTCGACTTGACGGGGTTGCGCTTGTGGGGCATGGTGCTGCTCCCCACCGCCGTGGAGGGCAGCTTCTCTTCCACTTCGCCGAGGTCCGTGGACTGGAGAAGGAAGATCTCCTGGCCGATCTTTCCGTAAGTCATGCCGAGAACGGCCAGCACATTGGCGAACTCGGCGAAATTGTCCTTCACGCCGTGCCAGTCCGCGGGATCGGGAGGCGCAAGCCCCAGTTCCTTCATCAAGAGCTCTTCAACCTCGAAGCCCTTTTCACCCAGTCCGGCGTAGGATCCCACCGCGCCCTTCAGGAGGCCGGAGTTGAGGCGCTTCATGCTGTCCTTCAGGCGCTCCATGTTCCTGCGGTTTTCGGCGATCCAGACGCCCACCTTCATGCCGAAGGTGATGGGCAGGGCATGCTGCCCCAGGGTCCGCCCCATCATGGGCGTGTCCCGGTGCCCTCTCGCCAGGTCGATCATCGCCATTTCGATGTCCCGCATGTCGCTCAGGAGAAGCCTCGCGGCGGCGCGGAGCTGGATCACGTAGCTGGTGTCGTAGATATCCTGCGTCGTGGCGCCGTAGTGGATGAACTCGCCGGCATTGCCGTCCATGTACCGGGCCCACACGTTGATGATCGCGACCATGGGATGGCCGACCTTCTTGTACTCATTGGCAAGCTCTTCGGCGGGCAGATACTTCACGTCCGCCTTACGATTGATTTCGTCGGCCGCCGCCTGCGGGATGATCCCCGTCTTCGCCTGGGCGCGGGCGAGGGCTGCCTCGATGTCGAGAAGGATCTGGTTCGAATGGGATTTCCCGAAGAGCTCCTTCATGCTCGGGCTTTGAGCGGCGAAGGAATGGACCGATGAGACGAAGAAGAGCACAACGGCAGCGAGAAAAACGACGGCACAATGCGCGACAGACCTCCTACCTTTTTTCATAATGTCCCCCTTTCTTCATTCGAGCATCTTTGATTTCATAGGCTCTCGCATCAAATTCAAAAGGCGCATTCGCATAGCCCTGTCAAGCTCCGTCGGCTGCCCGGAACACCGGGGACGTCCGGTCAGAGCCACAGTCCCCGAAGCCTGCGCTGATGCTCGATCAGCAGGTCCATGTAATCGAGCTCCAGCGCGATCATCTCGGTGTCGTCCCTGCGCAGCCACTCCGACAGCCAGGCAAAGCGCAGCGCGACGACGAACTCCGGAAGGTGTTTCCAGCTGGCCTCCGCGAACGCGCCTGCACCCTTCATCGCGCGGACGAAAGAGACGGCCAGGCCGCCGACCAGGCTCGACGGGCGCTCCATCCCCAGGCACCCCACCATGTTGGCGACGTCGTAGATCTCCGGCTTCATCCCGGCGAATTCCCAATCGATGACGACCGTCAGATCCTTCGCGCCCCAGACGACGTTGAGCGGGTGGTAGTCCCCGTGGCAGAAGCCGACCGGCAGGCCGTCATGGATTTCCATGAAACCCCGTTCCAGGAAACCGACGACCTGCCGGACGCGCGGGACGATTTCGGGCCGGTGCCTCTCGATCTGGCGGACCAGCGCGAAGATGTACGCCTTGATGGAAAAAAATTCCTCCGCGGCGAAGAACGGCAGCCCCCGCGACTTGTCCCGGAGTTCGTTCAGGAATCGCGCAAGGGCTTCCGCCCGCCACGTTTCATGGAGGTAGGCTTCGCGGTCGAGCGCAACGCCGCGGACAAAGGGCACCAGCTGCCACAGGCCGCCCCCGCATTCCTGGACGTGCCCGCCGTCGCAGCCGGCCAGGTAAGGCACAATCCCGCGCATGCCCCTGCCGGCCAGGTATTCCAGGGTCCGGATGATCCGCATCTTGATGGGGAAGGACCGCGGCGGGATTTCCTCCAGGACGAACAACTTTTCCTTCCTGTCCTCGATGACGGTCCGGAAAAGCGTCCGCTCCGGACTGCCGGCGGGAAGAAGATCCGGACGGACGCGGGAAAAGGAGACCCCCCAGAACGCGGCGAGGGTCTTCAGCGTCGCACGGGACGGGATGCGCCGGGTTCCGGCGGAGGCGATCCTTGCACCCTGCCCGCGCCCTTGGCCCGCAAGCGCGTGCCGGACGAACGTCAGTCCCTTTTCGCAGCGGTTGCCCTCGACGCCGACGGTGCGGCCGTCCCGGCTCCCGGAGAGCTTCAGGTGGCACCCGTTCGGGCACATCAGACAGATGAAATCACGCGTCACGACGTCTTCCATACACGGCGAAGGCCCTCTTGGCAAGGCCGGGCGCGACTCCGTTTCCTTTTCCGGGGAATTTTCCCGGCGCTTTTTTTCTCAAAATATTGTATAGGTCTGCGGCCACATTGAAGCTCTCCGGAGCAAGCTCCGGAGAAACTTCCATCCCCAAGGAAGGGATCCTGAACATCATTCGCTCGCATCCCCCGCGGCAGGCCGCGGGGAATGCGCTCGCTGCCGGATTCAGGAAGGAATCGCCAAGCCATGAAGCTCCTGAGAAGCCTCTACGATTGGGTCCTTCACTGGGCCGAGACCCCTTACGGAGCGCCCGCCCTCTTCGTCCTTTCCTTCGCGGAATCCTCCTTCTTCCCGGTTCCGCCGGACGCGCTGCTCATCGCCCTGGTCCTGGGCTCCCGGACCAAGGCCTTCCGCCTGGCCGCGAACTGCACCGCCGCTTCCGTCCTCGGGGCCCTTTTCGGCTACGCCATCGGCTACTACGTCTGGTGGGCGGGCACGGATGTCTTCTCTCCGATCGCGCTGTTCTTCTTCGACAACGTGCCGGGTTTTTCGGTCAACCTGTTCCGCCACATCCAGGGCCTTTTCGAAAAGTGGAATTTCTGGATCGTTTTCACCGCGGGGTTCACGCCCATCCCGTACAAGGTCTTCACCGTTTCCGGCGGGGCCTTTGCCGTCAATCTGCCCATGTTCGTCGTCGCCTCGATCGTCAGCCGGGGGGCGCGGTTCTTCCTGGTCGCGTTCCTGATCTGGAAGTACGGCCCGCAGATCAAGGACTTCATCGACCGCTATTTCAATGCGCTCGCCATTCTCTTTACGGTCCTGCTGATCGGGGGATTTGCCGTCATCAAGTACGTCCTGTAGCCAGCCGGCGCGAGGCGGATCCGGATGATCGATCGGTGCGGGACGGCTGACCCCGGCTGCGCAGCGGCCGGCACGGAGGAAGTGCTTTACAGAAGATCCTTTTCCCCGGTATATTCTTTCGGCTTCAGACCGGCGGCGGTCCGGAGGACGCCGGGGAGATTCCAGCCCTGCTTGGAGGTTTTTTCCATGCCCCGTCATTTTCCCCTTACTTTCGTGCTGTCTCTGGTCTTATCCCTGTGCACCGTCGACGGCAGCGGGCAGCAGCAGAAGTGCATCGACGCCGACGGCGAGGCCATCATCGTCAACAACGACGTGCCCTCCGCGAAGATGGAGGCCACGGCACGCGCGAAGTGGTCGGCGATCGAACAGGCCGTCGGGGCCGAAGTCAAGGCCCAGAGTCTCGTTCAGAATTTCGCCCTTGTGGAGGACGTCATCAAGACGCAGGTCGGCGGCGTGGTCAGGAGCTATCGGACGCTCGGGGAAGAGGCCTCGGGAGACACCTTCCGGGTGAAGATCAACGCCTGCGTCGAGCCGCTCAAGGCCCAGCAGGCCGTCTCCGCCCTTGCGCTCAACAACTCGGTCGCGGTGTTCATCCCCGCCCGCAAGCCCAACGCCGCCCAGGGGAAGGACGAGTACGAGGAGACGAACATCCTGTCCGAGACCCTGATCGGAAAGCTGACCGGCCAGAGCTTCACCGTCGTCGACGTCGCGCCGACCCAGACGGTGGATGCCGCGGAGATCGAGAAGGCCGTCCGGACCGGCAGCACGCTTGCCGTCCGCAGCATGATGTACAAGTTCCTCTCGAACCTGATCGTCATCGGCAAAATCGACTACACGGTGTCCACGAAGAAGGGGGAGGACATCGGTTACGGCATCTCCATGCCCTTCAACAATGTGACCGTCCGCCTCGCCTACCGCATCGTCGCCAAGAACAACAAGACGGGCAACATGGAGATTCTCGCGGCAGGCACGGAGGACGCCCGGGGCATCGCACGCACCGTCGAAGACGCCGCCGCCCAGGGGCTCAAGAACCTTGCGGAGAAAGTCAGCACCGCCATCCTCGACAAGGCCGCCCAGTACATCCAGGGGAACACGAAGAAGGTGCGGATCAAGGTCAACGGCGTGGCCGACCTCGACACCAATCTGGACGTCAAGAACATGCTCGCGAACACCGTCTGGGTGACGGACGTCCAGGAGCAGGGGATGGGAGAGTTCACCGTCGGCTATCCCGAAAACACCCTCTATCTGGCCAACAGCATGAAGCAGAAAGGGAACTTCAGCGTCGTCAATTTTTCGCCCTACTCCATAACGTTCGATTACCGCAAGTAGCACGCCTTCTCTTGCAGGACGCTCTCCGGAAAGTTTCGAACCTATGAAAGGCAGTGAGCGGATTGCGATTTTCCTGATTCTTTCCGTGATAGGCTGGACCGTCTCGGGATGCACCGCGGCAAGGCTCTATACGGATGAAACCCGGTCATTTCTCACGGCGCTGAGGGACGGCCGGGCGGAATCGGCGCTGGAACATGCCGACTCCTTCGTTCAGCGAACCGCAACTTCCGGCAAGGTGAGACAAAACAAATACCTGGCCCTGCTGGAACGCGGGAAGATCGCCCTCAATGCCGGCAGATACGATCAATGTATTGCCGATCTCCAGGAGGCCGAGAGAAGATTCCTCACGATCGAAGGAACGATTTCCCTGGCGGAGGGATTCGGCTCGATCCTGACGGACGATGCGGCAAGAGAGTACGAAGCGGAAGCGATCGAGAAAATCATGATCAGCCCCTATCTGGCTCTGGCGTATCTGGGAAAAGGCGATTTTGCCGGCGCCCTTGTCGAACGCAACAGGACGATCAACAAGATCAACCAGTACCTCGAGGAAAGGGAGGCGCGCGGCTATCTGGACAATCCCTTTGCCCGGCTGCTTTCCGCCGTCCTGTACGAGATGGAAGGCAAACCGGACGATGCCGGAATCGAATACCGGAAAATGGGATGGGATGCGGAACTGGCGAGGCTGGAGAAGAGGGAAAATTCGACGGATCTGGTGATCTTGATCGATACCGGGCTGGCGCCGTACAAACGTCAAATGAAATGGGGGCCCCTGCCGGTCGTGGCAAAAGACAGGGTGATCCACTTGGGCTTTGCCTATGCCGCCTACGAGCCGACGCCGTCCGCCGTGTCGAAATGCGATATCAGCCTGGACGGCAATCCCTTGGGCGCCGCCGGCCTCCTTTACGATCTGGGAAAGGCCGTTCTGGCCCAGTATGAAAAGGACAAGCCGGCGATCATCGCCAAAATGGTCACCCGCATGACGGCCAAGGCGGCCGCCCAGGTTTCCGCCCATGCCACGGCGGACAGGGTGGCCGAAGACAATCCGCAGCTGGCGTCCTTCCTGAGGATGCTGGCGAACATCGGCGGCGCAGTCTGGATTGCCGTCGAACAGGCGGATTTGCGCAACTGGTCGACGCTGCCCGGGAGGATTTTTTACCTGCGCGTCAGCGGGCTCGCCCCCGGAGAGCACAGGATCAGCATCGATTACGGCTGCGGCCTGCAGGAGAAGAGCGTCAACCTGGCAAAGGAGAAAATAGGCATTGCCTATTTTTCCTTTGCCAGGTAAGGATTGGCAG
Organism: Syntrophales bacterium; assembly: GCA_035366835.1. Classification (GTDB taxonomy): domain Bacteria; phylum Desulfobacterota; class Syntrophia; order Syntrophales; family UBA6109; genus UBA6109. The sequence continues at coordinate 38,708 of DAOSIS010000024.1, read as the reverse complement.
GCGGAAGAGAGAGCCCGGACGGTTCTGTCCCGTTCTTCAGGGATGCCGCCCTTCCATGCAAGGATCGAGAAAAGATGAAAACAAGATTCGGACTGTTCCTGCTCATCGTCGCCATCGGTCTTGTGGCCGGGTGCGGCCCAACCATCCGGCATGAGATCAAGGACGAAGAAACCGTCACCGGCTCCGACTGGTCGGCCAGAGATCTCAAAGCCGTCAGTGAATCCATGGCCGATTCCATCAGGAAGTCGGCTTTTGTCGCGAGCCCGCAGTACATCCGGGAAAAGCCGCGCTGGATGCTGGCCCGCGACATGAAGAACGAGACGGATGAGCATGTCAACACGCGGACCATCATGGAAAAAATCAGGACCCGCCTGATAAACGAAGGCGTGGCGCGCTTCATCGACGACCAGGCCATCGAAGACATCCTGAATCAGATGAAGCTCCAGCAGTCGGGATTGTTCGACAATCAGACCGTCGCCCAGGTGGGGAAGCTGGTCGGAGCCGGGCTGATCCTGCGGGGCACGATCTCCAGCATCCGGAAGAAGACGGACCGGAAAGACATCATCTACTACAACATCACGGTGCAGCTGGTCAGCATCCAGACCGGTGAAATCATCTGGACGGACGAGAAGGAAATCCAGCGTCTGACGAGCAAGTCCTTGTTCCGCTGAAATCGGAGACGATCCTGAAGCGCAGATGAACGATCCCATCGGAAACGGGTACGGAAGGTGGCAGGATCGAACAGACGGGGAACGGCCGGGCCGTCCCCCGTTTCCCGTGGTGAGACATTCCTGATGGGACGGGCCGGCCTCTATTCCTTAATCCTCTCCATCCCCTCCAGAAAGGCAAGGACGTTCCGCCCAAGGACCCGGTGGTTGTACCCGCCTTCAAGGACGCCGAAACAGCCGCCTCCATTGCGCCCCGCCGCCTCCCGCACCATGGTCCCGAGCTCGCGGTAGTCTTCCGTCGTAAGGAGGCCGCCCCAGTCCTCTTCGTGATTGTCGAATCCGGCCGAAACGCCGATGATGTCGGCGGGGTGGTCGGCGAGCTGGCGGCGGCAGTTCTTCAGGTATTCGCTGCGGTCCGCTGCCGCCGGGTTGTAGATCGTCACATATCCCCGCTGCCCGAGGATGTTCACGTTGCCGTCTCCGAAGTGGAGATCGAAATCGAGAATGAAGGCCTTTGCGATCCGGTTTTCCCGTTTCAGCTTTTCCAGGGCGACCGCCATGTTGTTGAAGTAGCAGAATCCCCAGGCGCTGCCGGCCGAGGCGTGGTGGCCGGGCGGGCGGATCAGGGCGAAGCAGGGTTCCGAAATGCCGGTCGTCGCCGCCTGGATGGCGCCGCCGGCCGCCAGAGCTGCGATGTCGTACACGCCCTCGCGGGCGACGCGGTCGCAGTGATCGGGCGTGTGGACGGCGGCGATGTCCTCGGCCGCGGCGGGGACGGCATCGACCAGCGTCACCTTGCCGCGGAGGACCCGGAGGACCGCCTCCATGCGCCCGTAGGCGGCGGCCGGATCGCTGCTGTAGGACTGGTGAAAATCCTCGGAAAAAATCACCTTCATGTTCGCACCTCTCCGAATCCCGTCTATTCCCTCGTTTCCGCCGGCGCCGCGAAACCGATCGTCCGAAGCAGCTGCAGCGTCGGCGGCGAAACGGGGACTGCGGTCAGGTCTTGTGGAGAAAACCAGCGGGCCTCCAGGGCATCGTCGCCTCCCCTCGGTTCCCCGGAAAGATACTCGGCCTCCAGATCGACGACTACGTAGTGAAAGCGTATCCTGCCCGCTTCGTCATGTCGGATCGAGTCAAAACTGAGGATCGGCCGCCCCGCGCGGATGACGACGCCGGTCTCCTCGAAGATCTCCCTCTCCGCGCCCTGCTGCAGCGTTTCGCCGAGTTTGAGGCTCCCGCCCGGGATCGCCCAGAGGTCCCTGTTCGGCTCGACGCCGCGCAGGACCAGGAGCACCCTCCCCTCGTGGATGACGATGGCGCCGACGCCGACCCTCGGGCTGTCCGGATACTCACGCCGAGACACGCCGCTTCCCCTTTCCGCCGTCATCCGGCCGGGCAAATCTCCACGGTCATGTCCACGGTCATCCAGGGCCGCCCCTGCGCGTCGAAGGAACGCTCGACGAACCGGACGCGCCCGCTGCGGCCCATCAGGACCGCCGTGGAAGAGCGCGTGCCGTACACGGGGCTCATGATGAAACGGGACGAGAGTAGTCTTTCCCATTCTGTGCCGACGCCGGTATCGGGCAGGCGGTCGTCGTCCGCCGGACGGCGGTCAGCCAGGACACGAAAAATGTCCTCCACGTCCGGATCTCCTGCGGACAGCGCAGCGGCAAAGGCCTGCTTGCCCTCCGCCACCTTCTGCCAGTCCGTATCGAGCAGGCGGTTGGACAGGCCGTAGAGGCCGGGCTTCAACTCCTCCCTCCGGCCTCGGTTCGAATAATAGTGGAGGGAATCCCCGTCCCCGACCAGGAGGCTGAACCCGTTGAAGCGGTCCGCGGAGGGGGCGAGGCGATCGAGGTAGGCGCCGGGCGGCTCGGCCCCCAGGAGGAACGCGCTCACCAGGCCGCCCCGCGAAGGCGCGCCGGTCTTGAGGGAGGCCGGATCGCGGTAATTGGTGACGGCCGCAAACCGTCCCCGCGTCGAGATTCCCAGCCACGTGCCTCCGCTGCGGAGGTCCCGTCCCGCCAGGACATGCGGGGCCTCCTGCCACGGTTCGGCCGCCGCGCTGGGCCGTTCGTGGAATTCGTCGCGGTTGGCCGCGACGATGAGGTCATACCGGGGGTGATGGCGCCACGCGAAGAGTATCAGGCACATCCGGCCGGCTCCTTCTTCAGGGTCTCCAGGATCCGGCTCATCGTCTCCCCCGCCTCGGCCCGGATCAGGACGTCGGCTTCGGCATCGCAGGAGGTTTCGTCGCGGTTGATGATCACGAGGCCCGCCCCCGATCTCTTTGCGTACAGGGGGATGTAGGCCGCCGGATAGACGACGAGCGAGGAGCCGATCACGATCAGGAGGTCGCAGTTCGCGGCATGGCGGCTCGCCATGTCCAGGGCCCCTTCCGGAAGGGCTTCGCCGAAGAAGACGATGTCGGGCTTGAGGATGCCTCCGCAGCGTTCGCAGGAGGGGACATCCGCGGCGGGGCTTCCGAGAACGGAAGCGAGTCCGAAGCCGGCGCCGCAGTCGAGGCACTTGAGGCGGTTCATGTTGCCGTGGAGCTCGAAGACGCGGGCGGGATCGTTGCCCGCCTTCTGGTGGAGGTTGTCGACGTTCTGCGTGATCACGCAGGCCAGCTTCCCCAAGCGCTCCAGTTCGGCGACGGCATGGTGGGCGGCGTTGGGGCTTGCGTTCGCGAAGAGTCCGCCCTCCAGGAGGATGCGCCACTGCTTCCGGCGCGTTTCGGGGCTGCTCAGAAATTTCTCGATCGTGAAATCCTCGGGATCGAACCGCGTCCAGATGCCCCCGGGGCTGCGGAAATCGGGAATCCCCGACTCCGTGCTCACCCCCGCGCCCGTGAAGACGACGACGCGCTCCGCCGCCCGGATCATCTCCGCGACCCTCGCGATCGCCGCCTCTCGTGCATCCTTCGCCATGCTCTTTCCCGCCGCAGCCGTCCCGTGTGCGAAATCGGGCCTGTCCTCTTGCCCTTCGGACGAATAGGAACGGTACAACATTCAGGCGGAAAACTCAAAATCAAAGATAACCTCAACGGGGCTGCCGACGCCCCGGCCAGAGCTTGTCGGCGAGGGATTCCATCCGCCGTCCAAGCCATTCGGCATCGCCGCTGCGAACGGTTTCGCAGAGGGCATCGAGGGATTTCCGGCAGGATTCGAGCAGCGACGGAACGGCGGGGTTTCCGCAGATGATCTCGGCGTAGAGCCGGGGGTTGTTTTTCAGGACCCGCGCTAGGATCTCCGTCTTCTCCCGGAAGACGGGTGTGCTGAACGCATCCAGATCCCCGAGGTCGAGGCCCGACGCCTCCAGCAGCAGGGCCATCTCGACCGTATGCAGGTGGTTCATGCCCTGGATCACGGCCATGGCCGCGTCGTGCCGCTCCGCCGTCGTCTCCACAACATTCGCGCCGGCCTCCGCGAAGAGCGCCCGGATACGGGGCAGCCACCGCTGCGAGCGCGCCGGACAGAGGACGACGTTCTGCCCCGCCGCCGACGTCTCGCGGGGACCGAAGAGGGGATGGCAGCCGACGACTTCACAGCGCGACGAGCGCAGCATGGCCGCCACAGGGCCGACCTTGAGGGACGTGAGGTCCATGAGGAGCGACGGCTCCGGCATCCGCGGCCCGACCCGCTCGATGAGGGGGACAGTGGCGGAGATGGGGACGGCGACGCAGACGACGTCGCAACTGGCCGCCATCGCCTCGGGAGATTTTCCGCTGCTCCGGCCGGACACCTCGACTTCGCAGCCCGCCCTGCGGGCGAAGTCGGCGAACCACTTTCCCATACCGCCCGTACCGCCGATGATCCCGATCCGGAAACCTTCCATGTCAATATGCCCTCACCGAAATTTCAGGGATAAGAAATGTCCTGCCGCAGGGGCGCTTTGGAGATTTTTCAGGGCGCCTGCCTTCAAAGAGTCGCGGCGCCCCTCGATGCCGTTGTCCGGCGTCGGCAAAAGCCCGGATGCAGCCTATGAACTTTTTCCGAAGCCGTCACCCCCGCACCGCCTTCTGTCGCAGGATGAAATCCGCCAGGACGATCTGCACCATCGCTTCGCAAACGGGCACGACCCTGGGGAGGACCGAAACGTCGTGCCGGCCCCCCACGGAGATTTCGACGGACCTTCCCGACGCGTCGATCGTCCGTTGCGGCAGGGAGACGGAGGGGAGCGGTTTGCAGGCGACGCGGATCCGGATCTCCTGGCCCGTCGTGATCCCCCCGAGAATTCCGCCGGCGTGGTTGGAGAGGAAGCCCTCCGGGGCCATCCCGTCGTTGGCCTGCGAGCCCGTCAGAGAGGCGGCCGCAAAGCCGTCCCCGATCTCGACTCCCTTCACGGCCCCGATGCCCATGAGCGCCCCGGCGAGCACCGCGTCCGCCTTCTCGAAGACAGGCTCCCCAAGCCCCGCCGGGCAACCCCTCACCGCGATCTCGACGATCCCGCCGAGGGAATCCCCGGTGCCCCTCGCCTCAGCGATCCTCTCCCGCATCCGCCGTGCCGCCTCGGGATCGGGACACAGCAGGAGGTCGGCGTCGATCCGCTCGCGGTCGACCCCGCCGCAACGGGCCTCGATGCCTCCCAGGGTCGCAGTCCAGGCGAGGACCTCGACGCCTTCCCTGCGGGTCACCGCGGCCGCAACGGCGCCCGCCGCCACCCGCGCCGCCGTCTCGCGGCCCGAGGCCCGCCCGCCGCCGCGGTGGTCACGGAGTCCGTACTTGCGGAAGTAGGTATAATCGCCGTGGCCGGGGCGGAAGACGTCCCGGTATTTTTCGTAGGCCGTGGGGTCGGCGTCGCGGTTGCGGATCAGGAGGGAAATCGGCGTCCCCGTCGTCCGGCCTTCGAAGACCCCGGAGAGGATCTCCACCTCGTCCGTTTCCCGCCGCGGCGACGTCCCTTCCGTCCCCGTACCCGGCCGGCGCCGGTCCAGCGCCCGCTGAATCTCGTCTCCGGCGAGGGGAATCGCGGGCGGACAACCGTCCACAACGGCGCCGATCGCCTGTCCGTGGGATTCTCCCCACGTGGTTACACGGAATACGCTTCCGAAGGTGTTCCCAGCCATGACGCCCTCCCCTTTCGCATTTCTGCAGAAATGCCCCCTCACCGCGGCCGGAGATCGATCTCCCGGCAGATCTCCTCGACGACATCGTCGACCGTGAGATCGGTGGTATCGATCCGGACGTCGGCCGCCTGCCGGTACAGCGGCTCCCGCTCCCTGAGGAGACTCCTCACCTCGTCCTCCGGCCCCAGCCCCGTCAGGCCGGGTCTTCTCTCGCGGCTTCCCGCATCGGCATCCATGCGCCGGACGACGGCCTCCGGCGAGGCGTCCAGCCAGACCACCAGGCCGCCGAGGCCCTTCAGAACCTCGCGGTTGCGGGGATCCAGGACGGCGCCGCCGCCCGTGGCGACCGCGCACGCTTCCTCCTCACCGAGGCGGCGAAGAACAGCGCTTTCGCGTCGGCGGAAACCGGCCCATCCCTCCACGCGGACGATTTCCGCGACCGCCCTGCCGGCCTCGGCCTCCACACGCTCGTCCGTATCGACAAAGGCCGCGCCGAGGCGCTCGGCGAGGCGCCGCCCCACGCGGGTTTTCCCGGTGCAGCGGTATCCGATCAGCACGATCCTCACAGCCGCTCGATCTCCTCCCAGAAAGTCGGGAAGGACTTGGTCACGCAGGCCGGATCGGAGATCTTCATCCCCGGAACGGCGAGTCCCGCCACGGCAAAGCTCATGGCGATGCGGTGGTCCCGATAGGTTTCGATCGTCGCGCCGTGCGGATTTCCGCCGTCGATCGTCAGTCCGTCTTCCTTCTCGACCACCCCGGCCCCTATCTTCCGCAGCTCGACGGCCAGGGCGGACAGGCGGTCGCTCTCCTTGAGGCGGAGGTGGGGCACGCGCGACACGATCGTCCGGCCGGGACGGAACGCGGCCAAGACGGCGAGCGTCGGCACCATGTCCGGCATGCCGCCCATGTCGAAGGAGCGCTCCGCCCCGTCGCGCGGAGCGCCTTCCACCTCGATCCAATCCTCCCCCGCGCGCACCCTGCACCCCAAGGACTCCAGAATGTCGAGAAAACGGATGTCCCCCTGCAGGCCGTTCCGGCGGACGTTGAGGACGCGCACGGATCCGCCGCACAGGGCCGCCGCCAGGAAGAAATACGATGCGCTCGAGGCGTCTCCTTCGATGCGGTAGCCCCGGCCCCGGTAGCGCTGCCCTGCCGGAACGCGGTAGCGGTTCGTTTCTTCCCGCAGGACGGACACTCCGAAATCCGCCATCACGCGGACCGTCATATCGATGTAGGGCTCGGAGACCGTGCTTCCCCTCAGCGCCACCACGACATCGCCGGCGGCGTAGGGGGCGGCCAGCAGCAGCGACGAGACGAACTGGCTGCTCCGGATGTCGGCAAGCTCCGCGACGCCGCCGCGCATCCCGGCGGCATGGACAACGACGGGCGGACATCCGTTCCGGTCCTCCATCGTCACGCCGAGTCGCCCCAAGGCGTCGGCGAGTCCCCCGACCGGCCGCTCGCACAATCTTGCGTCGCCCGTCAGGCGGTACTTTCCGCGGCCGAGGGAAACGACGGACAGGAGAAACCGCATCGCCGTGCCGTTGTTGCCCAGGAAGATCTCGCCTTCCGGAACGGCGGGGACGCCGCCGCAGCCCCGCACCCTGAGGCCGCTTCCCTCTTCGACGATCTCCGCACCCAGACGCCGCAGCGCAGCGGCGAGGAGACGCGTGTCCTCGGAAAACAGGGGATGCTCGATGCGGGACTCGCCGTCCGCCAGGGAGGCGACGATCAGCGCCCGCTGCGTGTGGCTCTTGGAGCCGGGAACGCGGACAACTCCCCGCAGCGGGCCGCGGGGCCGGACCTTCCTCTCCTCCATGGCCATATTGCCTTTCATGTCCCCCTCCGTCCCGCCGCCTCTTCTTCCTCCAACTGCCTCAATACAACCTCCCGCATGAGGGAAAGGGGCGGTTCGGCCCCTGTCCAGAGGCGGATCTGCTCCGCCCCCTGCCGGACGAACATCTCGGCGCCCCCCAGCGTATGCCGTCCCGCGGCCTCCGCCTCGCGGAGAAGGCGCGTGCGAAGCGGACGGTAGATGACGTCGACGACCCAGCCCGCCGAGCACTCCGCGGCCCGGAGGGCGCCCAGCGGGGTTTCGTCCGCCCGGGCACCCATGCCCACCGGCGTCGTGTTGACGATGACGTCGGCGCGGACCGCCGCAAGCTCCGCGAGGACGCATCCCCGGCAGTTCCACCGGGCGGCCAGTTCGCGGACCTTCGCCGACGTCCTGCCCAGCACGACCGCCTTTCCGCCGCCGCGGCGGACGGCGTGGAGGGCCGCCCGCGCCGTTCCGCCCGTGCCCAGTACCGCGAAGGTCCTGCCGGCGATGTCGAGGACCGCGGCGAGGGAGAGGAAAAGCGCCCTGGCGTCGGTATTGAACCCGATGAGACGGCCTCCCCGTTTCACGATCGTGTTGACGGCGCCGATTTCCTCCGCCTCCGCATCCAGGCCGTCGAGCAGGTCCATGACCTTCTCCTTGAAGGGGATCGTCACGCTGGCGCCGTCCAGGCCGCCGTCCCGCAGGGACCGCACGGCCTTCCCGAGATCCTCGACGAGGACCGCTTCGTAAGAGCCGGCGATTCCCATCGCCCGCAGGGCCGCATTGTGCATGAGCGGCGAGAGCGTCTGGGCGACGGGATTTCCGAACAGCGCAAAGCGCATCATTCCTTCTCCCCCTTTCCGCAGTCAAGGATCTTCAGGACTTGCCGCATGTCCTGCACGGTGAGCTGGCCGGGGGCGGAACCTTCTCCCTCACGCAGACAGGCGAACCCGAATTCCGCGCCGAGAAGGGGCGCCGTCAGACGGCTGATCCTCCCGGCCCCCCCCATGCAGAAGGCGACGATCGGCTGGCATTCCCGGCGCGCATGGACGACCAGTTCCAGGATGCGGAGATTGTCCCCGGGGCGGACGGCGGTCGTGACGACCTTGACAATCGTTGCGCCGGCGCCCGCGCAGTCGTTGTAGATCCCCTTGAGGCGGAGGAGCGACGGCGTCCGCCGGAAGTCGTGATGCGAGACGATCAGCGCGGTCCGAAAGCCGCTCCGCGCGATCTCCGCCCGCAGGGACTCCCGCAGGCCCGCTTCCGTCGACAGCTCGATATCCACGTATTCCGCGCCCCTTTTCACGGCCTCGATCAGGAGATCGACGCGGCGGCGCTCCGCCTCTTCGGGCCGTTCGCCGGCGGCCGGCCGGCGCATCCCCCCCTCCTCCCGGCGGCGATTCGTGACGATGACGGCCGGCGCCGGGGTAAGCGATCTCGCCTCTTCCAGAAGCGCCGCGAGCGGAACGTCTCCGATCGCGTCCATGCGCAGCTCCAGCATCTCCGCCGCGACGGCGGCTTCTTCCATCTCCCGGAGCGCCCCCTGGCGGGACGGCGCCGATATCGGCACGCAGAGTTTCATGTCTCCAAACGCCTCCCCTGCGGATAGGAACCGGCGACCTTGAGAAAGGTCGTGCAGCCCTTCAGTTCTTCGAGGCAGCGCCGCACCTTCCTGTCTCCGCAGTGCCCCTCGACGTCGGCGAAGAACCGGTATTCCCAGAGCCTCCCCCGGACGGGCCGCGATTCGATTTTCATCAGATTGACCCCCCGCCGCGCAAAAGGCCGCAGGGAGCGGTAGAGCGAGCCGGGGACATCGGACACGCTGAACAGGATCGATGTCTTGTCGCGCCCCGTCGGGGCGTTCCGTCCCTGCCCGATCACGAGGAAACGGGTCTCGTTGGAGGGCGCGTCTTCGATCCCTTCCGCCAGGGTCTTCAGGCCGTAGATCTCGGCCGCGAGGCGGCTTCCCACGGCGGCGCTCGTCGCGTCTTCCGAAGCGCGCATCGCGGCGGCGGATGTGCTGTCCGCCTCGATCAGCCTGGCGCGGGGCATGTGGGCGCTGAGCCAGCTGCGGCATTGGGAAAACGCCTGGGGATGGGAGTAGACGGTCTTGATGGCGTTCCGGTTCTTCCGCATCGCCAGCAGGCAATGGCTGATCCTCAGGAAGAGTTCCGCCCGGATGGAGAGCGTCGTGCCGAGAAGACGGTCGAGGGTGACCCCCACGGTCCCCTCCAGGGAGTTTTCGACCGGCACGACCCCCCAGTCCGCCTTGCCCTTTTCCACCTCATCGAAGACATGGACGATGGACGGCAGGGAGGCGAAGTCGGCCTCGCCGCCGAAGTGGGATCGCGCCGCCAGGTGCGTGAAGGATGCCTCCGGGCCGAAACAGGCGACGCGGACCGGCCCCTGCAGCGACCTGGATACGGACAGCACCTCCCGGAAGATTGCGGCAAGCTGGCCGTCCGACAGGGGACCGCGGCTCGCCTGCTGCAGCCGGTCGAGCACCATGCGCTCCTGGACAGGGTCATAGACGGCGAGTTTCGATTTCGTTTTCACCCGGCCGATGCGGATCGACAGGTCCGCCCGCTCGTTGAGGACCTCGACCAGCGACCGGTCGCAGTCGGCGAGCTTCTTCCTCAGAGCGCTCAATGCCTCATCCCTCATCGCTTCATCTCCTCGATCGTCTCGATCAGGACATCCTCGGCAATGCCGCCGTTGACGAAGGGCAGTCCGATTCTCCGGAGCATCACGAAACGGACGCTTCGCCCCTCCTTCTTCTTGTCTGCCGACAACCGCCCGACGAGGGCCTCCGCGCGCATCGCCGCCGGGATCTTCGCGGGCAGGCCCGCCCGGTCCATCAGCGCTTCGGTCCGCCTGCGGTCGGCCGCCGGGAAGCCGTGCAGCCGCTCCGACAGCCGGATCGCCGCGGCGATTCCCATGCCCACGGCCTCCCCGTGCGCGATGGCAAAACCCGACTCCGCCTCGATGGCATGTCCAACCGTGTGTCCGAGGTTGAGGATGCGGCGGATCCCCTGGTCGTGCTCGTCCATTTCCACGATCCCCTTCTTGATCCGGATGGAGCGCTCCACGATGTTGCCCAGCACGGCCTGGTCGCCGCGGCGAAGGCCGTCGGCGGAGGCCTCCAGCTCCGAAAAGAATTCCGCATCCAGGAGGGCGTACTTCACGATCTCCCCCAGGCCGTTGCGGAAGTCACCCGCCGGCAGCGTTTCCAGAAACTTGAGATCGGCGAAGACCGCCTTCGGCTGGTAGAAGGTCCCGAGCAGATTCTTCCCCGCCGGCAGATCGACGGCGGTCTTGCCTCCGAGGCAGCTGTCCACCTGGGCCAGGAGCGTCGTCGGAATGTTCAGGAACGGCACCGACCGCATGTAGATGGAGGCGATGAACCCGGCAAGGTCGCCGACAACGCCGCCGCCCAGGGCGATCAACGGGGTGTTCCGGTCCGCGCCCAGTTCCAGGAGCCGCTCGGCCACGGTGAGGACCGTCTCCATGTTCTTGGCGCCCTCGCCGGCGGGCATGGCGATCCAGTCCGCCTTGAGCCCGGCCCGCTCCCACCGTTCCCGGACCGCCTGTCCGTGCAGTTCCTCCACGCGGGTGTCCGTAATGACGACGTATCGGCCGGCGGGAAACTTGCGCGCCATCAGGACGGCCGCCTGATCCAGGATGTCGGAACCGATGTGCACTTCGTAGGAGAGGGACGGCGCCCGGTGCAGATGGACCTTGATCTTCTTCATGACGCGACCATCCCCCGCCCGCGGACGGCGGCGGCGATCAGCCGCACCTCCTCCATGAGCTCATAGAACCGCTCCGGTTTGAGCGACTGGCCTCCGTCGGAGAACGCCTTTTCCGGCTCCGGATGGACCTCCACGATGATCCCGTCCGCCCCCACGGCGGCGGCCGCGCGGCTCAGGGGGATCACGTACTTCCAGTGGCCGGCGGCGTGGCTGGGATCCACGATCACGGGCAGGTGGGTCAGTTCCTTGAGAACGGGGACGGCGCTGATGTCGAGTGTGTTGCGCGTCGCCGTCTCGAAGGTCCGGATGCCCCTCTCGCAGAGGATCACCTGGGAATTGCCGGAGGACAGCACATACTCGGCCGACATCAGGAGTTCTTCGATCGTCGTCATCATGCCCCGCTTCAGAAGGACCGGCTTCTTCGCCTGGCCGACCCGTTTCAGGAGCGCGAAATTCTGGACGTTGCGCGCGCCCACCTGGAGGATGTCCGCGTAGGATTCGACCAGCTCGACGTCGGCCGGGTTGACGACCTCCGTCACGACGGGCATGCCCGTCGCTTCCCGCGCGAGGCTCAGGAGCTTCAGCCCCTCCTCTTCCATTCCCTGGAAACTGTACGGGGAGGTCCGCGGCTTGAAGGCGCCGCCGCGCAGGACCTGCGCGCCGCCCTTCTTCACGATGAAGGCGCTCTCCATCATCTGCGCCTCGCTCTCCACGGAGCAGGGACCGGCCATGACGACGAAACCGCCCCCTCCCACCTCCAGGTCCCCGACGCGGACCGCGGTGCGCCCCTCCTTGGCCTCCCGGCTCGCGAGCTTGTAGGGCTTGAGGATGGGCACCGTCTTTTCGACCCCGGGCAGCATCTCGGCGGCCTTGAGATTCGACTTCCCGCGCTCGTCTCCCACGGCGCCGATCACCGTTCGTTCGACGCCCGTCGAGGGATGCGCCTGATAGCCGACCGACTCGATCCATCCGATGACGGAGTCGATCTCCTTCTGCGTTGCGTTCTTCTTCATGATGATGATCATTTTTTCCTCCCCGTTCCTCCAGGCGCATTCGGAAAAAGAAAAGGGCCGCGGGATTTCACGCCCGCGGCCCTGAAACCAAACAAAAAGCCGTGGGCGACGCTCTGTCCGCCCACGGCTGAAGCTCGTTATGTCTGCTGGCTCAACGGCTTCCGGTCAATGGGCAGACCCCCGCGTAATAATAAAACCAGAAACCGAATTCGTTGAACATCTGCTGCGGATTGCTGCTGCCCACCGGGAACACCTTTTCTCTTTTCGTTCGGCCACAACAGCACACTATCTCGAACGTTGTCAAGAAAAAATTTTTTCGGAGTGAAACAACGGGGTTTTTCTTGACAGGGTTCCGGCCGCTCCGGTATAGAGAAAATACTTCCACCCTTGTGGATCGGAAACCCATGATATCGTTCGGCGATCTGCCTCACAATCTGAGCATCCGCAACCTCCTTGATATCGCGATCATCGCCCTGATGATCTACACGCTTCTGGTCTGGTTCAAGGAGCGCGCCTCACGGTTCGTCCTGATGGGGATCAGTCTGCTGGGACTGCTCTACGTCGCGGCGCGGTTTTTCCAGCTCTATCTGACGACCGTTGTTCTGCAGGGTTTCTTCACGATCCTGCTGTTCGTGCTGGTGGTCATCTTCCAGGAAGACCTGCGCAGGCTCTTCGAGCGGATCGCCATCTGGGGACGGATCGGCAAGAAAGGATCGGAGCAGGCGTCCCACCACGACATCGTGGAGATCATCGCCCACACCGTTTCCAATCTCGCCCGGACGCGGATCGGCGCTCTGATCGTGCTTCAGGGGGAAGAACCCCTCGATCGTCACATCCAGGGCGGAACCCTGTTGGAGGGTATCGTCAGCCAGCCTCTCCTGGAGAGCATCTTCGACCCACACTCCATCGGCCACGACGGCGCCGTGATCATCGACGACCGCCGCGTCGTCCGCTTCGGCTGCCACCTGCCGCTGTCCGACAAGGCGAGCCAGCTTTACGGCGTGGGGCTCCGGCATACGGCGGCCCTGGGGCTGACCGAGCGCTCCGATGCCCTCTGCATCGTCGTCTCCGAAGAGACCGGCGCCATCTCGATCGCCAAGGGCGAGAAGCTCGAGCGGATGATGAATCCCTCGGACTTCTGGGTGGCGATCGAGTCCTTCTACCTGAAGAAGAGGCCGCTGAAAGGCCAGTCACGACCGCTGAGCTGGATCAGGGAGAATACGAAGGAGAAGGTCATCGCCCTGCTGCTGGCCTGCGTCCTCTGGGTCGTCTTCGGATACCAGCGGGAATCCATCCGCAGGGAATTCATCGTGCCCGTCGAATATACCAAGGCCTCTCCGCAATGGGTGATCGAGGAACCGCGGATCACGGAGGCGAAGATCATGCTGATGGGGCCGCCCCAGGCCTTCCAGCTGCTCGACGAGAGCTCGCTCAAGGTGTCGCTGGATTTGTCTTCCCTGAAAGAGGGACGCCAGGATTTCGTCCTGGCCAAGGACATGGTGAAGGCCCCCTCGACGCTCACCGTCGTCAGCATCAAACCCGTCCGGGCGTCGATCGTGGCCTACCGGCTTATGAACGTTTCCTCCCCCGTGGAGATCGTCACCGCCGGCGAGCCGCCGCCGGGTCTGGTGGTCGAGGAGATCAGCGCCTCGCCCGCAGCCGTGGAATATCTGATGCCCTCCCGATACGCCCACGGCGTCCTGACGGTTCGCACGGAACCGATCAATCTGTCCGCGCTGACCTCCACGCAGACGCTCTACCCCAAGTTGATTTTCCCGCCCGAAGCGCAGTTCCGGCAGAACAGGGAACCCTTTGTCAAGGTGCTGGTCAGTTTGAAGAAGAAGGGCCGGCGGCGGGACTGACCGCCGTCAGCGGTAATCCTCCTTGCGGATGCCGTGCCGGGTCAGGAGTTTGTGGATCTGGCGCGGCGTGACTCCCGCAGCCCTGGCCGTGGCGTTGATGCGCCCGCGGTGCTGCGAAAGCAGTTCCTTCAGATGAAGCGCCTCCGCCTCGCGGGCCGCGCGGTTCCGTACTTCGGCCAGCGTCGGCATGCCGGCGCCGTTCCGTGCCGCCGCAGCTGCCGGCGCCGCGGGAGCGCCGATCAATTCGGCGGGGAAGCTTCCGGGGGTGAGCACGGACGTCTTCTCGAGGATGTACGCCCGTTCGATCAGGTTCTGCAGTTCACGGATATTCCCCGGCCAGGCATAGCGCCGAAACGCCTCCATCACCTGCGGATGGACGTAGTGGATCCCCTTCCGGCCGAAGCGGTTGACGTCCTTGAGAAAGACATCCACGAGCAGCGGGATGTCTTCCCTGCGCTCCCGCAGCGGGGGGAGTTCGATGGGGAACACGTTGAGGCGGAAATACAGGTCGCTTCGGAAGAGCCCCGTTTCGACCATCGTCTTCAGGTTCATGTTGGAGGCGGCGAGGATCCGCACATCCGATTCGATCTCCTCCTGCCCTCCGACGCGCTGAAAGGTCTTCTCCTGAAGAACCTGCAGCAGCTTGATCTGGGATGCCGGCGCCATGGTCCCGACTTCGTCGAGGAAGATCGTCCCGCCGCGGGCCAGCTCGAACTTGCCCAGCTTGCGCGTCACCGCCCCCGTGAAGGCCCCCCGCTCATGCCCGAACAGCTCGCTTTCCAGCAGCGTCTCCGGTACGGCGCCGCAGTGTACGCTGATGAACGGAAGTTCGGCGCGGTTGCTGTGGCGGTGGACGAGACGCGCCAGCATGCTCTTTCCCGTTCCCGTTTCACCGACGAGCAGGACCGTGCTGCGGGTGGGCGCGACCGTGCGGACCTGGCTGTAGACATGGCGCATGAGCGGATTGGCCGTCTGGATCATCTGCAGGATGTCGGACCGCCAGAAACGCCCGCGCAGATAATCCAGTTCCTCCTGGGCCAGGAGTGACTCACGGATGCTGTCCGTTACGTATTTCACCTCGTCGCGGTTCAAGGGATAGGTGAGGTAGTTGGCCGCCCCCGCTTTGACGGCCGACACCGCCTGGCGGATCCTGTCCGTCGGGGCCATGACAACGACCTCCGCCGACGGCTGCAGTTGCCAGATCCGTTGCAGGGCTCCGTTGAAAAGGGACTCCGGCCCCGCTTCCGGTGCGGCCCCGCCGTCCGGACCGGTCTCTTCCGCGGCACCGGCTTGCGCGAGATCGGGGAGCTGATCCAGGTCCACGAAGAGATAGTCGAAGCGGTCCTTCCGGCAGGCATCGACGCAGGCTTCCGCGTTCGGTGCGGAACGGACTTTCCCTTCTCCGCGGAACGACGTGCGGATCGTCTCGCATGTCTTGGGATCGTCGGTGACGACGAGGATGTGCTTCATGGCCGCGCTGTCAGTCCGTCAAAAAATCTCGATCTCTCCATGATCCGCGAAATCGCAGCGGCTCCAGATCGTCCCCCCGGCGCAAACGGGAGTCCGGTTGGTCCGCTTCCTGGGTTCCCGCTTCCGCGAGAATGACTCAATATTCACCGCTGTCACCCACGCGTTTTACTCTGTCACCTCCGCCCCCGCCTTCGCGCGGGCAGGCTGCAGCGGTGGTCCAGCACTTTGCACGGAAGAAAATCCAAAGACCCTGAATTCCCGCTTCCGCGAGGGAATGACATGGACGCTCTGATTCCCTCCTGCGCGGGAATGACGTTTCCGGACATGCCTCCGGGCATCATATGCCGTCAGAATTTCAGGTTGTACTTCTTCAGCTTGTACCGCAGCATCCTCTCCGAGATGCCGAGGATCTCGGCGGCGCGCGTCTGGTGGTCCCCCGATCTGGCCATGGCATCGGCGATGAGTTTCCGCTCCAGATCCTCGACGGAACCCCGCAGCAGCCCGTCCCCCCTGTCCCGTTCCTCGGCCGAGGGGGTCTCGCCCGCCCCGAAGGGCAGGTCCTCGACGCCGATCACGGTCCCGCGGCAGATCACGACGGCGCGCTCGATGATGTTCTCCAGTTCCCGGACGTTTCCCGGGTAGTCGTACTTCATGAGCAGGTCCCTGGCCTCGCTGCTGACCCCCTTGAGGTCCTTGCCGTTGTCGGCGGCGAACCGCGCCAGGAAGTGCTCGACCAGCGGAGGGATGTCCTCCTTGCGCTCCCGAAGGGGAGGAATGTCCAGGCGGACGACGTTCAGACGGTAAAAAAGATCTTCCCGGAAGTGTCCTTCGCGCACCCTCGCCTCCAGGTCGCGATTGGTGGCGCTGATGATCCGGACGTCGGTGCGGATCGTCGCATTCCCTCCGAGTCGCTGGAACTCCCGTTCCTGAAGGAAGCGAAGCAGTTTCACCTGCACGGCCGGCGCGATTTCCCCCACCTCGTCGAGGAACAGCGTCCCTCCGTCCGCCTCCTCGAAGCGGCCGATCCGGCGTGCCACGGCGCCGGTGAAGGCCCCCTTCTCGTGCCCGAAGAGTTCGCTTTCCAGAAGCCCTTCCGGAACGGCGCCGCAGTTCACGGCGATGATGGGCCTGGCGGAGCGGGGACTGAGGTGATGGATCAGGCGGGCGACCAGTTCCTTGCCGGTTCCGCTCTCCCCCTGCAGCAGGACCGTCGTCCGGCTGGCCGCGATGCGGCCCGCCATATTGAGGATCGCTTCCATTTTCGGGCTGCGGTAGACGATGCGGTCCGTCGTGATCCCCTTTTCGCCGAGCTGTTCGCGGAGCAGTTCGTTTTCCCGGAGGAGGATCCTCCGCTCGGCCACCCGGTCGACGAGCAGCAGCAGTTCCTCGAACTCGATGGGCTTGGTGATATAGTCGAGGGCGCCCGCCTTCATCGCATCCACGGCCGTTTCGATGGTTCCGTACGCCGTAATGATGACGACATCGATCTCGGGGTTGATGCGCTTCACTTCGCGCAGGACCGCCATGCCGTCCATGCCGGGCATCTTGTAGTCCAGCAGCAGCAGGTCGAAGTGACCGGCCTTCACCTTCTCCAGGGCCCGCTCCCCGTTTTCCGCCTCCGTCACGGCATGGCCTTCCCTGATCAGGAAGTCACGCAGCATCTCCCGCTGGGATTTTCCGTCTTCGACGACCAGAATCTGCAGTTCTTTCATGCGCCGTTTCCTGTCGGACGTCTGTCCGGTCCCGCCCCCGCCGCCTTCTCCGCCCCCCGCTCGGCGGGCAGGAAGATCTCGAAAGTGGTCCCTTCCCCGGCCTTGCTGATGACCCGGATCTCGCCGCCGTGGCCGCGGACGATCTCGTGCGCCAGGGAGAGCCCCAGGCCGAGCCCCTTTTCCTTGGTCGTATATTCGGGGCTGAAGATGCGGTCCAATTCCTCCGCCGTCATGCCGCAGCCCGTATCGGATACGGCGATGCGCACGGTCTTGGCGCGTTTCGCCTCGACGGCGATGTCGATCGTTCCTTTTCCGGTGATGGACTCCATGGCGTTTTTCACGATGTTCAGGAGGGCCTGCTGAAGCTTGTCCGCGTCCATGGGTATGACGTGCGCTTCCTTCCAGGAGGTCCGGAAGACGATCCCCTTGACGGTCGCCTCCTCCTGCAGGAGGTTCACGATCTTCTGGAGCACCTCCGTAACCGGGTAGTCACGGAATTCCAGGCGGCGGCTCTTCGAAAAGGTGAGAAACTCTTCGATGATCCCGTTCAAACGCCGGATCTCGTCACGGATGACCCCGGTCAGCCTCTGAAAGTCCGCAACCTTGTCCTGCTCGGTCGGCGAGAATTCCCTCTTGAGGCGCTGGCTTGCCATGCTGATGGCGTTGAGGGGGTTGCGGATCTCATGGGCGACACCGGCGGCGAGCTGGCCCAGGGCCGACAGGCGCTCGGCCTTTTCGAGCTGCCGCTCCATCCGCACGATGCCGGCCAGGTGCCGGTTCTGGTCGTAGTACAGGAGCATCATGGATAGGAGCGTAATCAGGACGACGATCCCCATGAAAAGGTAGGTATTGCGGCGGTTTTCTTCAAGGATCGCTTCCGTGCTGTTCAGTTCGAGGCCCACCCGCGCGATCCCGTAGATCTGCTCGTTCAGGAAGAAGGGGGCCGCGATCTCGAGGATTCGATTGCCTCCTTCGGCGAGTTTGCGGCTCTCCACCTTCCGGACGCCCGCCAGGATCTCGCGGGCATGCAGGTTTCCGGTTTGTACCTGAGCCGGGACCTTGCCGGCGCTGCCCAGGACCTTCTCCATGCGGTCCGTGATCGTGACATACTGCAGCCCCTGTCCGCCCCCCAGGTCCGCGATGACCTTCTCGACGGAGACCTTGGTTCCCCAATAACGCAGCCCGTCGCGATCCATGGCGATGATGACGGTCCCGCTCCCGTCGGTGCGCCGGAGGGCGATGAAGCCGATCTTCTTCATCCGGCCGAGATGGGCGACCGCATCGAGGGTGATTTCCCCGCCGCGGGGCGGTGTGAAATCCGTCCCGAGGAACAGATCGGGCGGCAGCCTCCGGCTGTAATAGACGGCCTTTCCTTTATCGTTGAGAACCGCCACGAGCCACAGCCCCTTTTCCGCGGCGTAGGTCTTCAGGTAGGCGCTGTTCAGTCCCCTGGCCTTCCATCGCGTGTCGATTTCCTGGGCCAGATCGACCATCGCCTTGGTGAGCGACTTCTGGGCGGCCGAGACCTCCTCCTTGAGCGGCACGAAGGACTCGCTTCCGCTGGCCTGGCGCGCCTGGGCCAGGTAGTTGAGATTTTCCTGCACCAGTTTCTGGATGACCTCGATGATCTCCAGCCCGCGGTTCTCCATGAAGCTGACGAGCGTCCGGTCGATGCGGTTCAGGTCCTGGATGCCCATGGTGAGGATGATGCCGATGAAGACGGCGCAGACGGCGCCGACGGCAAGAGGCTGGAGGAACGGACGGTTGCGCTGCAGGTGCCGCTGTTCCCAGACGATTTTCTTGTCGGATTGCATGCTTGCCAAACCTCCGCCGATCCCGGCGGTTATCTTATGGAAAACCCGTGAAAAGTCAACGAATGATTGGGAAAGGGCATCGACATTTTTGTCGAAAGCGCCCCCAAGGACGACACGATGCGTAAGTGGTTGTATTGAAATGAATTCCTCAAGATATGCTCCGGGTATTCGACAAATGTTGCCTCCCGGGCTCCGTCATCGCGAGGCGCTTTTCCGCCGCTGAAAAACTCCAATATGCCCGTCTTCCCGCGCAGTTAATGCTTTCCATGCCGGTTTTGGCACGCTATCTGCATTCCATATGCTCAGCAAGAGAAAATCGGTGAATCAAACGGGCATGCTTCGCCGACAGGAAAATCCAGAATCCTCTTGAATACAGGGGGGAGGTCATGAACCTCCCCCCTTCTTTTTGTCTTCCGGTCTCCCCGCCCCGCGCAGCTTCCGCCAGTACTCCATGCGCTCCCCGATCAGTTTCTCGTAGCCCCGGCCGGTGGGGTGGTAGAAGGTCTCGCCCCGGAGCTTTTCGGGCAGGTACTCCTGGGGCGTGTAGGCCTCGTCGTAGTCGTGGGCATAGCGATACCCTTTGCTGTAGCCGAGCTCCTTCATGAGCTTTGTCGGCGCGTTGCGGATGTGCAGCGGGACCGGAAGCGTCCCCGTCCGCCGGATCGTTTCCTTCACCCGTCCATAGCCGGCGTACAGGGCGTTGCTCTTGGGGGCCGTCGCGAGGTACACGGCCGCCTGCGCAAGCGCAAGTTCCCCTTCGGGCAGTCCGATGAAGGAGAAGGCCTGCATGGCCGCCACGGCGACGGTCAGGGCCTGAGGATCGGCGTTGCCCACGTCTTCGGAGGCGAAGCGCACCATGCGCCGCGCAATGTACAGCGGGTCCTCGCCAGCCTCCAGCATCCTCGCCAGCCAGTAGAGGGAACCGTCGGGATCGCTGCCCCGGAGGCTCTTGTGGAGGGCCGAAATCAGGTTGTAGTGCTCTTCCCCGGTCTTGTCGTACTGCAGGAGCTTCCGCTGCAGCGCCTCCTCGACCAGGGCCTTCGTGACGGCCCTGCCCTGCTCCTCCCGCCCTGCGGCGAGGGACGCCGCGGCGTCGAGGCTGTTGAGGGCCATGCGAGCGTCCCCGTCCGCCGACCAGACGATATGGGTGACGGCCTCGGGCTCGAAGACGAGCCCCAGCGGGCCCAGTCCCCTTTCCCGGTCGGCGATCGCGCGTTCGACGATCGTGCGGAGTTCTCCTTCGGTGAAGGGCTTCAGGATCAGGACGCGGGTCCGGGAGAGCAGCGGCGAAATGACCTCGAAGGATGGATTCTCGGTCGTCGCGCCGATCAGGGTGATGAGGCCGCTTTCCACGTGGGGGAGAAAGGCGTCCTGCTGGGACTTGTTGAAGCGATGGATCTCGTCGACGAAGAGGATGGTCCTTCGCTGGCGGTACCGCAGCTGCTCGCGGGCTTCGTCGATGACGGTGCGGATCTCCTTCACGCCCGAGAGCACGGCCGAAAAGCTCGTGTAGTGAACCGGCGCTTTGATCTCCGCCGCCACGAGCCTCGCCAGGGTCGTCTTCCCGGAGCCGGGAGGCCCCCAGAAGATCATCGAGAAGAGGCGGCCCTCGGCCAGTGCGGCACGCAGCAGACTGCCCGGACCCACCAGATGCGTCTGGCCCACGTACTCGTCCAGGGACCGCGGCCTCATCCGGTCCGCAAGGGGAACGTTCGTCCTGTCTTCCTGCTCGAAAAGCTCCATGCTCCGTGCCCTTCGGGAACAGCCGTTGCCGCGGGAAACCGCCGGGACGCCTGCCTCTCCGGCTATCCTTCTCCGGCGGGCCCCTCCTCTCTTCTCTTTTTCGCCCGCTCCACGATTTCCAGGAGGCTCGCAACCTTGTCCCCGGGTTTCTGCAGCAAGAAGCGTTCCCAATCCTCCTTCCGCATCCCGGCCCGGAGGTGCTCCCCGACGGGGAAGCGGCTGTTCCAGCAGGTCAGAATCCGCGCGCAGGGAAGCCTTCCCGCCTCCCTCCGGCAGTAGGCGAAGGTCAACTCGTGCCCCAGGCGCGGGCAGCGGATCAAAAGCTCGTCGTACGGCATCGCCGGTCTCCTTCCGGACCGGCTGACGATACCACAGCCCGTTGCGAAAGTCACAGTTCAAGAGAGGATGGGAAAGGTTACAGGATGGAGAAGACGGACTCCCGCCTGCACCTGCGAGGCAATGTCTTCAGTGATCCGGAAAGAAAAGGAGAAGCTTGGAATGACTCCCGGCTCGACACGACACCCCTGCGATCCTCCTCAGGAGTCGGTGCGATCAACCGGCGATTTACAATTTACTCAATACGCTGAGTGATTTTACTCAATGTATTACCAGTGTCAGGCGCGGCTTGGTGCTGAAGTTCGTCGCAGGATCGAACTGCCTCACAATATAAATGTTGCCGGGAGTAGACCGATGGCACATAAACGAACGGGGCCGCCGGAGTAGGTTCGCCGGCAGCCCCGTTTTGCTTATCGATCCTGCTGAGAGTCTACGGCTTCGGGAATCCCTCGATGGCCTTCAGCGCCCGCTGGATCTCTCCGTTGGGGAGCTCGTAGGGCTGGAGCTTCCCGTCGAAGTAGGCCTCGTAGGAGGCCAGATCCACCAGGCCGTGGCCGCTCCAGTTGAAGAGGATGACCTTTTCCTTCCCCTCCTCCTTGGCGCGCATCGCCTCATCGACAACGGCGGCGATGGCGTGGTCGGTCTCGGGAGCGGGGATGAAGCCCTCGGTGCGGGCCCAGTTCACGCCCGCCTCGAAGGTCTGGAGCTGGTGGTAGGCGCGCGCCTCGACGATCCCTTCGCGGACGAGGTGGCTGACGATCGGCGCCATCCCGTGGTAGCGCAGGCCGCCCGCATGGATCGGCGCCGGCACGAAGTCGTGGCCGAGCGTGTACATGGGCAGGAGGGGCGTCTTCTTGGCGAGGTCGCCGAAATCGTAGGCAAAGGGTCCCTTGGTCATCGTCGGACATGAGGTCGGTTCCGCGCCGACGATGGAGACCTTTTTCCCGTGGATCTTGTCCCGCACGAAGGGCAGCGCGATCCCGGCGAAGTTGCTGCCGCCGCCGGCGCAGCCGATGACCACGTCCGGATATTCGCCGATCTTCTCCATCTGCTTCTGGGCCTCGAGGCCGATGATCGTCTGGTGCAGCAGGACGTGGTTGAGCACGCTGCCGAGCGAATACCGGGACCCTTCATGAGTGACGGCATCCTCGACGGCCTCGCTGATCGCGATTCCGAGACTGCCGGGCGAATCCGGATGCTCCGCGAGGACCTGGCGGCCCGCCTCGGTGATCGTGCTCGGGCTGGGGATGCATTCGGCGCCCCAGGTCCGCATCATCATGCGGCGATAGGGCTTCTGCTCGTAGCTGACGCGGACCATGAAGACGCGGCACTCCAGGCCGAACATCCTGCAGGCCATGGAAAGGGCGCTTCCCCACTGGCCGGCGCCCGTCTCGGTGGCCAGCCGCTTGATGCCGAACACCTTGTTGTAATAGGCCTGCGGGATCGCCGTGTTGGGCTTGTGGGACCCTGCGGGGCTCACCCCCTCGTTCTTGTAATAGATCCGGACCGGCGCATTGAGGAGCTTCTCGAAGCTCCGCGCGCGGCACAGCGGCGACGGACGCCAGAGGAGGTATTTCTGCAGCACCTCTTCGGGGATGGCGATCCACCGCTCCCGGCTGACTTCCTGCTCGATGAGATTCATGGGAAAGACCGGGGCCAGATCCTCCGCCGCGACGGGCTTGCCCGTTCCCGGGTGTAGCGGCGGGCTCATGGGCCTGGGCAGGTCCGCCTGCACGTTGTACCACTGTCTGGGGATTTCCTGATCGTCCAAAAATACCTTGACCTGTTCCATGTCGCCTCTCCTTTTCGAATGGTTGCCCGCGGCGGGAAAACAAAAAGGCCATGGAATTTCCCATGGCCCGACCGTCTTTCCTCATGCACCATGGGAGGCCCCCTCCCCGCCCACGGTTCGCACGTACTCCGCTATTGTGGGCAGACTATGGCCTGCCACCACCAGAGTCTCTTTTCTCCCGAGATGCCCATAAGGTCCTCTGCACACCTTTGCCGGGATGCTGCGTAACACGGCGGCGCGGGGGCTGTCAAGAAGAACGCCGCAGGCCGCCGACGCCGGCGTCCCGCTACGGATTCATGCCGTCGATGTTGGACAGGATCCCCTTGTGGCGCCGGTACCACAGGTTCGGTATCAGGCGGTAAAGAAGCCTCGATACGGGGCCGATGAATTCCCTCGACCTCTTGTCGAACTGGCAGGCCTGGATGAGACGCTCCCGGATGTCCTTGCGCGTCATGCTCTCGTTGAAGATCTTGTAGGCGCAGTGGAACAGCGGGCTGTACATGTTCTTCTTCTCCAGGTACTTGTACACGTTGCGGATGGTGTTGGGACCCTCCGGCGTCCCGTCGATCTGCCCCAGGACCTTGATGTTCGTCTCAATGGGATTGCCCGTGTGCTCTTCGTAGAAGAGCTTCCCGTAGCGGTAGTTCTTGCTCGCGAGGGAAGAGACCGTAACGAACAGGTCTCCGACGCCGGCCTGGCTGTGAAAGGCCTGGAAACTCCCTCCCAGAAGCTTGGACAGCGAACGGATCTCCACCCCGGAGCGGGCGAAGACCGTCCCGGGAATCGAGTCCCCCAGTTCCATCCGGTGGGCCGCCCCCATGAGGTTCGCCACGATGTTCTTCAGGGCTCCGCAGGCCTCGACGCCGACGATGTCGAAATTGTGGAAGGAACTGAGCTCCCGCCGGTTGAAGCGGATGATCTTCTCACGGATCAGCCGGACGATCCGGCTTCTTCCGGCAACGGTCACGCAGACGGGATTGCCGAGGGCGATGTCGGTGTCGAAGAAGGGGCCGCCGATGCAGACGATGGTGTATTTGTGTTTGAGCTGGTAGAGGTTGTTGTGGATGAGCTGGGAGGGCGTGATCAGTTCCTTGGTCAGTTCGTCGGAGACCAGCCCCTTGATCGGGGAGATGAAAACCGTGTTCCCGGTCTTCCGCTCCAGAATGGGCTTGATATAGTTCAGGAGCTCCGGAAGGCGGTTCATCGTGAGGGCAAGGAAGATGAAATCGTTGTCTTCGATGACGCGCTCCAGATCGTTGGTCGCGACGATCTTCGCCGGAAACCGCGGCACGCGGTCCATGCCTCCCAGTTTCCTCGCCAGATCCTGCGTCAGATGCTTGGGATTCAAGTGGTCGCGGTTGATGGCTCGACAGACTTCGACGTCGTGGTAATACATCGTGACGTGCTTGTTGTCGCGCCCGAACTTGTAGGCGAAGGACGTTCCGAGGCGGCCGGGACCGATGATGCCGATCCGGCTTGCATCGAGGTCACTCAGGATCATAGGAAAAATAAAACGGCGCAAAGGCCCCGGCAGCCCCCTGTCGGGAATGCCGGCTGTACCTGTAGGCCGCTCCCTCCATCTCTCCTGCCGGAAAGCCGCCCGGCCCGCGGCGGGAACCCCGTCGGCGCCGGGGAAGCCTCCCCGCATCAGTGGCGGCGATTATAGGGAAAAGCAAGCCCGGGTGTCAAACAATAATCGGGATTCCGGCGCTACGATGTTCGGCACCCGAAGGGTTCTCAGGGGCCGCCCTGAGCCGCAGCGAAAGCCCGTTCCCGGCGGGCTACCTGTCCAGCTTATAGATATTGCTGTAGATTTTTAGACGGCAGCACTCCCGATAACCGAGTTTCCGATAAACGGGAACGCCCATCGGCGTCGCGTGGAGGACGCTCCAGCGGCACCCCTTTGCCCGGGCTTCGTTCATCGCCGCCCGGCTCATGGCCGTGCCGATGCCGCGGGCGCGAAAATCGGCGAGTGTCGCCACGTTGTAGCTGCCTGCCGTTTCCGCACCGAAAAACACGGAAGAGACCGCCACGGGCACGCCGCCTGCGAGGCCGACGAAATGACGGTATGGAAGATCGGACCCGAATCCCAGGTGGCGCATGGCGGCGGCAAAGAAATCCACGACGAATCCCGGAACGTCGAATACGATGCGGAAGACAGCGAGCCAGTCTCCAAGCGAATCCTCGTCCACCACCTCCCGGATGAGGACCGGCATCGCCCTTTCCGCGTCCGGCGGCAAGACGGACAGGTCGGCCGCCATGCCCACCGCTTCGTTCAGGTATTCCAGGCCATGTCCCGCCAGACGGTCTTCCAGGTCCGACGGCTTCGTGGACGGCCCGATCCACCACAGCATCGGCAAATTGCGTTCCCGGAAGGGCAGGAGGATCTGTTCGATCGCCCCGTCGATTCCCGCCGTGGAAAGCTCGGCCCGCATGACGCTGTTGCACAGCGGGAAGGGGATGCCGCCGATGAAGCGGATCGCCTCCGCCTCGTCCCGGTAATCGACCCGGGGGAAGCGCGCGAGTTGCGCCCAGACGCCGAAGAGATTGGCCTCGATGGCGCCGAGCATCGCATTCCCGGGTGATGCCGGGCTTTCCTTCGCTCCTTCGCATCGCTGAAGGTCGAAATGGCGGCTTGATCGTTCCATGGGCCTCCGTTTCTTCGTCTTTCTGCCAGCGAAAAGATCTTTCGTCAAATGGAATGTCGCTGGAAACCGTTTTGACAGCCGGGGTGCGGTCGGCCATGGTCCTCCTCGCCCGGCCATTCAGCCAGGAGGCAGGGGAGACGACGCCGACGATGAAGCTCAAGCGGAAGGCGATCAACGAGACGTTCCGGGACGTGATCGACGGGATGTATCGGGACAGGTAAGCGGGCTCGTCATTCGCCCCGCGAGGCGCTGCGCGACGCGCCGTGTCGGATGACCTGCACCGCCGTCGCCTTGAAGGAGGCGACGACGTTCGTCCCTTCGGCAAGACCGAGCTGCTCGACGGCCCCCGCCGTCACGTAGGCGGCGAGGGGAAATCCGCAGTCGAGCCCAAGCTTGTAGTACAGGCCTTTCCTGGCGATCTTCGCGATCCTGCCGGCAAAGACATTCCGCGCGCTGGTTTTCCCCTCCATCCCGTCGGGGAGCGACACCGTCACCTGTTCGGGACGGATCACGCAAACGGCCTCCTCCCCGGCGGGAAAGGCCCCCACAATCTCGATGACGGCAGGATTGCCCGATGCCGCGGTCTCCGGGCCTTTCGCGGCGCCGTTTTCCTCGATCGCCATCAGCGCCGTCCCCCGACCGCCTCCCGAAACGACGCTGCCCCTGAGGATCGTCTCCATCCCGACGAAGGAGGCGACGAACTCATCGGCGGGGCGGTTCATCAGGTGTTGCGGCGAATCGGCCTGGACGATCTTCCCGCCGTTCATCACGGCGATCCGGTCCGAGATCCGGAGGGCCTCCTCGCGGTCGTGCGTCGCCATGAGCGCTGTCGTCTCCGTTTCGCGCAATACGCGATCGAGATCCTCGATCAATTCCTCCCGCGTCGGCGGGTCGAGGGAGGCGAAGGGCTCGTCCAGGAAGAGGATCTCCGGCCCGACGGCGAAGGCGCGGGCCAGCGAGGTCCTTTGCGCCTCGCCCCCGGACAGGGTCCGTGCGGAGCGGTCCGACAGATGGGCGATCCCGAAGCGAGTGACCTGCCGCTCGACCTGTCCGGCGATCCGGTCCCGGGGCACGCCGCGGATCTTGAGGCCGGAAGCCACGTTGGCGGAAACGGTGGTGTCGAAGAGGAGGGGCTCCTGGAAGACCATCGCGATCCGCCGCCGGTAGGCCAGGCTGGCCTCTCCGGCAACGGAGGCGCCGTGGAAAAGGATCCCCCCCTTTTGGGGGCGTATCAACCCGGCAAGCGCCTGGAGAAGCGTCGTCTTGCCGGCGCCGTTCGGCCCGATCACGGAGAGGATTTCACCGGGCGACAGGCGCAGTTCGTTTACATCAAGGACCGCAACCCCTCCCCTGACGACGACAAGATTCCGGGCTTCGAGAATGGATGCCTTTTCGGTCATCGGGGCCTCTGCCGCTGCTGAATGGACGTCAGGATGAGGTTGATGAGGTAGGCGATCAGGAGGAGGATAATACTCAGGGCAATGGCGATATCGAAATTGCCCCGGCTCGTTTCCATCACGGTGGCCGTCGTGAGCACCCGGGAGTAGCCCTTGATGTTTCCGCCGACCATGATCGAGGCGCCCACTTCCGAGATGACCCCACCGAAGCCCGCCATGACCGCCGCCAGGAGGGGCAGACGCGCCTCGCGCATGAGCAGGAAAAGCATCTGGAAACGGGTCGCGCCGAGCGCCCGGATCTGCAGGCGCATCTTGGGCGGAAGCTGTTGCATCGCCGCGAGGCTGATGCCCGTGACGATCGGGGTGGCGATCACGGCCTGGGCCAGAATCATCGCCGCCGGGGTGTAGAGGATCTCCAGAAAACCGAGGGGCCCGTTGCGCCAGAGGAAGATCGTCACGAAAAGCCCGACGACAACGGGCGGCAGGGCCATCCCCGTGTTGATGAGACTGACGACAAGGCGGCGGCCCGGAAACGAGGTCAGGGCCACCGCCGTGCCGGTGGCGATGCCGACGACGAGGCTGATCAGCGTCGCCGTGCCCGAGATGTACAGGGACAGCAGCGTGATGCCGAAGACTTCCGCGTCGGCGGTGAAGAGAAGATGAAAGGCCTTGCTGATGCCTTCCAGAATCAGGTCCATGTTACTTTCCCAGGTCCTCCACTTTCTTGCCCGCATCGGGGAAGAAGAGCGGCGAGCCGAACTTTTCCACGCCGAAGGTCTTGACGATCGCCTGCGTGTCCTTGGCGACCATGAAGTCCGCGAAGGCCTTTCCGCCTTCCTGGTTCGTCTTGGGCCACTTGGCCGGGTTGACTTCGATCACATGATAGATGTTCAGAAGAATCGCGTCCCCCTCGACGAGGATGTCGAGACCCAGGTTCTTCTTCAGGGCCAGATAGGTCCCGCGGTCGGCGAGCAGATAACCCTTCTTCTCTGCGGCGACGTTCAGGGTCTGCCCCATGCCCAAACCTGTCTGCTGATACCACTTCTGCCCCTCGTACTGTAGGCCCGCAGCCTTCCAGACGTCCTTCTCCTTGGCGTGCGTCCCGGAGTTGTCCCCCCGCGACACGAAGAGGGCGCCCGCGGCGGCGATCTTCTTGAAGGCGTCGCGGGCCGACTTCATTCCCTTGATGCCCGCCGGGTCCTGGGGAGGTCCGAGAATGATGAAATCGTTGTGCATGACGAGCCGCCGGTTGATCCCGTAGCCCTCATCGACGAACTTCTTCTCGGCTGCAGGAGAATGGACGAGCAGGACATCGGCCTCGCCCTTCTGCCCCATGGCCATGGCCTGGCCGGAGCCCACGGCGATCGTCTTGACGAAATAGCCCGTCTGCTTTTCAAAAATCGGGATCAGGACATCCAGGAGTCCCGAGTCCTGCGTGCTGGTCGTCGTCGCGAGGATCACGGTTTTCGGCGCCGCCGCCACGGCGGGCGAAAGAGCCGCCGAGAACGCGATCAGGACCACGGCGATCCATAACAAATGCTTCCACTGTAGTCTTCGTTTCATTGTGCCGACTCCTTTCGATAATTGCTGCAACTGCTATTTGTTTTTCTGCGCCTGCTGCCAGTCCCGCGAGTTGGGGAAGAACATGGGCGCGCCGTACTTGTCTTTTCCGAAGTCGCGGATGATGAGTTGGCCCTTGTCCGCAGCGGTCATCCAGGCGATGAACTTCATCGCTCCCGCCCGGTTCACCCGGGGGAACTTCGCCTGATTGACCGGGATCAGGGACATGAAGTTCAACATCGCCTCGTCGTTCTCCACGAGGATGGCCAGCTTGATCTCTTTCTTCAGGGAGAGATAGGTCGCCCGGTCGATGACCGTGTAGACCTGTTTGTCGTTCGTGTAGCGCAGGGTCGGCACATTGCCGGTCGATCCCTTCTCGTAAACGACGTACCAGGACCCGGCCGGCTTGATGCCCGCCTTCGCCCACAGCTCCATTTCCGCGACGTGGGTCCCGGACTTGTCGCCCCGGCTGATGAACGTGGCCTTCCGGGCGGCGATCGTCTGAAGCGCCTGGGCGGCCGTCTTCATGCCCTTGATCCCCGCCGGATCTTCGGCCGGCCCGACGATGACGAAGTCGTTGTACATGAGCGGAATCCGCTCCGTTCCGAAACCGTCTTTCACGAACTTCTCCTCCAGGGACTTGGCATGCGCCAGGACCAGATCGAACTGCCCCTTTTCCGCCATCTTCAGGGCAGCGCCCGTTCCGGCGCCCACATGGCGTACCCGGATGCCCGTCTCTTTCTCGAACCCGTCCTCCAGCGCCCCGACGATCCCGGCGTCGATCGGCCCGATGGTGCTGGCCAGGAGAACGAACTTGTTGTCCTCGGACGGCCCGGCGACATTCATGGTGCTGCAGCCCGAAACCAGAAACAACAGGAACAACGGGAAAATCCAAAATTTCTTCATCATCTTGCACTCCTTTGAAGTTCTGTTCTGCATCGATCCACGTCGGTTCTCCTTCCACGCGGCCCCGGATGCCGATATCGACATGGACTGTCTTCCGCTCTCCTTGTCACGATCCTCTACGATTTCGCGTAGAGGATCCGGCCGGCGCTCTTGAAATCGTAGCTTTCCAGGTTCGCGACCTGATTCCGAAACAGGCCTCCGCTGAGAATTTCCATGAGCGCTTGAACTCCCTTCTGGAAAAAAACCGCCTGATCGCAGATCATGTCGAACCTTTCGCGGGCGATCGGGATGAATTCGAGACCGAACAGCGACGAGACTGCCGACGCCGCGATCCCCGTGTCGGCCTCGCCGGAGAGGATCGAAAGGGCGATTTCGACGTGGGTGGATACTTCGTTTTCATAACCGGTGATCCGCTCCCGTAGAAGGCCGACCTTGTCCAGGCGGTAATCCAGCAACAGGCGCGTACCGGAGCCTTTCTGACGGTTGATGAATCGGACGTCATCGCGCATCAGGTCCTCGAAGCCGCGAATCCCGAGGGGGTTGCCCCTGGCAACGACAAAGCCCAGTTCCCGGTAGAAAAGATTGACGACCACCGCATTGATGCTCGGAATCAATTTCTCCAGGTAAGGAATGTTGTACTCACCGGTTTCCGGATCGAGAAGATGGGACCAGGCGATGTCTGTGAAACCCTTTTCCATCGCCGTCAGGCCGGCGGCGCTGCCGATATTGGCCGAGAACACGTAAAAATCCGGATATTGCCTGCGGAGTCTTCCGTACAGCATATCCAGCACGGGATCGTTGCTGCCTGCCGCCAGCAGAGCCCCCTCCACCTTCCGGCTCTTCCGCCTGGCCTCCTCCAGACCGGCCTGGGCGTCCTCTTCGATCCATGCATCGATCAGCTTCCGCGGGAATACCCACTTTCCCGTGGCCCGCGACGCCGGGATCCGCTTGTGCTTGATGAGCGCGTATACCTTTTTTTCATTGATGCCGAGGTATTCGGCCACTTCCTTCGTGTTCATGAGATCTCGAGCCATGCCCATGTCCTCCGGGAACCGGCATCCTAAACCAGAAAAACGCCTTTTTGCAAGACAAAATAACCAGCAATAACAAATAATCCGTTTTCCGGACGAAAAATAACCGATGTTTTCTTTTGACATTCTCGATCTTGTCCTGTATTAAGCCATGCGTGGCATATGTCACCATTGGTATAAGCCGCTTCTCCAAGGAGGACCTTCATGACGAAAAACACATTTCTTCTCAACGGCAAGACGGTCGAGTTCCAACCGGGGCAGACGATACTTCAGGCCGCGGCCGATAACGCCGTCACGATTCCGACTCTCTGCCACCTGAAGGGCAGCACACCGACGGGTGCATGCCGGATCTGTCTCGTGGAGGCGGCGGGTTCGCGGACCCTGGTTGCGGCCTGCTCGACACCCGTCACGCCTGGCATGGAGGTAAAGACGGATACGGAAAGGGTTCACGCGGCCCGCAAACTCAACGTCGAACTTCTTCTGTCTCACGGCAAGCACGACTGCCTCCTGTGCGAGGTAAGCGGTGATTGCCGCCTGCAGGACCTGGCCTACGCCTATCAGGTTTCCGGCGATCGCTTTGAGCGGGATCTCTCGGCCTATCAGAAAGAGGACAGCAACCCCTTCATCATCCGGGACTTCAACCGCTGTATCCTCTGCGGCCGCTGCGTGCAGGCCTGCAACGAGGTCGCCGTCAACCGCGCCATTTCCCAGGGGTATCGCGGTGCGAAAAGCAAGATCGTCACGGGCGGAGATGCCCCTTACCACCAGTTCAGCGAGAGCGAGTGCGTGTTCTGCGGGCAATGCGTCGAGGTCTGCCCCGTCGGCGCCCTGACGGAGAAGAAGGCCCGCGGGATGGCGCGGACCTGGCAGGCGGAGAAGATCCGGACGACCTGCCCCTACTGCGGTGTCGGGTGCCAGCAGTGGCTGCACGTCAAGGACGACAAGATCTTCAAGGTGACGGCCGTGGAGGATGCCCAGCCCAATCAAGGCCGGCTCTGCGTGAAAGGCCGTTTCGGCTACGATTTCATCTACTCCGAGGACCGGTTGAAGACGCCCCTGATCCGGGAGAAGGACGGTTTCCGCGAGGCCTCCTGGGATGAGGCGTTGGATCTCGTCGCGGCCCGCTTCAGGGAAATCCTCGCGAAACACGGCCCGAACGCCGTCGCCGGCGTAAGCTGCGCGCGGAGCATCAACGAAGACTCCTACCAGATGCAGAAACTCTTCCGGGCGGTGTTCAAATCGAACAACATCGACCACTGCGCACGGACCTGACACGCTCCCACGGTCGCCGGTCTGGCGAAATCATTCGGTTCGGGTGCAATGACCAATTCCTTCTCCGATTTTGCGAAGGCAAAGTCCATCTTCGTGATCGGTTCCAACATGACGGAGGCCCATCCTGTGGCCGCCTCCTTCGTGAAGCAGGCCGTGCTCGCCGGCGCCCGTCTGTTCGTCGCCGATCCCCGCAGGACGGCCCTGGCCGACATGGCCGAGCGCTACTACCCCCTCAAGGTGGGGAGCGATGTCGCCTTCCTGAACGGCATCATGAACGTGCTGATCCAGGAGAATCTTTACGATAAGTCCTATGTTGAATCCCGCTGTTCCGGATTCGAAGAACTCAAGGCCAAGGTCATGGAATATCCCCCCGAAAGGGCGGCGAAAATAAGCGGGGTTTCAGCCGACGAGATCCGCGGCCTCGCGAGGAACCTAGCGGCTGTCAAGCCCGCGATGCTCATGTATACCTTGGGAATCACCGAGCACACCTGCGGCGTCAACAACGTTCTTTCCTGTGCCAACCTGCAGATGCTGCTCGGGAACGTCGGCTTCGAGTGCGGCGGCGTGAATCCGCTCCGCGGCCAGAACAACGTCCAAGGGGCCTGCGACATGGGTGCCCTGCCCAATGTCTTCCACGGCTACCAGAGCGTGGCCAACGCGGAGATCCGCGCCAAGTTCGAAAAGGCCTGGAACGTAAAAGACCTGCCGGCGAAACCCGGCCTGATGATGCCGCAGATGGTCGACGGCCTCGTGAAGAAGGAAATCAAGGCCTTCTACATCTTCGGCGAGAACATGGCCAACTCCGAACCGGATATCCATCATATGGAGCACGCGCTCGCATCCGCCGAGTTCCTGGTGTGCCAGGACATCTTCCAGACGGAAACGACGCGCTTCGCTCACGTGATCCTGCCGGCGGCCGCCTGGAGCGAAAACGACGGTACCTTCACCAACAGCGAGCGGCGGGTGAGCCGGGTTCGTACGGCGAGTCCCCCGCCCGGTGATGCGAAACCGAACTGGTGGATCTTCCGGGAGATCGCACGCCGCTTCGATCAGAACTGGGAATCCAACAGCGCCCGGGAACTCTGGGACAACGAGATATCGCCGCTGGCGCCCTCCATGGCCGGAATCCGGTATGCACGCCTCGAGGGCAACGGCCTGCAGTGGCCCGTACCGAACGGGGATCACCCCGGGACGGCTTATCTCCACAGGGACCGTTTCACGGCGGGCATGGGAACACTGGTAACCGTGGACTGGACGCCGCCCGCGGAAGTCCCGGATGACGAGTATCCGCTTGTGCTGAGCACGGGACGTCGGTTGTACCAGTACCACACACGGACCCAGACGGGACGTTGCGCAGGCATCAACGACCTGCTTCCCGAAGAGACGGCGGACATCTCTCCGATCGATGCGAAGCAACTCGGGATTTCCCACGGTGAGAAGGTCCGGCTTTCATCCCGCCGCGGCAAGGTGATCGTCAAGGCGAACGTAACCGACCAGATCCCTCGCGGTATGATCTGGATGGCCTTCCACTTCCGGGAAAACTGCGCAAACTGGCTGACCAACCCGGTCTACGATCCCATCAGCCAGACGGCCGAGTACAAGGCCTGTGCCGTCAAACTAGAGAAAGCGTAACCGCAGACACCACACCCGCCGGAAAGCTCCCGGCGGGTGTGGTATTTTGCCCATAACTATGCTAATAAAAACATAATATCGAGAGGCGTTTCAGATGCTGACGAGATCCATCATCGTGGCCTTGTGGTTTCTCATGTCCGCTTTGCCGGCGGTTGCGCAGGAATCGCTTCATGTCGGCGTCGCGGCGAATTTCATCCAGCCCTTCAAGGAGATCGCGGCATCCTTCGAACAGTCAACCGGCATCAAGGTGACGTCCGCCTTCACCTCGTCGGGCAGTCTTTACAGCCAGGCGGCAAGCGGAGCGCCCTACGACCTGATCCTTTCTGCGGACGAGGAACGTCCCCAGATGCTTTGCGACAAGGGCTTCTGCGGGACGCCCTTCGTTTACGCCAAGGGGGCCGTCGTCCTTTTCAGTGCGAAGAAGGACCTCTGCCGGCTTGCGTCATGGAGGGACGTCGTCCGCGACGCATCGGTGAAAAAGATCGCCATCGCCCACACGGGGAATGCCCCGTACGGGGCGTCGGCCATGGCGGCGCTGAAGGCGGAAGGTCTGTGGGAGGGCTGCCAGGGCCGTCTGGTTGTCGCCCAGAACATCGCCCAGTCCTTCCAGTACGCCACCACGGAAGCCGTCGATGCGGCATTCTGCGCGAAGTCCGCGGCGCTTTCTCCGGACGGGGAAAAAGGCTGTACATGGGCGGTGGCGGAGGCTCCGGCGATCATTCAGGGGGCCTGCGTTTTGAAGTCAACGAAGCGTCCGGCCGCCGCGCAGA
Source organism: Syntrophales bacterium (assembly GCA_035366835.1). Taxonomy (GTDB): domain Bacteria; phylum Desulfobacterota; class Syntrophia; order Syntrophales; family UBA6109; genus UBA6109. The sequence continues at coordinate 4,437 of DAOSIS010000024.1, read as the reverse complement.
AATTCGCTGACTTCCTCGGCGGAAAGGAAGCAAAGGCCGTCCTGGAAAAATACGGTTACCGGTGATCATGGACTTTTCTCCGCTTCTTCTGTCACTCAAGCTGGCCCTTTGCGCCACGGCGGTTCTGGTCGTCCTGGCCGCGCCGCTGTCCTACGGCCTTGCTTATGGCAATTTCCGCGGCAAGCAGCTGGTGGAGGCCTTTCTGAACCTGCCCATCGCCCTGCCGCCGACGGTTCTCGGATTCTACCTCCTCCTGGCCGTGAGTCCGAAGACGGCGATCGGGCGGTTCTGGGAGGACATGACGGGCGGGCCTCTGGTCTTCACCTTCCCCGGAATCGTTCTGGCCGCCGTCCTCTGCAGCCTCCCCTACGCGATTCAACCCATGAAGGCGGCCTTTGAAAAGATCGACCGGAGACTTCTCGAAAGCGCATACGTCCTCGGGCTCTCCCGCCTGCAGACCTTCGCCCGGGTCGTCCTGCCCAACAGCGTGCCCGGGATCGCCGGTGCGGCGATCCTCGTTTTCCTGCATTCCATGGGGGCCTTCGGCGTGCTGCTCATGGTCGGAGGAAGTGTCCCCGGGGAAACCCGCGTCGTATCCATCGCCATCTACGAAGCTGTGGAATCACTCGATTACCGCTCGGCAGCGCTGATGTCCCTTGCCATCCTGCCGATCTGCTATGGCTTCCTGCTGATCATCGAGCGGCTGAAACGAGGGTAAGCATGTTCCTGCAAATTGATGTGGCAAAGAAATTGAAGGACTTTGAACTGAAGGTTTCGGTCCGCCCGCAGTCACCGAGCCTGACCGTGTTCATCGGCCCGTCGGGCTCCGGGAAGACGAGCCTGGTCCGCCTTGTGGCGGGCCTCGACCGCCCGGGAGAAGGCCGAATACAATTCGGAAACGAGACCTGGGTGGACACGGCCGCGGGGATTTTCGTCCCCCCGCAGAAGCGGGGCATCGGATACGTCTTTCAGGAATATACGCTTTTCCCCCACCTGGACGTCTGCCGGAATGTCGCGTTCGCCGCGAAAGATCCCGGCAAGGTCGACCGGCTGCTCGAACGCCTCCGCATCGGCCATCTCCGCCGCCGAAGACCCGATACGCTTTCCGGCGGAGAGCGTCAGCGTTGCGCGCTCTGCCAGGCTCTGGCGAGCGGCCCCCGGGTCCTCCTGCTGGACGAACCCTTTTCGGCCCTCGACGTGATGACGCGCAGGGAATTGCGCGAAGAGGTGAAATGCCTGAAGGACGAGCTCGGCATCCCGATCCTCTACATTACCCACGACATCTCGGAGGCCCTGTACCTGGCCGACGACATCATCCCCCTCGTCGAGGGAAGAATCGACCGGGGCTGGCTCAAGCGGACGATCGCTCCTGCGGAGTCCGGCCCTGCCGCGCGCAGGGCGGTGCGGGAGACGAAACTGGGCCTTTCGTATTAGCGAATGATTCTTCGGGCTGTTCAAAAATGCCTGGATGCAAGGCTCCTGATGCTTCGACAAGCCCAGCATGACACCGCTTGCCGAGAACCCTTCACCGAGTTCCGAGCCCGTCGAAGGGTCGAACGGCGAAGGATGAAGGTCCTTCGATAAACTCAGGACGCAGCAGCCGGGCGTTTTTCAACGGCCCGCCAAATGAAAGAGAGGGTATTTACATGAATATCGGGACCTATACCTATGAAGAGTATGTGCACGTGGTGGAATCATTCCACGGCCATCTCGCCCCCGGCCTCGTCATCGGCGGCTTCATCGTCGACCTGGCCCTGAAGAATCTGCCCGCAGGAGACCTCTTCGACGCGATCTGTGAAACGTCCGTCTGCCTTCCCGATGCGGTCCAGCTCCTGACCCCCTGCACGATCGGCAACGGATGGGTCAAAATCGTCGATACGGGGCGCTTCGCCGTCACCCTCTACGAGAAGGAGTCGGGAAGGGGAGTACGCGTCTACCTGGACACGGAGAAGCTGAAGGACTGGCCGGAGGTCCATTCCTGGTTCTTCAAACTCAAGCCGAAGAAGGAGCAGGACAAGGATCTCCTCTTCGCCCAGATTATGGAAGCCGGACCGGCGATCCTGAGCCTCCAGTCCGTTCAGGTGCGCCCGGAATACCTGGTGCCGCGCAAACTGGGCGGGACGGCGGTCTGCCCCGTCTGCGGCGAAGGCTATCCCCAAAAGCACGGGGAGAAGTGCCTGGCCTGCCAGGGCCGGTCACCCTACACCGCGCCGGAATCCTGAACGAGACATGACCCGGTGGAAAGACTTCTTCGTACGGCAGACGAGACGAGCCGCAGCAAAGATCAGCCGTCAGCCTTTCATTTGGACCTTCTTGAATCAATATCACCCGGATACATCATGGCCCCCTGTCCTCGTTCCCGGGTCCGGACACGAATGACCTCTTCCACGGGATAGACGAAGATGATGCCGTCTCCCGGATCTCCGGTATAGGCCGACTTCAGAATGGTTTCAATCGCAGCTTCCAGATTGCGGTCACTCAAGACAACGTTGATCTGGATTTTGGGCAACATCGTTACCTGGTACGTGCCGGCGCGGCCGGCGAGCTGAATACCTCCCTGGCGCCCATGGCCGCGGACCTCGAACATATTCAACCCGACAATGCCAATTGCAGCCAAGGCGTCCGTGACATCGGAAACCTTATCCTCCCGGATGATGGCTTCGATCTTTTTCAGCATGACGAATCTCCATGATCAACAAAAGGCGTTAAGCTGAATTCAGGAATAGGATCTCTCGCCGTGGGAACTGATGTCCAGGCCAACCTCCTCTTCCATTGCGGTGACCCGCAATCCGATGCTCCCGTTCAGCATCTTGGCCAACAGGTAGGTCGCTGAGAAACAAAAAACGATCGTAATGCCCACGGCCAGAAGTTGAATGCCGACCTGGCCGGGATTGCCGAAAAAAAGACCGTTGGCGCCGTCGCCGTTCACGGCGATGGTGGCGAACAAACCTGTGGCGAGCATACCCCAGGTGCTGGCGATGCCATGACATGCCCAGACATCCAGCGATTCATCGAGCTTCCGCCTTTCCCGAAATCGCATGGCATAGTACGAAAGAGGCGCGGCGACGGCCCCGATGACCATCGCCGCCATCGGTGAGACGTAACCCGAGGCGGGCGTCACGGCTGCGAGGCCGACGACCATTCCCGTGGCGATTCCCAGGGTACTGGGTCTGCTATCCAGCCAAGTGAGCATCATCCAGACCAGACCGGCTGTAGCGGCGGAAGTGTTGGTGGTCAGCAGGGCATTCACCGCCACACCGTTGGCGGCCAAGGCGCTGCCGGCATTGAAACCGAACCAGCCGACCCACAGCAATCCGGCGCCGACAACGGTCAACGGGATGTTGCTCGGCTCTATGGGATTTTTCCCGAACCCCTTGCGCGGTCCGATCACCCATGCAAACGCAAGGGCGGAAAAACCGGCGGCGATATGCACGACGGTCCCTCCGGCAAAATCCAGGACGCCCAGTTGTTTCAGCCAGCCGCCCTGTCCCCAGACCCAGTGACACAGCGGATCGTACACCAGCGTTGCCCAGAGGAGACTGAACAGCAGGAAAGCCTTGAACTTGACGCGTTCCACAAAGGCGCCGGTAATCAGGGCCGGCGTGATGACCGCGAACATCATCTGAAAAGCGGCAAAAAGTCCATGGGGAATGGTCTTGCTGTAGTCCTCGTTGGGCAGCGAATCAACCCCCGTGAATCCGAGATAATTCAGCCCGCCGACAAGCCCCTTGATATCTGCGCCGAAAGCCAGAGAATAACCATACAACACCCACTGGACACCGATCAGGGCCATGAAGACATAACTCAGGGTTAACGTGGAAAGAACATTCTTCCTGCGTACCATTCCTCCGTAGAAAAGCGCCAGTGCCGGAGTCATCAATAACACCAGTGAGCAGCACACCAGGATCCAGGCTGTGTCGCCTGCGTTGATCTGGCCAATCATGCATCGCCTCCTCCCGAGATGAATTGACTGGGCAAGCTGGACGCAATTACCTTGCCATCCCGCGCCGGCCATAAATCATCTTATAATTCAGACGCTTTCATCATGGCCGCGACGAAAAAACGCTACATATTTGTCCGTGACAAAAACGGTAGGACATAATTGTTCCAATGACGGAAGGAAGGAACTGCAGAAAGGACTACGGGCGGCCGAAGACAACGTAGACAAAATGTTTCATACTGCCTGTCCTTTTCGTGGAAACATCGTTCAGAAGCGGCGGGGGAAGTGTCCGCATCGGTTTCAACCGGGGAAGCAGCCGCGCCGCATCTATCTCAAGCATAACAAGGATGGGCCGCGAAAGCGGCCCCCTGTTGCCTGAACGGTTCGAGAATCTCAGTGCCCGCCGGCAGCCTTTTCCTCGCCGGAGACGACGAGTTTGCCCTCGTGCTCCATCTCCTTGAGCCACTTCGGGTGCTGCTTCATCAGCCACGCCCGCG
>DAOSIS010000023.1:43550-54955 GCA_035366835.1 Syntrophales bacterium | reverse complement strand
CAACGGATTCCTAATCCGTGTGCCGCGCGTTCGACTCGCGCCAGGGGCACCAAAATCAAGGGCTCCCGCAAGGGAGCCTTCTCCAGTTTGTCCACAGTTTTCAGATCTCTTTCAAACCCTTGGTTCGGAGCGTCCGGGTCGTAATGTAGCCTGGTTTTGGGATAACCTTTTTGATGGGCGTTACGGGCGTCCCATCCGATACTCTGGTCCAGTCGATGCCAGGCGGCAGACCTACTGTGACCTCTCTCGTCGGCCAGGGCGGAGAGCGTGCCGCTACTGACGTCCTGAAACCGCCATCGTCCGGGACGGATTTCCAGGATGGAAATGTCGGCGTCCATGGTGGGCTTGAGGCTTCCCTTGCGGTCGCTGATTCCCGCGGCCCTTGCGGGGTGGATCGTCGTCATGGCGATGATGTCCTCCAGCGGCAGTCTCATCTCCAAAAATTTCGACATGGCCACGGTCAGGCCGAAGGCGTACGCCGTCACAGAGGGCCTGGAGATGTCCGTGCTGACGGTGGTCGGGAAGATTCCCTGATCCATCATTTTCCGGGCGGTGGAAAAAGTGAAGTTTTTGATGCCGGGGGAGACGTCCAGGACGACGCCGCGGTCCCGCGCGGCCGCGAGCTCCGGATGGATCCTGCCGTCTTCTCCGAGCAGGGCGCCGCTTTGGCCCGTATAGATGTGGCTCAGGATGTCTCCCTGCCGGAGCAGGGGAAGCATCTCTCCGGTCAGAGAAGGCGGGACCTGACGGTGAGGGTCCCCGATGTGCACCATGAGCGGAAGACCGACCTTTCCGGCGGTTTCCCGGGCGGTCTTCACGACGGCGATGCCTCCCGCACGACCAGGTTCCCGACGAGGCGCAGCTTGATGCCCCGGATCCGATCGGGCCGGCTCCGAATCAGGGCCTCCGTGGCGGCCGTGTCGATCTCCTCCGCACAGCGCAACTCCGGCAGGGCGGCCAGTCCGAAAGAGCCGATGTGCAGGAAACAGTAGATGTCGGTTCGCGCCGCGGGCATCACATATCGGGGGAAACCCGCGAAGATGGCCTGTCCGGCGCTGCCGCCGTCGACCACCGTGGTGACTCCCTGGTTTACCCCGACGGCGTCGGGGTTGGCCCCGTTGTTCAGAAAGCCGTCGTACACGTGGTGTGCAGATCGATCAGGCCGGGGACGACGATTTTACCGGTCGCGTCCACGACCTTCTGCGCCTCCCGGCAGGAGATTTCGGGCCCGATGCCGGAGATTCTGCCGCCGCTCACGGCGACGTCCATGAGGCCGTCTGCCTTTTGCGACGGATCGATGACCCGTCCGCCTTTGACCAGAAGATCGTGCATGGTCGCAACCTCCGGTTCGTCATGAATGCCGGCAGAGGAATGGCCGGACAGCATCCACGAATCCGGAGGGGTTGTCCAGCGTCACGTGATGGTCGCTCTCCGGAACTTCGGCGAATTCGACCTGCGGGCACCCTGCCTTCACTTCGGCGGCGATCTCCGGGGTGATGCGGGCGCTGCGGGCGCCCTTGAGGAGCAGCGCGGGGATGCCGATCCGCTTCCACAGGGGCACACAGTCCATTGCATAGCGGCTGGCGTAGACGTTGCGGTCGACCTTGTTCCGCCAGACGCCGTCGTCGGACCGGCGGGCGCTGTTCCGCGCCAGGTGGGCGATGACCTCGGGCGGGGCGGTCGTGGCCGCCGGAAAAAGGCGATACCGCTCGACGAACTCCTCCAGACTGTCGTATCGGCCCCCTTCCCGCAGGCCGACGTCGCGCATGGCCACGATCCGATTCTGAGGGATGTGCAGCGTCGTATCGGCGACGATCAGCCGGCCGGCGCGGCCGGGGTAGGTGGCGGCATACAGCAGCGACACGGTGCCGCCCATCGAATGACCGAGGAGGGTGAAATCGCGCAGACCGAGCCTGTCGACGGCCTCGGCGAGGTCGGCTGCATAGCGCTCGTACGAATAGTCCGGGGGATCGGCCCAGGCGCTGTCGCCGTGACCGCGCTGGTCCATGGCCAAAACGTGATAATCCGGCGAAAGGCCTCCGGCGATGAAATCGAACCAATGGGCATGGGCGCCGCAGCCGTGCAGGCACAGCACCGCCGGCCGCCCCTCCGTTCCGTAATCCAGATAGTGCAGCCGCAGCCCGCCGGTCTTGACATGGCCGCGGATAAAGCCGGCGGGCTGCCGCGCGGATTCGGCTCCTGTGCGGCTGCGGCCCATACCGGTGCGTGAAGTCATGACGTCTCCCCTGGCTGAAGCGCAAACGCCCGCCGCAATCGCCGTGGCTTGTAGCACATTTCCGATGGAAATGCATTTGCCGCCTGCAGGGAAAGGGGTTTTCGCCGCGGCGGATGGAGGCCGTTCCCGAAAAAATATTTGACAATCCGATCGGGTTTGCTTACGGAATTTTATATCGCCGCGGCAGAGGCGGCCCTATGAAGAATGTCGGGAGAATGACGGATGAAAGTCATCGCTGTCAACGGAAGTCCCAGGAAGACATGGAATACGGCCGCGCTTCTGCAAAAGGCCCTCGCTGGAGCGGCGGCACAGGGAGCTGAGACAGAGCTCTTTCATTTGTATGACCTGAATTACAGGGGCTGCGTGAGTTGCTTCGCCTGCAAGACCAGGAACGGCGCAAGCTACGGGGCCTGCGCGGTGAAGGACGGCCTGAGTCCGGTCCTGAGGGAAGTCGAGAAGGCGGACGCCATCGTCCTGGGGTCGCCGATCTATTTCGGGGTCGTTACCGGGGAGATGAGGTCGTTCATGGAGCGGTTGCTGTTTCCTTACACGTCCTATACCGAGCCGCCGGGGACGCTCTTTCCGCGCAGGATCGGGACCGGTTTCATTTATACCATGAACCTCACCGAGGAAGAGGCCGGAGAGCGCGGCTACGACGCATGCATCAAAGCCACCGCAATGACCATGAAGAGAATTTTCGGCTCCGCGGAATCCCTGTGCAGCTACGACACCCTTCAGTTTGACGACTACTCGCGGTATGTCGCCCCGCGTTTTGATCCGCTCAAGAAGGCGCAGAGGAGGGCGGCGATATTCCCCGGAGATTGCGAGAAGGCCTTTGCCATGGGGGAAAGGCTCGTCACGGAACGCCTGTAGCCGGACGCAGGAAGAAAGGCGGTTTTCGCGGGAGGCGTTTGATCCCGCAGGGGCTGAGGCAAGGTTCGCAGATGGCGGCACCGCAGAGGCGGTGCCGATGTACCGCCCCGGGGAGGATTGACCGCGGAGCGTTTCCCGGCGGCTGTGACAAAACCCCTTTCGACGTGCGAGTGGAAGGAGGACATCAATGGCAGCCAGTAAGGACAACAACCATGCGTCATGGATCACCCGGATGATCCGGGACTGGGTGAATACGTCGCCCGAAAACACACTCGAGAACGCGGTCCGTGAAAAGGCCTGGGACGACCCGCTCGTGGGCTTTTCCAGGGGCGACGATGCCTGCTGGGAATCCTTCAAGGAACATGTGGGACCTTTCCATTGGACGCCTGCAGAGGCCTTCGAGAAAGCCTTCCCCGGCAGCCGCGTACCATCCCGGCAACTCACGGTTGTCAGCTGGGTCCTTCCACAGATGCGAAAGACGAAACTGGATTCGAGGAAGGCAAAGACCTATCCTCCCGAGAGCTGGGCGCGGGCGCGGTTCCACGGAGAGATGGTCAACGAGAAACTCCGCAGGCACGTCGTTGCGGAACTTGCGAAGGCGGGCATCAGGGCGACGGCCCCTATGCTTCATCCCGAGTGGTCCCGGATGCCTTCCGAGCGATTCGTCTTTTCCTCCAAGTGGTCCGAACGCCATGCAGCCTTCGTTTCGGGATTGGGAACCTTCGGGCTCTGCGACGGGCTGATCACCCCCCGGGGGAAGGCCATGCGCGTCGGCTCCGTTGTCGCCGAAATCGAAATCCCGCCGACGCCCCGTCCCTACCGGAATCATCGGGAGTACTGCCTGTGGTTCAGTCAGGGAACCTGCAGGAAATGCATCCGGCGCTGCCCCGTGGGTGCGCTCTCGGAGAAGGGGCACGACAAGATTTCCTGCATGAAGCACGTACACGAGACCTGCAAACGCTACATCAGCGAGCATTACGGTTTCGACGGTTACGCCTGCGGTCTCTGCCAGACGGGGGTTCCCTGCGAATCCCGCATCCCCGCGAATGAGGAAGACGAATAGGCAAGGCCGGTGACGGGCCGGCGCTCGCAACGGCACCTCCGGATGGGCGAATCCGGACGCCGGCTGCAGGTGCAGCTCCACTTTCAGAAATCTCCGAGGGATTTGATCTGTTTGTCAGGCGGAATATACTGCATGCGCTCCGCGATATAGTGGGTGGTGATGACCTTGCCGAAATGCTGATAATCGACCTCGCGAAAAAATCCGCCCCAGCGCCAGCCGTGATTGGTGAAAATCGTGAAGAGCCCGTCGCCCTCCTTGATCATGCCCTTGTGGTTCAGGCTGCGGTCCAGATACTTTCGACCCTCCTCCGGGTCCACCTTGTCTCCCTCGACCGCCGGGTTGTAAAGGTCGTTGATGTCGATGGCAATGCCGTAGCTGTGGGAGGAATATCTCGTCGGAACCTGCTCGTCGGCACGGCAATAGAATGCCGATGAGTTGTTCGCCTCGGAGTTCGAAACGCCTTTCGGCAGTCTCTCCGGTAGCAGCATCTTCTCAATGGGGAACCGGATCTCGAAGAGCTGGCGGAAAATCTCCACGACCTCATCGGCCAGCGGTCGATAGACGATCAGTTCGCCGACGTGCGGCTTGTCGTCGAAGCCCCAGTGGCTGAGACGGATGTAGGCCAGTTGCTCGAGGCCGAGCGGGCATCCCTCGTGCCAGGTCCTTCCCGTCATCATGGCCCGTATTTCCGGAGGAATGTCGCTGACCACGGCGGAATACTTCTCGCCGGCAAAACAGGTTGCCGACACCATCAGCAACACCGCCACCACGAGTCTCTTCATATCCCTCCTTCGATGAAGAACGGCCGGGAAATAGCCCAGGTTTGCTTTCGACGGCCAGAGAATGAGACAGAGGGCATTTTCGTGTCAAGCCACAGTTTTTGCCTACCGATATCCTTCCATAGAATCCATGTTGCCCTGCTGTGACCGTGCATTACAATGAGATATCTTCATGCAGGGAACAGGCGAACAGGCGTGACCGGGACCTTGCAGGGGATGAGCAAAGAAACGGTGGGAGGAGGACAGCGACATGGCTACGGCGGCGGGAATGCGATTGGCACAAGTCATTCGGCAGAGGATCGAAGAACTGAAGAGGCTCTGTGAGGGGGTTGATGAAGAGACGGCTTCACGCGCGCCCGAGGGACGGTGGTCTCCCAAGGAGATCCTTTCCCATCTCCTGGGTCCCGAAGGAAAGGGCCACGTGCCGGCCCTGCAGGCGTTTCTCGACCGCGAAACCCCCCGGCTCGACATGGAGGCGGCAAACCCTTTCTTCTCCGAAGGACGGGCGCGGATGAGCTTCCGCCACCTTCAGGAGGAAGTCGAACGGGAGTACGAAGGCATCGCCGAGTTTGCGGCGGGCCTGTCCGCGGAACAGCTTGAGCGCAAGGCGCAGATTCCCATGCTCAAAGACTCGCCACTGGGCGAATACCCGACGCTGGAGGGGTGGATCGGAGGTATCGGAGAATACCATCTTCCGTTCCACATCAACCACATGCGCGAGATCCTGCAGGCGCTCGGTGTCCCGGTCTCGGTGAGGCCGAAAGACGCGTAGGCCGGAATTCCCTTCCCGGCCGCTTCATCCGCCCAGCCCCCGGCGGATCATCATCACCCCGATGGCGGCCAGAAGAATGCTCATGAACTTGGCGACGGCGCGTGTCCCCCCCTCGCCGAGAATCCGGATCAGGATTCCTGAGGCCCGGAACACGAGATACACCAGCACGAGGTTCATCAGGAGCGATGCGATCGTCGGCCAGATCCCGTAGGAATCCAGCAGCAGCAGGAGGGTCGTCAGGACGGCTGGGCCGACGATCAGGGGCATGCCGATCGGCACGATCCCGACATCGCTTTGACGCCCCTCTTCCTTGCGTTTCACGCCGAAGATCAGATCGTTGATGGACAGGGCCAGGAGGAGGATCCCTCCGGCAACCTTGAAGTCATTGATCTCGACGCCCAGGACCTTCAGGGCGAATCTCCCCAGAAACAGGAAAACCAGCCCGGCCGCCAGGGCGGTGAAGATGGACTGGCGGATGACCCTGATCCGCTCATCCCTCGAAAGCGAAAAGGTCAGCGAGATGAAGATCGGGAGCAGGCCGATGACATCGATGGCCACGAAGACCGGGATGAAGGCCAGGGCATAATCCGTCATGGTTCAGACCTCCGCGCCGCGTGGGGCAGGACATCCGTTTTCGTCCGTCTTCAATAAAAAATACTCTCAATGCCGAAGATTATCAATACGCCGGGCCGCTGTTCGCGTCCAGGCGCGGCGGTCCGCAGAAGCTTCGTCGGGTCGATCCTTTCCACGGTGTGCGGCTTGTCGACGAAGGTCCGGGCGTCGGTTTCCCGGACGCTCTTCACGCGGTCCGTCTGCGGGTAGCGCCGACCGTGAGCGCCCTTGCCCGGCGATGACGACGGCCTCTACAATGCGTACAGGAACAACGGCTGTTCGGCGACCCTCCGCACCTTCCCTTCTCTTTCCAGGAATCTCAGGTGGGCGAGCGCCTCACTCATCGCGAACCATTTCTGCGGCAGGGGAAAATCCTCCCAGGAAGGGCAGTCAAGATCCCACGTCATGCGCCCGGCGATATCGTACGCGTTCCGGGGACCGTCGCGGAGGATCGCCAGGATTTCTTCGTTGCGTTTCAGATGGTGATGCCGCAGTTCGTCGATCCGTGCGGCGGGATTGCCGAGACGCCGGCGGTGGCCGGGCAGGACGCGATCGATTTCCATCCCCTTCATCTTTTCGAGGCTGTCCAGATAATCCCGCAGGGGGTTGATGCCCTCGCGCCAGCAGGTGATGTTCGGCGTGATGTCCTGAAGCAGATGATCTCCGGCGATGAGCAGGCGCTTCTCCGGGTCGTACAGGCACAAATGGCCCGGCGTATGGCCGGGCGTGGAGACGCAGCGGAAACGGTAATCCCCGATATCGAGGCGCGTCCCGTCCGCAAGGAGCGTCATTTCTTTCGGTATCTGGGCCATGAACCGGTAGCCGGGATGATTCCGGATTGCGCCGTCCAACGCGTCTTTCGGGAAGCCGTTGCGCTCCGCGTGGGCGACCATCTCTTCCCATCCCTTCCAGGATCGAACCCATTCCGCATCGGGGGCATTGAAGTAGACGGTACGTCCCGGCCGGACGATCCGATACACGAGACCGAAATGGTCGGCGTGGAGATGGGTGATGAAGAAATCCGTGCGGTCGAGGTCGACATGCAGATCGTGCAGGCCCTGCCGCAGGGCGGCAAGGCATTCGGGATGGTCGAAGCCCGTGTCCACGACGAGGTTCCTGTCCGAACCACTGACGACATACGCGTTCAGCGCCTTCAGCGGGCTCTTCGGCAGGGGGACTTCGATGACGTGCAGGCGGGGAAGGATCTGTTCCGTGGCGGCCATGAATACGATACCCCATGTTTCTTGATGACGCACTCCCTAGCACGGCGGCCGGCCCGATGCAAACGCTATCTGGGCGCCGAACATGCCGCCGGGTGAACCGGTCCGGCCCGCTCCCGAAAGCGCCGGGAAATCCCTTGACGTCGCAGGGGTACTCTCGGCACGGGCAGCGGCACAGGCCATGCGTGCCGCCCGAACAGCGCCGTTACGATTTCAGATAGCTGTGAAGGCCGGGGAGGTAATTGACGCCGAAGTAGGTGAAGAGGACGGCGGCAAAACCGAAGATGCACAGGGCCGCGATTCGTCCGCCGCGCCATCCCCGGACGAGCCGGACGTGGAGCAGCGCCGCGTAGATCAGCCAGGTGACGAGGGACCAGGTTTCCTTGGGGTCCCAGCTCCAGTACGATCCCCAGGCGTGGTGCGCCCAGACCGAGCCCGTGGCGATTCCCAGCGTCAGGAGGATGAAGCCGAAAACGACGTTGTGATAGAGAAGTTCGTCGATGCTTTCCCTGTCCGGGAGCATCCGCAGGAATCGACCGGTCAGCCCCTTTTGTTCGCCTTCCCGCCGCTTCAGGAGGAACATGACCGCCAGGGCGAAGGCGATGGTGAAGGCTGCGTAGCCGAGGAAGCAGCTGACCACGTGGCTGATCAGCCAGTTGCTCTGCAGCGCCGGGACCAGGGGCTGGATCCTGCTGTTCACGGTCGGGGAAAAGGATGCGTAGGCCATGCAGATCAGGGCGGGCGGAGTGACGAAAACGCCCGCGCTGCGCGAGCGGGTCCGCCATTCCGTCAGCAGGTACAGCAGGACCATCGCCCAGGCGAAGAAGACGAGGGATTCATAGAAATTCGAGAGGGGCGCATGGCCGATCCCCAGGCGGTAGGAGTCGATCCACCGCAGCACGAGGGCGACCGTCTGCGCGGCGAAACCGATGAGAAGCGTCCAGCTGGCGCCGACTCCCCAGGTCTCGCGGTTCGTGATGACGCGCAGGAGATACAGGAGAAAGGCGCCGAAGTAAAAAAACGTGACCGCGCTCAGGATGACGGTATGGCTCATAGGCTCGCTTTCGTGTATCCGCCGAGGATGCGCCGCATCTCTTCTTGAAGGCCGCGCGGATCGCGGCTGCTCCGGCCGCTGATGCCGATCTGGGTGCGGCCGCCGCTTGTCCCGACGCGGACCTCGATCTGCCGATGACTGGAGAAGAAGACCGCCATCAGTCCCGCGAAAAGCAGGAATGCGCCGGCGGCGACGACCGGCGCGCCGGGATCGCGGGCGACCTGCAGCCCCGTGTAATATTTCCGTTCCAGGCGATCGAGGGAAAAGACGTAAGGGGCGAAGAGGCCGGGGTTGAACATCGGCACCTGTCGCACGATGCCCGGGTTCGCCCTTTCGATCTCTGCGATCTCCTGGAACACCCAGAAGGCGACCTGTCCCTTCGGCGTTTCGACGACCAGCTTCACGGCAGGTCCCATCTCCATCATGTTTTCCACGATGCGTGCGACCCGGACGCGGGCCCCCGCTTCGGGCAGCTCAACGGCCTCGCCAGCGCCGATATTCACGCTTTGCTCCTTCCCGGCGCCGCGTCGGAATCCGAGGCTGATCCTGCCGCCGGGCGCAATGCCGTAGCTCGCCTGATAGAAGCGGAATCCCTCGAACAGGATCGGGGAATTCACCCGCAGGAACCCGTGATGGGCGACGCGTCCGCCCTTCAGGAAGGTCAGGTCGGAGCGGTATTCCTTCGGTGCGCCGCTCTCATAGAAATCGACGCTGAAGCGGTCGCAGCGAACGGCGAAGTCGAATTTCTTCTGCTCCTCTCCACCCCTGAGGTACGCAACATCGGAGGACTCGCCCTCCACCAGGTTGACGTAGGCTTTGAAGCCGAAGAGGGAGCCGGCCAGGGCGCCGGCGATGATGACAAGGACGCCCAGGTGGATCACGTAAACGCCGAAGCGCGAATAGCGGCCACGGTCGGCATAGAGAAAGTCCGTTTCTGCCCTGGTCCTCCGCCCTGCGAGCCGGTACGTTTTCTTCAGCAGATCCTCCATCCGCTTCAAGGCCTCTTCCGGCCGGTCCCCGGTTTCCAGGCTGAGGGTCGGGGGGAGATTGCCCGGCGGCACGGAGGGATCGGTGAAGCTGTCTCCCCGGAAGGCCCGCAGGCTTGCGGGGAACCGGTTCAACGAGCAGACCACAAGATTCAGGGACAGGAGTCCCAAAAGGGCATGGAGCCATGGCGAATGGAAGACGTCGGAGAGGCGTAGCGCGTCCACCACGGCCGCCCACCCGGTATGGGCGTGCCGCGCAGCCTCCATCGCCGTGTCCCGCTGGGGGATCACCGTTCCGAGCACGGCGAGAAGGACCAGCAGGGCCAGGAGGACGACCGTAAGCCTGACGGAAGAAAGGAATGCCCACAGGGGCCGGGGTTTTCTCGTGTTCGGGAGATCTTTCTCGGGCATCGCGGCGGGCCTCAGAAGAAGAACAGGGACCAGAGGATATGGCCCAGCAGGAAGAGCCCGAGCAGCAGGCTGGCAAGTCCGAAGGTGGCTCCGAGAAGCTTCAGGGGGATACCGGGATAAGGCCGCTTCATGGATTCGAAACGGGGGCTGTCCTTGAGGCGTTCATACTCAAGGGGCCGCTGTTCCTTCAGATCCTCCAGCGTGTAGGTGCCCGTGAAGATGATCCGATCCATGGGGAACTTGTTGGGGATGAAGTGGGTGTTGAAGAAGTGTACGGTGAAGATGAAGAGCGCCGCCAGCAGGGCCTCCTCAGAATGCACAAGGGATGCCACGTTGAGGACCCAGCCGGGCAGGAGATAGGACGACCACTCCGGCACCCAAAGCAGGATGCCGGAACTGCCGATGGCGAACATCCCCCAGAAGACGGCCCAGAAGTCGAATTTCTCCCAGTAGGTCCACCGGTCGAATTTCGGCATCTCCCCGCGGTCGAAGAACCACAGGAACATCCCCTTGAAGTCCTCCAGGTCCTTCCGGTTGGGGACGAGGGAATCGGGCCCGAAGAGCCTTCCGAGGAATCCCCGCCGTCCCAGACCCTTCGGGAACAGGAAACGCAGGGACAGAAAGGCGACGTAGGCGACGATGGCGATGAGAAGGAGGGCCGCGCCCCGGTGAAAGAGTCCCGCTACATGGGCTCCGCCCCAGAAATTCATCAGGATCTTCGACCAGGCGGCGTCGTGGTACTTCAAGGGGAATCCCGTCATGACCAGCGTGAAGAACGACAGGATCAGGAGGACATGCATGATGCGTTCCCAGGGGGAGAAGCGCTGGATCTGCTGGAGGCCTTCACCTTTGGCGAGAAGGGCCTGGGGCAGGATCCCCGCCTTTTCCATGCGGTGCTTCTCCCAGTACGTCTTCCGCCACCACAGGACGGTGTGGAGCCAGAAGAAGCACAGGGTTCCGGCCAGCAGGCCGGACATGGCGACGAAGGTCCAGAAGAGCGCGGGGTACAGCTTGCGGTCGCGGTAATCGGGATGGGCCTTGTAGTCGACGAAACGGGGATGGAATCCCCTATGGCAGCGTCCGCAGTTTTCCACCAGATGGCTCGGATGGATGCTCGACCGCGGGTCCTCCTTGGGGAGCATGTTGTGGGTCGTATGGCAGTCGGCGCAGCCGGCAACCTTCGCCGGATATCCGATGCCCTGGACCTTGCCGTGGTAGGTCTGCTCGTAGTAGGCGACGATCTGCGGGTTCAAGTTGTTGCGCTTGGCCAGGGCGGGGTCGGCGTGGCAGCGCTTGCAGTTCCGGCTGTAGAACTCGCGGGCCTGCTCCGGATACTGCTCCAGAGAGGTATGGAAGACCTGCGTGCTGTGGAGGCCGTGGCAGTCCGAGCAGGTCGCGG
>DAOSIS010000023.1:0-43540 GCA_035366835.1 Syntrophales bacterium | reverse complement strand
CGGCGTCTTCGTTTCCCTTCAGGCCCGCCTCCGCGTGTCCCGACGCAACGTATTCCTCGTTGGCGTGGCATTCGGTGCACTTCTCGATGATCGCCGCCTTGGTCTTCTTGGCGCGGGGGCGGAAGGAATGGATGTCGCGGTGGCAGTCGCTGCAACGGAAATCGAGCTGGACGTAGTGGAAATTCTGCCGGTATCTCCGGGCGATCTCCTCGTGGCAGCTGCCGCAGTGCACGGCCGCCGGCCTTTCCTCCCCCGCGCTGTGCCGCTCCTCATTCGTGATCCCGGTATGGCAGCTCGTGCAGCTGTTGTCGCCGTGGACCGACTTGGGAAATTCCGCACGGAAGAGGTGATCGTCGTGGCAGGAGAGACAATCCAGTGTGGCGCTCCAGGCGGAGCGCTCCGCGGCGCAGAGCGCTCCCAGGAACGCGGTGGCGGTCGCCGCGAGGAAAAGGATCGGGAAAATCCGGCTGGGCAGGCCCTGTCGCATGCTATTTCCTCTTCGCGTTCTTCTTTTCCTTCTCCAGCATGGCCTCCCACGAGATCATGCCTCCGAAAAGAGGCCTCACGTCGAATCCCCGTGAGGCGAGATAGTTCGCCGCAAGAGGGGAGCGGAAGCCCCGGTTGTCCACGATGACCAGCGGGCGGTCAAGGGGAAGCTCCCGCCAGCGACGGTGCAGCTGGTGCATGGGGAGGTTGATCGCGCCTTCGATATGCCCTTTCCGGAAGATGTTTTCGGAACGGATATCGACAGGGAGAACGGCAGCCTTCTCCGCCAGCATCTTCCTCAGGGCAGGTGGCTTGACCGATGCAATCGCCCGCCGGGGAATCCGCTCCGCCGCGACCGTGGCGTAGCCTGCCCGTTTCCAGGCCGGCATCCCGCCGTCCAGGACGTAAACGGCCGTATATCCATGCCGGACCGCCACATCGGAGGCTTCGCAGCTCTTCTGGGAGATGTCGCTTTCGCAGTAGAAGACGATCAGCCGGCCCTTGTCGGAAGGAAGCTCGCCCACCCTCTCTTCCATCTCTTCGGAGGGAATGCAGATCGATCCGGCAATGCTGTGGTCGAGGCATTCGATCAGCCCCATATTGTTGATAAGGAGGGGCTTCTTTCCTCCGGCCAGCATCTGCGCGAGCTCCTGCGGAGAAATCTTCTTCGCGCCGGTCTCCGCGGCCTCCGCCGGGGCGCAGATCAGCGGAAGGAGCAGAACGGCGATCCACAATCTTCTCCGATGAAAGATACGGCGCATGGGTCCCAAAGCCTCGCTATTCGTGGGCGGGCACGCTGCGGATGCCCCACCCGTACATCTGCGGTTCCGCGTTCGGCTCTTTCGGCGTCGGATAGTTCTCCCTGAGAAAGCGCCCCACGTTCAGGATCTTGAGCTTCGTGAAGAAGGGAGCGGTATCGCTGTGGCAGTCGAGGCAGCCGTCCGGGCTGCCCTTGGCCCCGTAGGTCTTCTTCTCGACGGGTGCCACGTTGTGGAAGACGGCATAGGATGGCCTCTCGTCCGGCTTCACGATTTCACTGGAGGTCAGCTTGCCCCCGCGGATCTCGTAGAGGCGCTGCCCGACAAGGACGACATTCTTGAATCCGGCTTCTGAAAGCGACCGGATCATGGCAGCGATGTCCTTTTCGGTGGCGACCGTCGGCGCCATGACCGTTTGCCCCCTTTCATTCCGGACCTCGATCATCGAAAGTCCCCTGAGGCCGTCCAATGCCCGGCGGACATGCGCTGCGCCGATCGGCCTGATCGATCCGTCGGCCTGCCTTTCCCCGAACCATTTTGCGGGTGCATGTCCCCCCGTGCCGGCCGGAGGGCGCAGGCCCCGCGGTAGCTCGGAGGACGTCACCTTGTCCTTTTTCACTTCATAGACGCGGCCCGCCACAAAGACCACGTTCGCAAATCCCATCTCCGTCAGGGCGCGTATCGCCAGGCGGATGTCTTTCCCTGTCGCGACGTCGGGAACGGCGGTCAGCCTTCCTCCCCCGCCTTTCGTCTCCTGCATGGTCATGCCCTCGAGGACCCGGAAGGACTGAAGGACATACTGGATGCTGATCGGCTTGATCTCGCCGTTTTCCTGCCGCTCTCCGAACCACTGCAGGGCCTTCGCGTAGACGGGGAAGGAGTACGAAGAGGCTGCCGGCGGCGCCTCGTAGGGAACGACCTTGTCCCCGGTCAGTCCGTAGACGCGATCGGCGACGAAGACGACATCGGAGAAGCCGAGTTCCGTGAGGGCGCGTATCATCCGACCCATATCGGCTTCGGTGGCGACGGTCGTCGTCTTCACCTTGTTCCCTTTGAGGTCCCGCACCTCTACATCCGTCAGGCCCTTGGCGTTCCGAAAGGCCCGGCGCACGGACGCAAGATCGATCGGGCGGATCCCGCCGTTGTCGAGTTTCTCTCCGAACCACTGGGACGCCCTCGTCACGCAGGGCACGTACGACCGGTTTCCGTCGGAGCGTTCGGCGCGCGTCATCCAGGGCTGCCAAGGCGCTGCAACGGGGACGGTCCAGTCGTCCGTCAGCCTGATCCGTTCCAGCTTGTCCGCCGTGTACAGACTTTCCTCTCCCGACGCGAAGTCTTCGAGATAAACGGCCCTGCCCGGCTGCCCGGTAGCGTGGCAGGCCGAGCAATGCAGCAGGGAAAAATGGAACGATGCCCGCGGAAACTTTTCCCGGTGCGTCTTTGCGGGATTCGGAGCTTCCTTCGGCATGCCGGGACGCGCCGGCCGGTACCGGCCCTCGAGATGGCACCTTGCGCAGGTCTTCATGCCCGTGCCGTCGAGACGATCCCTGACGGTGCCCTGCGGCGACCAGCCCTTGGCGATGTTGTGCCGCAGCCGCTGGGTCTTCGTACTGCCCGCGAGGGGATGGCAGTCCGTGCACTGCAGCCCTGCGGCGATATGGACGTCGTAGGCAGCCTCATGGATCGTCCCCGCCTTCCGGGCGTCCATATCCCGGTGGCACTGGAGGCAACTCTGCGAACCCACCTGTTTGCTGATGAGCCGCCCGCGGAGTTTGCCCTCTTTCGTGAAGAGTCTGTCATCCTTCCAGGAATAGTCGACGACGGGACTCCGCGAGAGATTCCACGTGCCCTCCGCAAAGGCATCGGAATCCGGTCCGGCCTTCGGATCGGCGTAGGTGAAGACGGCGCCCCGAATTTCCCCCAGGCCCGCGCCCGCCGTAGCGGCCCACCGGTAGTTTCTCCTGCCAAGCTCCGCATTTCTCCGGCCCATCCCGTAGCCCGGCAGATGGCACATCAGGCAGTCCCCCTCCACGACGCCGCTTTCCTCAAAGTGACTCTGTCCGTCGGGGGCGAAGCGTGAACTGTAATCGCCGTCGCGATGGGAACGGCTGCGCTGTTCGCCTTCGATCAGGGTTCGCGAGAAATCGGCCTTTCCGCCCGCCTTCCGGCCGTATTCGAGAGGGCCGCCTCCCGGATGCATCCACCCGGAGGCCGCAGAGAGGGGCCTCCCGTCGGGGTCGAATTTACCGCCCGCGCCAATCCAGTCATAGGCGGACAGATCACTCCCCCGCGGGTCCGTCCCGCTCTTGGCGGCGACGCGGCCGGGGAAAGTCCCCGGAGTGAAGCCCTTGCCGAAGCGGCCCGGCGAAAGGACCCAGGGGCGGCGCGGATCGTAGTCGTCCCTCATCTCGTCGAAGCCCTGCTGGAAATGGTATCCCGAGGTGATCGTCGCATAACCGTGGCAGGTCCCGCAGGTCTTCCGGGGGCTGTAGGCATCGGCCGCGTTCTGGGCAGGGGAGATGCGTTCCCCCAACTCGTTCTTGAGCCAGATGTCCCGATGCCGCCACTCCGCCGACTGTACCGGGAGTGCCGACAGGATCAAAAGCGCGCAGATTGTGGCCGTTGCATCCTTCGCTGCCACGGGAATGCCCTTCCTGTTCTCGCCCGCCGGAACCGGGATCAGCGTCCCGATCCCGGCGGTGAAGGTTGTCCTGCTTCGGTTCCGTCATCCGATCGGCGTGCACCGGATGAACGACGCTATTCTACGGTTCCATCGGCGCCGCCGGGTCCTTGGCGTAGTCCATCATCGAACCATCGTAGAGCTTGGCGTTCTTGTAGCCCAGCACCTCGTGCAGCATGAACCACCAGGCGGTCGCGACCCTCCCCGAATCGCAGTACACGATGATTTCCTTGGAGGTGTCCGTTCCCACGACACCGGCGGCCAGAGCGGCGATCGCTTCCTTGGGTTTGTACGTGCCGTCAGCCTCGTACAGCGCCGTCGTCTCAAGAAGCACCGCACCCTTGATGTGTCCCGCCTTGGCGACGAAATCGAGTTTCTTTTTCCCGGCGAAGGTGTCGGGATCGCGGGTGTCGACGATGACGGCCTTTCCTATGGCAGCCAGGACGTCATTCTTCTTGACGACCAGGTCCTTCTGGAACTTGCCCGTGAAGGCCTTCGATCTCGGCCTCACGGCTTCGGTGGAAACGGTCTTCTTGTCGGCCGCCCACTTGTTGTATCCGCCGCTCAGAACGGCGACGTCCGCCACGCCCGCGTACTTGAGCGTGAAGGCGATGCGGGTGGCGTTCACTTTGTCCGTCATCGTGTCGGTCTTGCCCACGACAACGACCGAAGAGGTCGCTTCAATCCCGGTCGAGGAGATGATGTCCCGGAGATCGTCGTCGGCGGGCAGCTCGTTCAGGAGATCCCCCTTCTTGACGGCCCAGGAGTCGTAGACGACGTTTATGGCACCGGGGATGTGACCGGCCCTGTACTCTTCGACCTTCCGGATATCGAGAACGACGACCTTGTCGAGGTTCTGTCCGAGCCAGTCCGTCGTGACGACGGGTTCGATGTCCGCGGCGAAGGACAGACAGGCCAGGGACATCAGCAAAACGATGCCTACGGTCATTGCAAGCCATTTCGATTTATTCTTTCTCATCATACGATCTTCCTCCTATTCGCTTATGGGTATGGGTTTGGGGTTATACAGCAACTCCAGGTTGGCCTTGGAACCATCCTTGATGAGTTGATCCTTTGTGAGAAATCCTTTCTTCTCTTCGTGGCAGGCGTCGCAATAGCGGGTCCGTTCCGTCCGCTTCCGGATGTTGTGCGCAGGCGTGTCCCAGTAGTTGGGCAGGCGATCGAATTGCTCCATCTTGATCCCCTGGTTCTTGAAACTGTCCCGGACCGTGGGAATCAGACGGAGGGTCGTGATCTGTTTTCTGTTCTTGGGACTCATGCCGAGCATGAAACCGGGTTTCGCTTCCGACCCGCCGCCGACATGGCAGTTGTAGCAGTTGCGGTATTCTGCAGAAGAGTGGCATCCGAAGCAGCTCACCTTGTCCGCGTGTCTGAGGTGCGCGGTCTGGGCCGTGAGTTTCGCTTCCCCGCCGACACGGTGGCAGTCCCGGCAGGAGGGGCGGTCCCTCACCTCTTCCTTGACCCGGTAGGCGGTGCCGTCGCCGTGGAATTCGCGCTTCTTGTGGCAGTCCAGGCACATCATGCCCTTCTGGTAGTGGACATCGGCCGTGCCGCCGTATTCGCCGGTGAACTCGGGATAGACCCTTCCGCCGTGGCAGAAGGCGCAGGTCTTTCCTTCGTCTTTCTTCACGAAGCGATGCCCCTTGATGAGGCCGACACTGATGCCGCTGATCAGCGGCGACTTCACGTGACAATCCCCGCAGGAGGCGTGACAACTCCGGCAGGATTTTTCGAATACTTCGGCATCGAAGCGCTTTGCTTCGGCCTGTGACATCCTTTCGATGATGCGGTTCCGTTGACCGGCCGTCGTAAAATGCAGCGATTTTCTGTAGGTTGAAACGATTTCCGGGTGGCACTCCCCGCAGACCTTGAGATTTTCCGACGGCCGTTTCTCGCGTCCCTTATGTGCGAGATCCATCTCCATTTGCGAATCGTCGCCCTGGTGACAGGCGGTGCATCCTTTCGCGAAATGCCCGTCTTCTTCGATCAGCTTGCGATCGACGAGAAGCCCTTTGTAGTACGTTTCCGCCGAGACCGGCGGAGGCGCCCCTGCTCACCCCTGCGCCTCACCCGTCGGAATGTCCGGCACCTTGCAGAGTCTCTTCAAGGCGGCGTCATCGGTGTGGCAGGTAACGCAGGAGCTCTCGTTCCTGGCTGTTGTGGGTGCGGAAAGGACCAGCAGGAAGACGAAGAAAAGGACCGCTCCGGTAACGATTCGGGATTTCACGCGCTGCTCCTTCGGGAATCGCTGGCTGGTTCCATCGTACTCGATGGATGGGGTCCGTACAACGTTTTTTTGCACGCCTGTTACAGCGCGGGGCCGGGCAGTGCTTTCATGATCGGTCGGCCGTTCAGCCGGGCTTCCTCGTGACCATGCCGCTTGCGATCAGTTCCTGCAATTGGGCCAGCAGCCGACGTTCCTGAGCGTCGACATGCGAGTCCCAATGGGCGAGGGCAAGAATCCGCTCGTACTCCGAGGTTGTGATTTCGTGGTCTTCGATGGCCTTTTCGATCATGACCTTCAGTTTTGCCGCTTCCGTACTCAACATGACCGCCATCCTCCGCCGGAAATGAAATCGTCACAAAATAATCAGTTCCATCCCGGGCTGTCAACGTCGGGCGGGTGACCTGTGAAAATCCCTGTTGAAGATTGGAACATTTCTGTGTAGTAAAGGCAACAATTTTGTTCCGTCCGGCTCCTGCCGGACCGTTCCTTCAGGAGGTGGATGCATCGACGATGCCCAGCAGGATGGGATTCGATAACGAACGTTACATTCAGGAACAGACGGCGGAGATCCTCGAGCGCGTGAAGCGGTTCGACAACAAGCTCTACCTCGAATTCGGCGGCAAGCTCCTGTTCGATTTTCACGCCGCCCGCGTCCTGCCCGGCTACGACCCCAACGTGAAGATGCGGCTGATCCGGGAACTCAAGGACAAGGCCGACATCCTCCTGTGCATCTACGCGGGAGACATTGAGCGCAAGAAGATCCGCGCCGACTTCGGCATCACCTACGATGCCGACGCCCTGAAGCTGATCGACGACCTCCGCGGGTGGGGCATCGACGTGCGGGGCGTCGTCATCACCCGTTTCGACGGACAGCCTGCGGCGACGCTGTTCAAGAACAAGCTCGAGCGAAGGAACATCGAGGTCTTCACCCACCGATTCACCAAGGGATATCCGACGGACGTAGAATCTATCGTGAGCGACGAAGGGTACGGGGCGAACACGTACATCGAGACGAAGAAGCCGCTGGTGATCGTAACCGGCCCGGGGCCCGGAAGCGGAAAACTCGCCACATGCCTCTCCCAACTCTACCACGAGTACCGGCGGGGCGTGAAAGCCGGGTATGCCAAGTTCGAGACCTTTCCCATCTGGAACATTCCCCTCAAGCATCCCGTCAACGTCGCCTACGAGGCAGCCACCGCCGATATCCGCGACTTCAACCTCATCGACCCCTTCCACCTGGAGGTCTACGGGAAAATGTCGGTGAACTACAACCGTGACGTGGAGGTCTTCCCGGTCGTCAAGAGAATCCTGGGAAAGATCACGGGCGGGGATTCCTTCTACCAGTCTCCAACGGACATGGGAGTGAACCGAGCGGGTTTTTCCATCGTCGACGACGGCGTGACCAGGGAAGCCTCCAAACAGGAGATCCTCCGGCGCTATTTCCGGTACCGGTGCGAGTATGCCATGGGATTTGCGGACAGGGAGACGGTCCAGCGCGTCGAGCTGTTCATGAAGGATTTCGTCATCCGGCCGGAGGACCGCGCCGTTGTCAAACCCGCCTGGGAGGCGGCTCGGCAGGGCCAGGCGCTTGACAAGGGAAACGAGGGGATTTTCTGCGGTGCCGCCATCGAGCTGAAGGACGGCACCATCATCACCGGCAACAACTCGGCCCTGATGCACGCCTCATCGAGCCTGGTTCTGCACGCCATCAAGCACCTGGCCGATATCCCGGCGAAGATCAAGCTGTTGCCGGACACGATCACGAACTCCGTGCGAAACCTGAAGACCGATATCCTCAACGAAAGGACCGTCAGTCTCGATCTCGAGGAAACGCTCATTGCGCTGAGCATCAGCGCGACGACGAATCCCGCGGCGCAGCTCGCGATCGAGAAGCTGACGGAGCTGCGCAACTGCGAGGTCCACATGACCCACATTCCCACGCCCGGCGATGAGGCGGGCCTGCGGCGTCTCGGGGTCAACCTGACCAGCGAACCACATTTTTCCACGAAAAACCTCTTCATGCCCTGACAAGAACGATCAGGTTTCCTGCAGAGCTGCCGGAGCTTTCAAGGGGGCTTGACAATGCTTTTTCTCTATTATAATTATTTCCCCGCAAATATAATTTATTCTACACTATGCGCCGGCGGGTTCGGAGGTGGATATTGATGAATGATATGAACGACAAAGAGATCAAGAAGTTCATCCCATGGGTGGATGCCCTGGCGGAAACCTTCGGCAAGAACTGCGAGGTCGTACTGCACGATCTCTGCAATCTCGACAGGTCCATCGTGAAGATTGCAAATGGTCACATCACCGGCCGCGATGTCGGCGCACCGATCACGGATATGGGCCTGCGTCTGTTCGAGGAAAACAAGCAGAGCAGGAAAGATACGGCTGTGATCGGATACCGCACGAGAACGAAAGAGGGGCGCGAGTTGAAGTCGACGACCCTTTTCATCCGGAACGACAAGGGGGATACCGTGGGGTGCCTGTGTATCAACATCGATCTGACGCCCTATCTGTCCACAAAGAATCTCATCGATCAACTCTGCCAGACCGCCAGCCGTCAAGATGCCGCCGGCGAGAACGGATCTCCGGAAAAGTTTTTGTCCGACGTCGATTCCCTGATGGAGCAACTCATTGAAAAGGCGGTAAAAAAAGTCAACAAGCCGATTGTCTCGCTGTCCAAGGCCGACAAGCTGCAGATGATGCGGGATCTGAAAAAAGAGGGCTTCTTCCTGATCAAGGGGTCGGTGAAAAAGCTGTCCGGTGAGCTGGGGATTTCAGTCCCGACCACCT
Source organism: Syntrophales bacterium (assembly GCA_035366835.1). Classification (GTDB taxonomy): domain Bacteria; phylum Desulfobacterota; class Syntrophia; order Syntrophales; family UBA6109; genus UBA6109. Next base: position 34,569 of record DAOSIS010000023.1, on the reverse strand, counting down.
ACAAGTATCTGGAAGAGATCTAGGGCCCTGAAGGCCCCGCGCGGGACCGCCGTGCCTCCGCGCCGTCCCATGGCGAAGAGCGATCCAAAGAAAAGGAGGGTGGATAAGGAATGAAAAGAGAGATTGTGGAAACGAAAGACGCACCGGCCGCGATCGGCCCTTACTCCCAGGCGGTCAGGGCCGGTCATCTTGTATTCGCCTCCGGCCAGATTCCGCTGGATCCCAGGACCGGCGAACTGGTCGAAGGAGGGATCGAGGAACAGATCCGCCAGGCCATCCTGAATCTCAAGGCGGTCCTCGATGCCGCCGGGGCGGGGCTGGAGACAACGCTGAAGACGACGCTCTTTCTGGTGCGCATGGAGGACTTCCCCAAGGCCAACAAGGTCTACGCCGAGCTCTTCCACGGTGCCAATCCCGCCCGGTCCTGCGTGGCCGTGACGGCACTGCCCAAGGGAGCCCAGGTGGAAGTGGAGGCCGTCGCCCTGTGCCGATGACAAGGGGAAGGGGCGGGGTTCGTGAACGTATGAAAGCGATCCGACATCGATCCGGAGAATCGGTGTCGTCTGAGAAAGGACCTTGTCAATGAAGGAAGATTCCTTCTTCAAATCCATCCTGCTGCGTGAACTGATCCCGGCGACCGGATGCACCGAAGTCGGTGCGGTGGCCCTCGCCGCCGCGTGGGCCGTCCGGGCCCTGGATGTGCCGGCGGGCAGTGTTGAATCGATCGAAGTCGAAGTCGACAACAATACCTATAAGAACGCCGTCGGTGTGGGGATACCCGGAACCGGTGAGACGGGTCTGGGGTTTGCCGCCGCCGTGGGCGCAGTAGCGGCGACGGGGGACCGCCTCGGGCTCCAGATTCTGGAAAATCCCAGCCCGGCGACAGTGGAAAACGCGCGCCGTCTCCTCTCCACCGGCAGGGTCCGGATCGTGCGGGGCAGGGAGTCCAGGGGCATCCTGATCCGGGCCAGGGCACGGGGTGGGGGAAGTGAGGCCTCGGCCCTGATTCAGGGCAGCCATGATCACCTGGCAGGCGTAGAGAAGAATGGAAAGATCTTCCCCGGCGTGCCCGTCTCCGACAAAGACCCCTCGAAGCTTGCCGAGGACGTGAAAAAACTGCGTTACGGCGATCTGGTGAACTATGCCAGGACGGTCGATCTCGAAGGGCTGCCCATCATCCGGGAGGCGCTCCGGATGAACATGCTTTTCTGCGAAGAGGCCAGAAAGGAGGGATCTTCCCGGAAAATCGGGCGGGTGGTCGAAAGATCCACGAGCCGGGAATCACCCCGGCAGGATCTGTCCGCAAAGGCCCAGTTTGTCACGGCGCTCGCCGTGGAGGCGAGGATGAAGGGGCTTGACCTCCCCGTGATGGCCTGCGCCGGCTCCGGCAATCAGGGACTGGTGGCCACCATCCCCGTGGCGGAGGTCGCAAGAACCATCGGGGCTTCCGAGGAGCAGCTCCTCCGGGCCCTCGTCCTGTCCTATCTGACCACCATCTATATCAAGACATTCACCGGCGTCCTCTCTCCGATCTGCGGGTGCGGAGTCGCGGCGGCAGTCGGGGCGGGCTGCGGCATCATCTTTCTTCTCGGCGGAGAGATCTCCCAGATCGAGGCGCAGATCAACAACATGGTCGGCGCCATGGCCGGAATCATCTGCGACGGGGCGAAATCGGGCTGCGCGCTGAAGGCCCTGATGGCGGTGGGGCTGGCGCTGGACAGCTCCTGCCTGAGCATGGAAAACGTCCGCATCCCTTCCGGTGACGGGATCACGGGCAGCGAGGTGCTGGATACGCTCCGGAACCTCCAAAAGATCATCGAAAACGGGATGCCCACCATGGATGCGGCCATCATCGAGATCATGGACCGGAACGAATAGACCGCAGAAAAAAACATGGATTCACGGACCGACAACATGTAATCTTCGGCGCAGGTCGGGATGAGGCGTCATCCCGATGGGGATACAAATTCAGCTAAGCTATAAGGAGAGAGGTTATGAACAGAAGGGCACTGAACATTCTTTTGGCAGTCCTGTTTGCAGTCCCGATCCTCATGGGGGCGACCTGGGGGAGCAAGGACGCGAAGTATCCGAGCAAGACGATTGAGGCGGTCGTCCCCTTTGCACCCGGTGGATCGGTTGACGTGTCCATGCGCATCCTCACGGCTGTGGTGGAAAAAGACCTCGGCCAGAAGATGCTGATCGTCAACAAGGCAGGCGGCGGCGCGACGGAAGGTCAGAGCTATGTCGCCAGGGCCAAGCCGGATGGATATACGCTGCTTGCGATCACCTCCTCTGTCGTAACCAACACGATCACCAAGAAGGTCGATTACTCAGTCGATTCCTTCGATCCCATCATGCAGTACTGCTTCGATCCGGAGATCCTTTTCGTGACGGCGACCTCGCCCTACAAGACGCTCGATGATTTCATGGCCGCGGCCAAGAAAGAGGCGATCATGAACGCGACCTCCGGCCATTCGACGTCCCATCATGTCGCGGGCATCATCTTGGAAAGGCTCACCGGCATCAAGCTGACCTACGTGCACACGAAGGGCGGCAAGGAGCCGATCACCATGGTCGCCGGCGGGCATGTCGTCAGCAGCTTCGGATCCTACGGCGTGACCAAGAGCCTCATCGACCAGGGGAAGATCCGCGTCCTGGGCGTGATGTCTGAAAAGAGGGACCCCCGGTTCCCGGAAGTCCCGACCTTCAAGGAAAAGGGGATCGACATCCTGTACGGTCCCTGGAGAGGCGTCGCGGCGCCCAAGGGAACGCCGCCGGACGTCATGGAAAGACTGAGCCAGGCCTTCAAGAAGGCCCTGGCCACCGAAGAAGTGAAAACGAAGTTCGACAACGCAGACATCCCCATTGCCATCCTGGATGGGAAAGATTTTGCGAAGATCATCAAGAAGGACTACGAGAATCAGAAGTCGATTCTTGCCGATCTGGCGGCCAAGGGACCTGCGGCAGCCAGATAGCGGCATTGCGGCACGATGGCAGCGCACGCGGCCCCGCGGATGACCCGGGGTCCCGCGGCATCCGCGTGAGCTGCCGGATTTTTCGATGAACCGGGAAAGGAAGACGACGAGATGGGGATGGACAACCGCCGGCGTGGGGGAATCGGGCGGCCCGAACTGATCACGGGTCTGGTGATGTGGATCCTCGTGGGCGGGATCGTATTCACCTCGGGCTACATGCCGTTCTGGGTGGACAAGTCTCCGGGGCCGCGCCTGATGCCGATCATCATTGCCGTGTGCACGGCGATCCTCGCCGTTCTCTACTGGATCGAAGCCTGGCGCGCCGGGGGCGGGGAAGTGAAATTCCCGGGCGTAACGGAACTGAAGAAACCGCTGGGCTTTATCGCCCTTTCCTTCCTGGTCTTCTTCCTCTGGGAGCGGCTGGGGGCGATCCTCGCGATCCTCGTGGTCGGTTTCCTGGAACTGAAGCTGATGGAGCGGCATTCCTGGCTCCGCTCCTTCCTGGCGGCTTCGGCGATGTGCCTGTTTGCCTGGGTCGTGTTTCAGGTGATCCTGGGCATCCCTCTTCCCATGGGCATATTCAAATGAAGTCCGGCGCCGTCCGGAAATTCCCGTCTCGGACCTGGGTGAGGCTTGAAGCGGCAAGTTGGAGTTGACGACGAATGCAAGAACTGCAATTTCTGCTCGAGGGTTTCAAGGTTGCCTTCCTGCCAACGAACCTCCTGGTCTGCGCCATCGGGGTCATCATCGGAACGCTGGTGGGAGCCATGCCCGGCATCGGCCCGACCGGGGCGGTCGCCATGCTCCTGGCGGCGACCTACAAGCTGGGTCCCGATGCCGCCATCATCATGCTGGCCGGCATCTATTACGGCACGCAGTACGGCGGGACCATCACGTCCGTCCTGATGGGGCTCCCGGGCGAGGCGGCCTCGGTGGTGACCGTCTTCGACGGATACCAGCTCGCCAAGCAGGGAAAGGCCGGCAAGGCCCTGGGCATCGCCGCCGTCGGCTCATTCGTCGGCGGAACCCTCAGCGTCATCGGGTTGATGCTGGTGGGACCAAGGCTCGCCAACCTGGCCCTGATGTTCGGGCCCGCAGAGTATTTTACGCTCATGGTGCTGGCCTTTTCCCTCGTCACGTCCTTTGCGGGCAAATCCGTCATCCGCGGGTTCCTGTCCCTCATGCTGGGTCTCATCCTTTCGATGGTGGGGCAGGACGTGATCACCGGTCTCCAGCGCTTCACATTCGACCAGGTGGCCCTCTCGGAGGGCATCAACTTCCTGCCGGTCTCGATCGGCCTCTTCGGCCTCGCCGAAATCATCAGCGGCTATGAACGGGAGAAGAAGGAGGAGTGGATCAAGGCCGACCTGAGGTGGAGCAAGGTCATGCCGTCCCTGCGGGACCTGCGTGAATCGTCGTGGCCCATGGCAAGGGGAACGGTCACCGGTTTTTTCGCCGGCACGCTTCCGGGAGTGGGCGCGACGATTGCGTCCTTTCTCAGCTACGGGATTGAACGGCGGCTCTCCAAGGAGCCGGAGAAGTTCGGAAAAGGAGCCATCGCCGGCGTGGCGGGACCGGAAACGGCGAACAATGCCGTGACGGGTGCGGCCTTCGTTCCAATGCTCAGCCTGGGAATCCCGGCGGGCGGCACTTCCGCGGTTCTGATGGGCGCCTTGATCATGTTCGGCCTGCAGCCGGGACCGACCCTGTTCAGGGATGCGCCGGGGGTCGTATGGGGCCTCATCGCCAGCATGTATATCGGCAACGTGATGCTGGTCATCATCAATGTCGGGTTCATCCCGGCCATCGTTTACATCATGGACAGGATCAAACCCTACCTGTCCATGACCATTCTGCTGCTCGCCGTTTGCGGCGTGTACAGTTTCCAGAACTCCCCCGTCGACATCCTGATCATGGTATCCGCCGGCGTCCTGGGGTATTTCCTGAAGAAGATGGAGTTCCCCGCGGCCCCGGTCATCCTGGGAATGCTCCTGGGGCAGATGGCGGAACAGAGCCTGCGCCAGAGCCTGGTCATTTCCCAGGGGAGCCCATTGATCTTCGTGCAGAAGCCGCTGGCCGCGACCTTCCTGGTCCTGGCGGTCGTGTCGGTTGTTCTGGGGGCCATGTCCATCAAAGGCAAGGGCAAGGTTCTGAGATCGGATGATGCCCAGCAATGAAGCGATCGAACGCACAACCTGACGCCCAGGACCGTCTGGCCGGATTCGTCTCCGCTTTCCGTTATGGCGACATGCCGGCGGACGTCAGGACCGGGGCCAAATACCGGGTGCTCGACTGGATCGGCAGCGCGCTGGCAGGGGTTCGCGAGACGCCCGCCCTCGTCGTGACGGGCCTCGTGCGGGAGGCGGGGGGCGCCCCCCAAGCCACCCTGATCGGCGGCGGCATGAAGGTTCCCGTCGTTCCGGCGGTTCTGGCAAACGGCACGATCGGTCACGTCGCGGAGTTCGACGACGGGCACACCCTCGCCATGACCCATCCCGGGGCCGTCAGCGTGCCGAGTTCCCTGGCCGTTGCAGAGTATGCCGGCGCCGGCGGCAGAGACCTGCTGACGGGCGTGGTCGTCGGATACGAGGTGATGGTGCGTCTAGGGATCGCCGTCAACCCCTCCCACTATCGGTTCTGGCACACGACAGGGACCTGCGGGACCTTCGCAGCCGCGGCGGCGGCTTCCAGCATCCTGAAACTCGATCGGCAGAAGGTGCGGACGGCCCTCGGGATTTCGGGGACCATGGCGGCCGGCCTTCAGGAGACCTTCGGCACCTTCGCAAAGCCGCTGAACGCGGGGCACGCGTGCCAGAGCGGCGTGCTTGCCGCCCTGCTTGCCCGGAAGGGATTCAGCGGCCCCGGCGACGTCCTCACGGGAGACAAGGGATTTCTCAGGGCGACGTCGTCCGATCCCCACCCGGCCGCATTGACGGACGGGCTCGGCGGGGAGTTCTTCATCCGCACCGCCGGGTACAAGATCTACTCTTCCTGCGGGCACACCTTTGCGCCCCTGAACGCCCTGTTCCTCCTGATGCAGGGCCGCGACCTCGATGCGGAGGAGATCGAGGAGATCGAAGTCGCAACGTACGGCGTCTCGGTCGATCTCACCGGGCAGTTCAAGAACGGCACCGCGGAACAGGCCAAGTTCTCGCTGCCCTTCTGCCTGGCCGTGGCGCTTCTCCATAAAAAAGTGTCGCTGCCGGAATTCAGCGCCGCGATGCTTCGGGATCCGCGGATCGCAAGGCTTGCCGGGAAGATCACCATCCGGGAAGACGAAGAAATGACGCGCAGGTTCCCGGGGGACCGGATGGCGGTCGTCAGGATCCGCCTCCGGGACGGCCGGGTGCTGCAGGAATCGGTCGTGAAGCCGGCCGGCCCGCCGGCCCGTTCCGTGCTAGAAGAAAAATTTCTTTCCCTGGCCGGGATGCAGTTCGATCAGGGCAGGGCGCGGGAAATTCTGGAGTCCGTGCTGCGATTGGACGAGATGGACACGATCGACCCCCTCATGAAGATGCTGATGTAGCTCCCTGCGGGAGCAACGAATGAAAGGAAGAAAGAAGGAAAGAACCTATGGCATCGCACTTGATTGATTCTCTGCTGTACATGGACAGTTACGGAACGCCCGTCATGCGGGAGATCTTTGACGACCGTTCCATGATCCAGAATTGGCTGGATACCGAAGCCGCCTTGGCGGAAAGCCAGGCGGAAATGGGGATCATCCCGCAGGAAATCGCCCGGGAAATCGCCCGGAAGGCCAAGGTGGACAACCTGAATCTCGAGAACATCCGAAAGGGGATCGTGAAGACCGGGCATTCCCTCGTTCCGACCTTGCGGGAATTCGAAAGCAGGTGTGAAGGCGGGGCGGGCGAATTCATCCACCTGGGGGCTACGACCCAGGATATCATCGATACCGGTTACATCCTGGCCTCCAAGCGGGCCTTTGACGTGATCTATCAGGACCTGTGGGAAATCGAAGAGTACCTGCTTGCCCTGGCGGAAGAGCACAAGAATACGGTCATGGCCGGAAGGACGCATGGCCAGCAGGCCCTCCCCATCACCTTCGGTTACAAAGCGGCGATCTGGGCGAGTGAAGTGCACCGGCATATGCAGAGGATGAAGGAGGCCAGGAAGAGGATCCTTGCCGGCCAGCTGAGCGGCGCCGTCGGCACCCTGGCCGGTTTCGGAGACCGGGCGATCGAGCTGCAGGAAAGGGTGCTGGGCAAGCTCGGCCTGGAGATCCCGGAGATTTCGTGGCACGCCAGCAGGGACCGGCTGGTGGAAATGGTCGGTCTGGTGGCCATGGTCGCAGGGACCTTCGGCAAGATCGGGAACGAGATCTACAGCCTGCAGAAGACGGAGGTCGCGGAACTGGCGGAGCCCTTCACGATGGGGCAGGTCGGCAGCAGCACCATGCCGCACAAGAGGAACCCCGGCCTGAGCGAGGGCATGCACACCCTCTCCAAGGTGGTGAAGGCCAATGCGCTGCTGGCCTACGAGGCCCTCCTCCAGGAGCACGAGAGGGACGGCGCGTACTGGAAAACCGAGCATATCGCGATCCCGGAGGCATTCATCCTGACCGGCGCAATTCTTCAGAAGGCGAAAAAGGCCCTGAACGGACTGGTTGTCAACAAGCAGAAGATGATCGACAACCTGGACATCCTGAAGGGATTGCTGTTGTCCGAGCCGGTCATGCTCATGCTGGGCGAGAAAATGGGCAAACAGACCGCCCATGAAGTCGTCTACGAGATTTCCATGAAGACCTTCGAAGAAGGGGCTTCCTTCAAGGAAGAACTCCTGAAGGACCCCCGGGTGGGGAAACACTTCACGGAAAGGGAAATCGCAGAGATGCTGGATCCGTTTCGCTACACCGGGCAGAGCCCGTTTCTGGCCGAGAGGGTCGTGCGCAATATCCGGGCCTGGCGGCTTGCGGAAAAGCGGCAGGGATGACGGAGCGGCTTCCAGGAGGAGACGGGTTCCCGATGAATACTGCGGACAAGGCAAGAGAAATGACCGGCGACCTCGTCGCGTGGCGCCGGGATCTGCACCGATGCCCCGAAGTGGGGCTGGATACGCCCGTGACGGCCGCTTACATTTCGGAGAAACTCCGGCGAACGGGCATCGAGCATCGCGGGAATGTCGGCGGTTCAGGCATTGTGGGCGTCATTCGCGGGGCGGCTGCCGGCAGGACCCTTGCCTTGCGAAGCGACATGGATGCCCTGCCGATCCGCGAGGAAACGGGCCTTCCCTTCGCCTCGACCAACGGGAACATGCATGCCTGCGGGCACGACGCCCACATGGCGATGCTGCTGGGCGCGGCGAGACTCCTTCACGACAACCGTTCCCTGCTGAAAGGAAACGTCAAGTTGATCTTTCAGCCCGGTGAGGAAGGCCTGGGCGGCGCGAAGCGGATGATCGAGGACGGGGCGCTGGAAAATCCGCAGGTGGACGCTGCCCTGGGGCAGCATATTTTCGTTACCGAGCATCTCCTGCCCGGCCAGGTGGGGATCTACTACGGCAACATGATGGCTTCCATGGACCGCTTCCGCATCAAGGTCATCGGCAAGGGCTGCCACGGCGCCATGCCGGAGGCGGGCATAGACCCCGTCGTCATGGCCGGCCAGCTCGTCACGTCCCTGCAAACGATTGTCAGCAGGGAGATCAGCCCCCTCCGGCCCGCCGTGCTGTCGATCGGGAGAATCCACGGAGGCAGCGCTTTCAATATCATCCCCGGCGAGGTGGAACTGGAGGGAACGGTGCGCGCGCTGCATCAAGAGGTGAGGGAGAAGATCGCCGCGCGGATGGGCGAGATCGTTCGCGGCATCACGCAGGCTTCCGGCGGCTCTCACGAATTCATCTACGACTTCGGCTACCCACCCCTGGTGAACGACCCCGGATTCACGGGCACATTTGGGGAGTCGGCGAGGAAGATCGTGGGAGAGAAGAACGTGGTCGTCCTGCCCGTCCCCAGCATGGTGTCGGAAGACATGGCCTACTATCTCGAGAAGGTCCCGGGAACCTTCTACGAACTGGGGGGGAATCCGAACCGGGGAAAATCTTTCCCCCACCACAATCCGCGCTTCGATGTGAGTGAAGAGGTCTTCTGGAAAGGCACTGCCGTCCTGGCTCAGGCGGCCTTCGACTGGCTGGAAAAGAACAGCGCTCTTTAGGGGTTCGAATCCCGCGGAAATTCCATCAAAGTACATGAGCCGCAAGAGGCAGCCTGGAGAACAGGGCTCTTGGATTGCATCGCTCCGGCAACATGAATCGCGAGTCAACGAATCTGCTTGAACCCTCTGCCCCGGCAACGTTCGTGGTGAGGCGATTCGCAGTCCGGTATTTTTCTTGACCAAAATTTTCGACTGGTCTATAGTCCCCGCCAACGCGCATTCCTTTCCGCTTTTTCGCCAGCAGTCTCGGCATATTTGTCTTTTGGGCGTCAGGTGGGGTTCGGCGGTTCCCGCAGGCGCGGGAAGCTCCCGCCTGCGTCCGTTTTCGGCGGACGCCGGTCGAGCCGCCGGGGAGGAGGAAGTTCATCATGATCGTGGGCAGAACCATCCGGCAGATTTCCCGCGGCGACAGCGCCTCCTTCACGAAAACCGTCTCGGAAGCGGATGTCTATCTCTACGCCGGCGTTACCGGCGACCTGAATCCCGCCCACATCAACGAAGTCTACGCAGCAGGCACATTCTTCAAATCGAGAATCGCCCATGGCATGCTGACGGCAGGATTTGTCTCTGCCGTTCTGGGCATGCAGCTCCCCGGCCCGGGGACCATTTATCTCGGTCAGTCCCTCCGTTTTCTTGCGCCCGTCCGCATCGGAGATACCATCACGGCGACCGTCGAGGTGATCGAGATCGACGAACCGAAGAATCGTCTTCGTCTGAAGACGACCTGCACGAACCAGGATGCAGTGGTTGTGCTGGAGGGTGAGGCGACCGTGAGCCCCCCCAAGGCGCCGAAGTCCGCATAGGCTGCGGGGCCCGCCCCGTTGACCCCAATCTCAGTCGCGAGTCAGGTTGCAGAAGAGCGTTTTTTCCGAGAGCCGTTTTCAGAAACCGTCCATTTGCCGGATCGCGGAGGCGAGGCATCGATGAGCGGGAAGAAGATCACGGAGCTACAGAAAAAAGTCGTCTTCTACGAGGCCGTTCTGGACAGCATCAGGAACGGCGTCATCATCACCGACCGATCAGGAACAGTCGTTTTTTTCAGCAGGGCCTATGGCGTCTTTCTGGGTATCGATCCCAAGGAGGCAATCGGAAAGCACTGTACGGAAATCGTCGAGAACACGCGGATGCACGTGGTCGCAGGCACCGGCGTGCCGGAAATCAATCACCCCCACACCATCAAGGGCCAGGACATGGTGGTCCAGAGGATTCCCGTACAGATCGACGGGCAGGGGCTGTTTGTCTTCGGCCAGGTCATGTTCAAGAACGTCCGCGACCTCCACAGCCTGTCCAATCAGCTCAACCTGCTCGAATCCAAAGTCGAATTCTACGAGAAAGAACTCACCAGCCTGCGTTCCTCGAAATACACGATCGATCACATCGTCGGCAACAGCCGGGGGATCGTCGAACTCAAGCGGCTCGCGCTGCGGGCCGCGGAAATTGACGCGCCGGTCCTCATCTCCGGCGAAAGCGGAACGGGCAAGGAGCTCTTCGCCCACGCCATCCACTACGCCAGCGAACGCCGCCTTCATCCCTTCATACGTCTGAACTGCGCCGCCATTCCGAAAGATCTGCTGGAGGCGGAGCTTTTCGGATATGAGCCGGGTGCCTTCACGGGGGCGCCGAACAAGGTCAAGCCGGGAAAATTCGAACTGGCCAACGGCGGCTCCATCTTCCTTGACGAGATCGGCGATCTGCCGGTGGAGATGCAGCCGAAGCTCCTCCGTGTCCTGGAAGACAAGGAATTCGAGCGTCTGGGAGGCAACCGCGTCATCAAGAGCAACTTCCGCCTCATCGCCGCCACCCACGAGAACCTGGAGAATCTTTCCGACCGCGGCAAATTCCGGAAAGACCTGTTCTACCGCTTGAACGTCATTCCGCTGTCCGTCCCGCCGCTCCGCAGCCGCATGGATGACTTTCCGCTCATCGCCGAGCATGTCATGAAGAAACTCAAGCGGGAGCACGGCACCAAGATGGCCAGCATCTCTCCCCAGGTCATGGAGATCTTCCGAAATTATTCCTGGCCGGGCAATGTCCGCGAGCTGTCGAACATCCTCGAGCGCATTCTCTTCGCCCTGGACGGAGACCAGATCCAGACTCGGCACCTTCCTCTTTTCCTGCAGGACCTGCATCAGGCGACCTCCGGAGGCAACAGGGAAACCCTCCGGCGCCGCCGCGATGACGTGGAGAAGGAGACGCTGCTGCACACGATCCGCACCTGCAACTTCAACAAGAACCAGGCGGCCCAATTGCTGGGAATCCACCGCACGTCACTATACAAGAAAATGAAAAGACTAAATATTTCTCTGAAGCAGACTTGAAGCATCCCCTTGTCTACATGTAGCTCATTATCTACACCCCATGGAATGCCTTCGCCTCTTCGTTTTCCCGGTACGCCCTTCATGTTGATGTAGCCTTCTTTCGACTCGCCGGGGGAGTTTATTCCCCCTGTCTTCCGGCCGGATAATTCTTTTATTAACAAATTCAGTATATTGGCTCTGTCAAGGACTCGTGGCCCGCTTCTTGCCATAGCCTCATGCAGGCATCGTCGATCCTGATGCGTGAAGAAAAGACAAGGTACGGAAACGTATTCAGCAAGCCAATGGAAAAGCCATGATACCCAGGATCCAGAAAATCCTTTACGCCACGGATCTTTCCAAAAACTCGGCCTATGCCTTCCGCTACGCCGTCAACTCCGCAAGGAAACATGACGCGTCGATTCACATCCTGCACGTGATGGACAGCCGGCCGGTCGCGGAACTCTATCTTCTGATCCATACCGACGCGGCCAGACTGTCGGAGATGCGCCGGGAAAAAAAAGAAGAGCTTGCAGGCGCGATCGAAGCACGGCTGAAAGAGTTTGTCAGGCGGGAACTGAAGGACGATCCGGAGACGCTCAAACGCGTCGCGTCGGTTCAGATTCTTTTCGGCGATCCGGCCGAGGAAATCCTGAAGATCGCCGCCGCGATGAAATGCGATATCGTCGTCATGGGGACTCACGGCAAGGGGGTGATCAGCCACGCATTTCTCGGAAGCGTGGCGGAAAAGGTGCTCCATCGGATCGGAATTCCCGTCTACATCATCCCGATCCCGAGGGAGGATACGGAGACTCTCTCGGAAGAAATCTTGCCGACCATGGATTCCGTGACACCGGTATCTCCAGAAAGCAAGTCATGAGGGCAGTCCAATCTTGGGGACGGGAATACCCGTTCCGCAGAGCCTTTCCCGTCTGCGTGGCCGTCGTTCGCGGCACGACGGCGGACGCGGCGGCGGCAACATTGCGACGGCGCAGGAGGTCCGGATGGGGGCAGTAACCGTACTGTTCGAAAACCCCGGCGGCGCCGGGAGACTCGAAAGAGGAAACGGAACTGAATGACCAAGGAAAAAGGAGGGGGAGGAAATGAAAAGCAGAGTATTCGGTCTTGTTCTTGTCTTGATGTTGATGGGTTCTCTGTTCTCCGGGGGTTACGCGCAGGCGGCGGAGAAGGTGCGTTGGACCATGCAGACAACCTGGGCCAAGGGGTGGCTGCTTCATGAGATGGCGGAAGATTTCGCCAAGCGTGTTTCCGACATGAGCGGCGGCAATTTTGTCATCAAAGTGCTTCCCGCCGGCGCTGTTGTCGGGGCCATGGAGAATATGGACGCCACTTCCAAGGGCACCATTGACGGCTGGCACAGCTGGACGGGCTACTGGCAGGGCAAGCATCCGTCGGCGAATTTTTTTGCCTCCATTCCCATGCATCTCGAACCGACCATGTACGTCACCTGGATGTATGCCGGCGGCGGCAAGGAACTCATGCAGGAAATGTATGATGAAATGGGCATGAATGTCATCGTCATTCCCGGCGGCCTGACTCATCCGGAACTGCTGGCCATGTCCAACAAGCCCCTGAGGAACGTCAAAGACTTCAAAGGCCTGAAATACAGGACCCCGGGTTGGTGGGCCGAGATTCTCAAGGCGATGGGCGTTTCCGTCATGATGGTGCCGGGCGTGGACCTGTATCCCTCGCTGCAGAAAGGGATTCTGGACGCCCTGGAATTTTCCACGCCGATCGTGAACAAACAGCAGGGGTTCCACGAAGTAACCAAATTTGTCGCCGGCCCCGGCATGCATCAGCCGACCTGTTATTTCGAACTGGGTTTCAACAAGACGAAATACAATGCGCTGCCTCCCGAATACAAAGCCATCATTCAATCGGCCGCGATGGCCATGACGATCCAGAAGTGGGCCGAGGACATCACCAAGGGCGTTGAAACGCTGGCATTCTACAAGAGCAAGGGGTTGACGCTGACCCGCGTCGAGGATGCCGACCAGAGAGAGTTCCGGAAGAACGCCTGGAAATTCATTGATGACGAAGTGAAGAAGATCAACAGGCCCCATACCACCAAGACATGGGCTTCCGTCAATAAGATGTGGAAGGACTTTTCCGACTACGAATATTTCATGGTGCCCGTTCGGAAGTAGCGTCGCTTTCCCTCACGCCTGAAGCGGCTCTCGTGTCCCGCTGCCCGGTCGGACCTCTTGCTTCCGGCCGGGCGCGCGGCCCAAGAGGCCCGCGCCTTGTTGCAAGGAACGAGAACATAGGAGTGTTCTTATGAAAACCGTTATTGCCATGATGAAGGTCATCGATGCCATCAATGAAAAAATCGCGAAGATAACATCGTATTGCCTCATTTTGCTGATTCTCTCGCTCGTCTATGAAGTCGTTGCGCGCTACGCATTCAATGCTCCGACCGTATGGAGCAGCGATGCGACATACTTTCTCTGCAGCATCGCCCTGATCTTTGCCATGGCCTACACCTGGCAGACGGGCGGACATGTCAGCGTGGACATGATTCTGGTGAAGTTCCCCGTCAGGGTACAGGCATTCCTGAATGTGTTCTTCATGGTGACCATGTTCTTCTGGTGCTGGTTCATGATTATCGGTGCAATGGTGCCGCATGTCATCGAATCCTGGCGGATTTTGGAGAGATCCTCCATCGGCTACTTCCCTCCGATCTATCCTTACAAGACCTGGATACTCATCGGCACCCTCATGATGATCCTCCAGGGGTTCAATGTCTTCATCAAGGAGCTGTACCGGCTGATTCAAGGAAAGGAGCTGACCGTCTCATGAGTTTAGAAATGATCACTTTCTTGATGTTGACCATTCTGATCGGGGTGATCCTGATGGGATTCCCGATCGGGTTTTCGCTGGCCGGCGTTGCAACGATTTTCGGCATCTTTTTTGTGGGGCCCCAGATCAGCAATGTCTTCATGCTGCGCATCTATGTCGCCCTTTCCGACAATACGCTGATCGCCGTTCCGCTGTTCATTTATATGGGAATCATCATCGAAAAATCGGGAATCGCGACAAGGCTCTTTGACGCCATGTACGTCATGCTCGGGGGATTGAGGGGCGGACTCGCCATGTCGACGGTCGCCGCCTCCACGATCTTCGCGGCGGCGACGGGAGTTGTCGGGGCAACCGTGACCACGATGGGCATCATGGCGATGCCGGCGATGATGAAATACAAATACAACAAACCGCTGGCCTGCGGCGCCATCTGCGCGGGCGGCGCACTGGGCATCTTGATTCCGCCGAGCATCCTGATCCTGGTCTACGCGCCCACCGCGAATGTTTCCGTCGGCGCTTTGTTGATCGGCTGTTTTCTTCCGGGCGTGATTCTGTCCGTTTTGTATCTCATGTACATCGGCGTTGTGTGTTTCCTTAAGCCCGAAATGGGACCGGCCATCCATGAAGAGCTCCGGGTGTCGTTCGCGAAAAAAATGCAGATGCTGGTCACTTCGGTGTTGCCCGTGTGCGTCCTCATCCTGGCGGTTTTGGGAACGATCTTTTTCGGTATGGCCGCGCCGACGGAGGCGGCCGCTTTCGGGGCCTTTGCGGCTGTCCTTATGGCGGCCGCTTATGGAGTATTGAACTGGAAGGTTGTCAAAGACGCGGCGCTCGCCACGGCGAAGTCATCCGCCATGGTCTACCTGGTGGTCATCGGGGCTTCGTTCTTTACGAGCGTCTTCATGCGGCTGGGCTGCGGCGACATCGTTGAAGAGATGGTCCTGGCGCTGCCCTTCGGCAAGTGGGGCATTCTGATAGCGATGTGGACGATCATCATTATTATGGGTTGCTTTCTGGACTGGATCGGCATCGTGATGATCGTCGTGCCACTCTTTTCGCCCATCGCGATCAAGCTCGGCTTTGACCCTATCTGGTTTGCCCTGATGAATATTGTCGTGCTGCAGACATCATTTCTGACGCCTCCCTTTGCCTATACGATTTTCTATCTAAAAGGGGTGGCGCCGCCTGAGATAACGCTGAATCATATTTATAAGGGCGTTGTACCGTTTATTCTGCTGATGCTCGTGGCCGTGACCCTGTTTGCCGTTTTCCCCGACATCCTGATGTGGGCCCCGCGGGCGGCAACGCTCACCGGTTGAGATAAAAGGAACCGTCTCTGCATTTTTCATGAAAACGGGTTCAGGCGGATGTCCATCCTCCTGCGTGCCTCACGTCTGCCCGGACGCGTTTCAGATGAAAAAGGAGGAAAAGGGTATGATTCCCAAGATACAGACCGTCCTGTATGCTACCGATTTGAGCAAAAACTCAGCCTATGCCTTTCGCTATGCAATCAATACGGCGAGGCAACACAACGCAACAATCCATCTTCTCCACGTCATCGAACCCCATTCCCCGCAAGAGGACGCACTTCTGCTCACCTATATCGAGAAGGAGGAAATCGACCGGCGGCGCAAGGATGCAAATGAAAAACTCCGGATGCGGATCGAGGAACGCCTGACACAATTCGCCGAAAGAGAACTTCAAAACGATCCTGAGACCATGAAGCGGGTCGTCGGAATCCACGTCGTCCGGGGCAATCCCGCCACGGAAATTCTGAACATGGCGGATAAACTCGGCTGCGACATCGTCATCATGGGAACGCACGGGAAAGGGCTCATCAGCCACACCTTCCTCGGGAGCGTGGCCGAAAAGGTGCTGCATCGGATCCGGATCCCCGTCTACATCATTCCGATCCCCAAAAAAGAGACGGACATCACGCTGGGTGAGATCTGACGGGAGGGCGACCATGAAAACACAACGCGCCGGGCAAAAATTGGTTCATCCCATCCTGTGGCAGCTGCCCGCCCAGCGGGTGAAGAAAGGAAAGGTCGTCTCCGCCGAGGAAGCCGTCCGGATCATCCGCGACGGAGACACGGTGGCCACGGGTGGATTCATCGGCGCCGGATTCGCCGAGGAGATCGCCGTCGAGCTGGAAAACTACTTCCTCAAGACGGGCAGCCCGAGGAACCTGACGATCGTCTATGCCGCCGGCCAGGGCGACGGCAAGGAAAAGGGCCTGAACCATCTCGGACATGAAGGTCTGGTGGGACGCGTCATCGGAGGCCACATCGGGCTGGCCCCGAAACTTTACCGTCTGATCCGGGAAGACAAGATCTTCGGCTACAATTTTCCTCAGGGCGTGGTTTCGCATTTTTTCCGCGACGTCGCGGCCCACCGCCCGGGAACGATCACGACCGTCGGCATCGGCACCTTCGTCGATCCGCGCGTGGAGGGCGGCAAGATCAACAATCTCACGAAGCGCAAGGGAGAGGACCTCATCAGCCTCATCGAGATCGACGGCAAGGAGTACCTGTTTTACAAGGCCTTTCCCATCAATGTGGCCGTCATCCGCGGAACCACGGCCGACACCGAGGGCAACATCACCATGGAGCGGGAAGCGCTCACGCTCGACGCCCTGTCGATGGCGATGGCGGCGAAGAATTCCAGCGGGTTCGTGATCGCCCAGGTGGAACGGATCGCCGAGCGCGGGACGCTCCCCGCCAGGTGCGTCAAGGTGCCGGGGATCCTCGTCGACTGCGTCGTCGTCTCCAAGCCGGAACACCACTGGCAGACCTTCGCCGAGCCCTACAACGCGTCTTTCAGCTGCGAAGTCAAGATTCCCATGCTGTCGATTCCGCCCCTGCCCCTCGACGAGCGCAAGATCATCACGCGGCGGGGCGCCTTCGAGTTGAAGGCCAACAGCATCGTCAATCTCGGCATCGGCATGCCCGAGGGGGTGGCCCGGGTCGCCAACGAGGAAAAGATCATCGAGTACATCACCTTGACGGCGGAGCCCGGCGTCATCGGCGGCCTCCCCAACGGCGGACTCAATTTCGGCACCGGGACGAACATGGATTGCCTCATCGACCAGTGCTACCAGTTCGATTTCTACGACGGCGGCGGCCTCGACATCGCCTATCTCGGCGCCGCCGAGGTGGACCAGGAGGGAAACGTCAACGTCAGCCGCTACGGGACCCGGCTCGTCGGGCCGGGAGGCTTCATCAACATCAGCCAGAATTCAAAGAAGATCGCCTTCACGGGAACCTTCACGGCCGGAGGGCTGAAGGTCGAAACCGGAGACGGGAAGCTCCGCATCGTCCAGGAAGGCTGCCAGATGAAATTCATCCGGCGCGTGGAGCAGAAGACCTTCAGCGGGCGTTACGCCGCGTCGCTGAACCGTCCGGTCCTGTACATTACGGAGCGCTGCGTCTTTTCGATACACAAGAAGGGGATCGAGTTGGTCGAGATCGCGCCCGGCATCGATCTCAAACGGGACATCCTGGAGCGGATGGAATTCAAGCCGATTCTGAACGGCACGCCGCGTCTCATGGACGAGCGGATCTTCCTGCCCGGTCCGATGGGCCTGAAGGACGATCTCCTGAGCCTCCCCCTGTCAGACCGCCTAGTGTACCATCCCGACCAGAATCTGTTCTTCGTCAATTTCGAGAATTATTTCATCCGTTCCCGCGAGGACATCCGGAACATCCGGGAGATGGTGGGGGACATGCTGGGTCCCCTTGGCCGGAAGGTCGACACCATCGTCAACTATGACAACTTCAACATCCTGCCGGAACTGGTGGACGAATACACCGAAATGGTCCGCGACGTGATGAAGTACTACCGGCGCGTGACGCGCTACACGACGAGCACGTTCCTGAGGATGAAGCTGGGCGACGAACTGAAGAAACGAGACCTGGCACCTTACATCTACGACAGCCGGGAGAAGGCCGGAACGGCGCTGAAGGAGCAATAGTGCGGGTTCCCCCCGCCGTTTGAACCGAAGGCGCCGCAATCTCAACTCCCCCGATGATCCCGGCGAAGTCCTGCCGGGATGAGGCGCAAAAAAAGAGGCATCCCCGACCGCGTCGCGATGCGGGGCATGCCTCTTACGTTTCAATGGAGTGCGATTACAGAACCTTCACGTTTACGGCCGCCGGACCCTTACGTCCCTGTTCGACTTCGAAGCTGACGCGCTGGCCTTCGGTCAAGGTCTTGAATCCAGAATTCTGAATGGCGCTGAAGTGAACGAAAATGTCTTCACCGTCGTCCTTGCTGATAAAACCGAAGCCCTTTTTCTCGTTGAACCATTTTACTGTGCCCTCTGGCATCGGCTGACACCTCCTTTCTGTAGAATCTGTTCAGTTGGATCGTCACCGAGTCAGAAAGCAAAACCGCCACAACTCCGGTGCCCATGGCGGGCTAACTTGTACTGCGATGTGCCAGAACCCAACTTCGGGACCACACCCTGATCCCTTACCTTATGTTCAATGACCACAAGGTATTTGCGCTTTTTTATTGTGCCGTCCAGAAAAAGTCAAGGATTTCCTTGGATGTATTTTACCGCCTTCCGATCGCGGCAATTCCCCGTTTCCGCGATCAGGTGGTCGTCGTGACGGGGGCTCCGGGGGGCATCGGGCGAGCCCTGTGCCTGGCACTGGCCGATGAAAAGGCGAGATTGGTTCCGGCGGCGTGGAACGAAGCCTCATGCTGCTGATCCGTTTTTCCAGACCAAAGGCATCGCCGTCCCTTGATCGCGGCGGCGATGCCCTTCCACGGGCGCGCCGGTTTTTCCCGGCATCACTCCTTGACATTTCTCAGGACTGTGCGAAAATTTTTCCGCCCTGCAAGGGGCGGGGGATGTCATGAGGCCGTTGTCTTCAACAAAGAAAATGCCAGGCCGCCGGATCTCTCCGCATCACGGCGACGTCATGGAGCGGTTCCGCCAATTTCTGGAGCGCCCCGAAGAGAAGCGTGATGCGTCGGGAGGCAGGCCCGAGTGGATCTACCGTGGTGTTCTGCTCCGCTCCGAGGGCGAAGTCCTGAAATCCTCCTTCGATCTCGCTCTGGAAAGATGGGCTCGCTGCGGCTTCGAAGTGAGCATGAGCCGCCGCCGGGAGCTGGAACTCCAGCTCTTCCGCGACTTCCAGCGCCGCTTTGTCCTGTCGGGACTCGAGAACCCTCCGCCGAAGCAGGACATCCTCACCTGGTTCGCCCTCATGCGCCACTACCGCGTTCCGGCGCGTCTGCTGGATTTCACCTACTCTCCCTACGTGGCGCTCTTCATGGCCATCCAGCAGTTCCTGGAGGATGGCGGCGAGAACCGGGGCTGTGCGGTCATCGCCATCCGGCGGAGCGTATTCGATCGGGCGCTGGCGACATCTTCCTACGGTCCGCGGAAGAAGATCCAGAACGACATCGACCGGATTCGGGCGAATGATCCCGAGGCCTTCAAGAGCCTCTTCATCCTGAACCGGAACCTGCGCCGTCCGATCATCTATACCGTCATGCCCTATGACTTGAATCGCCGTCTTGCCCTGCAGCAGGGCCTTTTTCTCTGCCCGAGCCATATCGGCCTCTCGTTCCAGGAAAATTTCGACCGGTTCTTCGCAGGGCTGCGCGCCACTGGAAAATGGGAGGGCGAATACTACGACGTCATCCGCTTCGACAACAAGTCCTGTGCCTCGGGATTGAAGCATGCCTTCGACGAACTCCACCGCATGAACATCTACGACATCAGTCTCTTCCCCGACATGGAAGGATACGCGAGGTCCCTGATGACGCGCATGCCCCTACACTACGAGATCGCCACAGGCAAGGAGCACGGTTGGCCTTTTTACAAGAAGTTTCTCGAGAGATTGAGACACCTCTGAGGCGCTCTTCTTCCACCGCGGGACAAAAGTGAGGGGATCGTTCATGACCGTCCGTCGGTGCGCCCGGGCTTCCCGGTCGTTGCGGCAGCCTCGCCCCTCCGGGGTTGCATCATCCAGAACTTCGGGACATTTCCGTCGATCCCGAAATCCCGGCCCGGCGGCCTTGACGATGGGCGGACCGTCTTCTATACTGACTCAACAAGGTCTCGGGAGGGCGGATGCCATGGAATTTCCCGGAATTTCCTTCAATCTTTCGGCGCTGAAGGCCGCATCGCGGCCCGATCCGGAAAAAGTCTACGACCTGCTCATCCTCGGTGGCGGGCCGGCGGCCCTGACCGCCGCGATTTACGCCGCGCGGAAGACGATCACCTTGGCCCTGATCACGAAAGAATTCGGCGGCCAGGTCAGCGAGACCTCTGAAATCGAAAACTACATCGGTTTCCAGACGATCACGGGCACGGAACTCACGAACCGGTTCGTCGAGCACGTGAAGGGCTTCGACATCCCGATCGCCGAGAAGGAAACGATCCAGAAGGTCGAAAAGGACGACGGTCTCTTCCTCGTCCGCCTGCAGGGCGGGGCGGCCTTCCGGGGGAAGACCGTCGTTTTCGCCACGGGGAAGCGCCACCGGAACCTGAATGTGCCGGGGGAAAAAGAGCTGCGCGGCAGGGGCGTCGCCTACTGCTCGATCTGTGACGCGCCGTTCTTCCGCGGGAAACGGGTGGTCGTCGCGGGCGGGGGCAATTCGGCCGTCACGGCCGCGATCGACCTCGCGAAGCTGGCGACGGAAATCACGGTCGTCAATTTTGCGGCCGGCTGGCAGGCGGATGGGATCCTGCTGGACAACCTTCGCAGGCAGGGCCATGTGAAAATGCTCGACAATTCCGCCGTGGCGCGGATCGAAGGCGCGGACCGGGTTTCCGCGGTCGCGATCAGGAACCGGACGACCGGTGGGGAAACGACGATCCCCGCGGACGGGATCTTCATCGAGATCGGTCTTTTCGCCAACACCGAACCCGTCCGGGACCTGGCGGCGGTCAGCCCGTCCGGCGAGCTGATCGTCGACTGCGCCTGCCGGACTTCCGTCGAGGGGCTGTTCGGCGCAGGCGACGCAACGACGGTTCCCTACAACCAGATCGTCATCTCTGCCGGAGAAGGGGCGAAGGCAGCGCTCGGCGCCTACGACTACCTTTTGAAAAAGGGATTGATCTGATCGACCTGGAGAGGAAGAGGACGGGACATGGCCCTGATCGACGAGAAGATCCAAGCGCAGGTTCGGGAGGCCTTCAAGCTGCTGGACAAACCTGTGAGGCTGCTGGTGTTCACGCGGGAAGCCGAGTGCGAATTCTGCGCCATGACCGGCCAGCTGCTTTACGAGATCGCGGCGCTCTCCGAGAAGGTGACGCTGGATGTGAAGGACTTCGTCAAGGACGTCGAAGAGGCCGGGCGATACGGCATCGACAAGACTCCCGCGATCGTCGTCCTGGGTGAAAAGGACTACGGCATCCGCTTTTACGGAATTCCGGCCGGCTACGAATTCACGCCCCTCATCGAGGACATCCTGAGCGTCAGCCGGAATGACCACGACCTGCCGCCGGAAGTCCTTGCCGAACTGGCGAAGATCGACGTTCCCGTCCACCTCCAGGTGCTGATTTCACCCGGCTGTCCGTACTGTTCCCAGGCCGTTTCGGCGGCGCACGGTTTCGCGATGGCGAGCGATTTCATCCGGGCCGACATGGTCGAGTTGTCGGAGTTCCCGCATCTGGCCGACCACTACGACGTCCAGGGCGTGCCCGTCACGGTCGTCAACGAAACGTACCGTATTGTCGGATCGATGCCGGAGATCGACTTCGCGAGGGAGATCCTGAAGGCCCTGGGCAAGCCCGTCCCGGAAGAGCCGGCTTCCCCTGCGGCGGTGAACGTTACGACCCTGGAGAAACCTCAGGGAGCCCCGCAATGACGGAGGCGGAGGAATTCTGCAGGAAAGGCGAAGAGGCCTTCCTGGAGCAGGAATACGAGGAGGCCCTGGCCAGCCTCGAAAAAGCGCTCGAACTCCGGCCCGATCTTGCCGAGGCCTACGCCTGGCGCGCCCGCGTCTATGCCGCGCTGCAGGACTACCAGCGGGCGATCGAGGATTTCGATGCAGCGATCGAGCGGAAGCCGGCGGCCGAATACTACCTCGAACGGGGCATCGCCTACGGCTACCTGGAGAACTTCCGCCGGGCCGTGAAGGATTTCGACCGGGTGATCGAAATCGATCCGGACCACATCGAGGCCTCCCGTCTGCGCGGGCGCGCCTTCATGCACATGGGCAACTACAACCGCGCCATCAGCGACTTCAACCGGATCCTGAAACGGATCCCGGACGACGCCGCCGCCTGGTCCGACCGCGGCACGTCGTACGGCAACCTGGGGGATTTCGACCAGGCGGTCCGTGACGCCGACCGGGCGATCGAGCTGAGCCCGCGGTTCGCCGAACCCTACTTCACGCGCGGTCTGGCCTACGGCAATCTGGAGAAGTACGAGCAGGCGGTCTCGGATTTCAAACAGGCGGCGCGTCTCGGCGATGAAGGGGCTCAGGAACTGCTCATCCGCCAGGGCATCGTCTGGTAAGGATCTCCGGACGCCGCAGGCCGCGAAGGTCACGGAGATCGGGTGATGAGGCGATTCTTCGGCAGGTTCTTTTCGGGTGTGGTGATTTCCGTCTCCCTTGCCGTCTTCCTGGGGTTCGGCATCATGGCCTTCGCACAGGAAAGTCTGATCTTCTTTCCGGAGACGCTGCCGCAGGATTTCCGCTTCTCCTTCCCCGGCCGATTTTCGGAGGTTCGCGTTCCCGTGGAGGGCGCGGAGATCGACGCCCTGCACTTTCACGCGGACAACCCGAAAGGGGTGATCCTCTATTTCCACGGGAATGCCGGCAGCCTGAGGACGTGGGGAGAAATCGCAACCGATTTCACCCGGCACGGCTGGGACCTCTTCCTGCCGGACTACCGGGGATACGGGAAAAGCACGGGGACGATCCGCAATGAAAAGACCCTGCACGACGACGCAGCGGCGCTTTTCACCCGCCTGAAGATCCTTTATCCGCCGGAGCGGATCGTCCTTTACGGGAGATCCCTCGGAACGGGCATCGCCGTGAAGCTCGCCGTCCGGGAAAAGCCGCGGGCGGTGATCCTGGAGTCGGCCTATTCCAGCTTCGTCGACGTCGCGAAATTCCATTATCCCTATCTGCCCCGGTGGTTCCTCCATCTGTTCATGAAATACACGCTGCGCACCGATCAATGGATCGGCCAGGTCGGCTGTCCCGTCTATCTCTTCCACGGGACGAAGGACGATATCGTGCCCTTCGCCTCGAGCGAACGCCTGATGCCGCTCATCCGCGGCGAGAAGCGCCTCATCGCGATCCCCGGGGGCGGCCACAACGACATCGATATCTACGCGCAGTACCGGGAGGAACTCGCGCAGATCCTGAAATGACGGCATCGCTTGACGGAAGGGCAAGTTGCAGCGATAATATCGCCCCGAATCGAAAACGAGTCCGGGGCGCCGCGGTCATCCGCGGCCGAATGAGGGTGACGGTATGATAAGACGACTATTCCTGGCGGCGGCGATCCTGATCGCCGGAACGGCCATCTCATGGATCGATGACGCAACGCCGGCCCTGGCGGCACGGCCCGCCCCTCCGGGGCTCTCCGAATCGACGGCTGCTCCTCCGGCGCCGGTCGACCGCAGACGATTCGATCTCAGGAGGCCTGCTCCCGACCAGCCAACCGCCTCCCGGGGCTGGCTCGGCGTCTCTGTCCAGGACGTCACGGAGGACATGAGAAGGAGCCTGAACCTGACCGCCGAGGGGGGAGTCCTCATCGCCGATGTCATTGCTGAAGGGCCGGCTGCGAAAGGGGGATTGAAGGCGGGCGACGTCATTCTCGAGTTCAACCGCGTCAGGATCCGCAGCGCAACGGAACTCTTGAAGGTCGTCACGAGAACCGCTCCGGGCAGCAACGCGCTCCTGCAGATGAGCAGGGATGGAAAGACCTTCTTTGTATCGACGATCCTGGGGAAGGCCGATCCCGCCGTGGCAGCCGCGCAGCCGGAGATCAAGCCGCAGCCGGCCGTCAAGGCCGAGCCGGCGGAAAAGCTGCCGCCCGCCCGGCCGGAAACGTATGCCGTCGTCATCGGCATCGACTACCGCGGGAGAGGGGATATCCCGAATCTCAAGTATGCCTCCGAGGATGCCCGGAAGGTTTTTGAGGTCCTGACCGATCCGCGCTACGGCGGCGTGCCGAAGGAAAACGCGCGGCTCCTGATCAACGAGAAGGCGACGCGCAATGAGATGCTGGCGGCACTGCGGAAAATCCGGACCTGGGACGGGTATGCCTACGTCTACTTCTCCGGTCACGGTGCCCCGATGACCGAAGACGACAAGCTCGTCGATGCCTTCCTCGTTCCCTATGATGCCGCGATCTCCGATCCGGAGATCCTTGCCGAGACGAGCATCCGCCTTTCCTACCTTCAGGAGTTGGTGGACGCCTCGCAGGCCAGGGGCGTGATGGTGGCGCTCGATGCCTGCTTCTCGGGCGGCGGAAAGTCCATCGTCGCCAAAGGCGCGAAACCCCTGGTCGGCGTCATGTCCGCGACGCCTCTCCTGGCCCCGAAAGGAGCAGGGAAACTGATCCTCACCTCCTCCGCAGTGAACCAGCAGTCCTGGGAGGATGAAACGGAACTCAAGGGCGGGATTTTCAGCCACTATCTTCTGGAGGGCCTCAAGGGCAAGGCGGCCGACAACGTCTGGGTCAAGGGGGACGACCTCGCCCGGTACGTCAAGAGCCACGTGGCCGGCGCCGTGATGCGGCTCAAGGGGGTCGAGCAGCAACCCCAGGCAACGGGCCTTGGCGACTTCGCCGTCGCGCGCAACTGGGAAAAGGCGAAGATCCTCGATGCCGGCATCGCCAAAGAGAAACTGAAGGCCGCCTTCGAACGGGGAAGCATCTCCGCCAGCCAGTTGTCCAACGGCATGGACGAGTTGTCTTCGGGCAAGCGGTCGAAGATGCTGGAGGCGTTCCTGGAAGGGAAAATCGACGAGAAGAAGTTCGGGGAACTCTATTGACCGATCCTCCCGATCAGCGAGGTGACGGAACATGAATCGATGGACAGGCCTGGTGTTTGCGGTGCTCGTGGTTCTGCTTTTCCCGGCCGGCGCTGCGGCGGCTGACGGGCCGGCGCCGCCGGAGTCCCAATGCATCAAGGGGGACTGCGAAAACGGGATCGGGACGTACAGGCACGCCGACGGAGCGACGTATGAAGGCCAGCACGTCGGCGGCAAGCGCACCGGCCGGGGCACGTACATCTTCCCCGACGGTGCGAAATACACCGGACAATTCCATGACAGCCTTTTCGAAGGTCAGGGGACCTACCTCCTCAGCAACGGCGAGAAGTACGAGGGCGAGTTCAAGGCCGGCCGCCGCAACGGGAAGGGGGTCTTCACCTATGTGGACGGAGTCCGGTGGGAAGGGACCTTCGTCGACGACCTGCCCGACGGCGCGGGCGCCCTGGTCTATCCCGACGGCCGGCGGATGGAAGGCGTCTTTCGCGGCGACAGAATGGAGGGACAGGGGACGCTGATCTATCCCGACGGCCGCCGATACCTGGTCGAACAGGAAAGCCCCGTCAAATACAAGGTTCTCCGGCGGATGGAGTAGCCCGCAGGAGACTCCCCAGGACAATGAGGTCATGATCGACATGAGAGTCCGGCGGTTCTTCTGCATCGCGACTCTGGCGTGTTTCGCCGCCTGCCTGACGGCGGCCGGGGATTTGCGCGCGGCGGGCCTGAGCAAGGAGGAGAAGAAACTTGTCGACGCGATCGAGGAAAAACGCGCCGAGATCATCGATGCGCTGGCGACACTCGTGAGAATCCCCAGCCGCACCGGCGACGAGGGGGACGTCCAGAAATACCAGGCCGAGTCTTTCCGGCGCATGGGGATGGACGTCGACGTCTGGGAGCCCGATGTGAGGGAACTGTTCGAGAAATTTCCCGACGTCGCCCAGAATCCGTCCCGCTGGCAGCCGGAATGGGGCCTGGCGCTTTCCGCACCGGGCCGCTTCTCCCACGAAGCGCTGATCCGGTCTCCCTACGACGCCGTCAAGAGCTACCGGGGCCGTCCCAACGTCGTCGGCCTGCTGAAGGGATCGGGCGGCGGCAGGTCGCTGGTCCTGAACGGGCATGCGGACACCATCAACCTCGGAGACGAGAAAGGTTGGAAGGCCGCACCCTTCGCGGCGCAGAGCGTCGTCAACCGGCTCTACGGCCGAGGCGCGGCGGACATGAAGGGAGGACTCGTGGCGGCGCAGAAGGCCGTGCAGGCCGTTGTCGAAGCGGGTATCCGCCTCCAAGGCGACGTGATCCTGCAGAGCGTCGTCAACGGCGAGTACTCCGGCAACGGGACGCTGGCGTGCATCCTGCGGGGCTACAGGGCCGATGCCGCGATCGTGAACCGAAGCACCGGCTCCGGCAGGGTCATCGACGATTCCAGCGGCGTCCTGTACTTCGAGGTCCGCACGAAGGGCCGCGAGGTCTATGCGGAAGGGCGGAGGCACGCGCCGCCGGGAGACGGGAAGTCCGGCGAGCCGTCCAGTGTGAGCGCCGTCGAAAAGATGGCCGTCGTCATCAGCGCGCTGACCACCCTGGAACGGGACCTCAACGACCTGTACGGGCCGGGGGTCTTCCAGCTTGCCATCGGCATTGTCCGCGGCGGCAATTTCACGGCCAGTTCCGCGCGGGACTGCGTGCTGCACGGAGCACTCTTCTTCAACGTCCTTCCCCGTCATTCCGACTTCGCGGGCGTGCCCGGCGTCTGGAACGTCTGGAGCATTCTCAGCGAAGCCGTCGCCAGGGCCGCCCGGCGCGATCCCTGGCTGCGGGAAAATCCCCCCGCCTTTTCCATCGCCCACTACGCGGAGCCCTTCAACAACCTGCCCGATGCACCGATCGTCAAGGCGATCCAGGATGCCTACCGAGACGTCGCCGGCAAAGAGATCCGTTTGGCGGGTTTCCACCCGCCCGCCGCTGACGGCCGCGGGGAGGCGGTCGTCGGGAAGGTCCTCGCGTGGCTGGGACCGGGCGCGGCCCATGCGGCCGGTGACATGCGCCACCTCGGCAACGCGGGCCAGATGTCGACGGTCGCGTACGGACCGACCGGCGGCAATATCCATGCCCTGGACGAATGGGTGGACCTTGAAGATCTGATGACGGCGACAAAGGTGCTGGCTGTCGTCGTTGCCCGCTGGTGCAGATGACGCGTCGTTCCGTGGAAAAGGGGGATGCTTCAGCGGAGCCTGGGACGGAATACAGGGAGGATGCGCGGGGTTTTCGCGCGATACGCTTTGTAGGCCGCGCCGAAGCGTTTTTCGAGTTCCGGCTCCTCAATGTACTTGAATTCCAGGACGCAGACGAGCGCAAAGAGGGGCGTCATGACGACCGCCAGCGAGACCGACCCCAAGAGGATGCCGAGCCCGGCCATGACGAGGATGAGGCCCGTCATCATCGGGTTCCGCGAGCAGGCGTAGGGGCCGTCCGTCACCAGGACGGGCGGAGGGTTGACGGGGACCGGTGTTCCCTTTGTCCTGAAGAACCGCCACCCGGACCACGCCCATACCCAGCCGCCGACAGCCAGGAAGGGGCAGGAAGCGACAACGGCATAGATCCCCGTCGGGAATTTCGGAAGGCCGAGAAGCCTGTCCAGAAAGAAGGCGCCGAAAATGGTCGCCAGGACGAGGCAGAAGAAGATCCCGCCGAAGACGGGCGTGAGGAGCCTGCGGGTCCTCGCGGCGCCCGTCGCCGTCCTGTAAAGGAAATCGACGATTCGATCACGCAGGCGAATCATGGATGCGTCGTCCTTGTCTTGCACATGCGAATTGCACTTCCAGGATCTGCAGCTTCGCATGGGAATGGGAAGAGGTCAATAGCGATGGCCGGAAAGGTTCTGAAAGTCTACTGCGACCGCATGCGGGAAGCCGGGGCGACCGCCGTGAAGATCGTCCATCCTTCCAGCGTCGTGACGGCGCCGTGGGTGAGGATGAAATGCCAGTTCGGCTGCGGCGGCTACGATTACGGCCATTGCTGCCCGCCCTGCACACCCACGGCGGAGGAGACGAGGGAGGTTCTCGATTCGTACGGACGTGCGATGCTCATTCATATCGTGTCGCCGGCAACACCGGACCGGGAAAAGCGGCTGCAGAAGTGCTTCCGCTCGCTGGTGAGGGTGGAGGAGGATCTCTTCAAGGACGGCTACTACAGGGCCTTCGTTTTCCTGGCCGGACCCTGCGGGATCTGCCGGCAATGCGGAAAGATCACGGGAGATCCCTGCCGGCATGGCGACAGGGCAAGGCCCTCCATGGAGGCCTGCGGGATCGACGTTTTTCAGACGGCTCGGAACAACGGCTTTGTCATTGAAACCCTGCATCGGGAGAATGAAATGCGCAACACCTTCTGCCTCATGCTGGTGGACTGAGCGGCGCGTTCCCTGCCGCAGGCGGATCAAGGAAGTCCCGCCTCGTCAAGGCTGACAGGATCTTCTTTCGTCACGGAGGTTACAGACCATGGGATGCCGACTGCCGGCGCTGCCCGTCCTCATCGCGGCTGTCCTGTCCGCTTCTGCGGCAACGGGCGGGGACGGAACGGCTCTTCGCACCGGCAGGGTGAACGCCGACAGCGTGATCGTGAGAGCCAGCGCCGACAGCGGCGCGGCCATTGTAGGCAAGGTATCCGCGGGCCAGGAGGTCCGGATTCTGGAGCGAAAGAACGGTTGGTACGGGATCGTCTATCCGCTGGACGGCGGTTGCTGGGTGGCGAGGCAGTTCGTGAATCTTCGCGGGTCGCCCGGTTCGGAGCCCGCCGGCGCCACCGTGACGGGCGACAACGTCCGCATCCGCGTCTCCGCAGACAGGAAGAGCGGTGTCGTCGCCGTCCGGAAAAAGGGCGACGAGCTTGCGGTCGTCGGCGTCCGCGGCGACTGGATCGGGATCGCGGCGCCGTCCGAAGCGCGCGCCTGGATCTCCGGCAGGTATGTCGATGTTGTGGAACGTCCGGAACCGGCTGCAGTCGGCGGAGACGGCGGAGCGGCCGAGACGGCAGCAGGGCTTGCTCCCGCAGCCCCGCCCGAAGGGGAAAAGGACGCGCTTGCGGACATCCCTGCGGGCGAGAAGCGCGCCGCCCTGGAGGCGATTTACGGAGATCTTCCCCCGCGCCGGAGATTGGCCGTTGCGGAGGAAATCTACCGGTCCGAAGTGGAGAAAGCACAAAAGGGGAAACCCGCCGATCTGCTCGTCCCGGGACAGATTTTCGTACGTGCCGCCAACGACTGTTTCTGCGACGGGGATACCCGGATGCGCGCCCTTCAGAGGATCAAGGAGATCTTCGAGTCCGGCACGCCGGAACTGCAAAAAAGGATCGAGGCCTTCGACAGGGAGGTCATGCTGATCGAGATCGAACGCGCCAAGACCCTCTCCGGAAGGAACAGGGAGCCCGTGCGCGGATCCCACGAGGTCGACAAGGCCCCGCTCCTCCGTTGAGGAAGCAAGGAGGAACGCAGTCTGTCCGTCGAAACGGAAAGGGTTCCCGGATTTGCAGCGCCGGCTGCCTTCCGCCGGCGGACCGGAAACGAATGCCATCGGCCTGACGGCTTGCTCTTGACGGTCGGCGGCGCTTCCCATATAAAGGATCGCGTCCGTCACATGCGGCCTCGGGATGCCGAGGCTGCATCCTGCAACCTTGGGGAGGAACGGGTTATGCGAAGTGTTCGGAATGCGATTCCGCTCTTGATCGTCCTGTCGTTGATTTTCCCGTCTTCCGGGATTTGCCAGCAGCGCGACCTGAACGTCGTCCCCGCCGCTGCCGCAGGCGAACAGCGCATCGCCCTGCTTATCGGAAACGGCGCCTACAAGGACGCCCCTCTGAAAAATCCTCCCAACGACGCGCAGGACGTGGCCAAGGTGCTGTCGAATCTCGGTTTCAAGGCGACGGTGCACCAGAATGCGACGCAGAAGCAGATGAAGCAGGCCATCCGCGATTTTGCGGGCGATATCCGCCGGGGCGGCGTCGGCCTCTTCTTCTTCGCCGGACACGGTGCGCAGAGCAACGGACGCAATTTCCTCATCCCGGTCGGGGCGGACATCCAGAATGAATTCGAACTCGAAGACCAGGCTGTGGACGCGAATCTGATCGTGGCCGCCATGGAAGAAGCGCAAAACCGCGTCAACATCGTCATCCTCGATGCCTGCCGGAACAATCCCTTCTACAAGAGTTCGCGGTCCGCGGCAAGAGGACTGGCGCGGATGGAAGCGGCCAGGGGGACGTTTGTCGCCTTCGCCACGGCGCCGGGGTCGGTCGCCGGGGACGGAGCAGGGCGGAACGGCGTCTTCACGAAGCATCTCCTCAAGAGCCTGCAGGAGCCCGAGTCGGATATCGAGCGGGTATTCAAGCGGGTCCGCCAGGGCGTGTCCCGGGAGACCGGCGGGAAGCAGATCCCCTGGGATTCGTCGTCGCTGATCGGTGATTTCGCCTTTCATCCGGAGCAGGCGGCGAAGGTCGCGTCCCTGCGCCCGTCCGCGGGCACGGACGCGCAGACCGCCGATTCCCCGGCGATCGAGCTTGCCTTCTGGGATACGATCAAGAACAGCACGAACCCGGCGGACTTCGAGGAGTATCTCGGCCGTTTTCCGAACGGGCACTTCGCCGGCCTCGCGCGAAACCGCCTGGCGGCGCAGCCTTCCGTTCAGGCTTCCGCGGCGCCGGCGCCTGCTCCGGCAATCGCTTCCATCGCCAGGCCGAGGCCCGGCCAGGGTGGGGCGGGCGGCGTGAAGCCGCCGGCCTCGACATGGTCGCCCAGGAAGCCTGTAAGCCTTGTTGTGCCATTTGCCCCGGGAGGAGGGAGCGACGTCGCCGGGCGAATCCTTGCAAGGCATCTTACGCCGGCGGTGGGGCAGCCGATCGTCATCGTGAACAAACCGGGCGGCGGCGGAAGCGTCGGCGCAGCCTCTGTCGCCCAGGCGGCGCCGGACGGGCTGACCCTGCTGCTTGCGAACAACGGGATCATGACGGTGAACAAGGCGCTGCAGAGAAGCCTGCCTTTCGATCCCCAGTCCGACTTCGTGCCGATCATCCAGTTCGCCCGATCTCCCCAGATCCTCGTTGTCCCGGCGACTGCATCGGGCGATATCAGGCAGATGGCGTCGCGATCGCTGACTTGCGCTTCGGCAGGCCAGGGCAGCCTCTCGCACCTGGCGGGCGAGGCCTTCAAGAAGTCGACCGGGGCTTCATGGACTCCCGTTTTCTTTGCCGGACAGGGTCCGGCGGCGACGGCCCTCCTCGGGGGCCATGTGGGTGCGGCGTTTCTCGATGCGGGATCCGCGGCTCCCCATCTCAAATCGGGAAAGCTGCGGGCGCTGGCGCTGACAGGCGACAGGAGGTCTGACGCCCTTCCGGATGTGCCGACCTTCGATCAGCTCGGCATTCCCGGCGTGGATCTGATGGCCTGGTATGGTTTGTTCGCCTCGCGCGGAACCCCGCCGGAGGCGGTGGGGCGCTGGTATCACGAAGTGTCGAAGGTCCTCAAGGATGCTGAGTTGAGGAAGAATCTGAATGCCATGTCGCTCGATGTCGTCGACGTCCCGCCCCTCGACCTGTCGCGGGCCTTGCGCGCCGAATCCGAGGAGATGTCGAATCTGGTCCAATGGGCGCGCATTGCCCCGAAATGAAGCCGGGGCATTTCCGCCGTTGTTCGGGGAAGAATGCGGAACGCAACATCTTCAATCTCATTCCGGCGGATTGATGTCCTTTGTATTTTTCCGGTAGCTCGGCATTGAAATCCCGATGCAATAAAGGACCGAAATGATGCTGGCGGCGGCGCCGATGCCCGTCGCCAGGGCCGATAGAAAATAGACGGATGCCGTCCGGCTGAACGTCAGCAGGACAAGGCTGGCGGCGAAGACGATTCATCCCGTGATCGCCGCCTGGTGGGGTCTGCCGCCGTCGATCATCTTCCCAGAGACAACCCGCGCGCCGCCCGTCTCAAACGCCATCAGGAGAAAATACAGCTCCGTGTTGGCAACGCCGATCTCCCTTCCGTACACCGCCGCGAAGGGCATCACCATTCCGTAGGTTGTCGCGGCGAGGACGAAATTCACGCCGATCGGAATCGCCTTGACGACGATGAAGCGGTCCCAAGAGAGGGTCTGATGCCTGACGGGCGGACGGGCCGGTGATTCGATGAGAAGGGCGGCAGCGATGCCGGCGGCGCTCAGGACCAGCGACAGGTAGAAGATCGGGAGAAAATGGTAATGTTCATAGAGGAACATTCCCGCGAGCGGGCCCACGGCCATCGCGAGAACGCCGGCAAGGCCGAAATAGCCGATTCCTTCTCCCCGCCGCGACGGCGGCATGATGTCGATCGCCACGGTAGCCCCGGCTGTCGTGATGACGCCCCAGACCGCCCCGTGCCACAGGCGCAGGACGAAGAACAGCGTTGTTGAATCCGCGAGGATGTAACTGGCAAAGGTCGCGACAAAGAGGACATAGGAGACGACGTAGACCGCCTTGCGGGAGAAGCCGTCGATGAGATAGCTGGAAAAGGGCCGCGTCAGCAGGGCGGCGATGATGTAGCAGGAAACGACGAGTCCGATCACGGCCCATAGGCCTGGAACCGCTCTGCCAGATAGAACGGCAATGCCGGCATCAGCGTCAGAAAACAGAAGCCGGTGATGAAATTGGCCGGGAAGGTGCACGTGAAGCTTGCCGTCCCGAGGTGGGGCGCGTCGTCTTTCATGGCTTCCTGTCCAGAAGGTGGCGCAGGGCGAGGATGGGGTGGCTCCAGATCATCCGCGGTCCGGCGTAGCGCATGACGGCGCGGATCTTCTCCCGCATCGCCGGCTGGTAGCAGTGGACGGGACAGTCCGAGCAGGCGGGCTTTTCGGCACCGAAACGGCAGCGCCTCGTCTTGTCTTCGGCATAGCTGCTCAGCTCGCGGCACTCGTCGCAGAGCGCTTCTCCGCCGTGGTGCCGGCGGCAGAACATGCCGATCATGAGGCGGCCGGTCCGGATCTCGCGCCGGATGCGCGGTGCGGCGTTCAGCGTCCCACCGGAAGCGTCAGCAGCGGTCCCGCCGTCTGCAGCTCTCCGGACTGCAGCGAGAAGATGGAGCCGACGAGAATGAAGTAGGCCTTTGACACGAGGTCTTCATCGGCGATGTAGAACCAGCGGTTGCGGTAGGAGATGAACGCAAAGGCGTCTGCGGGCTTGGCCGAACTGGTTCCCACACGGATGAGGCCCGCGTGCAGGCCCCTGCGGTCAGCTTGGTCCAACGGAGGTTTCCTGAAGGGGCGGGCGATCCGCCTCGCCGCCGCCGGACCATCTCTTAACCTTTTCATTCGTTTTCCCGCTGCGGGGGTTCGGTTCTCAGGCGAAACCTCCAATTACCCTCTCTCCGCACAAAAGACCGTAGACAACAGCGGATCGATTCTCTCACTCAGCCCTTCCCAGTGGAAATGGGATGCATGTCACCGCCGTTGTCCACCTAAGGAAGATGGGAGAAAAAGAAAGATCCGATTGGTTGCTGTTGTAGCAACTGCCGGTGCTTAGGGCAATGAATTTTAACAGGTCATCACTATATCATATTCCCTCGGCAGCGTTCGTGCTCTACCATTCCGAATGTCTTTTCACAGCAGTGAATGATCCAATGCCAGACTTGCATTCCAGGCCTCAGAGTTTTTTTGACAGCCGCCTCATGCAGCACATACCTGTCCAGGCTCAGGCCCGTCGCCGCTGCTTCAGCTTGCGGTTCTCCCGTGGGAGGATATCCCCTCTTTGCCTCGATTTCCCATGTCACTTACAGTCAAGAACATTTCCTTGACATCCTTTTTGGCCTGATATAAGTGTTCACAGAATTGTTGATCATATTGTCGAGAATAATGTTGGGTCATTATCAGGCTTAAGTGCCTCACCACAAGTAGCGCCATGATGCGAATCTATATTCCAGTGAATTACCCCGCCCACAGGGCGGGCATTTAACGCCTTAAAACAATCCCAACTGTCTGGGAGTCGTCTCTTGATCACGATGATACTGAATATATCTTCTGATTACCTCGGCCGTTACGCTGTCTCCTGTGGTCCGGGCAAAATATCCGTTTTCCCAGAATTCACCACCCCAGGGATGCTTCTTCACCCCGAAGCACATATTTCTATGCGAGGGAGGCAATATCATGAAAATATACAAGATTGCGCCGATTGATGTTGGCCGCTTCACGGCCCTTCCGAAACAGACCTGCATGTACCGGATGCATCGAGAGGTCACCTATGAGGCGCCGTGCGTCCTTTGGTACCTTCAGGGGACAAGGGACAACATCCTTGTGGATCTCGGTCCACCGGAGCCGGCCCTGTGTCTTGCGGATC
>DAOSIS010000022.1:0-55354 GCA_035366835.1 Syntrophales bacterium | reverse complement strand
GTTTCAATCCACGCTCCCGTGCGAGGGAGCGACTTACTACTTTCAAGCTCTCAATATGCAAGCGGTATTCGTCACACTACCGCGAACATTGGTTTTCCATCTCGTCACTATTCAATTGTCAAAGAACACTGTCATCGCTCTTTCAATCTGAGCGCGCATCAGCGGCGATCGCGAACCTCCCGGGGTTTTCCCGCTTGCTTCCGGTTCGCGGACCCTTTTCAAACGATCATCGGCCCCTCCGGATCCGGCACTTTCTTCGCCCCGATGTGCTCCACGCGGCGCCGCCAGTTCGATCCCAGAAAGTAGAACCGCAGGCTGTCTTCCTCCGCCTTGATCTCTCGTATCAATCGGTTGCGAAGCACCGTCCACTGCGCCGGGTCGACGATGCACTCGAAGACCGAATACTGGACCCGCTGCCCATAATCCAGACAGGCCTTCGCGACGCGTCTTAGCCTGCGCGCACCGGCCCCGTCTGTCTTGGCTACATCGTAACTGACAAGCACGAACATCGCCTTCTCCTCTTCATCATTTCCAGACGAACGGCGGATAGCCGTCCAGATCGCCCCGCAGGTGCCGCGCCAGCAGCAGCGCCTGGATGTGAAATAGGATCCCAATCGACACCTTCTCATCCAAGAAGGGATGGACGATCTCCTCCTGCTTCCGCTCCTGGTAGGCAACAAGGACCGTCTTGCGGGCGTCGTCATCCATCGATACCGCCCCGGTCTCCGTCCTCTGAAAGTCCTTCGCCTGCACCCTGCGCAGGTTGATGAGAGAAAGAACCAGCCGGTCGGCCAGAAAAGGCCTGAACTCCTCCATCAGATCCAAGGCCAGGCTCGGCCTCCCCGGCCGGTCGCGGTGCAGGAAACCCACGGCCGGGTCCAAACCGACTCCTTCCAGCGCCGATCGGACGTCATGGACGAGGAGCGTATAGATGAACGACAGCAGACAATTGACGTTGTCCAGGGGCGGCCTGCGGTTCCGTTCGGCGAACGCGAAATCCCCCTTCTGGGCGACAATCAGATGATCGAAGACGCCGAAATAGACGTGCGCCGCGTCGCCCTCGAAACCGCGCACTTCCTCCAGCGGGTAATCCCGGCTCAGCAGATCCAGATGATTCCCGAGACGCTTGACGGCAATTTCGACCTCTCCGGCGTTCATCTTCTCCGCATGATCCCGCAAGGCCCTCTGAAGAACCGTCCGGCCGTTGGCGATCTTACCGATCAACAGCGCCTTGGCGACCGCCGCCGAGGCCCGCGGATCGTCCGCTTTGCGGTACTGTTCCCGGCGCAGGAGAACATTCCCCGAAACCGGCCCCTGCACGCGGGCCAGAAAGCGGCCCTTCTCCGTGAGGAAGCTGACCCCCACGCCGTTTTCCGCGCAAAACCCCATCAGAAAGGGACTGCACGACACGTTGCCGAAGCATACGATACCGCCGAGCGTGTGGACGGGCAGACGGAGACGAATCTCCTTTTCCACCTTGACGACGACCGTCTCTCCCTCTTTGGCCAGATATGCGCCCTGCGTCGTGACGAAAAGGGTGTTCAAGTGCTTCTTCATGGCTTCTCCGACTCCGCGTCAATCCATTTCTGACCGGATTCCTGATGTGGCGGCTGCAATCACGTTTGCTGCCACGCGACTGCACCGCGATTATCGGGTTCACCGGGTATGATTACGCTTCCTGTCAGCGTCTCCTTTGCCCATCACCCAATTCATTACCTACTTCAACGCCGCCATTACCCAATTTACGCTACGACTCCTCGCTTCCCAAGACCCGTGCCAGATAGCCCTTCACCGAACGGCGCTTCTGAATCGTCTTCGGCAGGCATTCGGCCATGAGCGAGCAACTCTCGCAACGTTTTGCATAAACCGGGGGCGGCGTCCGGCCCGAGGCGATGAGTTCTTGGGCGCAACGGGCGGTCTCCTCCGTTTTCCGCCGCAGGGCTTCATCGAAAACGACGTCGAGTCGGCGCCGCGTCTGGCCATAGAAGAGCGCCCCCTCAGGAATCGCAGCATCAAGCATTTCCTCCAGGCAGATCGCCTGGGCGCAGAGCTGGACCTTGTCGCAGTCGTCCGCCTTGGGTTTTCCCCGCTTATACTCGACAGGAAAGGGAAGCCAGGAACCGTCCACCTGCCGGTGAAATTCGACGACGTCGGCCTTGCCGATCAGCCCCAGGCGGAGCGACCGGAGCGGCACGCCGCGCTCGATCCGTATGTCATTCCGCGACTCCCGTCCTTCATCGTGTACATGCTCGTGCATGATCCGGCCCTCTGCCGTTCTGCCGCTCTCCGCCCAGGTCTGTTCGACATGGATCAGGGCGCACTGGCGGGGACAAAAGGCATAGTGCTGCAGGGCCGAGATCATCAGAAGGTTGTCCGCCGGGTCGTCGGTCATTTCCTGCGTCCTCGTTTCGGGGGTTCGGAAATTCGTTTGATTTCCTCGACGGCATCCAGGCAGTGCCGTTCCACCTCGGACGGCGCGCCGACGGCTGTTTGACCGTGGACGGCCCAGTGCATTCCGCCCATTTGTCTCCCTCGGTTTGAGCTTGTAAAAAATCCTTACAAGTTGCCCTCTCGTCCAACTCCCCCTCGGTGAAGATGTTTCTCAGATGGCAGGAGGTGGGGCTTTTTAGCTTTTCATGGTTAAGGCCTTCAAGATTACACGAATATCGCTGTAAGTTTAATACCATGGTGCAGCATTAAATAATGGCTCCTCCAGATGATATAAAATCTTCCATCTTCAGAACGCCTTTCATATAGCCCAAGAAATCAGGCTCATAATCATAATTCCAAACATAGATTTCGCCTCGCCCGGGCAACTTATCCAACCGCAATTTCTCAATCTTTTGTGCCCACAACTGAACGCTGCCATCAAGGAGTGTCTTGAAATTTACTGGTCTCCTATCTTCAATAAGACACCTAAGATGAGGATCGACGATAACGAAGCGCGTGTCTGCGTCAATGACCTTTCCTAATTCGTTCACTCTTGGATAATCACGTTCCGACTCTGCTTTTAGAAAATCGTTTGATAAGCTTCCCTGACGCCTGAGCTCGGTCATGGCCAAGGTGACTATATCGGCCGGGCTATGGGTATTGAGCATATTTTTACCCATTAGATCTCGCAAGATATCAGACGATCCGCTGGCTGCTGGATGCTGTGTGATTCCTTTTCCTGTGAGTGCAAAATCATAGACTTTACCGCCGTCAACTTCCGTATATTCCCCGTGGCGGTTGATTCGTCCGCCAACTTGGATGGTTGAAGCCACGCAAAATCTCTCACGAAATGCACACCGAAAAGAAAAGTCGACCCCGGCTTCGACACAGCTGGTTGCCACCAACGTCCAGTCTTGAAAGTTCTTTGTTTCAAGTTTTTTTTCTATTTTCTGGAAAATGACTGAACGATCACGAGGTGTTAGAGCTGTTGAAAGATGAAGAACATCCATTCCGGACTCACGTAGTGTTTTGGCGATCACAGCAGCGTTCTGAACAGTATTTAAGATCACCAAGCGTGGTCCGGCTTCACTGTTTACCATATCGAGCAGTTCCGATATCTCTATGACGTGTCCTCTCTTAACCTGATAGAACTTCACACGTTGTTGCTCATCCGTCATCACATCTACCGCTTGTTCACGTGGTAACAGATCTGGAAGTGTAATCGGTTGATCAACGATCTCCTTATGTTCCCAAAAGCGCATAAGTGAGCCGCTTGCAAAGACGAATCGGCATCCCCATCTCTCGGCAAGCTCACGAATCCATTTCCAGTTTTGAGGCCATAGTTTTATCGGCAAAGCCGCATGGGCTTCATCAATAAAAATTACGCTGCCGGGAATTGCATGAAGCTTGCGGAGATTTGCGGGGTGACACGAAGCAAGTGTCTCAAAAAAACTGACGGCTGTTGTGACAATTATTGGAGCGCGCCAAAGGACTGCTAGATCACGGTCCTCAATATTTGAAAAGTCCGCCCGATGGTGATGCTCGACAACCACTTCATACGGATTTTCGCCGGGTAAAACAAGAGCCTTCCGCAGACGGGCGGCCGTTTGGGTGAGGATGTTTGTGTAAGGTGCAACAATCAGTAATCGTCTAAGTCCTTCTTCCTTGGCCCTGCGGATCAGATAGGCTGTCACGGCAGTCGTTTTGCCGAGTCCTACGGCACCCTCACAAGCCACAATGTGCTCTGACAGCTTTGAATTCAGGCACGCTTGAAAAAATTCATTTCGCCGCTGGTTCCGTGACCGCTCGGAATCGATTAGGCCGGGTGGTAGTCCGGTAACGTACTCACAAAGAGCATGAAGACGTTTTTCCCACAGGGCTTCCGGAGGATCAGGCGGAGCTTGACCGCTATCATAAAAAGCGCTGTCTGTGTGGTCGGCGTCAACAAGGCAGGAAAGAGCCAGCCTCATTGTCAATCCATGGATAGGCCGTTGCTTTTTGGTAGTGAACGCGCCAACTGCTGCTTCGTGCCCGGCAAGATATTGATTGATAAATGAGTCAGTCCGCCGGATTTGCTCATCGTGTTTTTCCTTTGGTGCGATATCGTAACGACGACCTCGCAGACGCCGTCCTACCCCGTCAGGATCGAAGTGTTCGATCTTTTGGGGGAGTCCCGGGGCATGATGTGCCCGAACCAACCAAGCGGCCATCCAGCTTTGGAGAGACGATAGGTGTGCAACCCCTGCATCAATATGGTCCCATCGAAGCTTGCTACCCCGGCCCTTATGTAGCTCATTCTGGATATCAGGATCCAGTTTCCCCAAGTCATGGAAAGTGGCTCCGGCTTCAATAGCATCTAAGAGCCCTGCCGGTGGATCATTAGCATAACGAAGCATTTCTTCTGCATGTCGTCGCGCTCTACATCTCACAGCATCAACATGCCTTGCATATGGATCTCCCAATTCCTGTCCGGGGGGTGGTGAATGAGCTAACGGGATTTGGCGCTTGGGATCAATACACATTCTTCAGCTCCACTGCTTTGTGCATAAATCGTCAAAATTTCCCAAACGCTTCCGTATGTCATTTTCTAGCGTTGGGGGAATCGGATCATAATCCGCTATAGACGTGGAGGGTTCGTCTAAACGACCCTTGGTTTTCTTTGGTGTCAAGGCATCAATGATCAGCGAGTCCGGACAGGAGCCAAGCGGTGATTTGTGTTCGGCATACCAAGCATGGCGAATTTCAACATGGGGTCTTGATACAGAAGGATTGAGGCTGTACGCATGTGGTATCATAAACTGTAAAAGTTTAAGGTCGTTAAAACCGCATCCCGTCTTTAGCGCCAAGCAAGGATTCACGAAGAAAGGCATGGCATAGAGGCCATGAGGCACGACGCGCCAAGCAAGCGGTGCCATACCACGGTCCTTATCTTTTTCCACCCCTGCTTTGTTAGTCCATGTCTCTCTGATCACCGTGATTGGAGCGATACTGATTCCTGACCCAAATTGCACGACGCCGGTGTTTATGAAATGGCTACGTTTCTCGAACTTCTCTAAGTCATTCTTCTTTTGCTCTTTGGTTGATGTTCCTTTTGTTTTATTCTTGTCGTCCTTTTCTTTAAGGCTCTCAAGAAATGTATTTCCAAATATGCGGGCGTCCCAAAATTCGGCGGAAAATTTAAAGGCATCCATCTTTTCGATTACATCGCGGTCACGAAACCGTGTCTCCAAAATGTTGTATTTTGCTTTGATTTCCTTTTTTTCAACAGGATGATCAAGACCGCGTCTCGTATTGTGGATAATAGTCCGTGTGTCTTGTTCGCCTTCGAGTTTAAATGTTTCCTTGGCGGTCAGCCAGGCGAATCCATCTTTATCTGCCACAAGATCGCGAAGTTTGCGTTTGAATGAAACTGGAGAAATCAACCCGCGACCGTCTGTATCAATCGTTCGCGGTTCGCCCTCGGAATCCGGGTCACCGTTGGGGTTGCTCTGTCTGACTTCGATGATGAGTAGACCGGTACCTCTATTAAACGGCGCATTCATGTTTTTCCTATCAGGTTCCATTGATCAGTCCTCCTTTTCATTGGTGTTTGGGTTCTCTGCATCAACTTTTTGTTTCCCGGGTATTCCAGCCATGTACCCCAGCAACAGCTCAGCCCGAAAGACATCGTCACATTTGACCGACAATTTTTCATTCAACTCGTGGGCGATCTTTTCAACTCTTCGACTTTGGATGATTGCTATGGCAATGGAAAAGGACCTTTCAAGCTCCTGCCGCTTTTGGTCATTTGCAAAGTCAGCCCTCTTCTTCCAACTTCCATCTTCATTTAAGAACTCTCTTGGTATCTCATAGTCAGACTTCTTCTTTGCCCATCCAGCATACGGTTTCCAGCGAGATCCAAGAACCGCTAGCGCCTTTGCCGGCGACGCCTGTGCCATGATCAGAACCTGGTTGCCAAGAAGGGAGGGAGGGAGAGATCCGCCCCGAACATCCGCACAATACCCTGCATGAACGGCATCGGCGGCCGCCAGTAGTTGTCCGAGCATGAATGCGGTACCAGTCATGTACTCCTCCTTTTTCCGGTTAAGTTTATGAAGCAGTACTCCGAAAAGCGTCAGCGTTCGCATGGCCTCATAAGAATCATAAGTGCGCGGGTCAGCCCATCCGCGCCGTTGCGTGTGACTAGCCTCTTTGATAAGCGCAGTTCGTCTGGCCAAAGCCAAGCGAAGAATCCGTTCGATTCTGCTTCTTTGGACGAGGCCACTATTCTCCTTTACATCCAAGAACAGCCTCAATGCTTCCGATGCGGGAATCCCAGGTTGTTCCTTCTTTTTCCCCGCAGGGCGCTTTCCATTGTGCAAAAAGATTTGCTTGCTGAACTTTATCAAGCCAAGCGGGGCGATATGCAGCGCCTTGAGTAAATGCGGGTTGGGTTCATCTTTTCGCCGAATTTTCACATTAAGCCAATCCGGTATGTTCCGTTCACCCTCTATCCATTCAGTGGCCGCGTCGTATACACCGGCGGCTGTTGGGATCCCTGCATATACGGCCTTACGATTCCCTTCATCCACTGCCCTGATTATGATCAGGTGGACAGATGTATTGCGCCAGTCAGCATGTACCTTTGCTTCGAGAGCCTTGATCAACCTCTCCGTCCTTTTCTCAAAAGCGGCTATCGAATCTGTTGCAGTAGGAGAGGTCGATCCTTCTTCGGAAAAATTCTCTTTTTCACTATCATCCGCCAGCAGGTTCGCTATTGATTCCTCCAAGGCTTCGACAACAAATGCGAGCAATAAATCATTTTGCTTCGGTATCTCACTGGGTATTCCCCGCCATGTCTTGCCCTCTCTGCATTTGCTACTAAGGGCTTCGACAGCAGCCCGCAACCGAATATCAGTCATATACCCCACCGGTATGGATGCCGCTGACGATTTGCCGTAACGCGATGTAGCCGGGATTGCGTCATTTCGCGCATAAAGGAAAGATTGTCCTGTATAAGGGAGGTTAGGTTGCGAGAAATTACCAACTACAAGAGGGCCGGCCTCGCCCGTGATGCCGCATATTCCAGTCTGGCCCAACCTAATAGCCTTTTCAAGATCGATTTGTCTCAGATGTTTGCAGAGCGGGTCTTCAATCTGACGGTCAAGCAGAGAAATCGGGAAATCACCTTCAGCATCGAAATATAGTGCCCCTCCTTTGGCGGCAGAGGATTCGGTAAGAATGGCAATTGCCGCTTCGACGAGATCGGTATCGGTTGAAACTCGGAGCTCTTCGATCAATAAATCAGATATCCCCCTCGTCAGTCTGATAGGATCCCCTCCGCTTTCTCTATCAATTGCCGAGAGAAAACGTTTGATTGCGGCAGGCACGGCAGCGACATCCGTATTTTCCAGCTCCTTGAGGATTTCTATTCTCTTGCGCAATGCCTTTATCATTCCCCCGGATGCCCACTCGCCCAACTTATCGGAACGGGTTTTAGCTGCCGGAGCTATCCGAAGAAGATTCTGTCTTTTTTCATCGTTACTTGGCCTCTCACCAAGTCCTTCTTTCCACGCCTCTATTGTCGCATCATCCCAAAGCGATTTCGGTTGCACGAACGGGAAGCTGTTCTTCTGGCCTTCCGCCAACTTCCACAATGGTGTATTCTCAAGTCGTGACCTCGGTATAACTCTCACTCTCTTAATTTGTCCATGCACATCAAGAAGCGCGTGTAGTGTCGGCTTTTGGGTTGAAGCTGCTTTGAATTCCGGATGGCGTAAGGTCATTGTTATCCCTGCTTGGGCCATTCCTCTCTCAATAGTCAAGAGTTCACTAAGCATCTGCAATCACCCCCTTACATTTTTCCGGAAACCACGCGTCCGGAACCTCATATCTAAGGGTACCTTCCCTGATTTCCTGATCTTGACGGAACTGGGGTTTGTAGCGGCCGCAGATCGGGTTATCCCAGACATCAAAGAGCATCGAAGGGATCTTCATGGATAAAGAGGTGTCTCGTTCGGTAACGCCTTCGCGAAACGGCCCCCAATATGAACAGGTAAACTCGCTCCATCCGAGACAGGGCGTGCGGAAACATTCGCCGCGCCGCAATCGTCGATTGAAAAGATCCTCCAAATGGTGCCGAGGATTATTCTCTTTTTTCCAGCCAGAACTTAAAATGACGCCATACAGCCGATAGCAGACATGGCTTAAAGTAGTGGCAAAGAACTGCATGTTGGTGCCGTCGCGCATCAAGTCTGCCTTACGCAAAGGGCCACCATAATTTGTCGTATATCGCTGAAAAGAGATGAACCCACCGGGCTCATCTGTCCGGCGACAGACTTCAACCTTTGTCGGACAAATCCAAGCTGCGCCATCTGCAAGAAAAGCAATTGATTCGAAAATTCCTTTCGCCGCAGACCAAGTCGGCACCGGATAGCTCGTTGGAGTCCCACCTGTATCCGGACGTGCAAACATTGCTACTGGTCCCCCTACTTCCAATGTGACTATGTATTTAGGTTGGTTGCACATTTTTATTCTCTCCTTCTTTTGGTTCTGTTTTCGATGAGTTATTATCTTTTCTGCCTTCGTCGAAACCGATCTTCCGCCGCAGCTTGGCCGGCGGGGTCATCAGCTCGCGAAGGCGTCGAAGACGATCTTGAATTGGGCATCGTATTTCTTTTCAAGGTCGTCAAGCTTGCACGCCAAGTCGGCATGGGATGCCAGTAACTGGCGAAGCTGGCCAAAGGCCCTCACGATGGTAATATCGGCTTGAATGACTGTTTCGCTGTTCAGAATGCCGGAGAGCATGGCAACACCCTGTTCGGTAAAAGCATAAGGCAGATACCGCCTTCCGCTCTCCTTGATTTCTTTGACATTCCATTCGGGAAACTCAAAGAATCCACCTCCTCCTGTAATCGGCATCATCGAGCATGACCTTTTGTCCGCGGATATGAAAGATACGGCTTTCGATGGCCGCATTGGTAATGCGTGCAGGACGATCTTTATCCATGTCCAATCCTCCTTCAGTCAAACTGTCTGCTGTCCTGTGATAGAAGGAACGCACGTTGCGATACCATTCGGTCAATCTCCTGATCGAGGAATCGGATTCCCGCCTGCGCGGGAATGACTGGGCCGGGCGTCGTCGGCGCCGGGTCGGTGACGCTGGATTCGCGCCTCCGTGGGAATGACTGAGAAGAATGCAGGGTAGTAACAAGAGAGATTGCCGCGCTGCGGCTGCAAGAACAAAAAGGGAGATCGCCGCGGCACTTCGTGCCTCGCGACGACAAGGCGTGAACGGGACCGGCCATCCGCGATGCCTCGACGGGTTAGGGTTGAAAAACGAATGACGGTACAGATGGATATAGAAAGGTTCGGAAATGGCTAAATCTTTTCGCCGGGTCTGTCAAGGGTTTTCAGCCGTGGGCGACAATATCTCCAAGGCACTGGACTCCC
Source organism: Syntrophales bacterium (assembly GCA_035366835.1). Lineage (GTDB taxonomy): Bacteria > Desulfobacterota > Syntrophia > Syntrophales > UBA6109 > UBA6109. Next base: position 45,493 of record DAOSIS010000022.1, on the reverse strand, counting down.
GCTTTCGCGGGAGTGACAAGAGAGGCAGGATTGAGAAGGATCATGGCCGGCGCTGCCGCGAAAAAGCGACTTCGACAAAAACCCTTGACAGACCGGCGGCGTCTGTCGGACGGTACGGCAGCGCGAAAAGTGAACCGCGCCCGCGGTGAATCGATGGATTTCGGCGGCTCGATCGACCCATGACGAAACAGAAACCCTCATCGTCCCAAGAGATCGACCTGAATCCCCAGTTCCAAAAGGCCCTGGAGCTGATGGAGGAGACGGACAGGAACGTCTTCGTCACGGGGCGGGCGGGCACGGGGAAATCCACGCTCCTCGGCCACTTCCGCCAGACCACGAAGAAGACCGTCGTCGTCCTCGCGCCGACGGGCGTGGCCGCAGTCAACGTGGGGGGCCAGACGATCCATTCCTTCTTCGGCTTCAAGCCGGACGTCACACCCGCCTCGATCCGGAAAAAGTTCAAGGACGGCCCCCAGAATCTCTATCGGAAGCTGCGGACGATCGTCATCGACGAGGTTTCCATGGTGCGGGCGGATCTGCTGGACTGCGTGGATCGGTTCCTGCGCCTCAACGGCCCGGATGCAAACCGCCCCTTCGGGGGCGTCCAGATGATCCTGATCGGCGACCTCTACCAACTGCCGCCGGTCGTGACGGGCGCGGAGCGGGAGATCTTCCGCAGCCGCTACGCGAGCCCCTACTTCTTCAGCGCCGAGGCCTTCGCGGGCCTGGAGGCGGCCTTCGTCGAACTGGAAAAGGTCTATCGCCAGAAAGACGACGAGTTCGTCCGCCTCCTCAACGCGATCCGCAACCGCACCGCCACGGAAGCGGACCTGGCAGCCCTCAACAGCCGCTGCGATCCGGACTTCACGCCGCCCGAGCAGGGATGCTACATCCACCTGACGAGTACGAACGGGATGGCGGACGCCGTCAACGAGGAATGTCTCGCCCGCCTGCCCGGCCGCTTCCGCAAGGCCCGGGGCCTTGTCGAGGGCGACTTCGGCGCGGAGTACCTCCCGACGGCCCTCGAACTGAAGCTCAAAAAGGGCGCGCAGATCATGCTCCTGAACAACGACGCCGCCGGGCGCTGGATCAACGGGACCGTCGGCGTCCTGAAGGGGTTCAGCCGCGACGAGGAGGGCCGGGACCTCATCAAGGCAAAACTCGATACAGGCGAGAACGTGGAGATCGAGCCCTACACGTGGAAGATCTATCGGTTCTTCCTGAAGGACGGAGAGATCGCCTCCGAGACGGTCGGGTCCTTCACGCAGTTCCCGATCCGCCCGGCCTTCGCGGTCACCATCCACAAGAGCCAGGGAAAGACCTTCGAGAAGGTCGTCATCGACGTGGGCCGGGGCACCTTCGCCCACGGGCAGATGTACGTCGCGCTTTCCCGCTGCACGACGCTGGAAGGAATCGTCCTGAAGAGGCCTCTCCAGATGAGCCACGTCCTCATGGACTGGCGGGTCGTGAAATTCCTCACGGGTCTCCAGTACCGCGAGGCGGAGGCCGCCTGCCCGCGGGAAGAGCGGCTGCGGATTCTCGGCGAGGCCGTCCGGGACGGGCGCACCGTCGAGATCCTCTACCTCAAGTCGCGCGACGAGAAGAGCCGCCGCGTCGTCCGCCCCCTCTCCGTCGGGCGGATGGAATACAACGGCCATCCCTTCCTGGGCCTCTCGGCCTTCTGCACGGAGCGCCGCGAGAAACGCGTCTTCAACGTGGACAAGATCCTCGCAATACGGGAAATTCCGTAAACCGCCGCGGCGAATCCGCCGGGGGTAAATCCACCCCATGGCGAGGGGTGAGGCGCCCCCTGTCCCGCCGGAAATACGGCCTTCTCTTCCAAAGATCTCCATCATATCAAGATGTTACATTTGTGGTATCCCGTTTGCTTTTTCCGTCGGCAAGCCTGCGTACAGGCACAACTCATCGCGAACGAAGGAGGGCCTCCATGGGGAATCAAGCCTGCAACGTCTACGATCCCCGCCCCGTTTCCATCGCCCGGACGCTGCCCCAGATCGCGGACCACCGTCTCTTCCAGCTCAAGCTCGAAGACGGAACGACATGGGATCGGTTCGGTCATCAGCCGGGACAATTCATCGAAGTCTCGCTCTTCGGCAAGGGCGAGGCGCCGATCAGCATCTCCTCTCCGCCGACGCGGCCCGAGGCGCTCGAGATCTGCGTCCGCCGGGCCGGGAGACTCACCAACGGCCTCTTCGGCCTGGGCAAGGGATCGTCCCTGCACATCCGCGGTCCCTACGGCAGGGGCTTCCCTGTCGAGACCTTCAAGGGGAAGAAGCTCCTGCTCGTGGCCGGCGGCCTGGGCCTGGCCCCGTTGCGCTCGCTCCTCCTCTACGTCCTCGACCGGCGGAAGGAGTTCGACGATCTGATCCTCATGTACGGGACCAACAACCCCGACAACGTCCTCTTCAAGTATGAGCTCCTGAGCTTCTTCGACCGCGACGACATCCAGTACCTCTACAGCGTGGACCGCGACGAGGAAGGCATCTGGAAACAGTACGTCGGCGTCGTGACCGGCCTCTTCGACCGGGCGTCCCTGTCGCCGGCCGACACCTATGCCGTCCTCTGCGGCCCGCCGGTCATGTACCGCTTCGTCCTGAAGCGCCTGCTCGATCTGGGTTTCGCCAAGGACCACATCTACATGTCGCTGGAGCGGATGATGAAGTGCGGCGTCGGCAAGTGCGGCCACTGCGCGATCGGCGGCAAGTACTGCTGCGTCGACGGGCCGGTATTCAGCTATCCCGAAATCGAGTCCATCAAGGAGGCGATCTGACCATGGCAAGAACCCTCACCGTATGCCCCTTCTGCGGCTGCGGCTGCAACTTCTACCTCGTGACGGAGGGCGGCCGCGTCGTCGGCGTGGAGCCGTCGCCGGGAAATCCCGTCAACCGCGGCGCGCTCTGCGTCAAGGGATGGAACGCGCACGAGTTCGTGTCCTCCCCCGACCGGCTGACGGCGCCGCTGGTCAGGAAGGACGGCAAGCTCACGGAGACCACCTGGGACGAAGCCCTGGATACGGTGGCCGCGAGACTCTCGGAAATCCGCAGCGCCTCCGGACCGCGGTCGGTCGCGTTCCTTTCCTCGGCCAAGGTCTCGAACGAGGAGAACTATCTGCTCATGAAACTGGCGCGAGCGGCCCTCAAGACGAACAGCGTGGACCATTGCGCGCGTCTCTGACACAGCTCCACCGTGGCCGGTCTGGCCGCATCGTTCGGGTCCGGCGCCATGACGAATTCCATCGGGGAGTTCGAGGAGGCGGACCTCTTTTTCATCACGGGATCGAACACGACCGCCCAGCATCCGCTCATCGGCACGCGCATCCTCAACGCGAAGGAGCGCGGTGCGAAGATCGTCCTGCTGGATCCGCGCGCCGTCCAGCTGGCGCGCTTCGCCGATCTCCATCTGCGCCAGAACATCGGCACGGACGTGGCCGTTCTCAACGCCATGATGAACGTCATCATCGCCGACGGCCTGTACGACAAGGCCTTCGTGGAGACGAGGACGGAGGGTTTCGACAGGCTCAAGGAAGTCGTCGCCCGCTACAGCCCGAGGGTGGCTGAAACGATCTCGGGCATCCCCGCAAAGGACATCGAGGGGGCCGCGCGTCTCTACGCGCAGGCGGACAAGGCGATGATCGTCTACGCGATGGGCATCACCCAGCACACGACGGGTGTGGACAACGTGAAGACCCTCGCGAACCTCGCCATGCTGACCGGCCACGTCGGCAGGCCCTCCACGGGCGTCAACCCCCTGCGCGGCCAGAACAACGTCCAGGGCGCCTGCGACATGGGGGCCCTGCCCAACGTTTTCAGCGGCTACCAGCCGGTGACGGACCCCGCCGTCCGCAGGAAGTTCGAGGAGGCCTGGGGCGTCGAAGGTCTGGACGACAAGCCGGGGTTCACGATCGGCGACATGATGACGGCCGCCCGCGACGGAGGCCTCAAGGCCCTGTACGTCATGGGGGAAAACCCCATGGTGAGCGATCCGGACACGACGCACATCGAGCATTCGCTTTCGAATCTCGAATTCCTCGTCGTTCAGGACATCTTCCTCACCGAGACGGCGCATCTGGCGGACGTCGTGCTTCCGGCCGCATCCTTTGCGGAGTCCGAAGGCACCTACACCAACACCGAGCGGCGCGTCCAGTACGCCGCGAAAGCCGTCGATCCGCCCGGCCTGGCGCGCCCCGACTGGCGCATTCTCACGGATCTCTCGAACCGCCTCGGCCACCCGATGAACTACGCCGGCCCCGCGGACGTGATGGCGGAGATCAACCGCCTCACCCCGTCCTACGCGGGCGTCACCTATGCGAGACTCCGCAGCGGCTGCGGCATCCCCTGGCCCTGCCCAAACGCCGATCATCCCGGGACCGTGTATCTGCACCGGGACCGTTTCTCGAAGGGCCTGGGCTCCTTCCTGCCCTGCGAATTCAAACCGCCGGCGGAGCTGCCCGACGAGGAGTACGGCTTCACGCTGACGACGGGCCGCATCTACTACCAGTATCACACCGGCACCATGTCGCGCCGGACCAGCATCCTGGACCGGGAGGCCCCGGAGTCCTTCGTGGAGGTGAACCCGGAGGACGCCAAGCGCCTCGGGATCCGCAGCAACGACCTCGTCGAGGTATCGTCGCGGCGGGGAGCCGTCCGGCTCAAGGCGGAGGTGACGGATCGCGTTCCCCGGAAGGTCCTCTTCTCCACCTTCCATTTCGCCGAGGCGCCGATCAACCGCCTCACCAATCCGGCCTTCGACCCGATCGCCAAGATCCCCGAATACAAGGGATGCGCCGCGAAGATCAGGAGGTGTTCATGAAAGCGCTGCCCAAAGCACAGGTGAAGGAAGTCCTGGCCGCCTGGTCGAAGTCCTGCCGCGTCTTCGCCCCGGTGCGGAAGGACCAGGGGGATGTCCTCGTCGACCGCTTCGACGGGCCGTCTTTCACCCTCGAATACGGCAAGCCGCCCCTGCCGCCGAAATCGGTCTATCTTCCCCACAGCGAGGTCATCTACCGGGTGGAGCAGGGCGGCTACCGCGCCGTCGTCTCGGGCGAGCCGACGGTGCTCTTCGGCATCCGGGCCTGCGATGCCATGGGGATCGCCCAGTCGTCCCGCTTCATGGGCCGCGACCGCGACGATCTCTATTACCGCCGGAAGGCCGAACTGACGTTCCGGGTCGTGGCGGCCTGCCCCGGCCCCCAAAACGAAACCTGCTTCTGCACGACCATGCGAAGCGGCCCCTGGGCAAGGAGCGGCTTCGATCTGCAGCTCTACGACGACGGGGAGCGATTCCTGATCGAGGTGGGAAGCGAAAAAGGCGCCGATCTCCTCGATGGTCCCCTCTTCGAAGAGGTCGAGGACGCCGGCGGGCGCAGGAGGATCGCCGCGTTCCGGGAAAAGGCGGCGGACTCCATTCCGCCCGCGCCGCAGGTCGTCGAGGCCATGGAGCGCCTCAGGGCAGGCGCGGGAAACGACGATGTCTGGGACCGGCTGGGGAACAAGTGCATCACCTGCGGCGGGTGTGCCTTCGTCTGTCCGACCTGCACCTGCTTCAACGTCCACGACAGGGAACAATCGCCGGGAAACGGCCTGCGGATGCGGACGTGGGACGCCTGCCTCTACGGAGGCTTCACGCGCGAGGCCTCCGGGCACAACCCCCGGGGGACGCAACCGCTGCGCCTGAAGAGGCGCCACGAGCACAAGCTCCTGTACTACAACGCTTCCGACGTGGGGGAGGCGCTGTGCGGCTGCGTCGGATGCGGGCGGTGCTCCGATTTCTGTCCCGTGCACATCGGCACGCTGGAGGTGACGTCGGCCATCGCGGAGAACCGGTGACGACGGAACTGCCCCGCGAAACAAACGAAACAGGGAGGTGCCCATGGAGGGAGAAAAACAGATCCTGATCATTGACGACGACGAGGACTACGCCAACGCCCTGAAGGTCGTGCTCGAGAACCACGGATTCCGCGTCGAACATGCGCCCAACATCGCAGAAGGCCGGACCGCCATCGACGGGAGGAAACCCGATCTTCTCATCCTGGACGTGATGATGGACAAGCACACGGACGGTTTCGACCTCTGCAGGAGCTTGAAAGAGGATGATGCCTGCCGCAGCATCCCGATTCTCATGGTGACGGCGGTGACGGAGAAAACGGGTTTCAAGTTTTCGCCGGCCACGGACGGCGACTACTGCCCGGCGGACGAATTGGTCCGGAAGCCGGTCTCCGTCTCCGAACTCCTCAGCAGGGTACACAAGCTGTTGAACCGTTCCTGCTGACCGCGCCCCAGGGGGAGGCGGGGCGCCTCCCCCTCCCAACCGGAATTTTCCCCACCCGGAACGCCATTGAAGATTCTCCGGAGCGTACTCCGGAGAATCTTCGATCCTCAAGGAAGGGATCTCGAACATCATTCGCTCGCATCCCCCGCGGCAAGCGCGGGGGATGCACTCGCCGCCGGATTCATGACGCCTGCATTCCGCCGCCCGGTGCCGCCCCGAAGGCCAGCCTGAGAAATCACTTGATGTAATGTTTTATATGATTATTATTATTTTGACTTATACATGGGAAGCTTTCAATATATCCATGCAAAGAATCAATATATGGACGGCCGACCCTCGGGGCCGCCATCGGAAGCCGCGCAACGCATCGGTACAAGGAGGTATTCCATGAATCTGAAGAATCTGCCCGACAATCCCTATCTGCTGCTGACACCCGGTCCCCTCTCGACGAGCAAGAGCGTCAAGGCGGCCATGCTGCGGGATTGGTGTACCTGGGACGATGACTACAAGGAACTCGTGCAGGAGGTGAGGACGAAGCTCGTCAAGCTCGCCACGGACAAGACGGACGACTACACGGCCGTTCTCATGCAGGGGAGCGGAACCTTCTCGGTCGAGTCTGCGGTTTCCACGGCCGTCCCGGCGGACGGCAAGCTCCTGGTCATGACGAATGGCGCCTACGGCGACCGCATCGTGACCATCGCCAGGTATCTGAACATCCAGACCGTCGTCCACGACAGCGGCGAACTGGAGCCCCCGGATTTGAAAAAACTGGCGGACGCCCTGAAAGACGACCCCGCCATCACCCATGTGATGGTGGTCCACTCCGAGACGACGACGGGCATGCTGAATCCCATCGAGAAGATCGCGCCGATCGTCAAGAGGTACAAGAAGATCTTCCTCGTCGACGCGATGAGCAGCTTCGGCGGCATTCCCATCGACGTCGCCGGACTGGGCATCGATTTCATCATCAGCAGCGCCAACAAGTGCATCCAGGGCGTGCCGGGATTCGGCTTCATCATCGCCAGGAAGACCGAACTGGCCAAGTGCAAGGGGCGTGCGCGGTCGCTTTCGCTCGACCTTTACGACCAGTGGGAGACCATGGAGAAGGACAAGGGCAAGTGGCGCTTCACCTCGCCGACGCACGTCGTGCGCGCCTTCCATCAGGCCATGAGGGAACTCGACCGTGAAGGCGGCATCGCGAAGCGGGCCGAGCGCTACCGGGAGAACCACCGTGTCCTCGTGGAAGGGATGAAGAAGCTGGGTTTCCGGACGATCCTGAAGGACGAGTACCAGGGCAGCTTCATCACCTCGTTCTACAGCCCCGAAGAGCCCGGCTACGACTTCGGCAAGTTCTACAACCTGCTGAAGAAGAAGGCTTTCGTGATCTACCCGGGGAAAGTCTCGAAGATCAGCGCGTTCCGGATCGGAAACATCGGCGACGTCTACCCCAGGGACATGCGTCGCCTCCTGAAGGCAGTCAAGGAATCCATGTACTGGAAGGAATAGCCCGAGACGCCGGCAGCCCTGTGCAATATTGGAGGACGATATCATGATCATCGGAGTTCTGAAGGAAATCAAGACAGAGGAGAACCGCGTCGCGATGACGCCCGCCGGTGTGGAGATTCTGACGCACAACCGCCACCAGGTCCTGGTGGAGAAGAGCGCCGGCGTCGGCAGCGGCATCGACGACAAGGCATACGCCGCATCCGGCGCCGAGATCGTGAAGACGGCCGGGGAGATTTACGAACGGGCCGAAATGGTGCTGCATGTGAAGGAACCCCTCCCTTCGGAGTACGACCTCATCCGTGAAGACCAGATCGTCTTCACCTACCTGCACCTCGCGGCCGTGAAGAAACTCACGACGGCCCTCATCAAGAGCCGCTCCATCTGCATCGCCTATGAAACGATCCAGAAGGCGGACGGCTCGCTGCCCCTGCTCATGCCGATGAGCGAGGTTGCCGGCCGGATGTCCATCCAGGAGGGCGCGCGGTATCTCGAGATGTCGCAAGGGGGCGCCGGCGTGCTTCTGGGCGGCGTTCCCGGCGTGGAGCCGGCGACGGTGCTCGTTCTCGGCGGCGGAATCGTCGGCATGAACGCGGCGAAGATGGCCTGCGGCCTGGGCGCCAAGGTCTACGTGCTGGATGCAAGCCTGCCGAGGCTGCGCTACCTGTCGGATATCATGCCGCGGAACTGTTTCCTGGTCGCGTCCAGCCCGGCGAACATCCGGCGCCTCATTCGCGAGGCCGACGTCGTCATCGGCTCCGTGCTCATCCCCGGCGCGAAGGCGCCACGGCTCGTGACGCGCGACATGATCAAGACGATGAAGAAGGGGTCCGTGGTGGTGGACGTCGCCATCGACCAGGGCGGCTGCTTCGAGACTTCCAAACCGACGACGCATACGGACCCCGTGTACACGATCGACGGCATCATCCACTACGGCGTCGCCAACATGCCGGGCGCCGTGGCGAAGACGTCCACCCTCGCGCTGACCAATGCCACCCTGCCCTACGCGCTGGAAATCGCGAACAAGGGATGGAAACAGGCCATGCGCGAGAATCCGGAGATCAAGAAGGGCGCGAATATCATCAAGGGGAAGGTCGTCTACCGGGGGGTGGCGGAGGCCTTTGGGCTGCCCCTGGTGCCCGTCGACAGCTTGCTGTAGAATTGGAGGCCGTTGAAGAACATCCTGAGGTCAGGCCCCTGCGGAAAATGTCTGCAGGAGGCCGCAAACAACTCCGGCACCGGCAGCCATATCCTGTCGTGCCGGACTCGATCCGGCACCCAGTTCCGTTCTTGGATTCCCGCCGCAGTTTACCCTCGCGAAGGCGGGGGCGGGAATGACCTTTCGAAGAACGTGATGATTGCCGGAGACGCGATCTTGTGCAGTTGATGGAAGAAGTGCTTGTCTACCGTTCGCGTGCTGCGCTTTCCGCTGCTCGTTGCTGAAGCTCCGGCTGTAAGGTGATGAAAGTCGCTGTTCGTTTCTCGATTCTGCTTTGCCTGCTGTCTGCGGTTGTCTTCCCGTCGAGCCTTCCGGCTGCGGACCTCGTCCTGAACGGCGCGCACTCGCAAGTCTTCTTCAGCCCCCGGGGAGGCTGCACCGAGGCCATTGTCCGGCAGATCGACGGGGCCCGGTCCGAACTCCTCGTTCAGGCATACTCCTTCACGTCCAGGGAAATCGCGGCGGCGCTCCTCCGCGCCCACAAGCGGGGGGTCCGCGTCCGGATCATCCTGGACAAGTCGAACCGGTCGGCCAAGTACTCGTCCGCCGATTTCGCGGCGCATGCCGGCATCCCCACCTTCATCGACGCCCGCCACGCCATCGCGCACAACAAGATCATGATCCTGGACCGGGAAACCGTGATCACCGGGAGCTTCAATTTCACCAGGGCCGCCGAGGAAAGCAACGCCGAGAACGTCCTCGTCATCCGCTCCCGGGATCTTGCCGGACTGTACCGGGACAACTGGGAGGCGCACCGGGCGCACTCGGAACCGTACCGCGGCAAGTAAATTACCCCGCCCACAGGACGGGGTATTCTGCGGAAAGCGTTCATAAAAGAAGGACGCCCGCTCGGAGCGCCCCGTCCATTCCGCGCCGGCAGCCGGACGGTCATCTCTTGAGGATGTGCACGTTCCGCGGGATTTCCACGTCGACCTCCGCGCCGGGGTGGAATCTTTCGGCCTCGCGGGGGTTGTACTGGTCGATGATCATCTTCTTGTCGCCGATTTCCACCGTACACTTGGCAATGGAGCCCGCATACATGTAGCTCTTGAGCACCCCCTTGCAGCAGTTCGGACGGCACCCGTTTCCGGAGATGGACAGATTGACGCTCTCCGGCCTGACGACGAGCAGGACTTCTTCCCCGGTCTGCACATCCTGAGCCATGTTGATCTCGAGCGAACAGACGATTTCCGTACTCATCCGGGCCGTGCGCTTTTCCCTGTCGACGTTCTCGACCTTCGCCTTGAGAAAATTCACGTACCCGACGAACCCCGCGACGAATTCGTTGGCGGGGCGGTCGTAGATTTCGATCGGGGTACCCACCTGTTCGATCAGCCCGTTCTTCAACACCACCAGGCGGTCCGAGATCGCCATGGCCTCGAACTGGTCGTGGGTCACGAACACGGTGGTGAGCTGGAGCCGCTCCTGGAGCTTCCGGATCTCCTCGCGCATCGTCAGGCGCAAGTTGGCGTCGAGGTTGGAGAGCGGCTCGTCCAGGAGGAGAACCTTGGGCTCGATCGCCAGCGCCCTGGCAAGCGCGACACGCTGCTGCTGGCCTCCGGAAAGCCGGTCGATCATCCGGTCGCCGAATCCCGACAGCTCGACGAGTTTGAGCAGTTCGTCCACGCGCGTCCGAATCCTCTCCTTGTTCCATTTGGCGATCTTGAGGCCGTAGGCGATGTTGTCCGACACGGTCATGTGCGGGAAGAGGGCGTAATTCTGGAAGCAGATGCGGGTGTCGCGCATGTTGGGCGGCAGGTCGTTCACCCGCCTGCCGTCCAGGATGATGTCCCCCGTCGTCGCATCGGTGAATCCGCCGACGATGCGCAGAAGCGTCGTCTTGCCGCAGCCGCTGGGTCCGACGAACGTGACGAGCTGCCCCTTCGGGATCTCCAGGGAAACGCCCTTCAGGACCTCGTTCTCTCCGTAGAACTTGTGGATGTCCTTCAGGACCAGCATGACCGGTTTTTGTGCTTTTTCCATAGGATTAGAAGACCCCCTTCTGCGCAACGCCGGTTTGCGTTTTCTTCGTAATATAATGGAGCGTCGCCATGCAGAGCATGACGATGAGAACCAGCTTCACGGTCACGGCGGACGCGATGCCGATCTCCCCGTACACGGCGGCATCGAAGATCTTCACGGCCGCGAGGTCGAATCCGGGGCTGACGAGAAAGACCACGGCGCTCAGGGACACGATGGCGGTCATGAAGGTGTAGATGAAACCCGCCACGAAGGCCGGAAACATGATGGGCAGCACGATCCTCCAGAAGGTGGTGAGGAAGCTCGCGCCGAGATCGGCGGAGGCCTCCTCGATCTCGATGTTGATCTGGTGCAGTTTGCTGATCCCCGCCTCGACGCCCACGGCGATGAAGCGGAACACGCAGTTCAGGGCCAGGATCATGAGCGTCCCCGTCAGTTTGAGCGGCGGGGCGCTGAAGGCCAGAAGGTAGCCGATGCCCAGGACCGTTCCCGGCAGGGCGAAGCCGGACAGGGATACCATCTCGAGAAAGGTCCGTCCGAAGAAATTGCCGCGCACGATGACGTAGGCCAGCAGCACCCCGATGGCCGCGCCGATGAGGGCGGCGATGAAGCTCACGCGGATGCTGTTGTAGATCGCGTAGTTGGTCGTGAAATCGAAGTAGTTGGTCAGGACGAGCGAATTGTCCACGCCCAGGATGTTCACGAAGGAGGCCAGGAGGACGACGAGGAAGCTCAGCGCGATCGCCCCGCAGGAAATCAGGGTCACGAGCGTGAAGGGAACCATGATCGCCGGGGTGATCCTCCGGGGCTCCGAGGCGACGGGTTTGCCGCCGATCGTCGTGAACTTCTTCCCCTCGAGCAGATAATTGTGGATGAAGAAGATGATGATGCACGGTGCGATCAGCACGACCGAGAGCACGCTCCCCATCTCGAAATCCGATTCGCCGGTGATCATCGTGTAGGTGTCGGGCGCGAGAAAGGGGGTCCGTCCGCCGAGGATCGCCGCATTGCCGAACTCGGCGATCGTCATGACGAAGATCAGGAGCGCCGCCTTGAGAAGGCCCGGCGTCAGGAGCGGAATCGTGATCGTGCGGATGATCGTCGCCTCGCTGGCGCCCATGTCGTAGGCGCTCTCCTCCAAGTTCGGATTGAGGGACTGGAGGGTGTTTTCGATCATCATGAAGGCCAGCGGGATGAAGGCGAGGCACTGGGAGATGGCGACGCCGTCAAATCCGTAGATTTCCCAGTCCATCCCGAACAGTTTCGTGCAGAAGCCGTTTCTCCCGAAGAGGATGATGAGGGACAGCGCGAACAGATAGGGAGGCGCGACCAGCGGGATCAGCGAGACGATCTTCAAGGGCTTGCGCAGCCACCAGGGGCCGCGCGTGGCCATGTAGGCGAGGCAGAAGCCGAACACGAGACAGATGAACGTATTGATGAGGCCCAGGATCAGGGTGTTGTACAGAGACTGGAAATAGTAGCTCTTCGTGAAGAATACCGTGTAGTACTTGAGCGTCCATCCCTCCGGTCCCTTGAGGCTCTTGAGGAGGACCGCAACGATGGGATAGAGGAGAAAGAGGGCAAGCAGCAGAAAAAGCGAAAAAGCGAGGATTTTTACCAGGTTCTTGTTGAAGAAATCCTTGACACCGGCGATTGCTGTCGAGGACCCGGTGTGCGTCATGTCTCCCGCTGTCGCCATCTTTCTCCTCCCGTCCGCCGCGGATGCGTCTCCGGCCGCCTATTTGAAGTCGGTGCGGAATTTCGATTTCCAGAGATCGTTGTTCTTGGGCCTGTCTTCGGCGGCCTTCGCCAGGTCGATCTTGATGTATTTGGGCGTCGTCTTTCCGTACAGCGCGTTCGGCGCCGGACGGGGCGTCATATAGCCGATGCCGGACAGGAGGCTGCTCATCTCCTGCGAACCGAGGAAGAAGATCACCTTCTTGGCGGTATCCAGCTTCTTCGTGCCCTTCAGGATGAAGGCGAAGGTTCCGTCATAACCGGTCCCTTCCTTCGGGATCGACCAGATCAGGGGATAACCCTTGTCGATTCTCGCCTTCACGTTTTCGTCCGAGGTGATGCCCAGCGTGAATTCGCCGCGGCCGACGAGGTCCGTGGGGGCGTTGCCGCTGCGGGTGTAGTGATGGATGTTCTTGTCAAGGGCTTCGAGGAACTTCCAGCCTTCCGTATCGCCGTACAGCGCCAGGAACGAGAACCGCATCATGTTGGCCGTTCCGGAGGACAGCGGCGAAGGCATGACGATGTCGCCCTTCCATTTCGGGTCGAGAAGATCCTTCCAGCTCGTGGGCATCTTCAGGCCCTTCTTCTTCAGGTTGTCCTTGTTGCCGACAAGCACGAAGGAGAAGTTCGCGATGTTGAACCAGTGGCCTTCCGGGTCCGCATAAACGTCGCTGATGCCCTTCCAGCCGGCCGATACGAAGGGGACCGTCCAGCCGTTCTTCTTCGCCATGAAGGCAAGCGGCGAACCGCAGCCCGTGACCATGTCCGCATTGAAGTTGGGGGCCTCTGATTTCACCTTCGCTTCGATCTCGCCGAAGGACTGGAAGGTCTGGTTGATCTGGATTCCCGTCTTTTCCCGGACCAGGTCAACCACCTTCTTGTTGTTTTCCGGTGAAAGCCCCATGTAGGCGTTGATCTCTTCTCCCAGAGCCGAACCCGCGACGACCGCCGCAAAGGCCACGGCGACGACAACCGACAACCACATCTTCTTCATATCGATCCTCCCCTCCTGACAATTTGGTTTTACGGTACCTGTTCAGATCAAGTGGCCGGGCGCCTTCACGGACTCGACGTTCACCCCCTTTCGATCACTGCCGCGGCCGTCAATGTTCGTCGGTAATGCTCGCAACCTTAACAGAACGGGGCAAACATGTCAAAATGCGGGGGAAAAACTGTTTCTGCTGAAAGACCGCGGTCCTTGCCTCCCGGTCGGGAGATATCTTGGAGACAAAAGAACCGCACACAGTGAATGTAGTACAAAGGCCATATCAGTCAAAATAATAATAATCATATCATTCATAACCGGCCATCGTCGTCACGGTGCGGTCTCGCGAGGCGGGGCGCAGGTCCCGGACCGGCGGCACGGCGGGGGGTTGTCCCGGGACTTTTCGAAGACGAGCCGCAGCCGCTGTCAATATAGATCGCCTTGTTCGACTTCAGCGATTGCTTCTTCGAGAACATCGATCGCCGTATCCATCTGCTCCTTTGTAATGACCAGCGCCGGCCTCAGCGTGATCACGTTCCCATCGATGGTCTTGAAGGCGACGCCGCGTTCCATGCACTTGAAGAGGATGCTCTCGGCCTCATCGACGGCGCGCTCCTTGGTCCGCCGATCGCGGACAAGATCCACCCCCAGGTGCAGGCCCGTGCCCTGGACGTTGCCGATCAACGGATGCCGGTCTTTCAGCTCGTTGAGGCGGCCGATCGCGTGGTCTCCGAGCGCTGCGGCGTGCTCGTGCAGCTTGTGTTTCTCGATATACCCGATCTCGGCAAGCGCCGCCGCGCAGGCCAGCGCGTTCTTTTCATGCGTGTAGTGGCCGAGAGAGCGCCCGCGGCAGACGTTGTATTCCTCCCTGGTGACGATCCCCGCCCACGGGACGAGGCCTCCGCCGAGCGATTTCCCCAGGACCAGGATATCGGGAACGAGGTAGCGCTCGCAGGCGAACATCTTCCCCGTGCGTCCGAATCCCTCGATAATTTCATCGAAGACGAGCAGCGCGCCATACCGCCGGCAGAGGTCCCGCACCCCTTCCCAGTAGCGCTTCGATGGAACAACCGGAGTCGCCGAGATGGGTTCGCCGAGAATCGCCGACATCTCGGGTTCCCTTTGAAGCACGACCTCGATCTGGCGAAGGCATTCCGCGTCGACGTCCTCTTCGCGCTCGAACCCCCAGGGGTTGCGGTAGTAATTCGGGAATTCGACATGAAACGTGCCCGGAAGCAGGGGGCCCAGTCCGCCGTGGAAATGCTCTTCCCCTCCGACGCTCGAGGCGCCGAAGCCGGCCCCGTGAAAAGAGTCCCAGAAAGAGATCGTCTTGAAACGGCCTGTGACGTAACGGGCCAGCTTGAGCGCCATCTCGATGGCGTCCGTTCCCCCGGGACAGAAGAGCGACCGGCACAGGTCGCCGGGCGTCATCTCCGCCAGCTTCTGCGCAAGCCGCACGGCCGGGATGTTCGTATAGCGGCGCGGACAGAAGGTCAGCTGCTCATCGAGCTGGCGGCGGACGGCGGCGACCACGTCGGGATTGTTGAAACCGGCGTTGTGCACGCCGTTCCCGTGCATGTCGAGATAGCGTCGGCCCTCGAGGTCCTCGATGTAGGGCCCGTAGGCCTTTGCGACGACATTAAGCACGGGCGTGGACAGGCTCTGGTGGAGGAAGAACCTGGCGTCGGCCTCGAACCAGCGCCTCGTTTCCCCGTGCAGGTTCCGCTGCCAGTACTTTTCCCGGTTCAACGTGGTGTTGACGTCCCCCTGCTCGCGTTCCAGACGCCGGCCGGTCTCACCGCGCGATTCCATCGTCTCTTGCTCCTTTCCCCGCCTCGGGTCGCCGCAGAATGCCCTGCCCTCCCGCGACGAAAAAAGGCGCAAACCTTTCAGCTTGCGCCTCACCTCCGTCTCTCTATCGGAACGGTTATTCGATGACGACCAGAACCTGGTTCGTATCGACCTTGTCCTTGGCGCCGACTTTGATTTCCTTGACCTTGCCTGCCGAAGGAGCGCAGATGGGATTTTCCATCTTCATCGCCTCCAGAACGAGCACCTCGTCGTCTTCCTGCACCTGATCGCCGACGTTCACCAGAATCTCCGTTATCGTTCCCGGCATCGGGGCCACAACATTCACGCTCATGAAAAAAATCCTCCTTGAAAAATATGAATTTACACCATGGGACGCAAGACGTCCCCTCTATCCCATCACCGACAAATTCTCAAGCGGAAATTGCACCGCTTGGCCACGCCCTCGAATCGGACCTGCTCTGCGGACTGTTCAAAAATGCCGGAGTGCAGGCCCTTGAAATCCCGGGTCGCGGGGGCGTACCCGAGGGTACGCCCGAGGGACGGGGAAACGCCGCAGCCGGGCACCCTTGACAGACTATCGGAAGAGGCGGTGGAGATAGTCCAGCTTCCGGTTCAGTTCGGCATTGTACTCCTTGGCCGATTGCCCGTCCTTCAGCCGCCATTCCGGCGACAGAGCCGCAAGGGCGTCATCGAACAACCAGTTGTGGGTAAAGGTCCGACCCCTGAGGACCTCCACGGCCTTGATTTGCCCGTCCGTGAACCACCGGCCCTTGATCTTCTGGATCTGGGATGCGGTCACCCTCAGATTGACGACCTCGGTTGCCGCCATGATGACATTGCGTTCCCTGCCCGTCTTTTTCATGTGCGCGGACAGTTCGCGGTCCAGACTGAAGGCGTTCGGGAACGAACGGCCGCTGAGTTCCGCAAAGCCGGCCGTCGATACGCCCTGCTGTTCGATCCGCTGCATCGCTTCCGCCGTCAGGGTGTATTCGACGGGAGTGAAGGTGCGCTGCTGGAAGACGTTCTGCACGATGAACAGGCTGAAAAAGCTGATAATGACCGCCGCGATGGGCGTCACCGCCCATGCGCCCACGATCCCGCCCACCATCCGCCAGCGGATCGCCCTCCCCCCCTTGAGAAGGCCGATGCCCAGCACCGAACCCACAATTGCCTGGGAACTGGAGACGGGGACCAGCGGAATCGACGGAATCCCATGCCGGATCAACAAGCCCTCCAGGTCCTGCGAGGCGAAGAGGAAGAGGACGAGGGCGTTGGCCAGGACCGCCACGAGCGCCGCGACCGGGAGAAGGTCCGCGATGCCCTCGCCGACCGTCAGCATCACTCTTTTCCCGTAGGTGAAGGTCCCGACGGCGATGGCCACGGCGCCGATGAAGAAGAGCTGCTGCGCCGCCGTCAACTTAAAAAGGCCGAAGACGTTCAGGTCCTGGAAAGGCGAAACGGGTATGAATACCCCCACGACGTTGGCGATGTTGTTGGCACCGAGCGAATAGGCGCCGGCGATGCCGGCGATGATGAGTCCGTAGCGCGTGAGGGCGTCGAGCTTGAACATGTGGATGCCGGAGCGCATGACGATCCCGGCAATGATCTTGTAGAGAATGACCGAAAAGATCGCCGCAAGGATCGGGCTTGCCACCCAGCTGGCGACGATTTCAACCAGCGCGGCGTAATCGATCAGGGCCCCCGAAAAGAGGTCCCAGCCGATGATCGCCCCGACGATGGCCTGCGTCGTGGAAACCGGGTAGCCGAGGACGGTGAGCCAGTAAACGGTGATGGCCGCGGCGAGAGCCACGACGAAAGCCCCGGCGATCGCATTGACGGCGCCGAGATCCCCCAGCGTCTCGGCGGCTCCCGCGCCGCTGATCACGGCGCCCAGGATCACAAAGATGCCGCAAATGATCGCCGCTCTGCGGAAGCTGATCATGCGCGTGCCGACGGCGGTGCCGAAGACGTTGGCCGCGTCGTTGGCGCCGAGGGACCAGCCGAGGAACAGGCCGCTCGTGAGAAATACCGCGAACATCTCCCCTCCCTATCCTCTTTTACAGCATCCGTTTGATGACGTAGACGTTCAGACGGTCCGTCACATCTTCGGCGTCATCGGCGATCCGGTCGATCTGCTTCACGAAAAAGCGAAGGTGCATCTTGTGGCTGAGCCGGATATCGTCGCGGCTGAAAACGGCGCGCTGAAGGCGCGTGGATACCTTGTCCGACTCCTTCTCCCAGTAGGCGACCTTGTGGATGTGGTCGGCCACGGCGTTGAGGTCCTTGAAGAAGGCACGGCACGACCGGACCGTCGCTTCCACCGCCTCGACGGAGCACTGCAGCAGTTCCCGGAAATCCTCGACGAGATCCTGGCAGATCTGGGGTTTTTCGATGTCGAACTGCCACAGCAGTCCGTTGAAACGGCCCAGCAGGGCATCCATGCTCTCCAGCAGCTCCATGACGTCTCCGCGGGACTCCGGGATCAGCGTCTTGGCGTAGAGATCGTTCTCCAGCGTCTTGCGGAGCATGTCCCCCCGGTGTTCTGCATCACGGATCGCCGCCAGGGCTTGATCGAAGGCCTCGCAGTTCCCCTTCAGATAGGCCTCGACGCCGCTCTTGCACAAGAGGCCCGACTCGCTGACTTGATCCATGAAATCGTCGATCTGCGATTCGATCCCGATCTTCTTCAGGATGTTCGGCATGGTTTCGTCCTCCCCTTCTTCTTCGGCAGAGATGCTCCTCGCGCACACGTCCTGCCGCGTGTGCTACTTAATATCCCGGTTCAAAAAAAATCAATTATATAAAATCAATAGGCGCATTGATTTTCTGCGCTGCGCATGTGTCGGGCCGGGTCTCCGGTGCAGAAAGCGCGGAAAACCCCTTGCCGCACAGGTAATTCTATGGTTAGTATAAGTCAAGATAATAAATTTCAGCTTTTGGATAATGGGACGTCATATGAACCTCAATCAACTGAAGATCTTCTACATGGCGGCGAAATTCGGGAGCCTGTCGGCCGCGGCCCAGCAACTGTGCATCACGCAGCCGGCGGTTACGAAGGGAATCCAGCGGCTTCAGGAGCACTACGAGCTGAAGTTCTTCAACCGCTTCGGAAAGAAGCTGATCCTGACCGATGCCGGCGAGTCCCTCTTCCGGATCGCCGAGTCGATCTTCGAGATGGAAAACCAGGCGGAAGAGAACCTCCGTGACTACCAGCAGCGGAAGAAGGGGTTCATCCGCGTGCTGGCAAGCGAAAGCTTCGGCGCCTATTATCTTCCTGAGGCCCTCTGCATGTTCTGCAATGCCCACCCGCAGATCCGCCTTGCCGTGGACATCCTGCCGACCGACCTGATCGCCGAGCGGACTGCCGCCCTCAGCAACGATCTCGGATTCATCTCCTACCCGGTCGAGCACAAGAAGCTCGTCGTCAGGGAAGTGATGGAGGACTCGTACGTCCTCATCGCGCCTCTCGGCCATTCCCTGACCCGCAGGAAGGCCATCCAGCCTCAGGACCTGCAGAAGCAGAGCCTGATCGTGCACGAGAGAAACTCGGCGCCGCGGCGGGATACCGACGACTATCTGCGCAGATACGAAATCAGCGTCACGATCCCGCTGGAACTGTCCAACAACGAGTCGATGAAGTATGCCGTGCAGCGGGGCATCGGGGTCGCTCTCATCAGCCGCAAGGTGGTGAGCGACGAAGTGAAGGACGGCAAGCTCAGCATGATTCCGCTGGCCGATCCGGCGATGAAGCGCAAGTTCTACCTGATCCACCACAAGGACAAATACATTTCGAAGTCCCTGCAGTCGCTCGTTTCCACCGTCGACTCCTGGGCGATGGACTACATGAAGTCGGCGAGAAAATAGCAACTCCCCGCCGGGAAAACCGGGAAAAAGGGCTTGCGGGAATCGGATGATCCGCAAGCCCTTTCGTTTTCCGGCAGGCCGTTGAAGCGCGCCTTCCGCCGTTTCAGGCCTTGACGACCTTCTCGTGCATGAGGATGTCGCGCTTCTTCAGTTCCGCGAAGATTTCCTGAGGATCGAAGGCGAACTCCGGCATGACGACGCCCGTGCCCCTTGCCTTTCCCCGGGCGATCATCTGCACGCCGATCGACATCGGGATGCCGACATTGCGCGTGTAGGCGCGGAGTTTCTCCCAGCCCTTCACGGATCCGTCGGACGCCGGATGCGTATGGAACAGGATGACGCGGACCTTCCTGCCCCCCCGGGTCCCCGTCACATCCACATGGAGGGAGTAGCCGTACAGGGTCGTCTCGCGTCCGATCTTCGAGTTCTGGAGGTACTTGGAGATGACGTCCAGGACCCCGACTTCGACGCCGGCGATCTCCACCTTTTCGTTGCGGAGGATGCCCCAGTCGTACATGGCGCGGACCAGCTGCATGTTCTGCGGCGGCCACGTCCCGCGCACCTCGATGAGGTTGGGTTTCTTGCCGGCGGCCTTGCAGTAGGCGGCCACCGTCTTCGTTTCCGAGTGCGGAATGATGTACTGCGTATGGGTGCCGTAGGGGGCCGGTAGTTCCACGTCGAGCGGTCTCGCGAACGGGGGGACCTGGACGAACCTCCCCTTCTCGTAAACGACGCGGATCGGCAGGGCGGGATCGTATTCGTAACTCGTGGTCTCGGCGATCGACGCCGAAAACGCGATCGGCCGGAAGGCGCCGTGGCTGATCCGGATCGTGTCGACCTTGTCCAGCTTGTCGACGATGTATCTGGCCATCATGTCCGTCGTGCCGGGCGTCATGCCGAACCCGGGAACGTGGATCCTGCCGTTGGCCTTGAACTTCCTGTCGTACTTGTATTCTTCACCGAATCCGTTCAGGTTGATTCCCGAGGCGCCCGCCGCGGCGATGCACTCCGTCGAACGGTCGTTCAGCGAAATG
The DNA here is from genome assembly GCA_035366835.1 of Syntrophales bacterium. Classification (GTDB taxonomy): domain Bacteria; phylum Desulfobacterota; class Syntrophia; order Syntrophales; family UBA6109; genus UBA6109. Next base: position 25,071 of record DAOSIS010000022.1, on the reverse strand, counting down.
GTCGTGCCGTCCATGACGATGTCGTAGCCCTTCATCGCCTTGATGGCGCCCTTCTTGTCGCTGACGATGTCGACCTTCACGAAATCGACGCGCTTGTCCTTCAGTTTCTTCACGACTTCCCTGCCGGCGTCCTCGTTGAAATCGCCGATCGTAATTCTCTCGAAGTCCGAGAACTGGACCAGGTCCAGCGCCGCTTCGCGGCAGATCTTCCCTCCGCCGCCCAGACAGAACACCTTCATACCCCTTCTCCTTTCCTTGCGACGCGGCGCGTGCCCGCGCCGCTTTCGATCTTCTTCAACAGAGATTTTGCATTTCATAGGTCATTTCTGTATAGGTTTCCAATCAATTATTCCTATGTTTTGCATAGGCGCTGCCTATGGACCGGCGGGGCGGCGGGAGACGGGACGTGAACCTTCAGCAGCTCTGGACGTTTTACAACGTGGCCCAGCACGGAGGATTCTCCGCGGCGGCCGCCAGACTCCACCTGACGCAGCCGTCGGTGAGCACCCAGGTCCGTCTTCTCGAAGAGAATTACGGGATACGCCTGTTCGAACGGTTCGGCAGAAGGATCGAACTGACGGAGGCGGGGCGCGCCCTCTTCTCCTATGCGGAGCGCATCTTCCACCTCACCCAGCAGGCCGACAGCGCCATCGAGGACCTGAAGAACACCAAGACGGGAAGGATCCGCATCAGCGCGATTTCGACGCTCGCCGCCTATTACCTGCCGCATATCATCGCCGTTTTCCGGAGGCGGCATCCCGGAATCGAGATCCATCTCGATTCCGGCTACACCGAGGACGTCGTCGAGTCCATTCTCGCCTTCCGGTGCGATATCGGCCTCGTCGGCACAACGGTCTCGCACGAGAACGTCGTCGTCACGCCTCTCTGGGAAGAGGAGCTCGTCATCATTGCGGGGCCCTCGCATCCCCTTGCACGGCGGGAAACCGTCTCCTTCGAGGACCTGAGGGACGAGCCGCTGGTCGTCAGCGAACCGGGTTCCGGCACGCGCGACATCACGGACGACCTGTTCCGGCGGAAGGGGGCACGGCCCCGGATCGTCATGGAGCTGGGGGAAAACGAGGCGATCAAGACCGCCGTGGCGGGCAATCTGGGGTTGTCGCTGCTCTCGTCCACCGTCGTCGGCCGGGAAATCGCATCCGGCTCGATCCGGGCCGTGCGGCTCGAAGGCGAGCGGATCGCACGAAAATTCTACCTCATCCACCACAAGGACAAGTACTGGTCGCGGATCATCCAGGCCTTTGTGGAACTGGCCTCTTCCTACCCCTTCTTCCGTGAGGAACGGCGGCCTGCGGGAAAGGCGCCGCCGCGACGGCGAAACCGCGGGACCGGCCCCGTCAGGAAGAAATGACCGGCGGTTCCTTCCTGCGGGCCGCCGGCGTCCGGAAGGCGACAACGGCCCCGAGGCCGTAGAAGCAGGAGGAGGTCGTGAAGATGAAGGACAGGGGGAGTTCGAGCTGCGCGATGCCCCAGCCGATCATCGGCCCGATGGACATGCCCAGGTCCATGGCCGTGGCGAAGGAGGCGACCGCCCGGGGGCCGCTTTGCCCGGACAGGGCGTACAAGACGGTGTAGAGGGCCGTCGCACAGACGAAATACATCGTGATCAGCGCGATCAGCCAGAGGATGCCCGACTGCAATCCCACCAGGAAAAGAAGAATCGATCCCGCCAGGAAGAGCCACCCGATGGCCCGTTGACGCCCCACCCGGTCCATGACGGCCCCGAAGACCGGCCCGCCGAGACCGTCCATGAACTGGCGAATGGCCATGACGAGACCGGTAATCGTCGCCGCCCCGACGGCGAAGCCGGCGACGGAAATGGAGTCGCCGAATCCCGTCTTGATGACGAGCCCGAGCGTCGAGAAGATCATGCCGCCGCCCACGAGCCCCATGACGATGCCGAAGCAGACGAATGACCAGGTCCCTCTCCGGCGGCCGTCTTCGGACCGCGGGCGGTCCGCCTTCTCCGGTCTCTTCTGGGAAAGCCGGCCGAGCGGCAGGGACAGGAGCGAGAGAACGCCCAGGCCGATGAAGGTCGCGGCAAAGCCCAGAACGTCGTGGCACAGCGCCCCGAGAAAAAGCCCCGAGGTCCTCCAGAGGGCGTTGATGCCGGTGAAATACCCCATCTGCTCGGCCAGACCCTTCTCGGAGCTGCAGGAGACGACATGCATGATGCCGGCCTGGCGCAGGAGGGAATAGGCGATGCCCCAGCCGATGCGTGCGAGGAGAAACAGGGCGAAGGTCGCGGCGAATCCGTAGACCGCACAGACCAGGGATCCCAGGAAGAATGCGCCCAGGAGCCACAGGTCGCTGGGATACCGCCGGTAGCCGTATTCGACCAGATGATTCGTCGCCAGCCGGACCCACCGGTTGACGGAAAGAAGGATACCCACCTGGAGGGGGATCAGGCCCAGGTGGGTATAGTAGGTGGGAAGGATGACATAGAGCAGCGTGTCTCCGAGATTGACCAAAGACATCGCCGTTGCGAAATAGACGATCTGCCGCTGCGGACGCATCATCCCTTTTCGCCGAGAAGCCTCCCCGATTCCTTGTCGAAAAGGCATACGCGGGAAAGATCGCACACCAGTGAAACGACTTCGCCGACCTTCGCCTCGGTGCGCGAATCGACGCAGGCGATGATCTCCGCGCCGTCGACGTTCATCCTCAGGTGCGTGTTCGACCCCATCGGTTCCACGAGGGCGACCTCGGCGCGCAGGATTCTCTCGGGGTCGCAGTTCTCGACGAACGCCCTGTCCTCCATGTGCTCCGGCCGGATGCCCACGATCACTTCCCGCTGCTTGTAGCCGCCGAGGAGCCCGGAGCCGTCGGCGATCGCCTTCAGGGGAAAGGAAAAGGCGGCATTCTCGAGATACAGGCCCGCAGGTCTCTTTTCGATGCGGCACGTCAGAAGATTCATCGGCGGGTTGCCGATGAATCCCGCCACAAAGGTGTTCGCCGGCTTCTCGTAGATATGCAGGGGCGTTTCGACCTGCTGCATGGTCCCGTCCTTCATGACGACGACGCGGTCGGCCAGCGTCATGGCCTCCACCTGATCGTGCGTCACGTAGATGGTCGTCGTCTGCAGGCGGTTGTGCAGGTTCCGGATTTCGCCGCGCATGCTGGCGCGAAGCTTCGCGTCGAGGTTGGACAGCGGCTCGTCGAACAGGAAGGCCTTCGGCTTCCTCACGATGGCCCGGCCCATCGCCACGCGCTGGCTCTGGCCGCCGGAGAGCTGCCGGGGTTTCCGATGCAGCAGGTCCTGCAGTCCCAGGATCGCCGCCGCCTCCTGCACGCGCGAATCGATTTCCTCCTTGCTCAGGTTTCTCAGCTTCAGGGCGAAGGCCATGTTCGTGTAGACGTCCATGTGCGGATAGAGGGCGTAATTCTGGAACACCATGGCGATGTCGCGGTCCTTCGGTTCGACGTGGGTCACCAGCCGGTCGTCGATGTAGATCTGCCCCTCCGTAACCTCTTCGAGGCCGGCGATCATGCGAAGCGCCGTCGACTTGCCGCAGCCGCTGGGACCCAGCAAGACGACGAATTCCTTGTCTTCGAAGGTCATGGTCATCCGGTCCACCGCCGTCACGCTGCCGAACCGCTTGGTCACGCCTTCAAACCTGATCTGCGCCATCTCCCCTTCTTCTCCTTCGCTCTCTTGAGTTCTTGACGCGGCACGGCGGCAGGGCCGGCAAGCGCCGTCCCCGCCGCCGTGCCGCCGGTTCGGACATGCGGCTACTGCTTCATCTTCGCCTTTGTTTCCGCAACAATCTGATCGAGCTCCTTCTTGATGTCGACCGTGGCCGAGGACTCGATCTTCTCCGACAGGTCTCCGATGGGCTTGTAGATGATCCCGTCGGCCTTCGCCGCGTACTGCACCGCCGCATAGGGAAGCTGCTCCGCCGCGACGCGGTTGTTGGGATTCGCTTCGAGGAACTTCACGTGGCTCGGAAACTTGTGCGATGACTTGCGCGCCGCAATGTAGCCGGTCTTTTCGCTCCAGAAGGCGGACCGCTCGGTGTCGGTCATCCACTTCACGAAAGTCCAGGCGGCCGCCTCACGCTTGGGGTTGGATTTGAAGATCCCGATCCCCGTTCCGCCGATGTCGGTGCCGTAGCCCTTCTTCTTGGGCATGAAGGCCACCTTGTACTGGAACCTGCCGCCCACGGAGCGATCCAGCGTCTCCATGAATCCCGTCGACTGGTACATCATCCCGGCCGTCCCGGCGATGAAGAGTTTGTTCGCCGCCGTGTGGGTCAGGGGCGGCATGATCTTGTGCTTGTGGACCAGGTCGGACCAGTACTGGAAGGCTTCCACGCACTCCTTGGAGTTGAAGACCGGGTTTCCCTGGCTGTCGAACAGTTCGCCGCCGTTCTCGGCGATGAAGGCGTAGAGGAAGTAATTGACCGTCGTGTGGGACACGAGGCCCCACTTGTCGATCTTGCCGTCGCCGTTGATGTCCCGCGTCAGCTTTTTGCCGGCCGCGACGAGTTCGTCCCAGGTCTGCGGCGGCTTGTTCGGATCGAGGCCGACTTCCTTGAACATGTCCACGTTGTAATACAGAAGCGAGGTGCTGACGGCGTTGGGAATCGCGTAGATCTTCCCCTTGTAGGTATAGCGCGCAATCGCGGGCTCGTAGAAATCCGCCTTGTCCTCCTTCGTCAGGAAACCGTCCAGCGGCAGGAGCCTGCCGCTTTCCGCGAATTGCGGGATTCCGTAGCTCTGGGGAAGCTCGGCGACGTCGGGCGTGGCGTTCGCGGCGATCGCCGTGGTCACCTTCTGGATCGTCGTCTCGTAGCCGCCCTGGTACGTGGCCGTCACCTTGATGTCCGGATGGCTGTTGTTGAAATCTTCTACCAGTTTTGCCCACACCTTTCCGCGGTCCGTGGCCTTGGAATGCCACACCACCAGTTCCTGCTTCTCGGCGGCAGATGCCGAAGCGGGGACCAGTACGAACACGGCCAGTCCCAGCATCGCTGCCAGACCCGCACAGAACACCCTCATTCCCGTCTTCTTCTTCATGTCTTTCTCCTTCCTCTTCGCGAAACGTTGCTTCCTCATTCCAAGAAGGGTCCCGATGCCCTTTCCATCCCGAGTCCGCTACCCCTTGAGGCCCGTCATCGTGATTCCCCGGACGAACTGCCGCTGAAGGAGGAAAAAGGCCAGCAGCACCGGGGCGACGACCATCGTCCCCGCCGCCATCACCAGTTCCCACCCCGACCCGCCTTCCGCGTCGATGTAGTAACGCAGTCCGATCTGCAGGGTGCGCATGTCGTCGGTGCTGGTGATGATCAGCGGCCAGAAGAAATCATTCCACACGTGGTAAAAGGAAAAGATCGTCAGCGCCGAGATCGCCGGCTTCGCCAGCGGAACGTACATCCTCCAGAGGATGCCGAGCCGCCCGCAGCCGTCGATCTTGGCCGCGTCCTCGTAATCCTTCGGAACGCCCATGAAGAACTGGCGCAGGAGAAAGATCCCGAACACGCTGATGACGTGGGGCACGATCAATCCCCGGTAGGTGTTGATCCAGTTCAGCTTCTTCAGGAGCACGAAGGAGGGGATGAGATTCACCACGTGGGGGATCATCATCGTGCCCAGAAAGGCCATGAAGACGACTTCGCGGCCCGGGAAACGGATGCAGACGAAGGCGTAAGCCGTCAGGCAGGCGAAGGCGACGTGCGCTCCCGTCGTGAAGAACGTGACGATGATGCTGTTGAGATAGTAGCGGCCGAAGGGCGAAGAATTCCACGCCGCGATGTAGTTCTCCCAGGCGAACCGGCTCGGCCAGAACGTCGGCGGGAAAACGAAGATCTCCTCGGCCGGCTTCAGCGACGTCAGCAGCATCCAGTACAGCGGGAACAGCGAGATCACCGCCGCCAGGATGAGAAAGGCATAGACGAGCGCCCGCAGCGCGCCTTTCCGGATTCTGTAATCTCTTGCCTGTTCTTCTCTGAGATCCATCTTTTCCTCGCAAAGGTCCGTCGGAAGGATTTACCTTCCGTAGTGCACTTTTTTCGCTCCGACTTTCCACTGGATGACGGTGACCGCGAAAATGATCAGGAAAAGGACGTAGGCGACGGCGAATGCGTAGCCCATCTCGAAATTGACGAAGGCCTTTTCGTAGAGGTAATAGACGATGACGTCGGTCGCCTGGACGGGGCCGCCCTTGGTCATGGTGTGGACCATCGAAAACACCTGGAAGCGCTGAATGACGGAGATGATCAGGATGAAGAGGGTCGTCGGCCCGAGGAGCGGCCAGGTGATCTTCCAGAATCGTTGCCAGGCGTTCGCTCCGTCGATCTTGGCCGCCTCGTAATAGGAATCGGGGATGCTCTGGATGCCGGCCAGGTAGATGATCATGTCGTAGCCGGTATGCTTCCAGATATCGACGAGGATCAGGGCGGGCATGGCCAGCTGCGTATCCGTCAGCCACTTCAGGGGCTTCATGCCGCACAGCTGCAGGAAGTAATTCAGGAGGCCGTTGATCGGATCGTACATCCACATCCACACCGCCGCCATCGCGACGATCGACGCCACCACCGGCGCGAACGCGGCCGTCCGGAACCAGGCGAGAAGCTTCAGCTTCTCGTTCAGGCACAGGGCCAGCACCAGCGCGAAGAACATCGCCAGCGGAATGGCCCCGATCATGTAGTAGACGGTGTTCCACATCACCTTCCAGAATTCGAGCGACGTGAGCAGCTCCCTGTAGTTGCCCAGCCCCACGAACGTCTTGACCGGGTTCATGAAGTCCCACCGGAAAAAACTCACGACGAAGGCATAGAAGGTCGGGATGAACCAGAAGGCGACCAGAATGAACAGCGCCGGCAGGATGAACAGGTAGCCGGTGACTGCTTCCTGAAGGATCTTGCGCCGCATCAGCCTGCGGTTCAGGGCATCGATGGCTGCCGAATCGAGCCCGGCGACGCTCCCGGAAAATTTTCCCAGATCAGCGTTGTTCATCATACCTCTCCATCAGATTGGCAAAAAATCGCTGCTGAAGCAGAAACAGGAAACTGACCATCAGGACGAAGGGTCCGACGCCCGACAGCACCATGACCAGAACGACGCCCAGCATGGTCGAAGCGATGGCGAGGGACAGGCCGAAGTTGTCCAGGACCAGCAGGAAGGACTTCCTGAACGCCTTGCCGACCGCCCGGGGGGCCGCAAGAAAAAAAGGCAGCACGTAGATCTGCATGAGCAGCCAGGCCAGCAGGAAACACAGCACAAACCCCATGATCAGATAGGCGACTTCCGGATGGCTCTCTTTCATCGTCCCCAGAATGTACAAATCGACGGCGAGGAGGCCCGCGACGCCGGCGGCCCAGAGAAGAAGCGCCACGCCGCGGAGATAGTGCCGCCCCGCGTCCTCCCACAATTTTCTCCAGGAGGGCTTTCTTCCCCCGGCGATCGACGAGACGGCGGCGCCGAGCATCGGAATCGTCGCCGGCAGCGTAACGAGCGGGAGCGAAGCCAGGACGAAGAGGACGTTCGCCGCCATCAGCAGGCCGATATGCTCGTAGCCCGTGACAAACGCCTCCTTGATGCTTCGCCAGTACAGGGTCTTCATGGTTTGGTCCGTTCGAAGCGGTCAATCTCGCCGTCGGCGCGCTCGACGTTCCCCGGCTGGTTCTCACGCCCCACCAGGCGGACGTCGAGGACGAACGTATCGCCCAGAATCCGCCCGCGCAGATAGTGCAGCGTCTTTTCCTCCGTCTTGGCCGTTCCCTCCAGCCGCCTGTCCATCAGCGGCGAATAGGTCGCCGCCCCCCCTCCGCCGGAAACGATATAGGTGACGCCGTTCCGGGAAATCCGCTGATAGGCGTGGTGGTGTCCGGAAAATACGACGTCCACGCCGTACTTGATGAAGAGCGGTTCGAAGAGCGCCCGGTACGGCGTGTCGCTGTCCCGCTCCACGTTGCTGTAAATCGGCTGGTGGGTGAACACGAATTTCCACTTCCTGTCCTTGAACTGCTCCAGGACAAGACTCAACCAGTAGTCTGTCTCGGAGACCTGCGGGATGCTGCTGAAATTGAGATTCAGGAAAATGAAGAGGGCGTTTTCCGTCGCGAAGTGATGCCAATCGGTTCCGTAAGGCTTTTCTCCGAGTGGGAAAGCGAAGGCCTCGACGAAACGGCCCGTCCGGTCGTCGTGATTCCCCTTGACGGCGAAGAGGGGCATCCTGGACGTCAGGGGGGCGATCAGATGGAAGAAGCCGTTCCACTCCGGCAGGTTGCCCGATTCGACCAGGTCCCCGGTGTGGACGAGGAAATCGCCCGGGACGGGATCCCCGGCGATCGCGTCGACCGTCAGCCGCTGCCTCGACAGCTCCATATCCAGCGTGCCGGGTTCCGTCAGGGCCTGGGTGTCGCCGATCACGAAGAAGTTCAATTCACGTCCCTGCCGCGGCACCCGCAACTGCCCCTCCATTCCCGCATTCTTCGTCCCCGAGATGCGGTAGGGATACAGGGCCCCGGGCTTGAGGCCCTCCAGCAGCACGCGGTGCGCCTGCAGGGGAGCCTTTTCCGCAAATGTCCCGAGTTCCTTTTTCGCTCCGTCCCCGTACAGGATCAGACGGTCCTGCGACGGCTCCGCCGTGCGCCAGCGGATGTAGAGGGAGGTTTCATCGCGCACGGTCGCGTAGGGAGGCCAGTCCGCTGTCGCCGCGGGTTCGGCCGCCGGAGCGGCGGCCGCCGACAACGCCAGGACCAGCGCCGCCCCGATCATCGTTCCCATGCGAAGAAATCGCTCGATCATACCTGACTTCCCTCCTCCGTGCCTGCCCCGTTCGGTTCAACACGGACCAGGCGGAGATGATACGTTAGCCCCGCAGGATTCCCGCTGCAACAGCTTTTCCATGAATGCCTTGCTGCGCAGAACCGAACCCTCCAGATCGTCAAAACCGAGGATCTCGATACAAAGCATGCCGTCGAAAGAGCGCAGGAAAGGCCGGAGGGCGTCCCAGCGGATCGTCCCCGCGCCGAGCTCTCCATGCGCGCTCGACTTCCCGTTGTTGTCGTTCAGATGCACATGAACGATGCGGGGGCCGAAGATGCCGATCGCCTCCCGAACGCCTCCTTCGAGATTCGCATGCCCGGTATCCAGCGTGATCTGCAGCGCCGGATTCCCGATCTCCGTCACCCACTCCACCAGGTCCTCGTACCGGGTCTGGAGGCAATTGGGGACGTGGCTGTAATTCTCGAGTCCGAGGAGGACATCCGCCCGTTTCGCCCAGATGGCCCCGTCGTTCAGCGATTCCTTGAAGCGCGCAAGGGCATCCTCGCGCAGATTGGGCAGGGTGTACTTCGGATACTGCGTCAGGGGATGCTTCTTGTGGATGCTCATGCGCGGCTCCTGCGCGGGATGAACGACAACCACCCCCCCCCCGATTTCATGGCAGAATTCGATCGTCTTGCGCAGCTTCCTCCGGCTCTCCGCCAGGTGGAACTTGTCGACGTTCGCCAGGTCATTCCCGCCGGCGAAATGAACCGCGTAGGAGAGGCCCTTCTTCTTTCCGATGCTGCGGATGGCTTTCTTGTCCTGCTCCGTGGCGCCGTCGGGCGTGAAGACATAGGGAGAGGTGTAGATTTCCACGCCTCCGAATCCCTCCGCCGCCGCAAACCGGATCGCCTCCAGCGACGTCATTTTCAGAAACAACGAATACGTGGATACTCCGATGATCGGCATGAAGCCCTCCTCAAGGCTCAAAAGAACCCCGCTCCTTTCCCCTTCCGGTCTGAAGGCCGCCCGGCGATCCGGGACCGGCTCGGACGGATGATCCGTCGCGCCTAGACGGCGATCTTCGCGCCGACCCATGAATCCGGCGCCTCCACCCCCAGGAGCGCGGCGATCGTCGGTGCGACGTCCGTGATGCGCACATCCCCCGGGATCCCGCTGCCGCCGCGGACGCCCGGCGCGCGGATGATGAACGGAATCGTCATGTCCTCGGGACGGTCCGAGTGGTGCGTCCGGTCGTGGCCGCCGTGGTCGCTCATGACGATCACGGCCGTCTTGCCGTCGAGGACCCCCATCACCTCGCCGATACAGGCGTCGGCGTTCGCGATGGACTGAAGATATTTGTCCGACATCCAGCCCTCGCTGTGGCCGGTGCGGTCGGTGTTGTGCATATAGACAAAGGCGAACTGGAAGGGATTGGCCTTGAGCCAGCGCACGGCCAGCGACGCGAGTTCGCGGTCGATGCTCCCGTCATGTTCGCTGCGGTCCTTGAGAAAAAAGGAGGCGGCCAGGGCGCCGTCGGGAGACAGGTTGCGCAGGGGTTCCCAGTTGAAGAAACTCGCCGCGGCCATACCCCGTTCGCTCAGAACGCCGAAGAGGCTCCTGGCGGAAGGCTTCAGCGGCTTCCAGGTGTTGTCCAGGATGCCGTGGTCCTGCGGCGCCAGGCTGAAAAACAGAGAGGTGTGGCAGGGCAGGGTCGTTGTCGGCATCACGGTCTGCGCCGACATCGTCGAGGCGCCCGCCTTCACAAGGCCGTCGATCACGGGCGTGTCGGCCCGGCGCAGACCGTCCGGACGCATCCCGTCAATCAGAAAGAGAACCACCGAATCCGCATTCCGCATCGAGAACCTCCACGCCGCCGTCCCGAAGGCTCCGGAGCGGCCGGCAACGGCAGCATGCGGCAACGGGCCTCCGCCGTCCAATACATATTTTCAATAATTTCATTGACCGGTGCGGCGGCCGGGAAGAGAGGCGGAGAGATCCTCCCGCCGCTGCGGGCGGGCGCGGACCGGAGTAGAGGCTTTATCCGGGGAAGGCGTGGGACTGGACTGCGGAAAGGAAACTCTTCACCATCTTGATGTTCTTCCTGTCTTTCAGGCAGATCAGATCAACCGTGATATGAAGGTCGTCCCGGATTCCGATCTTGCGGTACTTCTTTTCCTGGATATCCTCGGCGATCGCATAGATGGGGAAAAAGGCGCCGCCCATGCCCAGGTGCACCATGTGCTTGATCGCCTGGGCGTTCTCGCAATCGATGCAGATGTTCATGGGGATATCGCGGCGCTGAAACTCGCCGATGAGGTAATCGCGTGTCGCCGACCCGGCCTCCGGAAGGATGATCGGATACGATGCCAATTGTTCGAGATGGATCTCATCGGGCAGCGCCGGATCGTTGGCGATGAAATACAGTTTCGGTTCCGCGATCGGGCGCCTGACGATATTGCCGGGATAATCGATCCGGCTGATCAGCCCGACGTGGTATTCGAAATTGACGACCATCTCGAGGACTTCCCTCGACAAACCCGTGTAGAGCTGCACCTTCAGCTTGGGATGGGTTTCCTTGAGCGACTGGATGATCCCCGGGAGGATGTAGTGGGCGAGCGTCGGGGTCGAGCCGATTTTCAAGCTGCGCGTGTTCAGATCTTCGATCGAATTCTCCAGGTCGTGCAGGAGCGCGAAAATCGACTGCGCGTAGGAAAAAACCAGTTCCCCTTCCTCCGTGAGCTCGAAGGCCTTCTTGTATCGCTTGATGAGGGGGATCCCGTACTGTCTCTCCAGAGACTGGACCTGGAGGCTCAACGTGGGCTGAGAAAGATTGAGCTTCTGCGCGGCCAGCGTGAAGCTCCGGCAATCGGCAACATGATAGAACGCTTTCAGATGGTTGAAGTACATGGCTCGCCCCAAGCCGCCGCCAGGCGGCTCTTCGCAAGAGTTTCGGTCACGAGCGTTTTTTTGATGCAAGCGGGTGTTTCACGAAAACGATGGAACTATAACAGAAACGGCCGCCAATGTCATGGCAAATAGCAGTTTTGCCGTCAGGCGATCGAGATGGAAGGGACATCGAAGGCGCCGTCATTTCAGGAGGCGGTCGACGGAGAGAAGCGCATCGAGACGGGTGATCACCGGCGCATCGGCATCGACGTCGGGCCAGTTCCGCCGGACGCTTTCGTGACGCAGCCAGATGGCGCGCATGCCCGCGCCGCGCGCGCCGAGGACGTCGATGCGCCAATCGTCCCCCACGTACGCCGCCTCCTCCGGCCGCAGCCCCATCCGCTCCAGGCAGGCACGGAACGGCAGCGGATCGGGTTTCGGCGGCACACCCGCTTCGCCCGCGACGACGATCACCTCGAAGAAATCCGGAAGCGCCGGGACTTCACGAAGCCGGTGCATGACGGAAGGCCTCTGCCCCTGCGTGTTCGTGATCATGCCGAGGCGGTACTTCGGCCGCAGCGCCGACAGGACCGCGAGGGTCTCGGGAAAAAGTCTCGTCGCGGCCCGGACCCGTTCCCAGTAGCGGTTTTCCCACTGCACCAGGCGTTCGGTCTCCGGCTCCCGGCCGGCGGATTGACAGACCCCGCGGAAAAGATCCTGGCGCGAGAAATTGGACCGCCCGTGCAGCTCCTTGCGCAGGCGGCGGTAAGCGTCCAGGAAATCTTCCCAGGAAACGTCGCCCAGGAACTCGAACACGGCCCTTTCCGCCTCCTTTTCGGCGGCGCGGAAACCTTCCGCCGAATCGACGAGGGTCTGGCCGAAATCGAACAGGAGAGCGCGAATCACGATGTCCTCCCACAGACCGCATTGCCGGGCCGCTGCGCAGGGCGCCTGCATTTCCCCGTCAGGCCGCCGCTGCGGAGGACCCCTCCTGCAAGGAGAGGACCGCATCGGCAACCTCGCTGGCGCCGCGGAGGATGCGCCAGGCCTTGTGAAAATTCTGGCCGCGCGTCAATTCGTTGGGCACGACCAGGCATCGCATCCCTGCTGCCGAAGCGGCAAGCAGGCCCCTTTCCGAGTCCTCGACGACGATGCACTGCTCCGCGTCGAGCCCGGCATGCCGGAGCGCCTTGAGGTACGGTTCCGGGTCCGGCTTCGCCTCGCGGAAGTCCTCGCGCGTCAGGACGAAGTCGAAGTAGTCCGGAAGCCCCGTTCGCTCGTGCATCCGCCGGAAGTGCTCGCGGCGCGAACTCGTCACCACCCCGAGGGTCACCCTCCCCCGAAGCTCGCGGAGGGCCGCCTCGACGCCGTCCATCACGGGCACGCCCCGCCCCAGCAGGTCGCCGTAGAGCCGGTTCCGGTCGTCCCGGAGCGCCTCCACGGCCCCCGGGGAGACGCCGTGCCTTTCGGCAAGATCGAAGACGGACCGCCCCTGCCTGAGAGAGATGTCGACGAACGCCGCCACCGTGAGATCGATGCCGACCCGACGCAACACCTCCCGCGTCGACCGGTAATACAGGAGTTCCGTATCGACGAGAACCCCGTCGTTGTCCCAGAAGACCGCCCGAATCATAAAATGCCCCCCGCCTCCGTCATCCTATCACAAAAAAACGGGAAACCCCGCCCAAGAAAGCGCGGGGCCCCGTATGCCAAAAGGAGGATCGCCGATCCCGGGATCAGTCCCTGCCGTACTTCTTCAGGTAGGGCCCGAAGAGGACGTCATCCGACGGCTGATAATTCTCGACGGGAACCGCCAGACGGGTGTACATGAGAAACTGCTTCCAGTTGATGTTTTCGCAGCTGATGTTCCCGGCCCAGGTTCCGCAGCCCAGCGTGTCCGTGAAGCCCAGATGGCTCGTCCACCCGCCGCTGTTCGCTTCGGTATGGCCCATGTTGCTGACGACCCGGCCCACGTTGGCGCGCAGCGCCAGCTTCACTCTCCGCTCGTCGATCTCGGTCTGGATGTTCACCGAATGGCCCTCGCCGGAGAATCTCAGGATCTTCTCCAGGCGGTCCAGCATCTCGTCGAAGTCCGTCCATTTCCAGACGGTGAGAACCGGGGAGAGCTTTTCGCCGGAGAAGCGGTCCTCTCTGCCGATCTTCTCCCCCATGACCATGAGGACACGCGTGCCTGCGGGAACCTTCAGACCCGCCAGCTGGGCGATGAACACCGCGTTCTTCGCAACGATTTCGCGGTTCAGGGTGTGACCGTCGGGCCACATGGTCTTCCTCAGGATCTCGCGCTCCTCGGTGCTGCAGAGGTAACCGCCCTCCGCCTTCAACTGCGCCACGACCTTGTCGAAAACCTTCTCTTCGATGGCGACGGCGTTTTCCGACGAGCAGGACGCCGCGTTGTTGGCGGTCTTCGATTTCACGAGCCTCGCCGCCATGGTCGGAATGTCTTTCACCGTCGCATCGACGATGGAGACGACGTTGCCGGCGCCCACGGTCTGGGCGGGGACGCCCGCCGCGTAGACGACCTTCACGAGGGCCGCGCCGCCGGTGGCGACCGCGTAATCGCAGTTGGCCATGAGTTCCTGGGTCTTCTCGTTGCTAGTGTGGCGGATGCACTGGACCAGATCGACCGGAGCGCCGACCTTCGCCAGGGCCTTGCGGATATGCTCCACCGTCGTGTAGGTGGCCAGCTCCGTGCGGGGGTGCGGCGAGCAGATGATCGCGTTGCGCGTCTTCAGGGTGCTCAGCGCGATGCAGCACACCGTCGATTCGGGATTCGTGCAGGGCACGACGTTCGCGATGACGCCGATGGGCTTGGCGTACCTGCGGATCCCCTTGGCCTTGTCCTCTTCCACGAGGCCGCAGGTCTTCACGCCGATCTGATCGTAGAGCGTGCCGCGGACTTTCGTCCCGATCTTGTGAACCTTGTCTTCGTAGACGCCGAGGCCGGACTCGACGGCGAGCCGCGCCAGTTCCTCGGCCGTCTCCTTCTTCTGAAGCTCCCAGCCGACGGCCAGGACCATATCATCGACCTTGTCCTGAGGCCAGAACTCGACGATCTTGAACGCCGCTCTCGCCTTATCGTACATTCCCTTCACATTGTCTTCAGCCATGATTCTTGTTCCTCCTTGTCTCGCAGCAAACCTCTCCCCCGCCCGCCCGAAACGGCGGGAGGGGGAGGGACATGAAAACTTCCTTCAAGACTTCCCGCGGAAGGCGTTCAGATCTTGCGACTGCCGCGAGGATCTTCGATTTCCTCTTCGATGGCCCAGCCGGAGCCGCTGATCTTCTTCTTCTTGTCGACGTTCTCGCGCCATTCCTGGGGCGTCTTCGCGACCATCGACTTCACGACCTTCTTGCGCTCTTCCAGGGAAGGAACGGGCCTGTCGGGTTCGCCGTCGTAGTCTTCCTTCGGCGTCAGAACCTGTCCCAGGCGGACATACCCATCACCGCGTTCGATTTCCTCGCAGTAGTGGGCGCCGGCGGCGAAGGCGCGCGTCACGGCCAGGATGGCCCACGCGGCCTCAGGCGTGAACCCCAGGTCCATCATGGCGGCGCAGGTCGCACCGAGCATATCGATGTCCACCGGCGTCTTGCTCGCCTTCTGGGCGGCCTTCACGATCTCCTTCTGGAACGCGATGTGCTTGCCGGCGACACCCAGTTTTTCGGCGCGCGCGACCAGCCTTTTGGCCATCGGGTCCTTCAGCATCAGGTCCGATACGCCCAGCGCTTCGTCCTTCGCATGCTCCTTCACGAGGAGGGCCGCCATCTCCGCCACGGACTTCCCCTCTTTTTCACCCTTCGCCAGGTACGTCATCAGGCGGTTGCCCATGGCCGAGTATCCGCCGAAGGCGTGGCCGAAAGCGAGGATCGACGCGCCCGCGGCCTGCGTGAGGTAGGTCTTGCCCTGGGCCACGATCCGCGCGATGTTCGCCGGGTTGGACTGGCCGTCCTCCAGCATGACGACCATGATGTAGTTGAGCATCTGGTCTTCTTCGATCAGGGGGATGCGGGCCTGGAAGTCGATGAAGAGCACGTCCGTGAGGCCGTATCCTTCCTCCACCAGCTCCGTCGTATCGTAACCGCGGGACACGATGCGGTGAACGTTCTTGTAGGCGACTTCGGAGACCCACTGGAAGCGCTGTCGTTTCTCATCGGGGGGAATGCAGCCGCGTTCGCGGGTCCTGTAATTGAACATGAGTCTCGGATCGTCTAGATTACCCATTTCTTGTATTCTCCTTCCTCTTTCTGTTTTTTCGCATAGGCCTGCCGTTCCGACTGCGGAGGCACTTCACGATCCGCCGGACCCACATACTTGATCATGGACAGATCCAGCATCTGCACCATGGGCTCGCTCTTGGAGGCCGCCCAGGCGCGTCCCTTCTTCATCGTGTACAGGGCGTGCGCGGCGCAGCTGAATCCGCGGCACACGCAACCGATGCACCAGGCCGCGTTGGGCGAGAATCCGAGCTCCGCCAGGGCGGTATTTCCGGCGCCGATCATGTTCACGGCCACGTAGGAGCGGCCTTCCTTCTTGCGGCGCTCGTTGAAGCGCTTCTCGATCGCCCACTGGAGGTCCAGATAGACGCCCTTGCAGAGCTGCTCATGCTTGATGTGCGTCGGTTGCGCGCGGGGGTCGCCGTCCGTGTGCTGCGGCTGTCCCATTCCCATGACGGCAAGGCCGTTGTCCATGTACTCGTCCACGAGGACCTTGCCCATCTCCTCGACCGGCTTGCCCTCCACGCGGGCGCGCTCGATGTACTTGTGCAGCATGTAGCCGTGCGCCGCCCCCGGGCCGTGCGCCCCGCCGAAGGTCATGACGGACGCCGCGACGGCCGCCGGCAGATAAGGCCGGCCGTTGATGACCGCGATGGCCGACGCCGCCGACGGAGACATCGAGTGTTCCAGGAATTCGCCGGTCTCATAGCGCAGCATGTCCATTTCCGCTTCCGACGGGATCCTGTTCTGGAACAGCACGAACAGGGCGTCATAGAACGTGTATCCCGCTTCCGCGAGATCGCTCAGGTTGAAGCCCCGTAAGACGGTCTTTTCTTCCGTCTTGTAGGAAATTCCCGTTTTCCTACCAAACAAACGATCTCTCTTCATTCAATTCCTCCTGCCAGATAAATTAGAATTCCTTCCCGATCGACGCAGTTACCGACGATTCCTGCCGTTGATTCTCTTTCCGCTGCCCCGCGCTGCCCATGCCCCTCCCCGCCGATATCCGGGGGAAGTCCTTTCAAGGCTCATCTTCTCTTCTATAGGGGGCATGTCAACTATAAGTCAATTTAATAAATCTCATGTTTTTCATTACACCATGTCATTCCATAGCCCCGGCGGCCCTTGCCCCACGCGGCGCCTCCCGGGACGCCGGGAAGAGGCCCCGCAGCCCGGGGGGTGCCGCACGCCCGGGCGGAAGGGAGTGTTTCCCTTGTAATTCAATCTCATTGAAAATACAAATATATGGAATTTATTCTGACATTGAAGCGCGGTTCCCGGGCGGCACCACGGACAGAGGGCTTTTCAGGACAACCTGCGTCCCAGGCTCGTCAGGTAAGCGATGGTATCCTTTTTCAGCTGCGGAACGAGCAGCGCCCCCTTGAAGTTTCTCGGGATTTCGGCGAAGCGCAGGATGTCCGGCCTGGCCCCCTTCGAAACGCCCCTCTTCGCCTCTCTCAGGAAGGACTCCTCGAGCACCGGCTGCAGACGGCGCGCCTCGTCGCCGAGCAGCTCCATCGTGACGCAGCAGGAATCCTCGTGTTCGCTTTCGACCCTGAGCCCCACGACGGCGATCTGGAAGGATTCCCTCGGAAGCCCGTAGCGGCGGACGACGAAATCGGCGAGTTGGGCGCTGATCTGATCGTAGGCGTAATTGGCGCCTCCGCGGATCAGCAGGGACGAGTCCCGGCTGACCCAGAAATAATCGAGCCGGCCGTCCCGCGGATTCTCCAGGGCAAAGCAGATGTCCTTCAATCCCAGATACCATCCGTCTTCGAACACCTCGCGGGTCGCCTCCGGATTCCCCACGTAGCCGGTCATCACATTGCCGCCGCGGGTAATCAGGTAGCCGGGAGTTCCGGTCGGCACGTCCACCATGAATCCCTCGCCGCCGCGGACGACGCCCCGGACGATCCGGACCTCCGTATAGGGCTCGTGAGGCCGGCCGATGTAGTATCCGGAGAGAGGCTCCCCCTGAACATGGTGGGCCCATCCCCGCTCGAACACCTCGAGTCGCGCCCCGTCGTCCAGCGTCCGGGGGATGCCCAGCACCTGAAGGCAGGTCTCCGTGGAGCCGAAGCGGACGGTCGGTATGCGGCCGGCGTATCTCTGCAGACGGCCCACTGTCGTCGGCCCGACCGGCGCGGAACCGATCAGGAAATCGATCCGCCCCATCGCCTCCTTCAACTTGTCCAGGGGGACGAGGAGGCGCTCTGCCGCCGCCAGCTCCTCCAGGAAATCGAAATGCCGCGAGACTGTCGGCGCAAGGATCCGGTCGTATCCCTCCGCCGCGACGCCGGTCAGGATCTCCCAGTATCCCGTCGAGTACTTCTCGATCAGGTGCACGTGGCTTCCCGGACGGCGCAACGCCCAATCCGTTATGGCCGTGGAATTGGTGTGGTGCATGGGGTTCACGACAACCGCCGCAAACCGGTCCGCCGGCCGGATTGCGAGCATCTGTTCGAAGGCGGCGCGGTTGTTCCGGTAGCTGCGGTACGCCAGCTGCGCCCCCTTGGGATTGCCGGTCGTCCCGGAGGTGAAGATGATGATCTTCGTGTCCTCTTCGCCCAGATCCGCCTCGTACTCCGCGGCGGAGATCCCCCTGCGCTCCCCGAGGCCGTCGGCATCGAAAAAGGGGATGTCCGGCAGCCTCGCCTGCAGTCCTTCCCGCAGCGCGGGATCGAAGGAGGCGCCCGTCACCACCATCGTCGCCTCCGTCTGGCGGCACTTGTAGAGAAGACGGTCCAACGGATCGTCCTGCCAGTTGACCGTGACCGGAACGGTTCCGATCATGGCCCCGGCCAGACGGAACGCCAGGTCGTGGACGTCGTTGGCCCCGAAGCAGTGGAGGATCCTGCACCCCTTGCCCTGACCGGCGTCCCGGAGGACCCCCGCCGCCTTCCCGGCAAGGGACAGGAACGCGCCGCGCGTAAGCCCGCGCCTGTCGACGCCGCCGCCTTTCCCCACACGGTAAAAGAAGAGAAACGGTTCGTCCGGCTCTTGAAAAGCCGCCAGATAATCGCGGAATGCCAGGGAATGACGCTCTTTCATGACCGGGAAACGCCTCCTTTTCTTCATACCTTCTTCATGTACAGGCCCTGCGGATCGACCTCCTCGCGCAGCACCCGGAGTTCGAACCCGCTGGGCTCCTTCACCTCCTCGAGCCGGTCCGCCACATCGGGACGGAAACCCGTCTCCGAGAGGATCCGCTCGATGCTGGAGCCGGGCATGACCTTGACGATCCGGAAGCGCCCCGTTCCGGGATCGGTTTCCATCACGCCCAGCCTCGTGATGACGGTGATCGGGGGCCGCGGGCTCGTCGTCAGCCCCGCCTTCACCCTGCCGTCCGCCCCGCCGCCCACGTATCCCGGGCTGGTGATGTAGTGGCACCGTTCGGGGAAGCGCTTCTTCTCGTGCTTGGTGATGATGAGGATCCTCTTGGCGTGCGAGAGGATGTCGTTGCCGCCGCCGCTTCCCGGAAAGCGCACCTTCGGCCGGCGATAGTCGCCGATGACCGTGGAGTTGATGTTCCCGTACTGGTCGATTTCCGCTCCGCCGACGAAGCCGACGTCCATCATGCCCCGCTGGAGCAGGTTGGCCAGGACCTCTTTCAGGGATCCGAGGCGCACGGCCCGGTGCTGAAGCCGGGGATCGGAGACGGACAGCGGCGTCGGCAGGACGATCGGCGCGATCGGGCCCGTCTCGCAGACGAAGCAGAGATTCGGCGCATGGGTCTTGATCGCCAGAAGCGTCGTCATCAGGGGAAGACCGGTGCCCGCGAATACGGTCTTGCCGTCTTCAAGATACCGGGAGGCCTCGATCACGGTCAACTCTTCCAGACTGCAGTTCATCCCCTCATCCCTCCCCTACAGCATCGCCTTCATGTGTTTGATCAGGCTGTTCATCATCTTGAATCCTCCTGCCCTGTCGAGGTAGTCGTCGAAATCCTTGGTGCCGAAGATGTAGGTCTTCAGATAGTCTTCATAGGCCTTTCCGCCCTCCCGGGCGTATCTCTGGTAGAGCTTCACGTGATCGATGTCGTAATCATAGTACCGGTAGGCGGCCGTGGGGTGGGCGCCGAAAGGCTGTTCCACCACGGCGTCCACGTACAGATAGGGGATGTTCGTGCGTTCCCCGTCCATGCGGATCTTCTCCGTGGGCACGATTTCCTCGCAGCTGACGATCGTGTGCCTTGCCGCCCGCACCAGCTCCACGTCGTGGCAGAGGAATCCCTCGATCACGACATTCCCCATGGGGTCGCATTTCTGCGCGTGGATAATCGCCACGTCCGGCCGCAGCGCCGGCAGCAGGAGGACTTTCTCGCCGGGATTCCACGGGTTCTCCACCAGTTCATACTTCTTCCCCGTCGACGCCGCCTGCTGCGTCAGCATGTCCGACCCCAGCATGCTCTTGGTGGGCATGAAGGGGAGTCCCATTTCGCCCGCCATCAGCCTGCTGAGGACGCCCAGGTGGCTGTAGTCTTCCATCTCCATGATACCCTGCTCGATGGCGCGGCGGAAGCAGAAGGTGGTTCCGAAGTATTCCAGATTCCCGGTCCCGCCTTCACAGCGTTTGACGAGGCCCGCCCCCGCCAGCATGTCCATGTTGATGGAGAGGTTGCAGCCGACGACGGTCAGGTTCGCGGTCCGCCGGCGAATGATCTCGTGGACGATGGCCATGGCGCACCGTCCGACATTCTGCCCGCCGAGCCCGACGACAGCGCCGTCGAATACGAATTTCTCCACGGCCTCCCCGGCCGTCATGATTTTGTTGGTCGCTGCGGCATTCGTCATAGATCGCTCCTTGTGCTGTGCGTTCCTCCGGACCTCTTCCCGCGCAATCCCCGTCCCGGCTTCCGCCGCAGGCTTTCGGATTCATTTGAAGGACGACCTGCAATCTGGGGGCACCGCCCCGAAAGGCCTGTTGAATCCGGCAGTGCTCGCATTCCCCCGCGGCTTGCCGCGGGGGAATGCGAGCGAATCACGCTCAAGATCCCTTCCTTGAGGATCGAAGATCCTCCGGAGCTTGCTCCGGAGAGCTTCAATACAGACAAGGATCCGTCAAGTCAAACGGATCCTTTTTATCGACCCGATAAGAAAATGTTATGGGGAGACCGGCGCAACCCCGGGCGCAAGTTCGCTCTTCTTCACGAGGTAGTCCTTGAATTTGAGGGCCGGCAGGCTCAGGTGCTTTGCGGAGCGGAAAACGATGTGGAAATCCCTTTTCATGTCCAGGTCCTTGAGGCGTATCTCCCTCAGGAGTCCCTGCTCCGTTTCGAGGCGGCAGGCAAGGCGGGAGACGATGGAGAACCCCATCTCGCCCATGACCCCCGTCTTGATGGCCTCCGTGCTGCCGAAGACCATGACGGTGCGCAGCGAGCGGCCTTTGTGGACGCCTTCCAGGAATCGGGTATAGACCTCCCGCGTGCCCGAGCCGGGCTCGCGGGCGATGAAGTCCTCGTCGAAAAGATCGGCCGTCTCGATCTCCCCGGCATCGCACCAGCGGTGTCCCGGATAGACGATGACCGTGAGGCGGTCCCGGTAAAAGGGAATCGCCGTCATGCCCCGGACGTGGAGGGGTTCGCTGACGACGGCCAGCTCGATGAAGCCGTCGCGCAGGTACTGGACGATTTCCTGACTGTTGGCGACCAGCATGGAGAGGCTCGCGTCGGGATAGCGTTTCCTGAATTCGCCCACCATGCGGGGCAGATAGTATTTCCCCAGAAGGTGCGTCGCGCCGAAATGGATCTCGCCCGCAACCTGTCCCGTCTTTTCCAGGATGTCGCGGGAGGCCCTGAGATACAGCTGCCGGATGTCTTCCGCGTAGGTCAGGAGGACCCGGCCCGCCTCCGTGAGCTGGATCCTGTTCCCCGTCCGCCGGAAGAGACTCGTCTTCAGATGGGTTTCCAGGTTCTTGATCTGATGCGTCACGGCGGGCTGGGAGATATTCAGAATTTCCGCGGCCCTGGTGAAACTCCGCGTCTTCGCCGCAGCGAGAAAAACGCGCAGGTTGAAATCGAGCACGTGCGCCCCCCTCTGAACGTCGTCGGTTCGCGAAATGATCGTATCGGCCGCGACGGTTTGTCAATGGACCGCGCCCATGAAAACTTCAAAAGCAAAACCGGAGGCCCCTTCCTCTTAAACCTGACACAAAACTCTTGACGTTACCCGCCCCGAAGCCCGGGACCCGGCGGGCCGGCCGGCCTATCGGCTGAGGCCGATGAAGACGACCCCGAGGGCGATCATGACGGCTCCCGGCAACTTCTGGGCCGCGTTCTTCTCCCCCAGCCGCGATACGCCCAGAAATGCGGAAAGCACGATGCTGACCTCGCGCACGGCCGACACATAGCTGACCTTCGCCAGCTGCAGGGCAAAGAGAATCATGATGTAGGTGAAGATGGCGAGAAATCCGACGATCAGGATGTTGGCGCGGTTGTTTCTCCACTCCTGAAGGATTTCATGCCGCCGGCGCGTCACCACGTAGGGCGTCAGGATGACCCAGCAGATGGCGACGGCGATGTAGAGATAGACGGGGGGAAACACCTGCGACACCCCGATCTTGTCGACGATCGTATATCCGGCGATCGAGACCCCCGCGCACAGGGCCCAGGCGGACGCCCCGCCCCGCAGGGCGGCCAGCGGTTCGATGAAGGACTTCGCGTGGAACGATTTCAGATGAAGGACGTAGACGCCCAGGACCACCAGCACGATCCCGGCGATCCCGAGGGTGGCAAGCTCCTCCTTCAGAAAGACGACGGCCAGGATCGGGACCAGGAGGGGGCCGGATCCGCGGAAGAGCGGATACACGAGGGACAGGTCGCCCCGCTCGTAGGCGCCCCCCATGAACCAGAAATACAGGAAATGGAACAGGCCCGTACCGGCGATACAGGCCCATCCCAGAGGAGAAATCGGTTCGTCCGGCCAGAAGAACAGGCAGACCGGGAGATACATGACGATCGCCGCCGTCAGGAAACACCACGTAAAGGCGATCTTGTTCCAGCTCTTCTTGAGGAGAAAGTTCCAGCCGGCGTGCAGGAAAGCGGACGCCAGGACAATGGCCATCGCCAGGCCGCTCACGACAGGTTCCTCCTTTCCGGACGCGTCATGCGGCTACGGTTTGACGGCGACGCGGATCGTCTTCCCGGACTCCGCAATCCGCAGCCCCTCGTTGATATGGTCAAGATTCACTTCCTCCCCGACCAGCTCGCGGAACGGGAAGCGGTCGTGCGTCATCCGCAGAAAATCCACGGCCTGCTGGAGGTGCTTCGTGTCGTAATTGTGCACACCCTTCAGCGTCAGGCACCGGAAAATCAGCTCGGAAGCATCGAACGTGAAGTTCGCCCCGGCCCAGGCGCTGCCGGTCTCCATGTAACGGCCGCCCGTGCGCAGGCAGCGAAGTCCCAGCGGGATCAGCGCCGGAAACCCGGCCAGTTCGATTGCGCAATCGACGCCGAAGCCGCCGGTCAGCCCCTTGACCGCCCCGACGATCTCCTCGTCCTTCATGCCCTTGGTGTTGATCGTATCCGTCGCTCCGAAGCGCCGGACGAACTCCAGGCGGCTTTCGAGAATATCCGTCACGATGATGCGTTCGCAGCCGTAGTGCCTCGCGAGGGCGGCCGCGTAGAAGCCGAGCGCCCCGGCGCCCTGGATGAGAACGTTGTCGAAGGGCTGCAGCCCGATCGCGTCCCATGCGGCGACGACGGTCGCCAGCGCACAGTTCGCCGGCGCCACCTCTTCGTCCGTCAGCTCGTCGGGCAGTTTGATCACGCAGGTCCCCGGCGTGATGTAGCAGTATTCGGCGAACCCGCCGACGAAATGAGGCGCCTCCGCGCAGCTGTCATGGCCGTACTTCTTCAGCGAGGTGCACTTCATCATGAGGCCCTTCTCGCGGCAGTAGTAGCACTTGCCGCAGTTGTCCATGATGGTCCAGGTGATGCGGTCCCCCACCTTCAGGGGCCGGTTGCCCGAATCGAGGGACACCCCCTCCCCCAGCTCCACGATCTTTCCGATGATCTCATGGCCGAGAATGATCGGCGTCGGAGACTTTCTCCTCCCCGTCCAGGTGTGGAGGTCCGATCCGCAGATCGTGCAGCACGTGATTTTCACGAGGATGCAGCCCTTGTCCACCCTGGGGAGCGGGTATTCACGAATTTCCAGCGGCTTCCTGGCCTCCGTCATGACGGCGGCCCTGCCAGTCTTCACCATATTCGTTCCTCACAGCAGCAGAAAAAATTCGGGTTGGCCAGGACTGCGGCCAACCCGAGCGTTTCAAACGATTCCCGATCCGCTTCTTCTCCGCGGAGCACGCTCTCCTTTTCCGGCGAATGCCGGCATTTCCGTCAACCGAACAGCGCCTTCGGAAGCCAGGTCACGATCTGCGGGAATGCAAAGAGAAGGATGACTGCAATCGCCTGCAGGGCCATGAAGGGCATCATCCCCTTGTAGATATCCGCCAGCTCCCACTCCGGCTGGATCGCCTTCAGGTAGTAGGCGGACAGCGCCACCGGCGGTGAGATCCAGCAACTCTGCAATACGACGGCCAGCACGATGCCGAACCAGATCATATCGGTCTGAATCCCCGTAAGGATCGGGATGAAGATCGGGACGATGACGACCACGATGGGCACCCACTCCAGGGGCCACCCGAGGATGAAAGCGACGATCAGGATGCCGATCACGAAGACCCAGGGAGGCAGGCTCATGGACAGCAGGCTGTCGGCGATGAACTTGGGCGTCCCCATCGAGGAGAAGACCGCCCCCATGAACGTGGACGCCGCGAGGAGGATCATCACCATGCTTGTCGTTTCGGCGGTCCGGTAGGCGGACTCCCTGATGAGCTTGAACGACAGCCGCCCGTTGGCCGCCGTCACGACCACCGCCCCCAGGCAACCGAGGGCCGCGCCTTCCGTCGGCGTGGCGATGCCGGTGATGATGGTGCCCAGGGTGACCAGGATCAGCGTGGCCACCGGAACGAGCCCGACAAAGAACTCGCGCCAGATGTGGCTCTTGGGAACGTTGAGCTCCTCGTCCGAGAGCGGCGGGCCCAGCTCGGGCTTCAGCATGACCCTGCCCATGGTGTAAGCGATGTAAAGCACGGCGAGCAGGATCCCGGGCAGGATCGCCGCCGCATACAAACGCGCGACGGAGACCTGAAACACCGGCCCCATGACGACGAGCATGACGCTGGGGGGGATCAGAATCCCCAGCGTCCCGCCGGCGC
>DAOSIS010000021.1:53240-56931 GCA_035366835.1 Syntrophales bacterium | reverse complement strand
GACAAAATCAGCGAATCTTCCGCCGTTACCCGTGCCCCCATCTGTCGTCCCCGCGCACGCGGGGACCCAGCGCTCTGGTTGCGCACCCGGCGCGCAGGCAAACCCAACGACCCTGGATTCCCGCTTCCGCGGGAATGACAAGAGGGAAAGGGTGAATGACAACAAAGTGGAGCCGCATCGGGGGAACTGAGTTCGCCGTCGGATTCAGCAGTCTGTCAGCCTTTCTTCAGGTTGCGTACGATTAGCTCCGCGTACCGTCCGGCGGCGCCCTGGTTCGCTGCAACGACGCGGGCTCCCTCGGCCCCTCGCCGCCGAAGTTCAAGCGGATCGGCCAGCAGCGACTCGATCCGCCCCAGCATCTCCGCCTCGCTTCCGATGGTAAACCCCGCTCCTGCTTCCTCCAGCAGGTCCTTCTCGGACAGGAAGTCGTCCATGTGCGGGCCGTACAGGACGACCTTTCCCCAGGCGGCCGCTTCCAGGATGTTCTGGCCGCCTTTGGGGACGAGACTGCCGCCGCAGAAGACGATCTCCGCCAGCGAGTAGATCTTGAAGAGTTCGCCGATCACATCGACCACGACCACCCGCTCCCCCTTCCGCCGGCGGCCGGCGGCAATTTCCTTCATGGTCAGAACGTCTTCAAAGCCGGCTCGGCGGACGATGTCCAGGACCTCCGGCGCCCGGTCGACGTGACGGGGAATCAGGGCCAGGCGGAACTCGGGATGCGATGCCAGAAGTCCGTGGAAGACGTCGAGGACGATCCGTTCCTCTCCCGGATGGGTGCTGCCCGCGACGAAGAAGCGCTCGCCGTCGGCGACGTTCAGCCGCTCCCTCGTGCTGTCCCCGAGGTCCGCTGACACGCGTGCGGCGAGACCGTCGTACTTGGCGTTCCCCAGAATGCCGATCCGCACCGGATCCAAGCCGATTTCGCCGATGCGCTCGGCATCGAGACGGGAGATCATGCCGGCCTCCGAGAAGGCAGCGAGCATTCCCCGCCAGAAGAACCGCGTCGCCCGGTAGCGCCGGAAGGAGCGCCCCGAGATCCGGCCGTTCACCAGGACGAGCGGTATGCCCCGCGTCCTACAGGCGCGGATGAAGTTCGGCCAGAGCTCCGTCTCCACGGCGGCGAAGACGTCCGGGTTCACGACGCCGATGACCTTGCGGATGACCCACGGCAGATCGAGAGGGTAATAGATGATGCCGGACGCCTCGGGAACGACCTTGGCGGCCATTTCCTGGCCCGTCTCCGTGCTGGTGGAAAGCACGATGCACGCCCCGGGGTACGAAGCCCGCAACGCGGCGACGATGGGGGCGGCCGCCGTCACCTCGCCCACCGATACGGCGTGCACCCAGATGCGGGGAGAACCGGTCATGGCGGCGACCCGGTCCGGCGAGAGGGCGCCCAACTTCGGCCCGATGCTGCGGCGGTATTTCCCCGTGAGCAGCATCTTGCCGCCGTAATAGGTCGCCAGGAACGGGGCGGCAAGCGCAAGAAGGACGTTGTACAGCGCAATCATGGCGGCGATTCTCCGGATTTTTCCGCGGACTGTCAAGGAGGTTTTCCCGCTTGACGCTCCGGGAGCGATGGTGTATTTGCATTTCCACCCATGAAAAAGATCGCCCCCTCCATCCTCTCGGCTGATTTCGGCAGGCTCGCGGAGGAAATCTCCGCCGTCGAGAAGGCCGGCGCCGACTGGATCCACGTCGATGTGATGGACGGCCGTTTCGTCCCGAACATCACGATCGGTCCCTCCGTTGTCTCGTCGCTGCGCAAGGTCACGAAGCTGCCCTTCGACGTGCACCTGATGATCGAGAACCCCGAGCGCTGGGTCGAGACCTTCGCGAAGGCGGGAAGCGATGTCATCACCGTCCATGTGGAGACATGCAGCCATTTGCACCGCATCGTGACGCAGATCCGCGAGGCGGGCGCCAGGGCCGGCGTGTCGCTCAATCCGGCGACGCCCCTCGTGCAGATCGAACCCATCCTGCCGGACATCGATCTTCTGCTCGTCATGAGCGTCAACCCGGGATTCGGCGGGCAGTCCTTCATCGGAAGCGTCCTGCCCAAGATCCGCCGGGCAAGCGAACTGAGGAAGTCGGTCGCACCGCACGTGCTCGTGGAGGTGGACGGGGGCATCACGCTGGAAAACGCCCGGTCCGTCGCCGAAGCCGGCGCCGATGTCCTGGTCGCCGGGGCCGCCGTGTTCGGGAGCCGGAACTATCGGGAAACGATCTCCGCCATGCGCGCCGCCGCCGACGGACGCTGATCTTCGCGCCGCTCGCTGCCCGGACCGCACCGGCCGTCTCACGGACCTTCATCCACCAACGCCTGCCGCTGAACCATTGCAGAAAGGGAGGAAACCATGCTGCCGGACGTTTTCTTGACGAAAGAAGAAGTCGCGCTGAAGGACGAAGTTCGTCAGTTCGTGAGACAGGACGTCTCGACGGACCTGCTTCGGAGGATGGACCGGGATGAGATCCGCTATCCCCGGGATTTCGTGAAGGCCCTGGGCGACCGTAACCTTCTGGGATTGCGGTTCCCGAAGGAATACGGCGGCAGGGGCCTTTCCTGGACAGCCGAAATCGCCGCCCTCGAGGAAATCGGCGCCCTGGGAACGGCGCTGGGCTGCGCATTCTCCATGCCCTCGATCGTCGGACAGGCCCTCGTTTCCTACGGAAGCCGGGAGCAGAAGGAAAAATTCCTCCAGCCCCTGCTTCGCGGCGATCTCGTTTCCGCGGAAGCGCTCACGGAACCACGCGGCGGATCGGACTTCTTCGGCGCCACGACCCGCGCTGACCTCCAGGGCGATACCTTCGTCGTGCGCGGCCAGAAGCGCTTCGTCGTGGCGGCGGACGGCGCGGACTTCTTCATCGTCTACTGCAACACGAATCCCGAAGGGAAACCGCACGAGCGCATCAGCCTTCTGCTCGTCGAGGGCGACCGGCCGGGCGTCGAGGTCAAGTATCTGTACAAGCTCATGGGGACGCGCGGCGGCGGCACGGGAAGACTTGTCTTCCGGGACGTCAAGGTACCGCGCGCCAATCTGATCGGCGAGATCAACACGGGCGCCGCGATCTTCAACACCATGATGGTGCCCGAGCGCCTGACCTCCGCGGGAGGGTCACTCGGCATGGGCCGGGCCGCCCTGGAGGTCGCCGTCCGGTACAGCGACCGCCGCAAGGCCTTCGGCCAAAAAATCCGCTCCTTCGAGGGCGTGAGCTTCAAAGTGGCCGACGCCATCACGCAGCTGGACGCGGCCCGGGCTTTGACCATCGCGGCCGGCAAAGGCGTGGACGCGGGCCTTCCTTCAGCCCGCAGGCTCGTCAGCGAGGCGAAAAAGTTCGCGACCGACACGGCCTGGAATGTCTGCAACCTCGCCATGCAGATCGTCGGCGGCATCGGCTACACCAACGTCTACCCCATCGAGAAGATGGTGCGCGACACGCGCCTCACCCAGATCTGGACCGGGACCAACGAAATCATGAACCTCCTCATCCAGCACGAGTACTACCGGGAAGTCCTCAAGGATCCGAATGCGGGCCGCCGGATCGAGGCGGACGCCGACCAGGCGGACCAGGCGGACGAGAAGGTTTACGAGGACGAGGAGATGTGGACCAAAGGCTGGTAGCGGGAACAGGAAAGAAAAAGGAGAGGGACGTCTTTCCATAGGGGGCTGGAAGCTTGGTTCAGGGG
>DAOSIS010000021.1:0-53140 GCA_035366835.1 Syntrophales bacterium | reverse complement strand
AGGTTACGTCCTGCACTTGACATTTACATGCAATACCCGCAACAAATTTGCGGGTATTGTTCATATCTGTCAAGTCAGCCCGCTCACGATCCCACAGAATACTTCCCTGACCGTACGTTCAGGGTCGAAAAAGATTCCTGAGCCCCGGGAAGGACGTCTTTGCTAAAATCCAGCCGGGCATCAATCCAACTGGCCGGAAAGTTTTCCGTTCACGCGCCTTGCCTCTGACACCATCCGGTCAATCATCTCTTTCACCGTCGGCTCGTCGCGGACCAGGCCCGTTGCCTGACCCACCGGCAGGATCCCTTTCTCCAGGTCACCGTCCTCCGTCGCCACTTTGAAGGCCTTGAAGCCGTTGGCCATGTAAGCGAGCTGCACGGCGTTCTTCCAGCCGGAGGCGAGGACGCCGAGGAACAGTTTCGCGTAGGGCAGCTTGAGCTGCGCCGCGATGTCCCGGGAGTTGGAAAAGGCTGCAAACCAGTCCAGACCGCGGCGGACCGCCCGCTCCGCCGCCGCCGTCTTCAGTACGCGGCAGCAGATGCCGTCGACGCGCTTCGAATAGAGCGTGTCGGTGACGCCTTTTTCTATGGACAGTTTCTTGAAGTTGCCGTGCAGCGGGCTTTCCTGCGTGGTCATGAAGCGCGTCCCCATGGCGACGCCTTCCGCGCCCAGAGCCAGCGCGGCCGCCAGCCCCCTCCCGTCGACGAAGCCGCCGGCGGCGATGACGGGGATCTGGAGGATGTCGACGAGGCTGGGGACGAGGACGAGCGACGTCACGGCCTCGCCGTGCGCCGCCGCCTCGTGGCCGGTGGCGATGACGGCGTCGGTGCCGTAGTCCTGCGCCCGTCTGGCGTGATAGGCGTTCACCACCGTGGCGATCACCTTGCCCCCGTAGGTGTGCGCCTCCTTCACGAGCCAGTCGCCCTTCCCCAGGGCGAAATTGATGACGGGGACCCCTTCCCCGAGGAGGATCTTCGCGTTCTCTGCGGCGCCGGGCATGAGCAGCGTGGCGTTCGCGCCGAACGGCTTGTCCGTGAGGCTCCGGATCTCGCGGATGGCGGCCCGCGTCTGGGCGGCGTCGAGCGGCCCCGTGGCGAGGATGCCGAGGCCGCCGGCGTCGGACACGGCCGCGACCATCCTGGGAACGCTGATCCAGCTCATTCCGGAGAGGATAATGGGGTACGAGATGCCGAACAATTCGGTGATGCGCGTCTTCACGGAACACTCCCCCTCCATTGAATGCAATGCCCCTCCCCCCGGGTCGCCTGGATCCTTTTCGACTCTGCAGCTTCTCGCTGCGCCGCCCAATGCCAAACTCGGGCTTCCGACCTCAAACAGTGGCATGGGAACGCAGCTTCGCTGCGAAGGCAGGGAGCCCCCAAAAATCTCCAAAGCGCTCCGCCCTTCACGGGCTCGATGCCTTCGATCACTTCGTCTGCAGGACGCGGCCGATCGTCATGATCTCCGCCTCCTTGGTCCCCTCATAGAGCTCCAGGATCTTGGCGTCGCGATACCATTTCTGGACGCTGTACTCGTCGATGTAGCCGTAGCCGCCGTGGAGTTCGACGGCGCAGTTGGCGCAGAAGACGGCCGCCTGGCCGCCGTAGAATTTCGCCATCGCCGCGAGCGTGTAGTCCGGCCGCCCCTGGTCGATGAGCCAGGCGGCCTTGTATACGAGCCCCCGCAGCGCCTCGATCATGATCGCCATCTCCGTGAGCTTCTTCTGCGTGAGCTGGAACGCCCCCAGCGGCATGCCGAAGGCGGTCCGCTCCTTCACGTACTTGACGCTCGTCTCCAGGCAGCCCTCCGCAAGTCCCAGGGCCTGGGCGGCGACCATGACGCGGGTCGTGTCGAAGAAGTGCATGAGCTGGATGAAGCCTTTGCCTTCCTTGCCGATGAGGTTTGCCTGGGGCACCCGCACGTCTTCGAGCGCGATCTCCGCCGTGTCGCTGGAGCGGATTCCCATCTTCCCGTGGATTTTGTTGCGGGTGACGCCCTTGGCGTCGGCCGGAACGATGATGAGGCCGAAGCTGTTGTGCCTCTTCTCCCCGGGGTTGGTGATGCACGCGGTGACCATGAAGTTGCAGACGGTGCCGTTGGTGATGAACATCTTGTTGCCGTTGATCACGTAATCGCCCCCGTCCTTCACGGCCCGGGTCTTGTACCCCCCCGCGTCCGTACCGGCATTGGGCTCCGTGAAGGCGCCGGCGCTCACCCATTCGCCGCGGCAGACCGGCGGCAGGTAGGTCTGCTTCTGCTCTTCGCTGCCGTACTGAAGGATCGACTCGCAGCCGAAGCCCGCCGCCACGATGTTGAGGCCGATCCCCATGTCCACCTTGGAAAGCTCTTCCGTGATGATGGCGTTCCCGAGGACGCCTGCGCCGCAGCCTCCGTACTGCTCCGGGATCCAGGCGCCGACAAGACCGTTTTCCGCCGCCTTCCTGCGGATCTCGGGGGTGTACTTCTCCCCCTCGTCGCATTCGCGCGACAGCCCGGCGAGCTCCGCCTGGGCGAATTTCCCGGCCATCTCCTTGAGCATCTTCAATTCGTCCGTCAAATCGAAATCCATGATTTCCCCTCCCCCAACCTGCATTTTGGACCCCGCCCAGGGCACTATCAGCGGGCAGGTCGACATGCCGTAGCCTGCGAAGATCTCGGTACCCAGCTCCCTTGCCGCCTGCGCGGGCCCCTTCGGAAGCCGCGCGCCGCCGATTGGGCGGCCGCCGTCCGCTGCCGCCCATGGCCCTCGATCTATTTGTATTCGAAGACGCCCCGGCCAGTCTTGCGGCCGTACCGTCCGGCCCTCACGATTTGACGCAGCAGGGGGGCGGGTCTGTACTTGTCCCCCAGTTCGCTGTGCATGTTCTCCATGACGCGCAGGAGCGTCTCGTTCCCGACGAGATCGGACAGCGCCAGCGGTCCGATGGGGTGATTGCAGCCCAGCATCATGCCCTTGTCGATGTCTTCCGCCGATGCGATCCCTTCCCCGAGAACGAAAAAGGCCTCGTTGAGCATCGTGCAGAGGATGCGGTTGACGACGAATGCCGGCGCCTCCCGGACCACGATCACATCCTTCCCGATGCTCTTCCCCCAGTCCTTGGCGATCGCCAGGGTTTCCGCGGAGGTTTCGTAACCGCGGACGATCTCCAGCAGCTTCATGACCGGCACCGGATTGAAGAAATGCGTTCCGATGAAACGGTCGGGGCGTTTTGTCACGGATGCCATTTCCGTGATGCTGAGCCCGGAGGTGTTGGTGAAGAAGAGGCAGTCCTTCGGGACGATCTCTTCGAGTTCCTGGTAGACCTGCTTCTTGGCATTCATTACCTCGATCACGACTTCCACGACGATGTCGGCGTCGTGGGCCGCTTCCCGGAGATCCAGCGTCGGGGCAATTCTTCCCAGGATCGTCTCGGCCTCCTCCTTCTTCTTCCGCCCCTTTTCGACGTCGCGTGCCAGGTTCCTGCGGATCGTGTTCATGCCGCCGTCGACGAATCTCTGTTCGATGTCCCGCATCGCGACGCGGTACCCGGCCTGGGCGCAGACCTGGGCGATGCCGCTTCCCATGAGTCCCGCTCCCAGCACGCACACCTTCTTCACATTCATGTCTTCACCCCTTGAGAACAATCGACAGCGAAGAGAATGCTGACTTTCGTAAAGATCTTCTGTACAATGGCCGATAGATTCCGCCGGATCGGAAAAATGACCGGCGTTCATCCTATAGCACAGCTCGCTCGCCCCGTACAACGACATCTTGAATCCTTTAGCGAGCGCAGCCCCGGCGGCAGAGCCGCCGGGGCGAGAGAGCGGAAGAAGGACAAGACGTCTTCCTTGGGGATCGAAGATTCTCCGGAGCTCGCTCCGGAGAACTTCACTCCTCTCCCAGGTAGCGCTGGAAAGGAGGCCGCGAAGCCGGGAAACCCATGCATATCATCATCGACGGCTACAACCTGATCCGCCAGTCCGACGCCCTCAGGCGGATGGAACGCACGAGCCTGGAAGCGGGCCGCAAGGCGCTGATCCGGCGCCTTGTTCCCTATCGCCGCAGCCGCGGTCATCGCATTTCCGTTGTCTTTGACGGCTGGCAGAACGGACCCGCCTGCGAAGAACGCGACCGCGAACAGGGCATCGACATTCTCTATTCCTGCCGGGGCGAACGGGCCGACGATCTCATCAAGCGGATGATTTCGGCGGCGGGCGAGGAAATCGTGGTTGTCACATCCGATCGGGGCATCGCCGGTTTTGCGGAACGCAGGGGTTTTACGGCAATCCCCTCGCCTGCCTTCGAGCGGCGGATGGATGAGGCGTGTCTTCCCGGCGATTCCTGCGAAAAAAACGGCGGGGAGGAGGAAGCGGATCGGACGGGGGGGAAGAAGAAAGGTGCCGCATACCGGCTCTCGAAAAGAAAGAGGACCGCGCTGGCCAAGCTGAAGAAATTGTAGCCGGCCGAAAAAAGACCGGCCGCCGATGCGCCCTGCACCGGCGGCCGGCCCGTGAAATCAAACCCTGCGGCGCGCCTTGGTACATCTATTCATAAAGTCGGTGACGTATTAAACGTATGAAGCTCGGCCTCCGTCATGCCGGCGAAAGCCGGCATCCAAGATCTTTCTGGATTCCGGGTCGCCCCCGGCTTTCGCCGGGGTTGCCCGGAATGACGATGCAGGTAGCGGATACCGTCCCGTATTTATGGATAACAGTACTTAGGGTTCGGGCTCGACCCGCTTGTCCTTCCAGAAGAGCATGTTCGTCCGGTTGGCCATTCCCGGCGGGTTGATGTTCGCCCGTTGCGTCTGCGCGCCGATGCCGCCCCCGCCGCTGGCCGTGATGTAGAGATCGGGGGTCGTGCCTCCGCCGGGCTTGAGCGATACGACGGGTGCCGAGGGGATGCCGGAGCCGATGGACATGCTGCGGGGCGTGTCCGTGATGGGAAGAGCCCCTGCGCCGGTCTTGAAGTTCAGGCCGTAGAGGCTCGCCGCGCCGCCCTGCTCGCAGGGATCGTTCCCCGATGGCGGCGTGTAGGTCGTGAAATAGACGACGCCGCCGAAGACGGTGGGATCGGATAGCATCTTCTCGCCCTGTCCCGCGAGGTTGATGTAGTAGCCGTATTTCCCGGGGCTGTTGTAGAACCCCTCGTCATTGGTGATGTTGTCCATCTCGCTGACCGTGCGCGTGCTCGTCCGGTCGTTGTCCATGAGGCCGAAGAACTTCTCCTGGGCGTTCGGAGCCGTGGGATCGGTCTTGTCACCCGTTCCCCAATAGACCCAGAGATTCCCGGTGTTGTCCTTGGCCACCGCCGCCGAGGTATAGATGGGTCGGATGCCGGAAGATGCGTTGGCCTCGAAGAGCCTCCCGCCCGTCCAGTTCGCCGTGCCGCAGGCGCTCACGTCCCCGTCCGCGGTCCGGCAGAACTTGAAGCGCCACATGTTGCTTCCCAGGTCGCCGATATACACCGTATCGACAAAGCCGTCGTTGTCCGTATCGACGACGGCGGGCGCGGCGGGCATCGGACTGTCGAGGTTGATGTTCGTGCCCTTCGTGTAGCTCCAAAGGATCGATCCATCGTAGAGATCGACGACAAAGAACCCCTTCCCGCTGTCCGCGGCGCCGGCCGAGTAGGCTCCTCCGCCAATGAAGCCGACCCATCTCTCATTGCCGTTAATCAGGACACGCCCGGTCATCATCTTGCTCCAGGGGGCGCCCATGTAGGGACCGGTCGTCGAGGAAAAACCGGCCGTACCGGTACCGCCGAGGATCCATTTGAACTGCGGATTCAGGCTGCTGTAGAAGATGCTGGATTCGACCGTCGTCACCGCGCCGGCAGACGTCCGGTTGCTCAGATCCAGGGCGTAATAGCCGCAGTAGTAGTGGTTGGTCTCGGTGTAGATGCCGCTGAATCCGGAATCGCAGGACGTCGAGGAACTCCAGAGTTTGTCCCCGGCGCCCCGCGCCTCGGCAAAGACAAGGAGCGTATGCCAGTCCGCGACCTGCTTGCTCGTTCCGTCGGATATCGTCGCCGGGGTCCAGACGTCGGCGACGGTGACGGGACCGTCGACGTAGTACTGGTGCGCCAGGGTCGAAGGATCGGTCGTATGGGCGATCAGCTTCAGCCGCTGCAGAAGGTTCGGGGGGATGAAACTCCAGGCCTCTGAACCGTCGCCCGTCTTGAAGGCGTGCAGCTGGCCGTCGTTGGCGCCGGCGAGAACGATGCGCCTGGGATTCGTGCCCGTGGAGGACCGTACGTGATTCGTGCGGTGCGTGGCGAAGGCGTTCGGCGGGCCGCTCGTGTCCCGCATGTCGTCGAAAAAGGCCGACGGCGTCCCCACGGTGATGGGGGTGGCGCGGAAGACGTCCCCCAGCTTCCAGTTGTCCGGGTTGTAGGCGCTTTCCCCGCGGAAATAACCGACGACGGCATCCCGCAGGGCATCCGTCGCCACGTCCAGGTTCGCGGCTGTGATGTTGGCCGTCGTGAAGTCCGTCATCGCCCCGGCCTTGTAGGTTCTGATCGTCCGAGCCGTGGTCCGGTCGCGCAGGAGCTCGCCCGCATCCCACAACTGGGTCCCCACCGTGCCGTCGTCGTTGATCTGATATTTCTTGAAGTGGCCGTACCAGAAAGGATCGTCGTCGCGGGGCTGGAAGGACCCCTCGTAGATGAAGTTCTCGTCCTGCGTCCGCGAGGACTGGATCGAGGACTGCGAGAAGGAATAGGTGGCCTCGCGGATGATGTTGATGGCGGTCTTCATCGCCGTGGCCAGCTGGTCGGCATCGGCGGCCAGGAAGGCATAGCCGGAAAGCGCCGTGTTGCCGGGATCGTTGGCGGACGCGAAGAAATTGCTCGTCGAATTGGCCGACGGGTCGTAGCACGTCCCCGTGACGGCGGCGCTCGTTTCGCAGCTTGCGTTCGCATCGGGGTCGTATGCCGTGGTCGATCCGGCGTTGGCCGTGTTCGGATTGTCGGTCCCACCGTAGTAGGCCGCCCAGTTGAGCGTGTTTTCGAGGTAGTCCGGCATGGCCGCGCCGAAGCCGACGATGAAGACGCGGTAGCCGGCGTCCTTGAGGGTTTTGGCCTGTTTCACGACTTCCCGGCGACGCTTGTACATGTGCTGCTGGCATTCGGCGCCGCTCCCCGAACAGGCATAGGTATCGGCACCGTCCGAAATCATAATGACGAATTTCTGGCGGCAGGCGCCCGCGTCGTCGACGGCCTTGTGGGCGTCCAGGTAGAGCTTCGCCTCTTGAAGCGCCGCCGCGAGCGGGGTCCCGCCGCTGGCGGACTCGCCGTTGACGCAGTTGGAGGAACTGCTCCCAGACGTCACGGTGCAGCTGGAGTTGCTCGCGCAGTAGATCAGGCTGTATTTCGAGCCGATGGCCCGTACGTACTTGTTGCAGCCGCTGCTGTAATTGTACGTTCCCTGCTGTTCCTCGCTGCTGCCGCTGCAGTTGTAGAACCGCATGTATCCGAGGCGGATACCGAGGCTGGTTTCGTCGGAACTGTTGATCGTGTTGTCGTCGTTGTCGTCGAGAACGTCGAAGATCGTGCGCTTGGCTATGGTAATGCGGCTGCAGTCCGTACTACAGCCGGTTTTGGACGAAGTGCAGAAGCCGCCGGAACAACCGGTTCCGGAGCAGCTGGTCGTGTTGGCGGCGCAGGAGCTGACGCCGTAGATGCGGCTGCCGCCGGCGGGGTTCCACTCCATGCTGCCCGACAGGTCGATCGCAATCAGGGCGTCGGGCGCCACGGAGTTGGTGAAGAGCGCCTCCTCCCCGGCCGGAGCCGTCGCAGCCTGGACAGCACCGGCCGCCAGAAAGCCTGCGAAAAGGACCGCAAGGAAGGCGCGGAAGATCTTCGTCTTCATAAAGATGCTCCTATCTCAGCATGGTGGAGATCTCGATGGGGCCGTATCCCATCCCGGTGTCGATCTGGACGGAACTGTTGTAGTTCGTATTGACGCCGGTGACGGTCGCGACGTAGCGCCGCTGCCCCCACTGCTGCCCCCCGCCGATCGAATAGCCGGACAGCGGCAGCATCTCCGGTCCCGTCGCCGGCCGGCCCACGGATGAGATCGTGTAGCGGGACGCGGGATCCGTCGCCGAATCCACCTGGACGTTCGTCACCTCGGCGCCCGCCATGTTCGCCGGGTCGAAGTTCTGCATCAGGCGGTGGATGCCCGTCTCGGCGGCGCTCATGGCCTTCTTCTCCCCGACGACGCGCGTGCTGATCTTGAGATCGCCCGTGGTCATGGTGACCGCCATGATGCCCAGCGCCATGAGAATCATGATGGCGAGAATCGCCGTCACCAGGGCGAATCCTTTCTCGTCTCGCATGTTGCCGCCTCCCGGCCGCTCACTGCATGCCAATGACGTGGTTCCTCGGAATAACGCTCGTGGAATAGATGAACCGGCGGCGCTGCTGGAGGTTCGGATCGATGTCTTCCGTTTCCACCCAGAGCGTCATCTCGATCCGGGCGATGTTCGGAATGTCGCCCGGAAACGACGTCAATTCGGTCCCCTGGCCGTCGTAATACCGGAACACCGGCACCGCCGCCGTGTTGATGACGCGGACGGTCCGCGGGTTCCCGCTCGCAATGGTGTCTCCCAGGAAGGCTTGAGCGGCTCCGCAGTTCGTGCTTCTGGAGATGTACGCATTCGCGGCATCATAGGTGTAGGTGATGACTTCGTTGCCGGCATCGGTGATCGAACCGCTCTCGTCGACGTCCATCTCCACGGAAATGGACGTCGCGCTCGCCGCCTGGATTCCGCGGTTCCCCTGGCTCGCGGCCGTCGAACCGCAGGCCCCCGGATCCCTCCACATGCCGCTTGTCATCGTCGGATTGAAAGATGCCATCTGGATCTCGACCGCCATCAATTCCAGGGCGGCCCTCGCGTCCTGCCCGGCAATGACCTTCCGCTCGATTCCCGACGTCGACCGCTGACCCGTGACGACGGCGGCATAGACCGCCATCAGAATCACCATCCCCACGACGATCGAGATCAGGATCTCAACCAGTGTGAAACCCTTCTGCCTTCTCATACGCACCCGAAACGGAACGGCTCCTGCCGTGTCACGACGATGCTCTCCGAAATGCCCGCGCTGTTGAGCGGCGGCCAGCTGACCCGGACCGTTACCCGCCAGACGTTGGCGCCCAGACCCGTCGTCGTCGTCACGACGGTAAAGGCGATGTCACCCGACTGGTTCGCGCCCTGACCGCTGGTCCGGATCGTATCGTTTCTCGTCCTCGTCTCTCCGGTGGGAGGGACGATGTCCGCATCGGTGTTGCAGGGGTTCATGATGAGCGCTTCCCGGTCCGTCAACTGCTTGCTGAGGATCTCTGCCGCGCGACCGAGGTAATCGGTCCTCGCCGCCGTCCGCCAAGACGGAGACTGCATGGACAAGAGGCCCACGAGTCCGATGCCGAGGATCAGGATCGCGATCATCGACTCGATCAGGGTAATGCCGCGCTCATTGAATCGTGAACTGCGCATAGGCCCTTCCCGTGAAATTGACCGTGATCACCGCCGTCGATGCGCGCGAGTTCGTCAATGTGACGCTGCCCGCCGTCGTCGTTCCCCTCCGCCGGAAACCAATGACGCCGCCGCTGAAAGTCGTCGCCGATATCCGGACGTCCGCACCGGAAGCGGTCGGGCTCTTCGTCCAGAGCGTCGTTCCGGTATCCGTCCGTGTCAAGGCGTAGGTGTTGGCGACTGTATTGAACGTGATGCGATAGTCGTTGACGTTCTCCTCGATCGCCCGCTGCTTGGTGTTGTTCATGTCCGCCATGATCTCGCGGGCCGCCGCCTTGAGATTCGCGTTCGTCGCATACCGCTGGAACGCGGGAATCGAGAACATCCCCACGATTCCGATGAGCGCGATGACGACGATCAGTTCGACCAGGGAAAATCCGGCCCGGCTGTTTCCGCGTTTCCGCAACGCGGCGGCCGGCAACCGTTCTGCGGTGCGATCGTGAGACAACATCCTGCCGCGTTCTCCCTTTCCCGTCCCGCGAGCTGCCTTCATCGCGTTCCGCCCCGGCGCTTCCGCTCGCAAGCGCCCCATCTTTTCAGGACACCCGAACCCGTTGTGTGGCGTATGATAAGGGGATTTCCACAATATTGTCAACCCTATTCCCCGCTTCAGTGTGAACGAACTCACGCCGAATGCGTGATATCCACTACACGAACTACCCGTTGACGGCCGGAGACGATTGCGGTAAAAGGAAGGCCTCTGCGGGAAACCAAACAATGCGATGAGTTCGATCGACCTGCTCAAGCAGATTCCCCTATTCGAGGCGCTCCAGCCGGCGGACCGGAATCAGCTCGCCTCGCTGCTGAGACTGCGCCTCATTGTGAAGGGCAACACCCTTTTCCGGAAAGGGGATGAGGGCACGGCCCTGTACATCATCCTGCAGGGCTCGATCAAGATCTCCATTTCCGGCAAGGCAGGGGAAGAGGTGGCGTTGGCGATTCTCGGACGGGGGGATTTCTTCGGCGAGATGGCCCTGCTGGACGGGCTGCCGCGCTCGGCCGACGCCGTGGCCCTGGAGGACAGCCATCTCTATGTCCTCAACCGCAGGGACTTCCTTTCCTTTCTGATACAGAACGAAGCCGCGGTCCAGG
Source organism: Syntrophales bacterium (assembly GCA_035366835.1). GTDB lineage: Bacteria > Desulfobacterota > Syntrophia > Syntrophales > UBA6109 > UBA6109. The sequence goes on along the minus strand of DAOSIS010000021.1, from coordinate 42,532 downwards.
CGATCCTCTTCGCCCTCTCTCTGCGGCTCCGCCGGACGGACGATTTGCTCCAGGAGGTCTGCTTCCTGAATCTGTCCGTACGGCTGGCAAGACGCCTGTTGGACCTCGCCAGGAGAAGCGAGACCGGCGACGGCAACCGCCCCTATGAAGTCCGGCTGTCGCACAAGGAACTTTCGGGTCTGTTCGGCGTAACCCGGGAGAGCATCAGCAAGGAATTGCGGGTGCTGCGGAACCGGGGCATCGTCAGCACGATGCGCAACCGGGTTCTCATCCACGACATCGATGCCCTGAAGCAGCGCAGCCGTTGACGCCTGCACCCGCACCCGTCCGGAGAGGAAAGTCCGCATCCTATCGGCAGACGCGGAGAAGGAAACGCTCCAGGGAAAGCTGCGGATCGGCCGCCGTAGACTTGAAGGCGACGTCGAGACGCAGCAGTTCCTCCAGAAACCCCGCCAGATCATCCGATGAAAAGGACCGGCAGCGCTTCAGGGCCTGGAAAACCACGAAGGGATGCGAATCGACCAGCGATCCGCTCTTCTTGGCGGCAGGGGAGGAAAAGCGGTCGCGGAAGAGCGGGTAGACCTTCCGTACGAACGCGGGATATTCCATCCCGGCGTCGAACGCCGATGCGAATCCGCCTTCACCGAGAAAAATCCGCGCCTGGAAGAGGTGCCGGATCTCCCTCGTCATGAGACTCAGAATCATCAGATGATGCACCCCCTGCCGCAGCAGTTCTCCCAGCAGGGAAAGAGAACGCACCGCATCTTTTTTTGACAGGGCATCGGTAAGATCGAAGACCGACTCCTCCCGCGTCTTGCCGATCAGGGCCTCGACGTCCGCCGGTTCGATGACGGGCCGGTCGCCCGCATAGACGATCAGCTGACGGAGCGCGTTGATGGACGTCCGCAGGTCGAAGCCCGTCTTCCGTCCCAGGCTTTCCCAGGCCGGCGGAGAAAGCTCCTTGCCCGCCGTCTGCAGGAGCTGGCGGGCCTCCTCCCGAAGCTGGCCCTTCTGGACGCTTTCCTTTTTCTCGCGCGGAAAATGGAGAACGGCGCCGCACTGGGCGATCGCCTTGAAGAGTCTCTTCCGCCGGTCCGCGGACGAGGCCGTCAGGATCAAGTGGTTCTGCTCCGGCAGTCCCCCGAGCAGGAGCTGGACCAGTCTCTCGTCATTTTCCGCCGGCGGTGCGGATTTTCCGGGAAGCTCTTCGCAAGCCGCCAGTACCTTGGGCAGCCACGTACGCAGGGCGCCCGCGGCCTCTTCGCCCAGGACCTCCCGCCAGCGCGCCTCGGGGATCCGCTGCCAGCCTCCGCCGGTCAGATCCTCGAGGGACCAGCCGGCAGGCCGGATCAGGCGCAGGAACTCCCTGGCCGCCCGGGATGAATCCTGGTCGGCAAGATCGCGGATTTTGCGGACGCGGTCGGAAGAGGTGTCCGCGGACGACAGGAGCCGCGTCTCGCGGACCAGGAGCACCTTGCGGCCGGGAAACAGCGAAGGCGTGAGAAGAGATTCGCAGATCCGATCGATGTCCTCGTCCTCTCCTTCCGTCACAAAAAGCTGAAGATCGCGCTCCGGCGACGGCAGGAGGCCGTCGAGAATCCTGTCGACGGCGCTCTTCAGACGATACTCCTCCTCTCCGTACAGGAGATAGCAGGGGCGTGCCGTCCCCTCGCGCAGATCGTCGAGGACCTGCTCCAGACTCATTTCTGTTGAAGAGGATCGGCGTTCCAATGGTCAGGCTCCCGCCGCGTCTCGGGTCGAGGTGTAGCTGCGAAGGCTGGATTCGGCATGGGATCGGGAGACGGTCAACCTCCCTCAGACAATCACGAACTTCTGGATGTGCCGCACCGCATCCTCCGGTTCGTCGGCGATGTGAAGAAAATCGAGGTCCTCCTCGCTGATCATCCCCTGGGCCAGCATGGACCCCTTGAGCCAGTCCAGCATCCCCTTCCAGTAGTCGCTTCCCATGAGGATAACGGGGAAGGGCTTGATGCGCTTGGTCTGGATCAGGGTCAGGGCCTCGAAGCACTCGTCCATCGTTCCGAAGCCGCCGGGAAGGATCACGTAGGCCATCGCGTACTTGACGAACATGACCTTGCGGATGAAAAAATACTTGAAGTCCAGGCTGATGTTCGCGTAGGGGTTCGGTTTCTGCTCGTAGGGAAGCCGGATGTTGAGGCCGACGGATTTGCCGCCCCCCTCGGCGGCGCCGCGGTTGGCGGCCTCCATGATCCCGGGCCCTCCCCCGGTAATCACGCTGAACCCCTTGCGCGCGAGCTGATGGGCGAGCAGCCGGGCCTTTTCGTACCAGAGATCCCCCGGCTTGACCCTGGCCGACCCGAAGATCGTCACCGCCTGATGCAGTTCCGAGAGGGTCTCGATGGCGTCCACGAACTCCGCCATGATCCGGAAGATCCGCCAGGATTCCTCAACAGACAGGGCGTCCACGAGGTATTGCTTCTCGTCGTTCATTTCCATCGACCCCCTTTCCGGCGTCCACCGGACTCATCACCGGGACCATTGGCGGAAAGACGCCTCCGGCGAACCTCCGCCTTCGGGAGGATCCCCCGCAATCAACGTCGCTTCCTGCGTTCCCGATGAGCGATGCCACCGCCGCCCTGCGATAGCATCTCCGTTCCCCTCCGTCGGTCGCCTGTCATCCCTCGCGGCGCAGCCGCTCGGGACGGGCGTCCTGCCGGATTTCAAGCATGCCGACGGCGCTGCACCTTCGCAAATCTCCTGCGCGCCTCAATGGCCTTTCTCTTCCGCTTGACGGAAGGTTTTTCATAGGCCCTCCGGAGCTTGAGTTCCTTGAAAAGGCCGCTCTTGGACAGCTTGTTCTTGAGGATCTTCAACGCCTTCTCCACGTCATTGTCGAATACCTTGACTTCCAATGTCAAACCGCCTTTCTATTTTGTTGTCACAAAAATTTGTTTTTCTCCCCGCTCTCGCCGCATTCCGTCAGCGGCGGGACGCGATATCCCGATGATACTCCTGGATCGTCTTCACCGAACCCTCTTCCCTCCAGATCGCCTCGATGGCGTTCACGACCGCCTGGGCGCCCGAAATGGTCGTTACCAGCGGGATCGAATGCTGAACCGCCGTCGCGCGGATATAGACCGTATCCTCCCGGGACTTCTTCCCGCTGGCGGTATTGATGATCAGCACCACATCCCGATTCTTCATGAAATCGACGATATTCGGCCGTCCCTCCGAGAGTTTCGGCAGGATCTGCACCGCGATGTCGTTGTGCTGCAGGGCCGCCCCCGTACCCGCCGTCGCCAGCAGCGAAAACCCCATGTGTTCGAGCTGCTTGGCCAGGAAGACGACCTGCCGCTTGTCCTTGTTGGTGACGCTGAGAAACACCTTGCCCGCCTTCGGCAGATTCGTCCCCGCCGCGATCTGGGATTTCGCGAACGCCTTGCCGAAAGACGTGTCGATTCCCATGACCTCCCCCGTCGACTTCATCTCCGGCCCCAGGATGGCGTCCACCCCGGGGAAACGGGCGAAGGGGAAGACGGATTCCTTCACCGCCACATGGGAAACCTCGACCTCTTCGGTGAAATGCAGTTCCTTGAGTGATTTGCCGGCCATGATTTTCGTTGCCAGATTGGCCAGCGAAACCCCCGTCGCCTTGCTCACGAACGGCACTGTCCGGGAGGCCCGCGGATTCACCTCGAGAACGTACACGACGTCGTTGCGGATCGCGTACTGAATGTTCATCAATCCCTTCACGCACAGCTCCCGTGCGAGGGCATAGGTGTTGTCCTTGATCGACCGGATCAGCCGGTTGTCCAGCGTATGAGGGGGGATCACGGAGGCGCTGTCGCCCGAATGGATCCCCGCCTCTTCGATGTGCTCCATGATGCCGCCGATCACCGTTGTCTCTCCGTCGGAGATGGCGTCCACGTCGATCTCGATCGCGTCCTCGAGAAACTTGTCGATCAGAATCGGATGCTGGGGCGAGACCGTGATGGCCTTCTTCATGAAGTCCGCCAGCCCGTCTTCATCGTAGACGATCTCCATTGCACGGCCGCCCAGCACATAGGAAGGGCGAACGATCACGGGATAACCGATCTTGTCCGCCACCTTCTTCGCCTCGGCGAAAGAGCGCGCGGTTCCGTTGTCGGGTTGAATGAGGTTGAGTTTCTTCAGGAGCGCCTGAAACCGTTTCCGGTCCTCCGCCCGGTCGATGCTGTCCGGCGTCGTTCCCCAGATCGGAACGCCTGCCTTCGCCAGGGGAACCGCCAGATTGAGCGGCGTCTGCCCGCCGAACTGGACGATCACGCCGATCGGTTTTTCCAGCTCGACCACGTTCAGGACATCCTCCCTCGTCAGCGGTTCGAAGTACAATTTGTCCGACGTGTCGTAGTCGGTGCTGACGGTTTCCGGGTTGGAGTTCACCATGATGCTCTCGTAGCCCATTTCGCGCAGGGCAAGCGAAGCGTGGACGCAGCAGTAGTCGAACTCGATCCCCTGCCCGATGCGATTGGGCCCCCCTCCCAGGATCACCACCTTCGGCCGGTCCGTGCGGACGCTCTCTTCCACCGTCTCGTAAGAGGAATAGTAATAGGGCTTCGCCGCCGGGAATTCGCCGGCGCAGGTGTCGACGAGTTTGAAGACCGGCGTGGTCCGGTCCTTGACCCGCATCTTCCGGATCTTCTGTTCGTCCAGTCCGAGGATGTGAGCCAGCTGGACGTCGGAGAATCCGGATTTCTTCACTTCACGGAGAAGCTCCATGGGGAAGGCCTTCTTCCAGTCCGCGAACTGCCGCTTCTCGCCCTGGAAGCGGAGCCGCCTCAGTCGCGCTTCGAGATCGAAGATCTCCTGCATGTTGGAGAGGAACCACCGGTCGATCTTCGTCAGCTGAAAGATCTCTTCGACCGTCATGCCGGCCTGGAAGGCATAGCGGATGTAGAAGAACCTCTCGGCATTCGGGATCAGGAGCTTTTCCCGGATCTTCTCGAGGTTCTCGCGGGGATCCGTCAGGGCGTCCTTTCCATCGGCGCCGAACCCGAAACGACCCGTCTCCAGGGAACGCAGCCCTTTCTGGAAGGCCTCCCTGAAGTTGCGCCCGATGGACATCGCCTCGCCCACGGCCTTCATCGAGGTGTTCAGCGTCGGATCGGCGGTGGGAAATTTCTCGAAGGTGAACCGGGAGATCTTGAAGACGCAGTAGTCGACGGTCGGCTCGTAGAGTGCGGATGTCCTGCCGGTGATCTCATTCCGGACCTCGTCCAGCCGGTAACCGACGGCCAGTTTCGTCGCCACGCGGGCAATCGGGAATCCCGTTGCCTTGGAAGCCAGGGCCGAGCTGCGCGAAAGCCTCGGGTTGACTTCGATGATCACGATGCTGCCGTCGTCGGGATTGCCGGCGAATTGAATGTTGACGCCGCCTCCCGTCACGTCGATCTTGCGGATGATCTTGCGGCACAGGGCCGCGTAGTTTGCATACTCTTTCGCCGTCAGGGTCTGCGCGGGAGCGACGACGGCGCTGTCGCCGGTGTGGACGCCCATCGGATCGACATTCTCCATCGAGGTCACGATGATGACGTTGTCCGCGTTGTCGCGCATCACCTCGAATTCGATTTCCTTCCAGCCGAGAACGGACTGCTCCACGAGCACCTGTCCGACCGGGCTGTATTCGATGGCCCGGCCGAGGTATTCCCGCAATTCCTCCTTGTTGTAGGCCGTGGACCCGCCCGTTCCTCCCAGGGTGTAGGCGGGACGCAGGATCAGCGGAAATCCGATCTTCAGACCGATCTCCATCCCTTCGGCGATGCTGCGGGCGATTCCGCTTTGCGGGATGCCGATGCCGATCTCCTGCATGGCCTGCTTGAAAAGTTCGCGGTCCTCCGCCCGGGCGATCGCATCGGCACGGGCGCCGATCACCTCGACGCCGTATTTCCGGAACACGCCGGCCTTATCCAGAAACACCGCGATGTTGAGCCCGGTCTGGCCCCCCAGGGTGGGCAGGACGGCGTCGGGACGCTCGCGCGCGATGATCCGCTCCACGATCTCGGGGGTGATGGGCTCGATATAGGTCCGGTCGGCCATGCCGGGATCGGTCATGATGGTCGCCGGATTGCTGTTCACCAGGACGATGGAGTATCCTTCCTCCCTGAGGGCCTTGCAGGCCTGTGAACCGGAGTAATCGAACTCGCAAGCCTGCCCGATCACGATCGGCCCGGACCCGATGAGCAGGATTTTCTTCAAGTCGTTTCGTTTCGGCATACGTCCCTACAATCTCCCTCTCTGCCTGCTGCAGCGCGCCCGGGCGTTGCTTCCTTCAAGCGGCTCCGCCGCGCATCCGCCGGGCGAATTCCCGCATCTCACCGCGCCGCGCTCGTCCCCCGGCTCTTCGCAACTTCGGCAAATCGGCGCAGATGGCCGTTCGGCCGGCCTTCGTCGTCCGCCGTCGGCAGGAACTGCACGCCGCAGACGGCTTCGTCTTCGGAGATGACCCCCTCAACCGAGCCGTCCGTCAGATTGACGTACCAGGGCCGGATGCCCCTGCCCTTCAGCGACTCCGCGTCGACGACGAAACGGTGGTTCTGGCAGGTGATGAGCGTGCGTCCGGATCGCTCGTCCCGGACGGGATAATTCGCGCCGTGATGGCCGGTCTTCATGGGCACGACGGCGGCCCCCGCCGCCAGCGCCAGAAGCTGACATCCGAGTGACACGCCAAAGACCGGGAGCCTTCCCAGCGCCTGCCGGAGTTCACCGGCCACCTCCGCAAGCTCGCGCGGGTCCCCGGGACCGTTGGACACGAACAGTGCCTCCGGCTTCATGGCCTCGATGTCTCTCCAGGAAGCCTCCGGCCCGACACCGGCGAGATCGCAACCGCACTGCCGCAGCTGTCCGATCAGGCTCCTCCGGATCCCCAGGTCCAAGACCGCAACGCGAATGCCGCCGTTCCCGGCGAAGGTCCCGCCGAGCCGGTCGGGCTCCGCCGCGTCCCGGATCAATCCTGCCGCACCGGGAGATGGGGACTGCTTCAGCTTCTTCAGCAGCTTCGCCGCAGAGGCGCTTTCCGGCCCGATGATGCCTCTCATCTCACCGAAATCACGGAGGTGCAGGGCCAGGGTCCGCGTGTCGACGCCGTCCACGCCAACGACCTTCCGTTCGGCCATGAAATCTTCCAGAGATCCCCTGGCCCTCCAGTTGCTGAACATCCGGCTCTTCTCCCTGACAAGAAGCGCTGCCGCGTGCGCCTGCGCAGATTCCTGATCGTCGGGATTCACGCCGTAGTTGCCGATGTGCGGATAGGTCATGTTGACGATGCAACCCCGGTTGTCCGGGTCCGTCAGAAGTTCCTGATACCCGACGATGTTGGTATCACTGCGGACCCATCCGCAGACTTCGGCTTCGGAACCGAACGACTCCCCTGCAAAGGTCTTCCCGTCTTCCAGAACCAGCAGCATCCTCATGATCGTCTCCATCTGCCCATAACGCCGTGCCCGCGGCATAAAAAAAGGGCAGCACGGAACATGCCTCGCCCGAGGCACGCCGTCGACCACCCTTTGCATGTCGAGGATTTTAGATCACGCTCCTTACTTCAGCAAGAACTCCTTTGATCGCCTCGATAAATTCCCTGTTTTCCTGCGCATTTCCAACCGTCACGCGCATGCAGTCCCTGATGCCCTTCGGACCGCTGAACGCCTTGACCAGCACCCCCCTGCGGAGGAGCCCCCTGTATATTCGATCTGCACCGAAAACGCAACGGAAAAATATGAAATTCGCGTCGGTCGGATAAGGCCGGATCCCTTCCAGGTGCCCCAGTTCCCGTTCCAGATCCGCCCGGAGACGGAGGATCTCCCGAACCTGCGACTGGAGTTCCTTTTCATGATCAAGGCAGAAAGAGGCCGCTGCCTGGGAAAAAGCGTTCACGTTGTAGGGAGACCGAACCTTGTTGAGCTCGTGAACGAGGGAAGGCGAAGCGATCAGAAAACCGATCCGCATCGCGGCGAAACCCGCCTTGGAAAGCGTCCGCAGGACGACGAGATTGGCATACCGCGAAAGCAGCGGCAGGAAGGTCTTGCCGGAGAAATGGAAGTAGGCCTCATCCACGACAACGATTCCCGGCGAGGCGTCCAGAATGGCCTCGATGCGATCGGCATCGAAGCAGCGTCCCGTCGGATTGTTCGGATAGCTGAGAAAGACGAGGGCCGGCCGCCGCTCCACGATCGCCGCCAGCATGGGATTGAGGTCCAGGTCGAACCGCTCGTCGAGAGGGATCTCCACCACGCCGTGCCCGAGATTCTGCGAAGCGATCCGGTACATCGCAAAGGTGGGGACGGGAAGCAGAACGCATGTGTTCGGACCGCCCGTCGCCGTACAGAGGATCTGGATCAGCTCGTCGGAGCCGTTTCCGATCATCACCATGTCGGCGCCGACGCCGAAGAAATCGGCGAAACGCCGGCAGACTTCCATGGAGCCGGCCTGGGGATAACGGTTCAGAAGGATCTCGCGTACGCGCTGCAGAAATTCCTCGCGGAGCGCCCCGGGGAGAGGAAATGGATTTTCGTTGGCGTCGAGCTTGATCCGGCAGGCCGTGCTCTCGACCTCATAGGCCTTTTGCGCCAGAATTCCCGGCCGGATCCACTTATTCAAGTCCATCTCTGCTTACCTTGCCTTTCAGGTTCCACATCGGATCGGAGTATTTCGTTGTCAGGAGTCTGGCCATCAGCCGTTCCTCTTCGGAAGAAAGGGCGCCCGGCTGCAGATCGACGCCGAGGGCGACGGAAAAGGCCCTCTGGAACAGGGCGCCCAGTTCCGCCGGATCGGCGGCCGTCCCCAGTTCTTCGCGCAGCGAGGTCACGGAAGCCCGAAGCGACTTCACCAGTTTCTGCCGGTCGCCGTCTGCCGTCTTCAAGAAGGCGGCATTCTTCTCCGGGGCGAAATCGAGCAGGATGGATCCGTGCTGCAGGAAGCTTCCGCGGGACCGCACCTGCGCCGAACCGCAGATCTTCCGCTCCCCCACCAGAAGCTCGTAGCGGGAAGGGCTGGCAAAACAGGAGGCATCTCCCCGACCGTTCCTTCCCCCCAGCGCCATCCGGACGCCGAGGCCGATCTCCGCAAAGCCCCGCGTCAGACACCGGCTGACGACACGGTAAGTCCCCAGAACATCGGGGGGAAACAGGGGATCCCCTTCTCCGGAAATCACGGAATAGGTCAGGTCGTCCTCGTGCAATACCGCCTTTCCGCCGGTCGGACGCCGCACGATGTCCAGGTTCTCCCCTGCGCAGAACGCATGGTCGATTTCCTTCTCGATGTCCTGGAAATAGCCCACGGATACGGCAGGCGAGCGCCAGGAATAGAATCGCAGGGTCGGCGGCATCTGGGACCGCTGACGCACACGGAAAACGGCCTCATCCATGGCCATGTTTTCCCGGGCCGTCCACAGGCCGTACGGGAGGACTCGCCAGGGAACGGCCAGCATCAGTCGACTTCCGTTTCCTGCGCGATGAAATCGGAGTAGGTCCGCGATTCCATCAAGTCGTCCAGCTCTTCGATGTCTTTCATTTCGACGACGATCAGCCATCCCGTATCGTGGGGGTCGCTGTTGATGATTCCCACATCGTCGGTGATATCTTCGTTGACGCTGACCACGACCCCGCTGATGGGTGCGATCAGTTCAACGATCGCCTTGGCCGATTCGATCGTCCCGAAAGGCTCGTCCCTTTCGAGCGCCGTGTCCGCTTCCGGCAGTTCGACGGAGTGCACTTCCCCCAATTTTTCCTGTGCGTAGTCCGTCACGCCGATGGTGGCGACGTCCCCATCGACTCTTACCCAGAGGTGTTCTGAACTGTACAGCAGATCATCCGGAAAGACCTTCATACGCCCTCATCCTATCGCAGTTTTTTTGGCCGGAGCCGCAGGCGCCGATCCCCGCCCCACCCCTTGTCCCGCGCAGCTGTCTACAGCACCATAGGGTCTTTTCCAAAGACCGTCAAGATCTCGCAATCGTCGTTCCGGACGCGGACCATGTCTTCGATCCGGATGCCCCAGCGGCCCTCCAGGTAGATGCCCGGTTCGACCGTCACGACCATGCCCGCCTCCAGGGTCCCCTCGACCGCGGCGGCCAGCCTCGGGTATTCGTGCACGTCCAGCCCCACGCCATGGCCTGTGCCGTGTGAAAAGAAAGGCCCCCAGCCCTTCCCGGAAAGAAGTTCCCTCGCAACGGCATCCACGGATCCGCACACGGCGCCGCTTCGTACCGCCCGCATCGCCGTGTCATGGGCCTCCCGGACCGCGCCGTACGCTTCCCGGAATTCGTCCGGCGGTTTTCCGACGGACAGCGTGATGGTCTCATCGGAACGGTATCCCTCGCAAACCGCGCCGTAATCCACGACGATCACATCGTGCTCCCGAATGCGGCGCATGCCGGGCGAGGCATGCGGCAGCGCGGAATTCTCTCCGGTTGCGATGATGGAGGGAAAGGCGATCCCGTCCGCGCCGAGACGCCGCATCTTGTATTCCAGTTCGATTGCGATGTCCTTCTCCTGCACGCCGGGCCGGATGGAGTCCATCACGGCCAGCACGGCATCACCGGCAATGCGGGCCGCCCTCCGCATCCGGTCGATTTCCCATTCTTCCTTGACCCCCCGGAGGCGGTTGAGATCCGCCGGAGCCGGCGCCAGAACGACGCCGGGGAGTTTTTCAGTCAGTTTCGCGTGGCCTTCAACCGTCATCGCCGCCGCGTCGAAAAGAATGCGCCCCTGCCCGCCTTCAGAAACGACCGCTGCAATCCCGGCGAGCTTATCGCCGTACCGGCGGACCTCCACGCCCGCCGCCTCCCTCTTCGCCTGGTTCTCGTAACGCCCGTCCACCAGCAGCACTGCGGAATCCGGCGCGACGAAGAGGGCGCCGTCGCTGCCGGTAAAACCGGCGAGATATTGGATATTCTTGAGGTCCAAGATCAGGACGGCTTCCCCGGCGCCGACGCCGAGAAGGCTTCGGAGGCGGCCCATCCGCCGATCCGCCAGGGTACGATCAAATTCCATGGGAGCGCATCCGTTCGAGGTTGTCCAACCACCGCTGCAGTTCGGCGACGAGGTGAAGTTCCTTTTCAGGGGTTTCCGTCCGGTGCATCGCCATTTTCTCACGAACCTCCGAGAGCAGCCGCAGCGCCTGGGCATCATTCGGGTCCCGCTGCACGATTCTTTCGAGCAACCCCGCCGCCTCGTCCAGATGCCCCTGCCGGACATACAGATCCGCCATGGTGACGGTCTGAAAATCGGCGGCCAGAGGTTTGGCTTCCCTGTCGGCGCTGTCGAGGGTTTTGGCGTGATCTGGTCCGTTGAGAAGTTCGGCCAGGCGGCCGCCCACCTCTTCGGCGATCGGGGAATGGGGGTGGAGGGCGAGGAATCTTCGGTAGTAGGTGACCGCCTCATCCCGCAGTCCGTTCCTGCCGCACAGTTCACCGAGCGAGACGTAGAGGAGCGAAAAACCGAGGATGGCCCCCTCGATCTCTCCCAGGCACCGCATCGCCTCCTGCATCCGTTCCATCCCGATCAAGGCGCGGCAGCGAATGATCTTCGCATCGATGTCCGCGGGGTCGCCGCGAAGCCGGGCTTCCGCCGCCTCCATGGCCTCCGCAAAGAGGCGGTCCGCCAAGAGGGCTTCGGCCCCGGCCAGGAAGGTTTCGCGCCCCTGGAGTCTTTTATCCGGCATAAGACCTTGCAGGATTCTGATTTTGCAGCGTTTTTACCGAACCGCACAAGCGGTCGAACGCTAACACAGCCCCCCAACCCTGTCAAGGAAGAGTTTGGATCCGATTTCTCCACGGCGGCGATAAAAAAAACCCGCCGCAGGAAATCTGCGGCGGGTCGCAGTAGATGCCCGGAATGCGGGCTTACCCTTTCAGCAGATCCGCCTTCTCCAGGGGGGGTTCGCCCTTGATGACCGAAGGCGTCACGAAAATCAGCAGCTGCCTGCGGTTCCTGGTAATATCCTCCGACTTGAAAAGCCAGCCGATGATCGGAATCTTGGAGAGCCAGGGCACGCCCGTGACCGCTGTGGAATCTTCGTTCTTCTGGATGCCGCCGATCACGATCGTTCCGCCGTCGGAGACAACCACCTGGGAGTCGATTTCGCTCTTGAAAATGGGAACGTTGCCCGCGAGCAGCGTGGCCTGCGCGTAGTTCGGACGGTCATTGGAGGCCTTGATGACCATGGAGATCTTCCCCTCGGGCGTGATCTTGGGCGTGACCTCCAGCTTCAGGACGGCCTCCTTGAAATTCACGCTCGGGTTTCCCTGGGAATCGCGCGTGACGTAGGGGATTTCCTCGCCCTGCTTGATCGACGCCTTGATGTTTTCCATCGTCGTGACCTTCGGCGCCGAGATGAGTTTCCCGTTGGTCGTGGATTCCAGCGCGGAGATCTGGGCGTCAAGAACGGCCTGGGAACCGCCGATGATCAGACCGATGGAGGGCGCGGCGATCGCCGTTGGAAAATTCACGGCAAGATTGCTGTTCGTCAGCCCGATTCCGCCGGGCAGGCTCGTCACACCGCTTATGCTGGGGTTCGTGCCGATCATCGCCCCGAAGGGATAGGCGCCCACACTCGCGCTGACGCCGGCGCCCCACTGAACGCCGAGTTTGCGCTGAAAATCATCCGTGGCTTCCACGATCCGTGCTTCGATGGACACCTGGCGAAGGCCCCCCTGCTCGGCCCGCAGTGCCTGCTCGATCTTCTTCTTCTCGTCTTCCGCCTTGCGCCGCAGGACTTCGCGCGCCTGCACATCGGCCTCGTCCTTTTTGATCTTGTCCAGGCTCATGACGGTGATGACGTTCCCGGCCTGCCTCTTGCCGAGCCCCTTGATCTCCAGAATCGTGTCCAGCGCCTGCTCCCAGCTGATCTTCTTCATCTGCAGCGTCACCGTCCCCTTGACGTCGTCGCCGGAAACGATGCTGACCTTTCCCTCTTCCGCCAGCAGACGCAACACAGCCTTGATGTCCGCGTCCTGAACATCGATCGTCATCTGTCTGCCGTTGACGGAAGCGGCCTTCGCCTCCGTCGGGGCCGACGACGAAGCGACGGCGGCCTGGCCGGCGACGGCAAGTGACAGGACGTTGAAGTCGACAAGGATATTGCCGCCCTCCTGCCGGATGCTGTAAGGAACGCGCTCTTTCAAGGCGATCGTCACATACGTCCACTGCTTTCCGCCGCTCTGCTGTGCGGCAGGTTCCACACGCAGGACGTTCGTCGACGCCTCTCCCCCCACGAGGGGCTTTCGAAGAGAATCCGGTACGAAGGTGTTCTCCAGTTTGACAAGGACGTCGGTCGCGCCCTGATTCTCCACGACGAGCATCGGCTGACGGGATACGGCAAGGACAACCCGTTCTTTCCCCTTCATCCTTTCAAAGGTGACGTTTTCCAGATAGCCCGTATCCGCCTGGGCCAGGAGAATCCGATTCCCGGCGGCGTCGCGGTTGTCTCCGGCGACGGCGCCGGACCCGCAGATCCCGGTGACCGCAAGAGCCGCTGCCAACGCGATCCATGGCCATTTTCCTTTGCTGTTCATGGCTTCCCCTCTTCTTCGTCTCGACGAAGCTTCATGATGATTCGCTTCACTTTTTTCTTCCCGCGTTCCTTGGTCACTTCCTCCACCACCACGCGGTCGACGAGAATCTGCGCCACCCGGCCCTCATTCATGCCGATGCCCGTGCCTACGATCAGGGGGTAGAATTTCCCCTTGCCGTCGTCGACCATGGCCGTGCGGCTCCGTTCGTCGCCGGCGATGCCGATGAGCCGGAATTGATCGATTTCCGCCCGCTGAAGCGGCGATACGGGCAGGGCCTTGCTCTCCGCCTTCTTCTTGAGGGCCAGGGCTTTTGCCTGGTCGAGCTCAATGAACGGCCGGAAGGGGTCGGGTTTCGCCGCCGGAATGGAGGGCGCCTTCGCTGTCGCCCCCCAGCAGGGTCCGAGGGACAGAGCGAAAAAAACGCCGATCACGATGAGGACGGCAAACGGACTGGTTCTATTTCTTCTTGTCATCCGCCGCGCCTTTCTCGGTGGCCTTTTCCACGAACATGTAAGTCTTCACGATGCAGTTCGTGTTGATGATGCGGCCCCGTCCTTTCACGTCTTTCCCGTCGCCCATGGAGATGTCTTCGATATTGACGATCCGGGGAAGCTTTGCCACCTTGTCGAAGAAAAGCACCGTTCCCTGGAAACTTCCCGTAACCGTCACACGGACGGGAATGTCCTCGTAAAACTTGTCCGGCTCCTTCGGTTTGGAGGCTCCCCCCTTCTTGTCCTTGCCATCGGGCTTGGCCGCCGCCTGCTGCGGTTTAGGCGGTGGGGCGGGAGGCGCGGGCTCGAACAGAAGGAAATCCACGCCTGCTTCTCTGCCCGCGACCGAAACGGAGTGGAAAAGGGCGGGAATTTCCCGCTGATTCGGGAGTTTCGTCAGCGCCATCTTGAAGGACTCCCTGAGCGCGTTGAGTTCCCGGAGGTGTCTGTCCTTCTGGGCAGCGATCCTTCCCTTCTCCGACACCTGCTGGTTCAACTCCTGGAGCTTGGTGTCGAGTTTTCCCTTCTTTTCCAATTCCGACTGGACGAAGAAAAAAAAGAAGAAATAGCCCAGCACCAGATAGATCCCCGCGAGCGCCAGGGCCTTTTTCTGCGGAGAAAGCTTCTTGATGTCCTCAACCGTAATCGCCATACGCTCTTCCTACTGCACTTTCTTCGTCATGCACGAAAGAACGAACCGCTGGAGTTTCACACCGCTGATTTCCGCCTGTTTCGAAAGGACGAGATCCACCGATCTGATGTAATCGGACCTTTCGAGATTTTTCATGAACAGTGCGACGACGATGTTGTCCCTGCCGACCCCCTCGATGCGCAGCGAGCTGCCCGACTCCACCATCTTCTCCAGCCAGATGTCCTTTGTGGGAACCAGCACGGCCAGTTCATCGAGCAGGCGCACGGGGGCGAGCCGGTTCGCCTCGAGGTTCTGGATGACGGCCAGTTTCTTCTCCATAACCTTCTTGTCGGCCTTGAAGACTTCGATATCCCCGAGTACCTTGGTCAGCCTGGCAAGTTCCGTCTCGCTCTTCTTGATGTCCGCCTCAAGCGATTTCACGCTCGTGATGACATAGAAGTACAGGGAGACGAGTATGGCGAGGAAGACGACGAAGGTCGCCCCGATGATGATCAACTGGCGCGCCAGGTTCGCTTTCTTTTCCTTTTCCCGATAGGGTAGGAGGTTGATTCTGATCATTTGTCTCCCAGCCTCCTCAGGGCCAGTCCGATGCTCACCGCTGCAACCGGGGCAATCTGCTCGATGGTTTCGGGCGTGAAGGCTTTCTTGTTGTAGGCGATTTTCTTGAACGGGTCGATAATCTGCGTCTCGATGCTCAGCCGCTGGGACAGGTCGCCGGCCAGGCCGGGGATGCGTGCGCAGCCGCCCGACAGGATCACATTGCGAATGTTCATCTCACCGGATGTCGAACGGAAGTATTCCACCGACCGTTCGATCTCCATGCAGATCGGTTCCGCGTACAGATGCAGGCTCTCCCGGGACGACGCCTTCGTCGCCGCGTCGTCGCCATATCCCTCCAGCTTGACTTTTTCCGCATCCGCCATGCTCGGCAGCCCCAGACGGTCCTTTACGGACTCCGTCACGGCATTGCCGGCGATCGTAAAGTCCCGTGTAAAGAGGGATGCCCCGTTCTTGATGACATTGATGTTCGTGATACTGGCCCCGATGTTGACGAGGACGTCCACCTCGTTCTCTTCGGGGTCATAGTTCTCCTCGTAAAGCGTTTCCAGCGCGAAGGGGTCCACGTCCATGACCAACGCCTGAAGTCCCGCCTCGCGGATGATCTCCGTGTAGGTCGTGATGATATCCTTCTTGGCGGCCACCAGGATCACATCGAGCTGATTGGGATTGAACTCGCTGGGTCCGACGATTTGAAAGTCGAAATTCACTTCCTGCATGTTGTCGAAGGGCAGGTATTTCCCGGCTTCGTCGCGGATCAGGTCGCGCATCTCCGCTTCTTCCATGGTGGGGAGATTGACCTTCTTGATGATCACGGAATGGCCGGACAGCTACGTCACGATGTTCTTGCGACTGCAGCCGGATTCTTTGAAGAGGGCTTTGATGCTCGCCACGAGCTTTTCGTGCTCGACCGGAACCCCCTCCGCGATGACGCCTTCCTCCAGGGGAAACTGAGAAAAGCGGCCGAGGACGTACTTGCCGGTTTCTCCCTGGATTTCTGCAAGTTTCAGCGAACTGGACCCGATGTCCAGACCCACCAGCTGTTTGCTTCCCGAAAACAGATTTTTCCAGTCGAACATGGATCCCCGCCTATCGCTCCGGTATTCAGGCAGCCGGACCTATGGAGCAAACCGGTATACGACGTCTCCCTTTTTCACCATCCCCAGTTCGTTCCGCGCCACGGTTTCGATATAAGGAAGATCTTCTTTGAGAAGAACGATTCTCTTCCGCAATTTCGCGTTGTCCACGGCCAGAGCGTAGTTCGTTTCCCTCAACGACGCGAGTTTCTTTGTGACAAGATAATTGTCCAGAAGGCCGCGCTTCCCGAAAGCGATAAACGCACCGATCACGATCACGAGCGCCACGACATACCGTCCGACCTTCATTTCCGCCCCGGCACCCCTCAAGGGATGGGTTAAAAAAGAAGTCATTTTGCGCGACTATAAACGAATTCTCTATTGATTGCAATAAAAAAAGTTATACAACCTTTGAAAAGCCAAACGCACCCTGGATCAGCGGATTCCGGCACCTTAAAATGCCGATTCCATCGGGATTTGGTGAAAGCGGCACGCGAAAACTCTTCTGTTTCAAGCTTCAGCGGACGGGAGCGTCTGCTGAGGCACGCCCAGTATGAAATCCCCGCGCTCGATCCATTCCTTCAGGATGCCGGCAATCTCCCGCGCCTTGAAATAGCTCGAAAGCGGCGCCGTCGTGATCTTCCGCCCATCGAGAACGATCACGCCGCTCCGGAGTTCCCTGTAGCTGACCTCACCGAGAACCTTCCCGGTTCCCTTCGGGTAATCCATACTGTAATCAAGGACCTGGGTGTAGAGATTCTCATCGCGAACGGCCGTAAAACGCGCCATCTCTTCGTTCAGCACCGGGATGGGAATGCCGATGCCGACGTACAGGGAAACGCCGTAACCCAAGATGCTGGCGCCGACGAGCCATTCCGGGCTCATCTGTTTGAGGTCGCCGATGGTCGCGATCGTGCCCGCTCCTTCACGCGGGACGCCGTTCTTGGTGCGCGCCGCGTGCGGGGCATGCTGCGTCCCCGGCCAGGCGACGAACCCCTGGGTACCGCCCAGAAAGATCCGCGTACCGATTCCGATCGTTCGATAATAGGGGTCGTTGAACAGCGGACTCAATTGCCCGGCGGTGGCGTAATTCGCGTTGGCCATGCGCGGGCGCAGGACCCCCATGTAGGTGTAAATGGTCTTGTCGGACACGTTGACGGCGCAATTGTAGTTCTGGTAGGCGTTGCGGGGGTTGAAGAGCATGGCGTCACGGAGATCGTGGAGGGTGATGTTCCTCTCGTACTTGCGGGCGGGGTAGCAGTCGGTCCCGTACCCCTCCGCACGCAGCCGGATGACGTTGCCCGCCACCAGATCTTCGATCACATGACCGCCGCCGTAATTGAATTCACCCGGGTAGACGCTGTTGAGGGGATCTCCCTCGACGACTTCCGTCGCCCCGATGAAGCAGTCGACGGCGGCGATTCCTCCGTACGCCGGCACGTCGTTCAGCCAGACCTTCGACGCGCGGATTTTCGGGGAGGTGTGGCCGAAATTCAGGAAGGCCCCGGATGAGCACATCGGGCTGAACGTCCCCGTCGTCACGACGTCGATCTTTCGCGCCGCATCGACCTCACCGTGACGTTCGACCACGTCGATCATCTCTTCGGCCGTGACCACGACGGCCTTGCCCTGCCGGATCTTTTCGTTGATCTCCTCGTAGGTCTTGTTCACCCGGTGCTTCTTCATACGATGGCATTCCCTCCTGCAGGATTCCGCCGCGCCTCCTTCCCCTGCTCGCGATCAGGTGTGGCCGAACCCCCCGTCTCCCCGAATCGTCGGGGCCAGTTCCTCCGTCTCCAGCCAGGAAACGCGGCAGACCTGCTGCACGATCATCTGGGCGATCCGGTCTCCCCGCGCCACTTTGAAGGACTCTTCGCCGTGGTTGATCAGGATGACCGCAATCTCGCCCCGGTAGTCGGCATCGACCGTTCCCGGTGAATTGACCAGCGTCACGCCGTTGCGGATCGCCATGCCGCTTCTGGGGCGGATCTGCGCCTCATAGCCGGCCGGTAGTTCGATGGCAAAGCCCGTCGGGATCTTCGCCCTCTGCCCGGGGTGGATCACCAGTTCGCCCTCCACCGCCGCACAGACGTCCATCCCCGCGGCGCCGGCCGTCATGTAACGGGGCAGGGGAATGTCCTGGCAGCCCGAGCTCCGTCGAATCCGGATTCTCACTTCCTCCATGCCGGTACCCTGTGGCTCCCGTCAGGGGAGCCTGACGTCCCCCTCGGAAATCGGCCCCGTTACGGCCAGCGACAGCAGCCGGGCGTCGAACATCTCTTCCGCGAGACGCCGGACGTCCTCGGCGGACACCGCCTCGATCTGGGCGATGACCTCCTCCACCGGCACGGGCCGGCCGAAGTGGATCTCGTTGCGGGCAAGGCGGCTCATTCGATTGTCCGTGCTCTCCATGCTCAGCAGATAGTTTCCCTTCAACGACTCCTTGGCACGCGCCAGATCCTCCTCCGGCAGGTGTTCACCTGCCATGCGCCGGAAGGCGGCCAGGACAAGCTCCACCACTTCCGCGAAATCTGCCTTGTCGACCCCCGCATAGACGCCGATCAAGCCGGTATCCGCATAGGAATTGAGATAGGAATAGATGGAGTAGGCGAGCCCGCGCTTTTCCCGGATTTCCTGAAAGAGCACCGAGCTCATATTGCCGCCCAGCGCAGCGTTCAGAACAAAACCCGGAAACCGCCGGGGATTCACCGAAGACGGCGCGACCGATCCGAGCACCAGGTGGACCTGCTCCAGGTCCTTTTCCCAGACCGCGATCGTTCTCTGCGGGCACGGCTCACCGCAGGGGGTGTCCTTCGCTTCGCCCCCGCGGCCGGCAAAGGAATCGGCCAGCAACGCCACCAGGGGATCGTGGTCCAGGCAGCCGGCAGCGGTGATGATCAGCCCGTCGCCTCCATAGCGGTCGCCAAAGAAGCGCAGGATGGCATCCCGCAGGAAATTTTCGACACTCTCGGCCTTCCCCAGGACGGGTCGCCCCAGGGAGTGTCCTGCCCAGAAATGTCCTTCGAACAGGTCGTGAATATTCTCCCCCGGCGAATCCTCCAGCATGCGGATTTCCTGGAGAACCACCATCTTCTCCTTCCGGATCTCTTCTTCATCAAACAGGGAGCGATTGAAGATATCGGACAGGAGATCAATCGACAGGGCCAGGTGATGGTCGGGGATCTTCAGGTAGAACGAGGTCCATTCCTTGCCCGTGACGGCGTTCATGAGGCCGCCGACGGAATCGATGAGGGACGCAATCTCGAAGGCCGTCCGCGATTGCGTCCCCTTGAAAAGCATGTGTTCGATGAAATGGGCCATCCCGTTCGTTTCCGGTGTCTCGTAACGGGACCCGCTGCGGACCCATGCCCCTATGGAAATCGACCTGACATGCGGGATCCGTTCGGAGAGAATCCGGACGCCGTTGTCGAGAACGGTCTTACGATACATCGGCCCCCAATGCATCCTTCCTGCTCAGGCGGATCTTCCCCTGCTTGTCGATCTCGATCACCTTGACGAGAATCTCATCCCCTTCGTTGACGACGTCGGTCACCTTCTTGACACGCTCCTTGTCCAACTGGGAGATGTGAACCAGGCCTTCCGTCCCCGGCAAAATCTCCACGAAGGCCCCGAAGTCGACCACCTTCTTCACGGTACCGCGGTAGATCTTCCCGATCTCTGCGTCCTCGGTAAGCCACTTGACCATCTGAACGGCGCGGGCGGCCGCCTCGGCATCGCTGGAGGCGATCGTGACGGTGCCGTCGTCCTCGACGTCGATGGTGACGCCCGTTTCGCTGATGATCTGACGGATATTCTTGCCGCCGCTGCCGATCACGTCCCTCACCCGGTCCGGTCTCACCTTGACCTGGGTAATGCGCGGCGCGTAGGGTGAGATGTCCGGTCTGGGCTGCGCAAGCGTTTCCCTGATCTTGTCGATGATGAAGAACCTGCCGTCCCGCGCCTGCGCGAGGGCCTTTCTCAGAATCTCCATCGTCACGCCGTCGATCTTGATATCCATCTGCATGGCCGTGACGCCGCGCTTCGTTCCGCAAACCTTGAAATCCATATCGCCCGCATGGTCCTCGTCCCCGAGGATATCGGACAGGATGACCACCTCGTCCCCTTCCTTGAGCAGTCCCATGGCGATTCCGGCGACGACATCCTTCACCGGCACGCCGCCGTCCATCAGGCAGAGGATCCCGCCGCACACGGTCGCCATCGACGAAGAGCCGTTCGAGGACAGGATCTCCGAGACGATCCGGATGGTGTAGGGGAAGGTCTCCTGGGACGGCAGAACCGGCAGAAGCGCCTTCCTCGCCAGATTGCCGTGACCGATCTCTCTCCGGCCCGGGCTGCGGAGCGGTTTCGCCTCTCCCACGCAGAAGGGCGGAAAATTGTAGTGAAGAAGGAACGAACGCATCTCTTCGCCGGAGACGTAATCCAGCCGCTGTTCGTCCGAAGCTGTCCCCAGCGTCAAGGCGGCCAGGGCCTGGGTCTCGCCGCGGGTGAAGAGCGCGGACCCGTGCGCGCGGGGCAGAATCCCGACTTCGGAGCTGATCGGCCGTATGTCGCCGAAGGCCCGGCCGTCGATTCTCCGCTTTTCGCGGAAGATCATTTCCCGCAATACACGGCGCTCCGCCGCTTCCACGGCATTGGCTGCAGACGCCTTCTTCAGGGGATCGTCGCCCGACACGTTCCGGATGACCTCGGCCCGAATCGAATCGAGCCTGGCGTAGCGCTCGAGCTTTTTCGGCAGCCGGTAAGCCTCCCGCAGCGGCGGCAGCGCCTTTTCGTCCACAGCCGCCTTTACGGCATCGTCCACGGTGAATGCACTGAAGTCCCTCTTCTGGCGTCCGATCTCCGCGCGCATCCGGTCCTGCAGATCAATCACCGGGCGGAGGGATTCCAGGCCGAAGGCGATCGCGTCCACCAGGGCGTCGTCTTCCGCTTCCCCGGCCTCCCCTTCGAGCATGACCAGATTCACGTCATAGGCCTTTCCGCCGGTGCCGGGCTCCACTTTCCGACCGGTGACGAAAAGATTCATGTCGCTGCTTTCCAGGAGATCCGCCGGAGGGTTGCAGACGAACTTACCGTCGACACGCCCCACCCGGACCCCCGCGATCGGCCCCTTGAAGGGAATGTCCGAGATCACCAGGGCGGCAGATGCGCCCAGCATGGCCGCAATGCCGGAGTCGTTCTGTGCATCGACGGAAAGCAGTGTGGCGACGATCTGGGTCTCCAGCGTGTATCCCTTGGGAAACAGCGGGCGGATGGACCGATCGATCAGCCGCGACGTCAGGATCTCCCGCTCGTTCGGGCGCCCTTCCCTCTTGAAGAAACCGCCGGGGATCTTGCCGGCGGCGAAGGTTTTTTCCTCATAATCGACGGTGAGGGGCATAAAGTCGATCCCCTCCCTGCCGCTGTGCAACGACACGGCTGTCACCAGCACGACCGTATCCCCGTAGCCGACCCAGATGGCGCCATCGGCCTGTCCGCCCACATAGTGGGCCCTCAACGTAATGGGTCTTCCCGCAAAATCAATGCTGTACGATGTACTCATGAAATATTCCTTTCCTTGATCAGATGAAGCATCCCGCCGGCGACGCGCAGTCGCCGGCGGGATACATGCCCGGGCGGACCGACTCTGCTATTTTCTGAGCCCCAGGCGGGTGATCACGCTCTTGTAACGGTCCATGTCCTTGTTCTTCAGGTAATCCAGCAGGCGTCTTCTGTGCCCGACCAGCTTCAGGAGACCGCGTCGCGAATGATGGTCTTTCTTGTGGGCCTTGAAGTGCTCCGTCAGATATTCGATCCTCGCGCTGAGCAGGGCGATCTGGACTTCCGGCGATCCCGTATCTTTTTCGTGCGCCTGATAACTTGAGATAATCCCTTTTCTTTTCTCAGAATCTAACACGGCCTTCTTTCCTCCCTACCTAGAATCTTTGGATGGCTTCCGAGGAATCGACTGACGATCCAGTCCCTCGCTCAATTTTCATTGAACACCCGCAGGATTTCCACAGCCTGCCGGTTCTCCTCCATGGACAACACCTGTGCAGAGGAAGCCAGCATTTTCCCAATGGCGATCAGGCGTTTGTCCATTGTGACGAACATTATCACATCTCCTGCTGCAAGAAAAGGAAGATGATAGCGGCCGATCATGCCGGCCGACGGATGCCGGCCTTCGCGTGCCTTCCTCTCATCTTCCGCAGAGATCTGGATCCGGGCCAGATCCGGAAGGGCGTCCACCATGGAGATGACGGCGGCGCCCCACCCGCCCTGCCGGCCGACTTCGCCCACGGCGTGCAGGGAAAGGGCCCGTGTTTCATCGAAATTTCCGCTGCGTGTCCTTCTCAGTTCCGCGAGGCATCCCCCGCATCCCAGGAGGCGGCCCGCATCCGCACAAAGGGAACGGACATAGGTGCCCTTGGAACAGCGGACCTTGAACGTCACGTGCGGAAGATCGAAGCGTTCGATCTCCAGCGATGCAATTTCAACGGTCCTCGGTTCCGGTTCGACCGCCACGCCCTTCCTCGTCCACGCGTAGAGGGGCCTGCCGCGGACCTTGACGGCCGAGATCAGGGGCGGCGTCTGAACCACACGTCCGACGAAGCCTCCCAGGACTTCGGCGATATCGGCTTCGCCGACGTGCGGCTCGACCCGGGCCGTGACCCTGCCTTCCGTGTCCAGCGTGTCCGTCTCTACGCCCAGGAGCAGCGTGGCGCGATACTCTTTCCAGTCCGCAGAGAGGAACTGCACGAGTTTCGTCGCCTCGTTCAGGCAGACAGGGAGAACCCCCGTGGCCAGTGGATCCAGCGTGCCCGTATGCCCGGCCCTGGAAACGCCGAGCGCCCTCCGCACTTCCGTCACCGTCTGGTGCGATGTCCGGCCGGCCGGCTTGTCGACGACCATCACGCCGCTGGTCATAACCCCGCCTCCCGGATCGCATCCAGCACGCGTCGCCGCACCGCTTCCAGATCGCCCTCGATCCTGCAGGCCGCGGCATTGACGTGGCCGCCGCCCCGGAAGGCCGCCGCGACCCGCTCCACGTTGAACGACCCCTTGGAGCGCAGGCTGACTTTGAAACGGTTCGGCGCCAGTTCGCTGAACAGGATGGAAACGACCACCCCCTTCACCGAGCGAGGCAGATCCACGAAGTTCTCGGTCATCTCCGGTATGGCGCCCGCGGCAGCCATGGCATCCAGCGTCACGACCAGGGAACCGACCTTTCCGCCGAGATCGAAGGAGAGGCTCCTCAGGGCGATCCCCAGCAGCCGGAATCTTTCCGCGGGGTAGCTCTCGTAGACGTTCTCCGAGATCGCCTGGGGGGAGGCCCCGCAGCCCACCAGGACCGATGCCGCCCGCAGGGTCTCCGTCCTTGTATTGCCGTAACGGAATCCGCCGGTGTCGGTGAGAACGGCCGTATAAAGGCAATCGGCCGTCTCCGGGCTCAACGCAAACCCTCCGCGTTCCGCCAGACGAAAGATCAATTCCCCCGTGGAGCTCGCGTCAGGCTCGATCCACGTTCGCTCGCAGAACCCCCCGTTGGACACATGGTGGTCGATATTGATCAGACGGGGGATCGAACCGATCCGCTGCGACTCCCTGCCGACACGCTCCAGATCACTGCAGTCCAGGATAACGGCGGCTTCGTACCGCTCGACGGGCGGGAGGACATTCAGGATCTCCTCGGCGCCGGGCAGAAAACGATAGTTGGCCGGCGTCGGATCCTGATTGTAGACGTCGGCCTGCTTCCCCGCCGCACGCAGAATCCGGCAAAGGGCGAGTTCCGAACCCACGGCGTCGCCGTCGAGCCGTTCATGCGACGTGAGAAGAAAGCGATCGAAGCGCCGCAGCGCATCCAGGACCTCTTCCATCAGCCCTCTCCCTCCTTCCGGATTTCCGCGAGAAGGCGCTCGATCCTGTCGCCATGAACGAAGGATTCGTCCTGCTTGAACAGAAGTTCGGGAACCCTGCGTATCTGAAGGCGCTTCCCGACTTCCCGTCTGATGAATCCCAGGGCGTTCTGCAGACCATCCAGGGTCTGCGGATCGAATCCCTGCCGGCCCATCTCGACGAAATAGACCTTCGCATTCCGCAGATCGTCCGTGACCTGCACATCCGTAATCGTGACGGAACCGACGCGCGGGTCCTTGACCTGGCGCAGGAGGATATCGGCAATTTCTTTCTTGAGCTGATCGGCCAACCGGTCCTTCCTCTTATACGTCGTCATACTTGCCTTCCTCGTAGGACGGGGCGCCCATGGCGTTTTCGATGCTGACAATCTCCACCTTCGCCCCCACGACCTCGGCAAGTTCCAGCCGTTCGATGAAATTCAGGATGTGATCCATCTTGCCGTTGATGTAGCGGCGGTCGTTCCCGACAACGGAAAAACCGATGACGGCCCGGCGGAGATGATCGTTCTGCCCCACCTCCGCGACGGAGGCATTGAAGCTGTTCTGCACCCTTTTCAGGATGCGGCTGAGAATCCCCCTTTTTTCCTTCAGCGACCCGCATTCCGGGATTCTCAGCTCGACAATGCCCGTGCCCACAACCATCCGGTCCCCCGCTGCATGGAGCTCGGCGGCCTCGACCGTCCGTCAGTCCTTGCGGTCCTCGAGTTTCCTCGCGACTTTCTCCTTGAGATATGCCTCCAGGACGTCGCCGACCTTGAAATCGTTGAACCCCTCGATGCCGATGCCGCATTCCAGCCCTGCCGCCACCTCCCGGGCGTCGTCCTTGAACCGCCG
Source organism: Syntrophales bacterium (assembly GCA_035366835.1). Taxonomy (GTDB): domain Bacteria; phylum Desulfobacterota; class Syntrophia; order Syntrophales; family UBA6109; genus UBA6109. The sequence goes on along the minus strand of DAOSIS010000021.1, from coordinate 17,480 downwards.
CAGCGAGGCGATCTTGCCGTCGTACACCACCACTCCGTCCCGCACGAGCTTCACGGAAGCGCTTTTTGCGATCTTGCCGTCCGACACGTAGCTGCCTGCGATCGCGCCGACTTTGGGCACCCGGAACACCTCCCGGACTTCGGCGCGGCCGAGAACGACTTCCTTCCATTCCGGCTCCAGCAGACCCTCCATCGCCGCGCGCACATCCGCGATGGCATTGTAGATGATGTCGTACAGCTTGACTTCCACACCCTCCTGTTGGGCGATTTCCACGACGCGGCTGTCGGGCCGGACGTTGAAACCGATGATGATGGCGTTGGAAGCCGAGGCGAGCATCACATCCGTTTCCGTGATGGCACCCGTCGAACTGTGGATGATCTTGAGCTTGACGTCCGCCGTACTCAGCTTGTTCAGCGCGTCCGTCAGGGCTTCCAGGGACCCCTGAACGTCGGCCTTGAGAACGACGCTGAACTCCTTGAAACCCTCTTTGATCTTTTCATACAGCTGTTCCAGCGTGATCTTCGAGGTCGCGGCAAGTTCCTTTTCCCGCTCCTTGCGGATCCAGTACTCCGAGATGTTGCGCGCCTTCTTTTCGTCTTCGACGCAGACGAACTCGGTACTCGCCTGAGGAACGCTGGAAAAACCGATGACCTCCACCGGCATGGACGGTCCGGCCTCATGCACGCGCCTGCCCTGATCGTCGATCATCGCCCGGACGCGGCCGGATTCGGTCTTCGCCACGAAGGCATCGCCTTCTTTCAGCGTCCCCTCCTGGATCAGGACCGTCGCCACGGGCCCCCGGCCCTTGTCGAGCTTCGCCTCGATGACGACGCCGCGGGCGGGCCGGTCGGGATCCGCCTTCAGCTCCATGATGTCCGCCTGCAGGAGAATCATTTCCAGGAGCTCCTCGATGCCGGTCTTCTTCTTGGCCGAGACTTCGCAGAAAATGGTTTCTCCTCCCCATTCCTCGGAGACCAGACCGTATTCCGTCAGCGCCTGTTTCACCTTGCCGGAATCGGCCCCGGGCTTGTCGATCTTGTTGATCGCGACGATGATCGGAACCTCGGCCTCGCGGGCATGGTTGATGGCCTCGACCGTCTGCCCCATGACCCCGTCATCGGCCGCAACGACGAGCACGACGATGTCGGTCACCTGGGCGCCGCGGGCTCTCATGGCGGTGAAGGCTTCGTGGCCGGGCGTGTCCAAAAAGACGATGTCCCGGTCCTTGATGCGGACATGGTAGGCGCCGATGGCCTGCGTGATGCCTCCGGCCTCCCCCTCCATGACGTTCGTCTGCCGGATGGCGTCCAGGAGTGACGTCTTGCCGTGGTCGACATGCCCCATGATGGTAACGACCGGCGCCCTCGGTTTCAGATTCGTCGAGGGGGCCTCCACCCGGAGAAGGGACTCGTCATAGCCTTCCGACGCAAGGGGTTCGATCTGGTAACCGAACTCGCCGGCAATCAGGGTTGCCGTCTCCCGGTCGATCGACTGGTTGATGCCCACCATCACGCCCAGTACGATTAGTTTGTTGATGACCTCGCTGGCCTTGACTCCCATTTTCTTCGCGAAATCTCCGACGGTAATTGCCTCGCCCACCTTGACCCTCCGCTTGATCGCCTTGGGAACCGTGATCACCGGTTTCTTCATTCTCAGGACGGTGGTCTTCTTCTCTTCCCTCCACCGGCTGGGCCGCTCCTCGTGATCGAGGTCTTCCCGCTTGTCCCTTCGGTCGGCGACCTTCTTGATGAACGACTTCTTCCTTACGGGTACGGGTTCGGCCATCAGGACTTCGACCGGCTTCTTCCCTTTCTTTTTCGGTTTTTCCGCTTCCGCCCGCTGCGCCTTTTCCGCTCCCGCCTGCGGGGGCGCGCTTACGATCATCCGCTCGGGCGCCCTTGGCGGCGCTTTCGGTTCCACGGAAGGCTTGCGTCCGGCTGCGGGGGCGGTCGGCGGGGAGGGCGCTTCCCGGATGGGGAGGGGCTTCTTCGCTTCCGGGACCGGCTGCGCCGGCGCGGGGGCGGGTGCCCCCGCCTCCTGCGGGGCCTTGGCTCCCGGTTCGGAAACTTCTTCTTTCTTCCTACGCGGTTCTTCCTTCTCCGCGACAGGCGCCGACGGCTCCTTTGCCGTGACGGGCGGCGGCACGGCGGCTTCTTCCTTTGCCGCTTTCTTCTTGGGAACGACTGCCGGCGCCGGTTCCTTCCGCGGCGCTTCCCTGCCGGGCATTTCCCCGGCCTTTTCGGCGGCGGGTTCGACAGGAGGGGGTTCGGGTGCGGGGGGAACCTCTTCCACGGCCGGGCGGACGGCCCTGCGGCGGATGACGGTGGACTTGATCCTCTTCTCCTCCACGCCCGCCGGTTCGCCGGCCTTCAGCTCCTGAAGGATCCTCTCGATGTCGTGTTCCTCCAGGGTGCTCGAATGGGACTTTACTGCGATGCCGATCCGCTCGAGCCTCGCGATCAGGTCCTTGTTTTCCATGCCGAGTTCTTTGGCCAGTTCGTACACTCTCTTCTTGGACATCCCTGAGACTCCCGCCCTTTCGTGCAACGCACGGCTTCGAAAAGATCCGACAACTACGACTCTTTCTTCGCGTTCAGTTCCTGGTCGATGATCTTGGCCGCTTCTTCAATCCAGACCGCGGCCGTCCTTTCTCCCACTCCCGGCAGAGACGAAAGCATGGCCGGATCGGCTGCGGCGACCGTGGCCACACTCTTCAGACCTTCCCGAAACAGTTTTTCCGCCATCTTTTCCCCGACACCGGGAATCTTCATGAGCGACTTGTAGCCCTCGTCCTCCTGCGTCGACGCCATCGTTTCACTCTTCACGTCGATCTTCCACCCCGTCAGACGCGCCGCCAGTCGGACGTTCTGGCCGTTTTTCCCGATGGCCAGCGACAGCTGGTCGTCGGGGACAATCACTTCCATCGCGCGGGTCTCGTCATCCATAAAGACCTTGCTGACCTTGGCCGGAGAGAGGGCCGAGCAGACATACTTCGCCTGGTCGTCGGAATAGGGAACGATGTCGATCTTTTCCCCTTTCAGCTCCTGGACAACACTTTGCACGCGCGCTCCCCGCATGCCTACGCAGGCGCCGACGGGATCGATGTCCCTGTCCTTCGTCCGTACGGAGATCTTTGCCCGCTTCCCCGGTTCGCGGGACACATTGACAATCTCGATCAGCCCCTCGGAGATTTCCGGAACCTCCATTTCGAAGAGCGCTTTCAGAAAACCGGGGTGGGAACGGGAAAGGATGATCTGGGGTCCCTTGGAGATTTTCTTCACATCGAAAAGATAGGCGCGGATGCGCTCCCCCCGCTTGTAGGTCTCACGCTGAATCTGTTCGGAGATGGGAACGACGCCTTCCGCCCGCCCCAGATTGACGATGATATTGCCGCCTTCGAACCTCTGAACGAACCCGTTCACCAGTTCACCCTTGCGGTCCTTGTACTCGTCGTAGATGTTGTCGCGCTCCGCATCCTTCACCTTCTGGATGATGATCTGTTTGGCGGTTTGCACGGCGATCCTGCCGAATGTCGAGGTGTCGATCTTCATGCCGAGGCTGTCTCCCAGTTCCGCCTCTTCGTCCAGAGTCTTTCGCGCTTCCGCGATCGAGATCTGCATCTCGGGATCGATCACTTTCTCCACAACCTTCTTGAACTGGAACACCTCGATCTCACCGGCTTCATCGTTGTAGTGAGATTCGATATCCACCTGCATGCCCAGCTTCTTACGGGCCGCTGTCAACATGGCGGCTTCCAGCGCCTCAATGATGATCTGCTTATCGATTCCCCGATCTTTGCCCATCTGCTCGATCAGACGCTTCAACTCCGGATACATGCAAACACTCCTCCTGCTTTCAAGTGCCCCGCCTTTCGATTCTTTCTTCCCGCCGTGCCCTGTTTCCTGTCCAAAGATTCGCCGCCCTCACGGGGCGTCCGGGGAGCCGTCGTCCTGGTCTTCGTCCAGGTTCGCCTTCCAGACGGACTCCCGCGGGATACGGACTTTCCTGTCCCCCACCTCAAGCACGACGACCTTGCGGTCCCCGTCCGCAATGAAATCGACCAGTTTTCCGCGGAAATGCCTCGTCCCTTCCAGCTTGTCGCGGAGCCGGATCCGGATTCGCTGCCCGATATACGTTACAAAATCCTTGTCCCTGCCCAAAGGCCGGTCCGGCCCGGGTGACGACACTTCGAGCGTATAGGGCCCCGGCGGCAGATCATGGGCGGCGAGAACATCGCCCAGTTGTCCGCTGAGCCGGGAGCAGTCGTCGAGCGTCACGCCTCCGTCCTTGTCCAGATACACGCGCACGATCCACCGGCTTTTCATCCGGACGCACTCGATCTGGATGACCTCCATCCCGAGGGATTCAGCCACCGGTTCCGCCAGTTTCCAGATCTCCTCTTTGTAAGCCGATCCCGGTTCCGTCACGTTTCGCGTCCGCCCGTCAACCCTTTCTGCAGTCTTCTTCCGGAAAAAAAAAGTGGGCTTTAGCCCACTCGTCAGGAACTCCACGAAGATGACGTTGCCCGTAACACGGATCGGGGGGAATTGCAAGCAAAATTTGGCTAGTCGAATGAAATGGAGCGGGCGATGGGGCTCGAACCCACGACGTCCAGCTTGGGAAGCTGACATTCTACCACTGAATTACGCCCGCTCATGGAAATACTGCGACAGCCCACCCCTGAAACAGGTGGGGAAGTTTTATTCAACGGCCTGGTTTTGTCAAGAATTTTTTCCGGCATTTCCTCCACGGGTCGTCACTTTTCCGCCTCCGTTCTCACGGCGATGGATCTGCCGTGTCCCTGCAGACCCTCCCGCTCCGCCAGCCGGACGGCGGGCCCGCCGTATCCCGCAAGGGCTGCGGCGGAAAAGGAAAGGACACTCATCCTCCTCACGAAATCATAAACGCCCAGAGGGGAGGCGAATCGGGCCGTCCCTCCCGTCGGCAGGATATGATTGGGCCCCCCCAGATAGTCTCCGACGGCTTCGGGTGTGTAGGACCCGAGAAAAACGGCGCCGGCATGACGGACGCGGGGGAGGACACTCTCGGGGTCCTCGAGGCACAATTCGAGGTGCTCCGGGGAGAAGCGATTGGCCATTTCCATGGCGTCAGCGAGACTTTCGGCAATGACGATCGCACCGAAGTCCTCCAGGGAGCGGACCGCGATCGCTTTCCGCGGCAGATGCTCCAGTTGCCTGTCGACCTCCAGGGCCACTTCGCCGGCGAATGTCTCATTCGGCGTCACCAGGACGGCGCTGGCCGTCTCGTCATGTTCCGCCTGGGCGAGCAGATCCGCCGCGATCCAGGCGGCGGGTGTACGGCCGTCCGAGACGATCAAGATCTCACTGGGACCTGCGACCATGTCCACGCCCACGATCCCGTAGACGAGCCGCTTGGCTGCCGCCACATAGGCGTTACCCGGACCGACGATCTTGTCTACGGCGGGCACTGTTCGGGTCCCGAAGGCCAGGGCGGCAATCGCCTGGGCTCCTCCGACCTTGAAGATCCCGGTCACACCGGCGATGCGGGCGGCGGCGGCGATCAGCGGCTGTACCACCCTGCCCTTGCTGGGTGAAACCAGATAGATTTCCTCCACCCCGGCAAGACGGGCTGGAATCGCCGCCATGAGCACGGTCGACGGATAGACCGCAAGCCCCCCCGGGGCATAGATGCCTACCCGCTGCAGCGGCAGGAGCCGCTGCCCCCACCCCACACCGTCTTTCTCGCGGGAGAACCAGCCCTCTGAAACCTGGTGGCGGTGAAATCGCTCGATTCTGTCCGCCGCGATACGCAGCGCCGCGGCATCCTCAGCGGCCACGCCGGCCGCAGCCTCGTCCCATTCCTCCTGCGAGACGACCGCGCTCCGGGAATCCAGGCGGCAGCCGTCGAAGCGCTCCGTGTATTCGAAGAGGGCCTCATCACCCCTTGCGGCGACGTCCTGAACGATCGCCTGCACGGTACGCAGCAATTCTTCGTCGAAGACCTTTCCCCTTTTCCTGATGCGATCGAACAGCCTTTCAAAGGCGGGATCGCCCGTACGGATCGGCTTCATGTCACCCCTTTACCCGCGAGATGTCCGCGCCCAGCGCCGAAAACTTCTTTTCGACCCGCTCATATCCCCGGTCGATGTGATACACCCGCGACAGCTCGGTGGTCCCCTCGGCGGCCAGCCCCGCCAGGATCAGCGAGGCCGAGGCGCGCAGGTCCGTCGCCATGACCGGCGCGCCCCGGAGCTTCGGAACGCCCCGCACGACGGCGGTATTGCCCTTCACCTGGATATCGGCACCCATTCTCGTCAGTTCCGCGACGTGCATGAAGCGGTTTTCGAAGACCGTCTCCGTGACGGTGCCGGACCCCGCGGAGAGGGCCATGAGGACCATGACCTGGGCCTGCAGGTCCGTCGGGAAACCCGGATAGGGCAGGGTCTTGACGTCCACGCTGCGAAGGCGCTCCCCCCCCCTGGCCCGCAGTCCGCCCGGGATGGGATCGATGCCCATCCCCGCTTCACGCAATTTGGCAATCAGGGCATCCAGATGGGACGGTTCGCACCCCTGGATCGATACGTCGCCGCCGGTGATGCCTGCGGCGATGAGAAAAGTCCCCGTCTCGATCCGATCCGGGATCACCGTCACATCGGCAGGATGCAGCTTGGAAATCCCCTCCACCCGGATGACATCCGTGCCGGCGCCGGTGATCTTCGCTCCCATGGCGCCCAGGACATCCGCCAGGTTGACGACCTCCGGCTCGCGCGCGGCGTTCTTGATTTCGGTGACCCCGTCGGCGAGACAGGCGGCCATCAGGATGTTCTCCGTTCCGCCCACGGTGGAGATGTCGAAATAGATCTTCGCGCCCCGAAGCCTTTTTGCCTTGGCGTGTACGTAGCCGTCCCGAAGTTCCACTTCTGCGCCCATCTCCTGCAGGGCCTTGATATGGAGATTCACGGGTCTCGCACCGATCGCGCAGCCCCCGGGCAGCGATACCCGGGCCTCCCCGAACCGGGCCACAAGCGGCCCCAGGACGAGAACAGAGGCCCGCATCGTCTTGACGAGGTCATAGGGGGCTTCGCAGCGGATCGCATTCCCTGCGTTGATACGGGTTACGGATCCCGGTTCGATTTGCGCGCCCAGGTTCGCCAGGAGTTTGCAGACGGTCTTGATGTCCAGCAGATCCGGGATATTGTGGTAGATGTTCCAGCCGTCCGCCAGCAGCGACGACATCAGAATCGGCAGCGCGGCGTTCTTCGCGCCGCTGATGCGGACCTCGCCGTTCAGCCTGCGCCCCCCCTGGATGACCATCTTGTCCATGCCCTACTCCTCCTGTCTCTTCCGCAAGGACTGCGGGGAAATGTGACTCCTCAGACATGCGCGGCGGACGCCACCCTCCACAGGCCACCGTAATCCCTGCGGAACCGGATATCCCCGTAATACCCGCCGTCGAGAAACAGCGCCTCGACCTGCGTTTTCTGGTCGGGACCGATTTCCAGGAACAGGCGGCCGCCCCGGCGAAGGTGCATTCGCGCCGTTCCGATCAGCCGCCGGTGCATCTCCGTACCCTCGCGTCCGGCCACGAGTGCCTCCCGCGGCTCGAATTCGCGGACGTCCCTCATCAGGGAAGAAAACTCTCCTTCAGACAGATAGGGCGGATTGGAGACGATGCAGTCGAAGCTCCCGCACAACGGTTCAAGCAGGTCGCCGGCGAGGAAGGATACCCTGTCCTGAACGCGGAGCCGGCGCGCATTCCGGGAAGCGACGGCAAGGGCCTCGCGCGAAACGTCCGTGGCAACGATCTGCACCCTCTCCAGGGCACCGGCAAGGGCCAGGGCGACTGCGCCGCTCCCGGTCCCGACATCTGCAATGCGCAGCGTGCCGCCTTCCGTCCCGGAGGCGAACCGGAGGACTTCCTCGACGAGGATTTCCGTCTCCGGCCGCGGCACCAGGACCGCCGGGCCGACCTCGAGATCGAGAGACCAGAATTCCCTCCGGCCGGACAGATAGGCGACGGGTTCTCCGGTGAGGCGCCGCTTGACGAGCTCGCCGAAGGCGCGCTGCTCCTCCGGAGAGACCTCCCTCTCTGCCCGGAGGTACAGGTCGGTTCTCGACGCGCCAAGGACCTCCATCAGGAGGACTTCAGCGTCCAGTGCGGGGGAGGAAAATCCCGCCTGCGAAAGAGACGAAGCCGTTTCGTTCAGGAGATGATGAACCTTCATGATGGACCCCGCCAGCGGGGAAATCGTGCCGTCAGTTGACCGACTGCTTGAGGCTCTCCGTCTGGTAGTGCGCGCTCAGAGCGTCGACCATCGCCTGGATGTCCCCGTCGAGAAAGTTTTCCAGGCTGTAAATGGTCAGCCCGATGCGGTGATCCGTGATCCTCCCCTGGGGAAAGTTGTAGGTGCGGATCCGCTCGCTCCGGTCGCCGCTCCCCACCTGGCTGCGCCTGGTCTTCGAGATGGCGTCGTTCTGTCTGGCCACTTCCATATCCAGCAGGCGCGACCGCAGCACCTTCATCGCCTTGGCCTTGTTCTTGAGCTGCGATTTCTCATCCTGACAGGTCACGACGAGCCCCGTCGGAAGATGCGTGATCCGGACGGCGGAGTCCGTCGTATTGACGCTCTGCCCGCCGTGGCCGCTCGAGTGATAGACGTCGATGCGCAACTCGTTCGGATCGATGTGGATCTCGACGTCCTGCGCCTCCGGGAGGATCGCCACGGTTACCGTGGAGGTGTGGATCCGGCCCTGGGCCTCGGTCGCGGGGACCCTCTGCACGCGGTGGACGCCGCTTTCATACTTCAGTTTGCTGTAGGCCCCCCGGCCTTCGACAAGCGCGATGATTTCCTTGAAGCCGCCCACGCCGCCCGAAGGCGTGTGGCTGATGATCTCCACTTTCCATCCGTTGGACTCGGCATACCGCGCATACATCCGGAACAGATCGCCCGCGAAGAGGCCCGCTTCATCGCCGCCGGCGCCGGCGCGGATTTCCATCACGACGTTCTTGTCGTCGTTCGGATCCCTCGGAGTCAGCAGGACGCGGAGGCGCTCCTCAAGGGCCTGGCGCCTGTCCTTCAGCGCCGGCAGTTCCTCCTTGACGATCTCCTTGAGTTCCTCATCGTTTTCCCGAAGCAGCGCCTGATCCTCGTCAATCCGGTTGCAGAGCTTTTCGTATTCCCGGTACGTATGAACAAGCGCTTCCAGATCCGAGTGCTCCTTGGCATACTTCTGATAGATGCCGGGTTTGCCGATCACGCTCTGGTCGCTGAGAAACCCCTCCAGCTCGCGGTATCGATCCTCTATATCTTTGATCTTCTTAAATATCTCTTCCATGCGCTCCCATGATCACGAATCGTTTTTTTCATGCGGACGAAGCCTGAAGAACCTCCGTTTTGAGAAGGCGGTCTTCATGAGGTCCCGCCGCAAAGACAGGCAGGCCCTTCCCTCAAGCCGTTGCGGTGGATTATCTCTTAAATCAAGAGCGGAAACAAGGAGAGATCTGCGGATAGAGAGACGGCGGGGCATCCAGGAGGCGCCCGGCTGCGCCGGATCCCGATCCTGCGCAGCCTCTGAAAGATCCCGCGGCTTTACATCGCCGAATTACTTCTTTTCTTCCTTTGCGTACTTCTTTCTGAACCGCTCCACACGACCGGCCGTATCCATGATCTTCTGCTTGCCCGTCATGAAGGGGTGGCACTTCGAGCAGATTTCAACCTTGATGTCCTTCTTCGTGGACCGGGTCTGAATGACGTTCCCGCAAACGCACGTGATGGTCGTTTCCTGGTATTCAGGATGAATGCCTTCTTTCATGTTCGTTTTGCTCCTTCTGTCATCCTCATCGTCCGCCCGGGATCTCTACCCCCTTGTCCCGATGGCAGAACGACGGGGCTGCGCTTATACCATTTTCCCGGCGAAATGCAAGAGACTTTTGCACCCGCTACTGGTTCATCGAATCCAGGAACTGCTGGTTCGTTTCCGACTTGCGGATCTTGTCGATGATGAACTCCATCGCGTCGACGGGGTTCATTTCCTGCAACAGGCGGCGCAGAATCCACACGCGGTTGAGATTCTGCTTCGGGATCAGCATCTCCTCCTTGCGCGTCCCCGAACGGATGAGGTCGAAGGCCGGGAAGACCCTGCGGTCCGCAATCCGCCGGTCCAGGTGCAGTTCCATGTTGCCCGTTCCCTTGAATTCTTCGAAAATGACTTCATCCATCCGGCTTCCCGTATCGATGAGCGCGGTGGAGATGATCGTGAGGCTTCCGCCGTTCTCGATGTTGCGGGCCGCGCCGAAGAAGCGCTTCGGCTTGTGCAGGGCATTGGAATCCACGCCGCCGGAGAGGACCTTGCCGCTGGGGGGAACGACCGTGTTGTACGCCCGGGCCAGCCGGGTGATGCTGTCCAGAAGAATGACGACGTCCCGCTTGTGCTCCGTAAGCCGTTTGGCCTTCTCGATCACCATTTCGGCCACCTGGACGTGCCGCGTTGCGGGTTCATCGAAGGTGGAGGAGATCACCTCGCCCTTCACGCTGCGCTGCATGTCCGTGACCTCCTCCGGCCGCTCGTCGATGAGCAGTACCATCAGGATCACTTCGGGGTGGTTCGCCATGATGGCATGGGCGATGTCCTGCAGCAGGACCGTCTTGCCTGCACGCGGCGGAGAAACGATCAGCGCCCTCTGGCCCTTCCCGATGGGCGTGAACAGGTCCATGACGCGGGTGGAGAGATTTTCCGCATCGAATTCCAGTTTCAGCTTTTCTTCGGGGTACAGGGGGGTCAGGTTGTCGAAGAGGATCTTGTCGCGGGTGGATTCCGGGCTTTCGAAATTGACGGAATCGACTTTCAGGAGCGCGAAATACTTCTCCCCTTCTTTCGGAGGACGGACCTCCCCCGACACCGTGTCGCCGGTGCGCAGATTGAATCTCCGGATCTGCGAAGGGGAGATGTAGATGTCATCCGGGCTCGGCAGGTAGTTGTAGTCGACGGCACGCAGAAATCCGAAACCGTCGGGAAGAATTTCCAGCACTCCCGAGCCGGCGATCATGCCGTTCTTTTCCGCCTGGGCCTGCAGGATCGCAAAGATGAGATCCTGCCTCCTCATTCCTCCGGCGCCGGCCACTTCAAGGTCCTTGGCCAGCTTCGCAAGTTCACTGATGGGCAATCTTTTGATGTCCTCGATGTTCATAAACGTTCCTTCCCCGCCTCACGTCCTTTCTTGAATCCTGATTGCAGCAAAACTACGACAACGACTCGACAACGCCATTGCACCTTAATCGTTCACCTGTATCCCCTGGAGAAACACAGATCGTTCCTGATAAAGAAATGGGTGAAAACACCAGGCTGTTTAATGGGTTTTATGATGCACTTACAATAGGAAGGAGTCAGCGCGCCTTTCTTCGTTTGAATCTTCCTATATCAAAAAATCGTAAACTGTCAAGCTTTTTGTATTTTCCGCCGCCTTCCCGGAAAAGCGCCTACCCCAGGATCATGAAATTCAATTGCCGGCCCGTGTCGGCGCCGTCCCGGCGGTGGGAGAAGAAGAGATCGGCGCGGCAGCCTGTACAGGTTTCCGCCGTCACGATCCCCTCTTCGGGAACGCCCGCTTCCACTAGCTGCATCCGATTCGCGAGCGGCAGATCGAACAGCCAGTTTCCGGCGCCGTTCTTGCGGAACCAGGCGCTTCGATGGCGTTCCGAATGCACCGCCTCGTATACCGGTCGGTCCACCCGGTAACAGCAGGCACCGATCGAGGGACCGACAGCAGCCAGCAGATCGCCCGGACGGCTGCCATAACGCCTCTTCATGCGATCGACGACCGCTCCCACGATGTTCGCGACCGTTCCCCTCCACCCCGCATGGGCAACGCCGATGACGCGGCGGCACGGATCCAGAAGGAATACAGGCACGCAGTCCGCCGTCCTGATCGCAAGGGCCAATCCCGGGCGATCCGTAATCAGGGCGTCGAATTCCCCGTTTTCTCCGGCCGCCGCGACCCGCGCATCACCGTCGACGACGAGGACTTTGTTTCCGTGCACCTGTCTGGCGAGGACAAACCGGGAGAGGGGGATGCGCAAGGCCGTTGCAAGCAGTTCCCAGTTCTGCCGTACGCAGTCCCGGTTTCCGAGGCGGCTGCTGACATTGAGCCCGCTGAACGGACCGTCGGCGAGGCCGCCGCGCTTTGTCAGAAAGCCGTGGCGGACGAATGGGTATGCGGCAAGCTCGGGCGCCACGAAGTACCCGATCGGTCCCTCTACGATGTAGTCGAGCATCTCAGTTCTTCACAGACGGTCGCGATATCCTCCGGCAGCGGCGCACAGAACCGGAGAGGCGTGCCGCTCAGAGGGTGGGCAAATTCAAGGCGCCAGGCGTGCAGGGCCTGCCGGTCCAGGCGCTGGAGAATCTTCCGGACACGGGGATCGCGGATTGTGCCGATCCTGCCGGGGTTTCCGTAGGTCCTGTCACCGACGACCGGATGTCCCACGGACGTCAGGTGCACGCGGATCTGGTGCGTCCTCCCCGTTTCGATCCTGACGTCGAGAAGCGTCACGCCTCCGAAACGTTCCGCCACGCGCCAGGAGGTAACGGCCGGCTTCCCACGCGGCGAGAGGGCCGACATCTTCTTGCGGTCCGACGGATGACGGCCGACCGGTTTTTCGATGCGGCCGGTCTCCTCCCTCATGTCACCGAACACCAGCGCCTGATAGGCCTTCCTCACCAGCCTCTTCTTGAACTGTTCGGCGAGCCGCTGGTGCGCCTCGTCCGATTTGGCGACGACCAGGAGGCCCGACGTTTCCTTGTCGAGACGGTGCACGATTCCCGGCCGCAGCTCCCCTCCGATTCCGGAGAGGTCGCGGCAATGCGCGAGAACGGCGTGGACCAGTGTCCCGGTCCCATGCCCGGCGGCCGGATGGACCACCATCCCCGCCGGCTTGTCGATGACCAGGATCGCCCCGTCCTCATAGACGACGGACAGGGGGATTTCTTCGGGGAGAAGGCGGTAGGGCACCGGCTCGGGCCTGTCGCACGATACGACTTCCCCCGGCTTCAGCCTGCGGCCCGGACGGCGGCAAACCACCCCGTCGATTTCGACGAGACCCTTCTCAATCCATTTCTGGACCTGCGACCGGGACAGGGCCGCGTCCCGGCAGGTCAGATAGACATCCAGCCGCAGGCCGGCGTCTTCCTCTCCTACGGTAAGGTTCTCACCGCCCCTCTTGTCAGCCCTGCCTTCCACCCGGATCCCTTCCCTTTCGGCCGGAGGGTGCGGCGCCACCCGGAGAGGAAATCGATACGAAGCCTTGGATCAGCGCCGGGAATTCCTCCGCGGAAATCGTTCGCAGATCCAGCAGCAGTTCGTCATCGGAAATGCGCGCCACGATCGGCACTTCCAGCCGGCGGAGCCGTTTCTCCAGTTCGTTCGCCCCCGCGACCGAGGAACGAACCGTGACGAGTGATGTAGGAATCTCCCGCGTCGGCAGCGACCCGCCGCCGGCCAGGGATGTCCCCTTTCTCACGGCAAAGCTCAGAGACGGCGGGCAGGCCTTCCGCAGCCGCCGCGCCAGTTTCTTCGCCCGGAGCAGCACGCTTTCGGCCGGTTCCGTCAACGCCCGCAGGACGGGCAATTCCCCGCACGCCTCGCCCGGCCGAAGATATTGAATCAGGGTCGCCTCCAGCGCCGCAAGCGTGAACTTGTCGATGCGGAGCGCCCGGGTCAGGGGATTCTTCTTCATGCGTTCCAGGAGATCCTTCCGGCCGAGGATCACTCCGGCCTGGGGACCGCCGAGCAGCTTGTCGCCGCTGAAGGTGACGACGTCCGCGCCTTCGGCCAGCACCTCCTGCACGGTGGGTTCGTGTTCCAGATCGTGCGCTGCGAGGTCGACGAGGCAGCCGCTGCCCAGATCGCTCATGACGGGGACCTCCCTCTTCTTCGCCAGTCCGGCAAGATCGGCCAGGCCGACCTCTTCCGTGAAGCCGACGATCCTGTAATTGCTGGTATGAACCTTCAGGATGAGGGCGGTCTGATCGCCGCAGGCCTCCTCGTAATCCTTCAGATGGGTGCGGTTGGTCGTCCCCACCTCCCGCAACTGCGCCCCGCTTCGCTCCATGACGTCCGGAATGCGGAATTCACCGCCGATCTCGATCAGCTCTCCGCGGGACACGACGGCTTCGTGGTTCCTCGCCAGCGTGTTCAGGACCAGAAGCACCGCCGCCGCATTGTTGTTGACGACGAGTGCATCCTCGGCCCCCGTGAGGCTGCAGAGGAGATCCGCGACGTGGTCGTAGCGCAGCCCCCTCCGCCCGCCTGCCAGATCGAATTCGAGATTCGAATAGCCCTCCCCCACCTCCTGAATCCGTTCGAGGGCGTCGCGGCAGAGAGGCGCACGGCCGAGGTTGGTATGGATGATGATGCCCGTGGCATTGATCACCCTGCGAAGCCGGCGGCGCCGCATATCCTCGATCCGGAACGCGACGGCCTCGGCTGTCTCCGCGATCGTGGGAATGCGGAACGACGAGGGATCACCGCCGCGGAGGATTTCGGCGCGCAGGGCGTCCACGGAGGCGCGGCAGGCCGCTCGGACGATTTCCCGCGCAAATCCGACGATTTCTTCCTTCCGCTGCAGGATCAGCAGAATTTCGTCAATTTTCGGAAGATTGCGAAGCAATTCTTTCCGCCTTTCCTCCATTTCCTTGCGTGCCGCCATAGCCGATCCTCTCTCTCCTGCCCGTCAAGGGCCTGTTGCTGGACGCCCCGTGTGCAGTCAATATCCGGCCCGCACGCGGCAATAGTGGCGGAAATTGTTCACTGCCGTGAAGAACTCCCGCATCAGGATCACCCAGATATAACGGCCGCGATCCGTAAGCCGGAAGTGCGGTCTCTCGCAGCGAAGAGCGCCCGCCGCGCCGAATGCGAGGATCTCGCCCCACAGGTAGCGCCAGGACCCGCCGAACTTGCCTTCCAACTCCGTCATGTCCACGCCCATGCCGAACAGCCGCATGAGGAACTCGTAGCGGACGCGGTCGCGGACCGAAAAGGGGCGGACGGCAAGGAGGGGGAGAACCGGCCTGTCCTGCGAGAGCATTGATATGTAAGCGGGGATGTCGAAGGTGTTGGCGTAACAGGTCCCGCCGAGATAGCCGATCGATCCGCTTCCCAGTCCGGCGTAATCGTCGTAGGCGACGATGTACTCGTCGATCATGGCCTCGCGGCGGGAAAAGCACCAGGCGGACGAAAAGCGATACGCGGAAGCGAGACGGCGCGCAACAATTCCATAGAGGCGTGCCTCCTTTCCCCAGTCGATCTCACCGAAGGTTTGACGGACCCTCTCTTTCGTCATGTCCGACACCATCAGCGGATAATAGGTCACCTGATCGAGCCCCAGGCCGAGGATCGTCGCCAGGTCCCGCTCGATCATCGCCTCGGTCTGGGAGGGGAAATTGAAGATCATATCGGCGTTGAGGGTGTCGAAACGCCCCATCGTCTCCTTCAGCCGGGCGGCGATGATCTCCCCCCTTCCGTATTTTTCCAGACGATCCATCTGTCGCAGCAGGCCGTCGTCGAAGCTCTGGACCCCCACGGACAGACGATCGACGCCGGCGCGCTTGAGGACTTCCAGCCGTTCCGGCGTGAGGTGATCGGGATTCGTTTCCACGGAGATCTCGCGGATGGCGAAGTGATCCCTTGCCGTCGCCAGCGTCTGCTCGAGTTCGTCGATGAGCACCGTAGGGGTGCCTCCGCCGACATAAATTCCGCCGAAGTCGTAGCCCAGATCGCGGTACAGGGATATCTCCCTGCGCAGGGCGCGGAAATAGTCCCTGCAGAGGGTCTCCGAAAAGACGACACGGTGGAAGGAGCAATAAGGGCACAGTCTTTCGCAAAAGGGGATATGGATGTACAGAAGCGCCGGCTTCCCGGCCGTCCTTTCGGGAAGACGCAGCGGCAGGTCGCCCGGAAAGCGCATGGCTTTCGTGAAGGCGTTGCGGGCGATTTGTGCAACCAATTGATGAATCAATGCGAAAACACCGATCCGGCCGTGAGCGCACCCCGGATATCTCCTGTCGGGCGGGGACTTCGGGGGAGAGGCAAAACCGCGTCTCGAGCCGTTCCATGGGATAAAGCACGCTGGATCGCTACGTACCAGAGATTCGCCGATTTATCAAGAATGTTCAATCGATTCGTACCTTGAAATAGACCGCCGGCGGTGGTATAGCCTTGGCTATTCAAGAATAGGATCTCAGGCAAATGGCCGGACACAGGATTCTAACACTCTGGAATGAAAAAGGCCTCAACAAAGAGGAGGGCCGAATTCTCAGGGCTCCCTGCCGTGAGGCGGTGATTCCTTTCGACAGGTCTTCCCTCGGGGAGATCAAGGCGCTTGTCGATGCGTTTCTGGAAAGAGACGACGCCCTGGGGCTTGCCGCGCCCCAGATCGGCATCTCCAGACGCATCGTCATCTTCCGCAACAAGGGGTTCGACGACTCGGCGGAATGGACGAAAAATGAAGAGGATTACGATGTCCTGATCAACCCGCGCATCACCCAGGCACGAGGGGAAAAGACCGTCCTGTCCGAAGGATGCCTTTCCTGCCCGGAAATCCGGGTCGACATCGGCCGTTTTCCCGAAATCAAAGTGCGGGCGCTGGATCGCAGCGGCAAGAAAATCAACAAGCGCTACACGGATTTTCTGGCGAGGATCGTCCAGCACGAGATTGACCATCTGGACGGCAGACTGATTGTCGACTACGAAGGTGCGCTCTACTACCCCAAGAAGCGGCAGGCCCTCTTCGAACGTCTTTTCCCGCCGGAATCCTGAGCCTCTTCCTCTGCAGGCCGTATGCAGCACCGCAAAAAAACCCCCGGGTTCTCCGGGGGCGTCGTCTTGTCCTTTTCCCGCGGACCTGCGGATTGCCCGATCAACTCACGAGCGCCTTCAGGGTCTCCACGACGGGCGACGTGAACAACGCGACCAGAAGCGTGTAAAGCGCAAAAGAACCGATCGCCTCGCTCAGGTACAGTTTCGTATACTTGTGCTTGAGCGAAACGATGATCAACCCGCCCACGACGAGGCATCCCAGCTGAAAATAGGGAAACTCGGAAGACCCGGCAGCCGCGTACTCCGCATAACCGAACGATGCGGTTGTCAGGAGGACGAATGCCGCCAGCATGATGGTCTGCAAAGTCTTTTTCATCGTCGATTCCTCCTTAGAGATCAAGGCGACAAACAACTTTTTCCGTAAATCGATCTTGGAAGAATCGTGCCAATCAGCAGTCGCCCAAGCGGATAATCGTCAACTCACGAATATCAATATATTTTTTAGAAGTGATCGGCCACGGACTGCTGCAGACATCGCCCCTTCGCCGGAACGACGGGACGACGGAACGTTCAAGGCGTTGAATGAAACATTTCAGGCAGACAGGGGTTACGATCTCTGCCTGTTCACTGCACCTTGATGTCCTTGACCAGTTCGGCGCCGAGTTCGAGGGCCTTGCGGTTCATCT
>DAOSIS010000020.1:0-68924 GCA_035366835.1 Syntrophales bacterium | reverse complement strand
GGCAGGTCCTCGTCGTGAACGACATGCTGGGCATGTACGAAAAGCTCTCCCCGCGTTTCGTGAAGCACTACGGGAATCTCGGCACGCAGATCCGTGCAGCCGTGGAGGCCTATCTCACCGAAGTCCGATCCGGAACATTCCCGGCACCGGAGCACGCATTCTGATGGTGGGGGAAAGACTTCCTCCGGCCGGCAAATGGACGTCGAACCATGCCCGTATTCCGTCTCGGCCCTGAGCCGGTTTTTCCTCCGCCCGACTTGTCCTCCGAAGAGGGGCTCCTCGCCGTGGGCGGCGATCTCACCCCCGAGCGGCTCCTCTGCGCCTATGCCCAGGGAATTTTTCCGTGGTATTCGGAGGGCGAGCCGATCCTCTGGTGGTCTCCCGACCCGCGCTGCGTTCTCCTTCCCCCCGATCTGCAGGTCCATCGCAGCATGAGGCAGTTCCTGAAAAAGAAACCCTTCGAGATCGTCTGCGACCGCGCTTTCCGCTCCGTTATGGAATCCTGCGGCGAGCGCCGCCCCGCCTCCTCCGGGACCTGGATCACCTCTGAGATGATCGAGGCGTACTGCCGCCTTCATGAGCTCGGGTACGCACACTCCGTCGAGACGTGGACGGACCGGGGGCTCGTGGGCGGCCTCTACGGCGTCTCCCTGGGCGGCTGCTTCTTCGGAGAATCCATGTTCTCGAAGGTGAGCAACGCCTCCAAGGCGGCCCTCATCACCCTCACGGCGGCACTCGGACGGCGCGGTTTTTCCCTCATCGACTGCCAGATGCCCTCGCGGCATCTGGAGATGCTCGGGGCAAAGATGATCCCGCGCCGGGACTTTCTGCTTCTGCTGACCCGCGCGCTCCGCGACGAGACGCGGCGCGGGAACTGGGGAACCATGCGCATCCTGGACCTGTAATTTCTTCTCGACAGATCGCCGATTTTTATCTACAAACGCCCATGGTCTCCGTCATTCTTCCCTATGGCGGCCAGACGGATCCCGACGATTCCCTCCGCCCCTTCGTCGAATCCGACCTGGTCGAAAAGATCTTTCTCCTCTACTCCGGCCCCTTCCTCGCCGTTCCGAGGAAATGCGAGGTCGTCAAGGGCCGGGGCGTCCAGAGCGGAAACATCCTGCACGGACTCCTGAAGAAGATTCGCTCGCGCTACGCATGGTTCGTGACCGAGGCCGCCGCCATCCGTCCCGACGCCCGATGCCTGGAGAGATTCCTCGAAGTCGCCGAAGCGACGCGGGCTGGCATCCTCTACTCCGATTTCCGCGAGCTGCTTCCCCGCGCCGCGGGGGTTGCGGAAGGCGCAGCCCGGGACCGGCGGCTGATCGATTATCAGGCCGGCAGCATCCGGGACGACTTCGATTTCGGCCCGGTCCTCTTCGTCTCCACGCATGCCGCGCAGAGTTCCGTGGACAGGTACGGCCCCGTGCGGGATTGGAAGACGGCCGCCCTTTATGACCTCCGCCTGAAGATCGCCGCCGATTTCCCCGTCGTCCGGATTCCCGAGATTCTCTTCACCGCGTCTTTCCGGGAAGACGGCCCCGCAGCCCCCCAGCTCTCCGAGACCCACTTCGGATACGTCGATCCCGCATCTGCCAGCTTTCAGCGCGAGCGAGAGCACATCGCCGCGGCCCATCTGAAGACTATCGGGGCGTGGCTGCCGCCGAAGTTCAGGCCGGTCCCGGAATCCGGAACGGCCTTCCCCGTCACGGCAAGCGTCGTCATTCCCGTGCGAAACAGGAAAACAACCATCGCCGATGCCGTCGCCAGCGCCCTATCCCAGCGGACGGATTTCCCCTTCAACGTTCTGGTCGTGGACAACTTTTCCACCGACGGAACGAGCGAGGTGCTCGCCGGTCTGGCCGCAGGGAGCGACCGTCTCCATTGTTTGAAGCCTTCCGGAACGAACCTGCAGATCGGCGGCTGCTGGAACGAGGCCGTCCGTTCGCCCCTTTGCGGGCGTTATGCCGTTCAGCTGGACTCCGACGATCTGTACGCCTCGGAAGAGGTCCTGCAGAAGATCGTCCGTGCCTTCGCGGAGGAGGACTGCGGAATGGTCGTGGGTTCCTACACGGTCGTGGATTTCACGCTCAAGGAACTCCCGCCCGGCCTGGTCCGACACCGGGAATGGACGAAGACCAACGGCCACAACAACCTCCTGCGCGTGAACGGACTCGGAGCGCCCCGCGCTTACCAGACCGCCCTCCTGCGGGAGCTGCCTTTTCCGAACGTCGGTTACGGCGAGGATTACGCCGTCGGTATGAGGCTTTCCCGCGAGTACCGCGTCGGCAGGATCTTCGAGAACCTCTATCTCTGCCGCCGCTGGAGCGGCAACACGGATCACCAGCTGCCCGACGAGAAGCGGAACGAGAACAACGCCTACAAGGACTTCCTGCGCACCGTGGAGATCCAGGCCCGCAGGCAGATGAAAGGCCGGAGGCTGCCTCCTCCCCCTTCCACCGCCGGATGACGCCGCCATGACCGGGAAAACGTCCCCCAGACGACCGCCGAACAGCGTCCGCATACGCGAGGCGGCTCCGGCGGATGCCGGTCCCATCCGCCGTCTTCTCAGGCGGTCCTGGACCGACACCTACGGTGTCTTCATACCGCCCGAAGACATCCGGAAGGGGCTCGACGAGCACTATCCCCCCGCAAGGCTGCGCGAAATCATCGCCGGCAACCACAACCGCTGCGTGGTCGCCGAGGAAGACGGGCGGATCATCGGATTTCTGAGGCTTGGAGTCGGCCCGGCGCCCTTGCCCGCCGCGGATTTCAGACCCCGACCCGCCCGCATGTATCTGCGTTCCATCTACGTGTCTCCCGACCGGAAGGGGCGCGGTGTCGGCCGCACCCTGATGGCCCTTGCCGACGAACACGCGCGCAGGTCGGGCTTCCGGGAGATCTGGCTCGGCGTGATGAGACCCAACCGAAACGCCTACGAATGGTACCTGCGGCGAGGATTCTCTCCCCGCGAGGAAGAGACCTTTACGATGGGGGTGACCACCGTGCCCTGCCTGATCTGCTGCAAGGGCCTGCCGGCCCGGGCCTTCGCCGTCTATGACGGTTTCTCCGAAACGCCCCTGAGCGATCTGTGCCTAGGCCTCTTCTCCGACCAGACCGCTCATTGGCGGCGGCTCCGCGAAGCGGTCCGGATGCTGGGCCTCGTCGTGACGAAGTCCTTCCGGGAACGGGGCCTTTCGCTCACCGTCCAGCGCAATCCCGGCCGCATCGCCAGTTCCACCGCAGCCGTCGGCAAGGCCGTCGCGCACCGCCCCTGTTTCCTCTGCCGCCGTCATCTGCCCCGGAGCCAGAAGACGATCCTCTATCGGGAAGATTTTCTGATCCTCTGCAATCCCGCTCCGATTGTCATGCACCACTTTACCGTCGCCTCCCGCCGGCACCGTCCCCAGGCGTTTTTCGCATCGGCCAAGGACTATCTGCTCCTGTGCCGCGACCTCGGGCGGAGATGGGACGTTCTGTACAACGGCCCCCGTTGCGGCGCCTCCGCCCCTGATCATCTCCACTTCCAGGTCATTCCGTCGGGCATTCTTCCCCTTTCCGCCGCTGCAGGCGCCGGGCCGTTCGTCGGACGCGCGGAAGGGGTGTCCGTATCGATCTTCCGGAATTTCGGCTACGGCGCCGTTGTCCTCACGAGCGGCGATTTGCCGTCGCTCCTGAAGGTCCTCGACAGACTGCGGGAGGCCCTGCCCCCCGCCGGGGCGGAAGGCGAAGAACCGATGTTCAATGCCCTCGGCCGCCACGACGGGAAGTTCTGGCGCCTGGTGGTCTTTCCCCGCCGGAAACACCGTCCGGACATCTTCCACCGCGAGGAGGGAGAACGCCTGCTCGTCACCCCCGGCGCATTCGAAATGAGCGGCCTCGTCGTCGTACCCAGGGAAAACGATTTTTTTCGGATCGACAAGCCCCGCCTGCTGCAGATTCTGCGCGAGGTCGCCCTGCCGCCCCGCCGGACCCTCGGGATTGCGAAACGTCTTCTGCCGGACGGAGAAGGACGTTGAGCGCGCGGGCCGACAGCGGGCCCCGTGCCGTCATCGACAGCGGCCTGTCCTTCGCACAGGCCGTTGCGGGTTCTCCCGCCCCCGCCGACGTCCTCGCTTCGCTCCGGTTGATCGATGTCCGTTATCTCGGTTTCGACGGCCTCGCCCGCCAGGGACAGCTCCTGATTCACCGCCGGATCGCCGATGAAGTCAGCGAAATCTTCCGCGTCCTCATGGACCTGCGATTCCCGGTCGCCAAGGCGCGGCCGATCGTCCTCTACGGGTGGTCTGACGACGCGTCCATGAAGGACAACAACTCCACGGCCTTCCATTACCGCTGCGTCGCCGGAACGTCGCGCCTGTCCCACCATGCACTGGGGCTTGCCGTGGACATCAACCCCTTCCTCAATCCCCTCGTCCATCCCGACGGCCGGACGGTTCCCGAAGGCGCGGCTTATCATTCCGGCGAACCCGGCGTCATCGCCGAAGGCGGTCCCGTGCTGTCGGAATTTCTCCGGCGCGGATGGCAGTGGGGCGGGCACTTCGACGCCTACCGCGATCATCACCACTTCGAGAAGCCTCTCCCGGAATAGAAGTACCTCGTCCGGAACCTGCTGCGGATTTTCGAAGCCCGAAACCCGCCAATGACTGATTGCCCCTATCCTCGGGATAGGGTATTCTTCATGAGTCGGCGGCCTCTGCGGCACGCGAAGCCGCATCGGGAAACGAACGAAGCGGGTGAATGGTGTGAAAAAGACGCTCTCGGCGATGCTGATCATGGTCCTTCTCGCGTCCCCGGTGGCTGCGGAGGAATTGTTCGTCCACGGTGGCGCGGCGATGGACACGGAGACGCACAATCTCTCGGGCCAGTGGTCCATCTCCTACGTACACCACCTCGACGAATCCGCGGCCCTCAGCCTGACCTACCTCAACGAGGGGCACCAACCGTACCATTACCGCGACAGCCTCGCCGCGCAGATCTGGGGGAAGACGAAGATCCCCGCTTCGCAGTTTTCCCTCGCCCTGGGCATCGGTCCCCTGGTTTATTTTGACACCAGGGTCGTCCCCCTCACGGATCGCTACGAGGATGCCCATGGACTGGGCGTGGTCACCAGCGCAACGGCCACCTGGTACGGGCTGAGTCCCCTTCTCTTTCAAGTGCGCCTCAATTACATCACCGTCCGGGACAGTTTCGACACGCTCGCGGCCACGGCGGGCATCGGTTATCTCCTCGATGCGCCGACAGCGGCGGAGTCGCGCCCGCACCCGGCCCGGGATTTCGAGAGGCCCGCCGACGAGATCGCCCTTTATTTCGGCTACGCAACCCTCAACAGCGCAAAGTCCGAGACCGATGTCGCCGGAGCCATCGAATACCGGCGGCATTTCGGCCGTCACGTGGATTGGACGGTCACGTTCCTCGGCGAAGGCGATCATCGCCCCCTCGGCCGTTACGGCATCACTTCCCAATTGTGGGTCCTGCAGCCGTTCTTCTCGGACCGCCTCGAACTCGGGATGGGCTTCGGTCCCTATGTCGCCCGCGACGAATACGGCAACGAGGACGGAAGCCGGATGACGGCGCTCGCCGGCAACATCAGCGCCATGGCCGCCTGGCGACTCTCGCCGCGCGTTGCGCTGCGCGCGATCTGGAGCCGCATCGTCACCGATTACCACCGCGACACGGATGTGTATCTGGGGGGATTGTCCTACAGTTTCTGAGAAGAATTCCCCGAACGGACGATCGCGAAACCGTCCTCGTCACCGCAGGGAATGCCGAGCCTTCTCTCCGACCACTCCGGCGACCAGGACACCCGCGCGGTGCTTCTTCGCCTGCAGGTAGGAATACAGCGTTTCATCGGAAGCGATCACGCATCCTGCCGCAGAAGAGGCGTGCAGCAGGCGGACCCTGCCCCGGTGTCGCACGGCGATTCCGACGTGGCAGACATCGAGGCCTTCTTCACCGCTTGCGATCGCGACGATGTCACCTTCCCGGATGGCCTTTTCCGCCCTCCTGAGCTGTCTCTTTTCCAGGCAGTACCACGACCTCGCCGACAAACGCCTCTCGACGGCGCGGATGCTGCGAAAGGCCGCCGGATCCTTCAGGGCCGGATAGCGTTCCCGGTGGGCGCTCATGCGATCGATCTTCCTGCGGCAGGCGACGCCGCCCAGGCCGCGCGTCCGGTCGTGAAGGATCATCTTCGCCTCGTTATCGGCGAGCCAGTCCGAAAAGTAGTGAAGCCGCGAGGCGTAGCCCGCGAGGCGGCCCTTCCGGTACCGGATCTTCCGCAGGCGGGCCGCGAAGCGGTCGAAGTCCGGACGGGGCGAGGAGGCCGTCAGGGCCAGCGCAACGGCGGTTTCCACAAGCGTGACGCAATCGAAGGATGTGAAGTCCACCACGAGGCGCTCCGCCCCTCCCCTCTCCAGAGGCGCCGCGCGATAGGGCCTTCCCAGAAGCGCGCGCGCCGCCGCGGCCACGAGCGCCCCGGGTGACCTTTCGCCCCGGGAGAGGATTTCTTTCACGAGCCTGGCGAATTCCCGGCGCGGACTACCTTTTTGCTGCATGGCGCCTTCCCTCCCGGAGGACGTTGCTCAGCCGGCCGAACTCCTCCGGCGTGAGCGTCTCGGCACGCCGCTTCCCGACGATCCCCGCCGCGTCCAGCGCCCTCCGCAGTTCTTCGTCGCTTTCCGGGGCCGCCTCGCTTCCCCTCAGGCAATTGAACAGCGTCTTCCGGCGCATGGCGAAAGAGGTCCGGACGACGCGCGCGAAAAAATTCTCGTCGGAAAGCGGCGTGTTCGGCTCCGCCGCGAAATCGAACCGCAGTACCGTCGAGTGGACACGCGGCGGCGGAAAGAAACACGAAGGCGGCACCTCGATTCCGCCGCTGATCGAGGCATGAACGGCGAAGAGGACGGTCGGAATCCCGTATTCCTTGCAGCCGCAGGAAGCCGTCAGCCGGTCCGCGACTTCCCGCTGCATCATGACGGTCGCCGATGAGATGGAGCGCCGATGAGCAAGGAGATGAAAGAGGATGGGGCTGGAGATGCTGTAGGGGATGTTCCCGATGACCTTCAGCTTGCCGGCGTTCCCTCTGCCGGACCATTCGGACAGATCGACCTTCAGGATGTCCCGGCTCACGATCTCGACATTTCCCTTCCGTCCGAGGCGCCGGTTCAGGATTTCGACGAGTGAAGGATCGATTTCGACCGCCAGGACCCTGGCGGCGCGCTCGGCGATCCGTTCCGTGAGCAGCCCGACTCCGGAGCCGATCTCCAGCACCGTCTCGTCCGCCCCGATCGCGGCAAGACCGAGGATCCGCTCCATGACGGCGCGGTCCTCCAGAAAAGACTGGCTGTACCGCCGTCTCGGATGAATGCCGTAGGAATGCAGAATTTCCCTTGCCGACTTCATTCCTGCGTTCTTCTCAAGGATCGCGCCAGCCGCAACGTGATGAAGTATGCGGGGACGGCAAAAAGCGGCGCCGTGATCAGACCGCCGAGCAGGAGCGGGCAGAGGATCTGCCAGCCTGCGGATGCCAGACTCACCAGGGAATAGTCCGCCAGGACAAGCCCGGTTTTTCCGGTTCCCAGACAGAAGGTGCCGATTTCGTACTGCGCATAATAGAAGATGGGGATGGTCAGGGGATTGGAGATGAGCCACGATCCGAGGTACGCCGACGCGATGTTCCAGCGCAGAATCAGGCCGAACGCGACGATCAGCAGGGTATGAAAGGGTATCGTCGGCGTGACGCCGACGAATACCCCGAGGGCCATGCCCAGGGCGACGGCCCTCGGTTCGCCGCGCAGGCTCAGGAACCGCTGATGAAATTCCTTAAGCTTCGTTCTGACAAGATCCATATCCGCTGTCCGCCGGCCATCTCGAAACGGCGTTCATATCGATGTCGTCCCGGCACCCGCCCGCAAGAAGATGTTCCCCGACCACGGCGATCATGGCCGCATTGTCCGTGCACAGGACGGGCGGCGGGAGAAACAGTTCCGCACCCTCGGCCTCCGCTCTCGCCCGGAATTCCTCCCGCAGCCGTCTGTTGGCCGCGACACCGCCGCAGACGACGATCCTGCCGATGCCCGCGATCCGGGCCGCCGCGAACGTCTTTTCGACCAGCACTTCGACGATGGCTTCCTGGTAGCAGGCGGCGATATCCGCCAGTTCCTTCCCGGCGGGTTTTTCGCCGCGGCGCTTCAGATAATGCAGAAGGGACGTCTTGAGCCCGCTGAAACTGAAGTCCAGGCTGTCCCTCATCGCGCGGGGAAAAGGGATCTTCCCGGGATCGCCTTCCCTGGAGAGACGGTCCAGGATCACGCCGCCGGGGTAGCCGGCATCGAGCAGCTTCGCCGCCTTGTCGAAGGCCTCTCCGGCGGCATCGTCCCGCGTCTGCCCCATGATGCGGCTGCGTCCGAAGTCCTCCACCGCGTAGGTCGTGGTGTGCCCTCCGGAAACCACCAGCGCCACGAAAGGGAAAGCCGGCCGGGAATCCGTCAGAAAGACCGCCGCCATGTGGCCGTCGAGATGGTTGACGCCGACGATCGGAATGTTGCGCGCAAAGGCCAGGGCCTTTCCGACGGAGATGCCCACGAGCAGCGACCCGATCAGCCCGGGCCCGCGGGTGACCGCGATTCCTTCAATGTCTCCGAGGCGCACCCCTCCCTCTTCCAGGGCCTGCTCGATGACCGGCAGGACGGCCTCGATGTGCTTGCGGGAGGCGATCTCGGGCACGACGCCGCCGAAGCGGCTGTGCGCGGCGATCTGTGATGCGATGACGTTGGAGAGAAGCCCCCGCCCGTCGCGAACCACGGCGGCGGCGGTTTCGTCGCAGGAGGACTCGATTCCCAGGATCAGCATAGATTCCAGACAGAAATTTTCTTTTGTAAAAAAGCGCAAGAGACTATATAGAAACGCCTTGTCTTTGTAAACCGAATTTCACTCCACGCCGGGGAAAGGACGATCTTCCATGGAGATCAAGACGGATTTTCTGGTTCTCGGAAGCGGCATCGCCGGATTCAGTTTTTCGATCAAGGCCGCCGAATTGGGCACCGTAGCGGTCGTCACCAAGAAGGAGCGGACGGAATCCAATACGAACTACGCCCAGGGAGGCATCGCAGCCGTCTGCGACAAGGAGGACCGGTTCGAGTACCACATCCGGGACACCCTTACCTGCGGCGCCGGCCTCTGCAAGGAAGACGTCGTGCGCTTCGTCGTCAGCGAGGCGCCCGAGCGGATTCGTGAGCTCGTGGAATGGGGCGTCCGGTTCAGCAGGGCGCAGGAGGGATCGTCTTCCGAATTCGATCTCGGCCGCGAGGGCGGCCACTCGATGCGGCGCGTCCTGCATGCGAAAGACCTCACCGGCCGGGAGATCGAGCGTGCGATCAACGAGAAGGCCAGCCGTCACCCCAACATTTCGATCTTCGAGAACCATATCGCCATCGACCTGATCATGAAATCCTTCATCACCGGCCAGCGGAAGGGGGTCGCCGACCAGTGCCTTGGCGCCTATGTCCTGGATATCGAACGCAACGAGATCCACACCTTCCGCGCCAAGTTCGTCCTCCTCGCCACCGGCGGGACCGGAAAGGTCTATCTCATCACCTCCAACCCCGACATCGCGACCGGCGACGGCGTCGCCATGGCGTACCGCGCCGGCGCCCTCATCGCGAACATGGAATTCACGCAGTTCCATCCGACCTGCCTGTACCATCCGGCGGCAAAGTCCTTCCTGATCAGCGAAACCGTGCGCGGCGAGGGCGGGGTCCTGCGCCTGAAGAACGGGATTCCCTTCATGGAAAAATACCATCCCATGAAGAGCCTCGCACCGCGCGACGTCGTCGCCAAGGCGATCGACACGGAGCTCAAGAAATCCGGGGACGAATACGTCCTTCTGGACATCACGCACCGCGACAAAGACTTCCTCGTCAACCGCTTTCCCAACATCTACCGGGAGTGCCTCCGGTTCGGGATCGACATCACGAAGGATCCCATCCCCGTCGTTCCTGCAGCGCACTACCAGTGCGGCGGCGTCTCGGTGAACGCATTCGGCGAGACGACGATCGACCGTCTTTTCGCCTGCGGGGAAGTCTCCTGCACCGGTCTTCACGGGGCGAACCGGCTCGCCAGCAATTCCCTCCTGGAGGCCGTCGTCTTCTCCCACCGTGCTGTCCGCCGCATCGCGGAACGGCTCGCGGACGTCGGGGACGAAGAGCTTGCGATCCCCGCCTGGGATCCGCGGGGCGCCACGGAAAGCGACGAATCCATCGTCGTCTCACACAACTGGGACGAAATCCGCCGGTGCATGTGGAACTACGTGGGGATCGTCCGTTCGAACAAGCGGCTCGATCGCGCGGAACGGCGTGTGGACCTCATCAACCGGGAAATCGACGAGTACTACCGCAACTTCATCGTCACGAGGGACCTGATCGAACTGCGCAACATCGCCGTCGTGGCCCAGATCATCGTTCGCTGCGCCAAGATGCGCAAGGAAAGCCGAGGGCTTCACTACAACATCGATTATCCGGAACGGGACGACCGGCAGTGGCTGAAAGATACGCTGATTTCAAGAGACAGCCGCTAGCAGGAAGAGGCTGTTGAAAAATACCCGTCTGCCGCGTTCCCCTCATCCTATGCCGTTCGACCCTTCGGCAGGCCCAGGACAGGCTGATGGATTTGTCATGCTGAGCTTGTCGAAGCATCGGGCGCCTTGCATCCGGGCATTTTTGAACAGCCTGGCGGGTGATTTTGTGCAAGAACTCATTCAGAAGCAGCAAAGCTCTTTCAGCTGCCTCATTTCCAGGTGAGTTCGACCCTGCCCAGCACGCCCGTAAACACCAGCTTCGTCTTCCGGAACTCCTCGTCCGACACCGGGGGGATCTTCAGGCTGTAGCAGTTGCCGTGGTGGGGGTTGACGTAGGGGTAGAAATCCAGGATCACCGGGGTGATCTTCTCGATCTTCCGCAATTCCAGCGGCGCGATTCTGTTGTCCTGCCCGTCCAGAACAAAGACGCTCCAGACCGAGCGCAGCTTCTCGAAGTCGTTGTATTCCTTCTCGGGGACGTAGGCGTAGAAGAAGATTTCCGAGAAATCGCCCTCCAGTGACTTCAGCATTTCCGCACGGCCTTTCTTCGCTTCCTCGTCCATCTCGTAGAGCCGGGCATATTCGGCCGTGGAGGCCGCCTGGTAGGCGCTGCCCTTGAAGGTCGCGGTGATCTTCACTTTGGTTTCGAACTGTGAGTATACGACCTGCGAGCGCGTCCAGGCGTCGAGGACCGCGAGGTATTCCTTCGAGACACCCCGGTCCCGGGCAATGTCCAGGTATCCCTGGAGATAGCCGCATCCCGAAATCAGGGAAACGAAAAGACCCAGCCACAGCGACCAAAGGCGTCTATTCATGATCCTCTCCGAAAACCCTGCGGAATATGAAGTCGACATGGATCAGGAAATTCTCGATGCGGAAGGCCTCGTCGATCTCGGCTGAGGAGAGGCGGTCCGTCACTTCGGCGTCGGACTGCAGAAGGGCCTTGAACTCCAGGCCCTCCGCCCATGACTTCATGGCATTCGTCTGGACGATGGCATAGGCCCTCTCGCGCGATATTCCCTTTTCGACCATCTTGAGCAGGATCATCTGCGAAAAGACGACGCCGCGGGTCATCTGCAGGTTGGACATCATCCGCTCCGGATAGACCACGAGCTTCTCGATCATGCCCGCGAAACGCGCCAGCATGAAGTCCAGGAGGATCGTGGCGTCCGGTCCGATGACCCTTTCCACCGAAGAATGGCTGATGTCGCGCTCATGCCACAACGCGACGTCTTCGAGGGAGGCAACGGCGTAGGATCGCATCAGACGGGAGAGGCCGGAGAGGTTTTCGGACAGCACGGGATTCCGTTTGTGCGGCATGGCCGAAGAGCCCTTCTGCCCGGGGGAAAAGAATTCCTCCGCCTCGCGCACTTCCGTGCGCTGCAGGAGGCGGATCTCCTGCGAGAACTTGTCGAGCGAAGACGCGATCACGGCGAGCGTACAGAAATACTCCGCGTGCCGGTCCCGCTGCACGATCTGCGACGACGCGGGCGCCGGTTTCAGGCCCAGCTTTTCGCAGACGTATTCCTCCACGGAAGGGTCGATGAACGAAAACGTCCCCACCGCGCCGGAGATCTTGCCGCAGCTGATCCTCTCCCTGGCCCGCTCGAGCCTTTCCCGGTTGCGGCGCATCTCGTCGTACCAGACGGCCAGCTTCAGCCCGAAGGTGATCGGCTCCGCATGGATCCCGTGGGTGCGGCCGATCATGAGGGTGCGCCGGTGCTCCATCGCCCGCATCTTCAGTGCATTCAGCGTCCGGTCCACATCCTCCAGAAGGAGCTCCGCCGCCTGTCTCAGAAGGACGGCGAGCGAGGTGTCCAGGATATCCGAGGAGGTCAGCCCCATGTGGATGAACCGCCCGTCCTCCCCCACCCGCTCCGTCACGGAGGTCAGGAAGGCGATGACGTCGTGCTTGGTGACCTTTTCGATCTCGTCGATCCGGGCGGCATCGAAGCCGGCCCTCTCCTTGATGTTCCTCAGGGCGGCCGGGGGGATCTTCCCCAGGCGGGCGAGGGCCTCGCATGCGAGGAGCTCGATGTCGAGCCACGCCTGGTAGCGGTTTTGCTGGCTCCAGACGGCGCTCATCTTTTCACGGGCGTATCGGGGAATCAACGCGGACTCTCCTTCCTCTTCTTCGTCGGCGGACACATAGCGGCAATCTATTATGACCGCAAGGCCGGAGTCAAGAAATTTGCAGGCGGGCGGTCTGCCCCTCTCCTGGATGGCAGGCGGTGACGGCCGGGTTCGAAGCCGGATTCGAAGATTGACAATCCAACCCTGCGGACATAAGCTACCAGAAACCGGCGGTGCGGAAAACGATCTGCGCTGCGGCCGGGACGGCCCTTTTGCGAAGGAGCGGGCGGATGGACATCGACCGGTATCGACAGCCCTCAGCCGACGTGGATGCGATCTTTCCGCGCCGCTGGTCTCCGCGCGCCATGACCGGGGAAGAAATCTCCGCGGAGACCCTGAAATCGCTTTTCGAGGCGGCGCGCTGGGCGCCCTCCTCGAACAACAACCAGCCGTGGCGTTTCCTTTACGCAAGAAGCAACTCCGAACACTGGCCGACTTTCTTCTCGCTCCTGCGGGAATCCAACAAGGTATGGGCGGCCAAGGCCGCGGTCCTCATTGTGGTCATATCGAAAACGACCTTCGATTCCAACGAAAAGCCGTCCCGCACCCATTCCTATGACGCCGGGGCCGCCTGGGAAAACCTCGCCCTGCAGGGATCCGACATGGGGCTTGTCGTCCACGGCATGCAGGGCTTCGACTATGACCTCGCACGGAAACTCCTCGACGTCCCCGATCTCTATCAGGTCGAAGCCATGATCGCTGTCGGGAAGCCCGGGAATGCCGAAGATCTTTCCGAATCGCTGAGGGAGCGGGAATTCCCCTCGGGACGCAAGGGCCTTTCGGAGATCGCCGCCGAGGGACCGTTCCGCTTCCGATAGGAGAACAACATCTTGGGCTTTGCGCTGAAGAAAATCGTGTCGCCTTTTTTCCTGCCTTTTGCGTGGTGCATCGCCTTCATTCTTCTGGGCATCGGATTTCTGTTTTTCGGGAAAAGGAAGCGCCTCGGCCTCCTGCTGGCGCTTTCCGCGACGCTGATCCTCTATGCACTCAGCACACCCTTTGTCTCAAGCCACCTGCTGCGGCCCCTCGAATCGCTCTATCCGCCTCTGAAGATTTCGTCGCCCGCATCGGCGAGGACGGACATCGATCCGAGCAGAATCCGCTGGATCGTCGTTCTCGGCGGAGGCCACGTCTGGGATACGGAAGTTCCGATGACAAGCCGCGTGAGCCGCGAAACCATGATCCGCCTGATGGAGGCCGTCAGGCTTTTCCGGAATCTGCCGGGATCGCGCCTCCTGCTTTCGGGCGGGACCTATCTCGAGGAGGAATCCGACGCGGAAGTCATGGCCATCCTGGCCGAAGCCATGGGCGTGCCGCGGCAGATCCTGCTCCTGGAAAAGGATTCGAAGGATACATTCGCACAGGCCCGGCTCATCCGACCCATCGTCCGATCAGATCCCTTCATCCTGGTGACCTCCGCCAGCCATATGCCCCGCTCCATGGCCGTTTTCCGCAAGAGCGGCATGAACCCCGTGGCCGCCCCTACGGATTTCCGCATTTTGAGGACAAAGTCCCCGTTTCACACGAAGTTTCTGCCGGCCGCCGCCCATCTGCGGAACTCCGAGGGGGCGGTCTATGAATATCTCGGTCTGGTGTGGTACCGTCTGACGGGAAAGATCTGACAAGCTGTTCAGAACGTCCGGCTGCTGCGTCTCCGCAGTCCCCTCCCGGTTGCAAGGCACATCCCGCAATGCCCCCGGACGCCGATTCCGGAGGCCTCGTGTCGGTACATCCCGGACGGCCCGCGAGGAAGGAGTAGCATCCCGCCGAAGGCGCGAACGCCCCGACCGGCCATGATCGCTTGTATTCGCCGTTTTTCCGTGTTAAGGTGCCTCCACTTCACGAAATGAGGTCTCAGACTATGATCAAATGGGCCAAACGCCTGCTGCCCGTGGTGATTCTTTTTCTCGCGGCCGTCCCCTGTTCGGCCAAGGAAAAAAACACCGTTGCCGTCCTGCCCTTTTCGGTCCACAGCGGTGAGAATATCGACTACGTGCGCCAAGGCATTCTGGACATGCTGTCTTCCCGCATCTACGTTGCGGACAAAATCGAGGTGGTCGGCAAGGACGCCGTCGCAGCCGCGCTCCGGGACACCGGGGCAAAAGAGCTCTCCCTATCCGATGTCTACGCAGTGGGGAAAAAGCTCAACGCGGATTACGTCGTATGGGGCAGCATCACAAAAATCGGCAACAGCATCAGCATTGACGGGAAGCTCGTCGACGTCGCAGCCTACAAGTCGACCGTGAGCCTTTTCACCCAGTCCCAGGGCATGGACGAGGTCATCCCGAAGATCAACGACTTCGCGCAGAGGATCGACGCACACATCCTCGGCGTCGCTCCGGGGGCTTTGCAGACCGCCGAGGCGCAGCCCGCCGCACCGCAGACCGCCCAGACCGCTCCGGCCCTCTCGAAGGAATCCGAAATCATCTCGGGCATGAGGAAGAGCCGCAAGGGAACGTTCACCGCCGCCATCAATCCCGATTACATCAACTCCGACCAGGTCGTGGACCGCAGGGGATTCTGGATGAGCCAGAAATTCCCGACGGAATTCAAGGGGATGGACATAGGGGATGTCAACGGTGACAAACTCAACGAAACCGTCATGATCGACGACCACAACGTCATCATCTACCAGCTCAAGGGCAAGGAATTCAAACACATCGAAACGATCAAGGGAAGTGCCCACGAGGATTACATCGCCGTCGACGTGGCCGACATCAACGGAAACGGAATCAAGGAGATCTTCGTCACCAGCCTTTCCCGCAGTTCCATCCGGAGTTTTGTCCTGGAATACCGGGACAAGAAGTTCGTCAAGATTGCCGATCTCCCCTGGTGCCTCCGCGTGATCAACCGGGTGGACGGCCCCATCCTCCTGGGACAGCAATTCGGCACCGACAGCGTTTTCAACACGCCGATCCACGAGATCGTCTGGAACAATGGAAAGTACCAGGAAGGGAGGCGGATGAAGATCCCCCTGGGCCTTTCCATCTACGGCCTGACCATCGACGAACTCATCACAGGCTCCAGCGAAAAGATCATCGCCCTGGACGAATACGACCACCTGCTCGTACTCGAACAGACGGACAAACCTCTTGGAAAGGTAAGGATCTTCGGCGGCAGTCCTGAACTGCTCTACAAGAGCGATGAAACCTTCGGCGGCTGCAACACCATGTTCGAGATTTCCGACCACGACATCGGCCCGGACCGGGAGAAGATGAGCGCCTTCATCAACCTCCGCATCCTGACCTACGATCTCAACAAAGACGGGAAGAAGGAAATCATCATCGTCAAGAACCTTTCCGCGTCGGGACGCCTGATGAGATCGGTCAAGCTGTTCACATCGAGCGAGGTCTACAACCTTGAATGGGACGGCCTGGGACTGTACGAAAACTGGAAGACGCGCAAGATCGACGGGTATGTCGCCGACTACCAGGTCTACGACATCGACAACGACGGCCAGCAGGAGATCGTCATGGCGATCGTCATGGCCACCGGCGGCATGCTGCAGGGGAGAAGCGTCGTCGTTTACTTCAAGTTCAACCAACCCCAGCCGGCCGCTCCCGAGGGGGGACGATAACCCGGCTTTGACGATTGACAAGGCGGGGAAACCAGTATAAAGGGGTGTTCCTCAAAACGACCGGCGGCGTAGCTCAGCTGGTGAGAGCATACGGCTCATATCCGTAGTGTCCGGGGTTCAAGTCCCTGCGCCGCCACCAAGAATTCCGAGGGGTTAGCTCATGGGCTAACCCCTCTTCTTGTGTCTCAGGGCTAAGATTTTCCACCTTGTCCAGAACACCCACGGCAGATTGCATGCTCTCTTGATAGGATTCAGCCTGAGGTCATTGTTGTTATTTCCTCCAAAAGCCTGATACGATAAAGGTGGATCCGACCACAGTAGGTTCTGGTTTTTTGCACCGTTCACGAGGGAAACAATGATCAACAGATTGGTGGTGATCGGCGGCAGTGATGCTGGAATCAGCGCCAGCCTACGCGCCAAGGAACTTTCGCCTAATACCGCAGTCACACTGATCCTGGCGGACCGGTATCCCAATTTCAGCATCTGCGGACTTCCGTTTTACCTGAGCGGTGAGGTTTCTGACTGGAAGACCTTGGCCCATCGAACCACGGATGACATTGAAAGAGAAGGCATCCAACTGGTTCCCGATCATCGCGTTACGGAGATCATCCCGGAACAAAAGCGCATTCTTGCCACCGATCCGGAAGGCCGCAGCAAGACTTTTTCCTATGACAAACTGGTGATCGGCACCGGTGGAGCCTCTCAAGTGCCGCACCTCCCTGGCATCGATCTTCCGGGAGTCTTTTCCCTAAGATGGATGACGGACAGTTTTGCCTTTCAGGAATACCTCACGGTTCGTCGTCCGAACTCGATCGTCATCATCGGTGCGGGTTATATCGGCATGGAAATGGCCGACGCCATGATCCGTCGAGGGCTTTCCGTTTCGGTGATCGAATTCTTACCTTCTGTTCTGACAACCTTTGATCGAGCACTGGGAGACATGGTACGGACCGAACTGGAGCGGCAAGGCGTCCGGGTCTTCACCGGATTTGCGGTGGAGCGGATCGAATCCACCGGAAATCGGCTTTCTGTGTGTTCCGTGGCAGCCGACACCATCACCGCTGACATGGTGCTGATGGCTGTCGGCAGCCGGCCGGAGTCCCATCTTGCTCGATCCGCCGGCGCTGAGACAGGCGTCAAGGGCGCAGTCCGCGTGAACCGACGGATGGAAACCTCTCTCACCGATATCTACGCAGCCGGCGATTGCGCGGAGACCTATCACAGGCTGCTCGGGGAAAACACCTACCTGCCTTTGGGCACCACCGCCCACAAACAAGGCAGGATCGCCGGTGAAAACGCGATCGGGGGAAACCGGGAATATCCCGGGACGCTGGGAACACAGTCCGTCAAGATTTTCGATCTGGTGGCAGCGCGAACCGGTCTGAAGGATGATGAAGCGCTGAAAGAAGGATTTTCCCCTCTCTCGGCGGACATTGATGCCTGGGATCACAAGGCCTACTACCCGCACGCAAAAAAAATGAGAATTCGGATAACCGGCGATCAAAAAACCCACAAGCTTTTGGGTGCGCAGATCATCGGAGCATACGGTACCGAGATTTCCAAACGCATTGACACGGTAGCGGCATCCATTCATAACGGCATGACCGTGGAGTCCCTGAACGACCTTGATCTCAGTTATACACCTCCGCTCTCCAGCCCCTGGGACCCCATACAAATGGCCGTTCAGGCATGGGAGACGAAGATCCGCCATGCCGACTTTCCCAAGTCCGCATAGGTGTATCCGGAGCATAAGTCTAGCCGCACGAACGGTCCGCAAAGATGGCCCGTCGCCTTGTCATGCTTGATATCGTTCGAGCTGTTGCGGAGACGCTCGGCACAGACACACCCGTACCGGAAGCACCGCTCCCACCCACGAGCATCTAGTTGAGGACTTCTAAGCCCAGATGTGGTAAAGCA
The DNA here is from genome assembly GCA_035366835.1 of Syntrophales bacterium. Lineage (GTDB taxonomy): Bacteria > Desulfobacterota > Syntrophia > Syntrophales > UBA6109 > UBA6109. The sequence continues at coordinate 50,721 of DAOSIS010000020.1, read as the reverse complement.
CTACGACCGGACCTTATTCTCTGAGTATCCTGAAACAATGCCTCGGAATAGGCTCAACTGGTCAAGAGCTTCATGATTTAGGGAGAGATGAAATGACGTCTTTCTTTTCATTGGTCAATGAGTCAGCAAGAAAAACATTCTTGGTCTTTTTTGGTCTGTCTACGATTCTGCCGTTGCTGTTGATGACGTTCATCATTTATGAATACGTCATCCCTATGCTTATTCCAGAACAGATCAACGCCTTGATGCATGTCTTCACTTTTGGCTTTGCGGCCATGCTATCTGTTTGCGGTCTAAGCTTCTTCCTGATGTCTCGCCGCATCAGTTCGCTGGAAACCTTGTCTAGAGAGATAAGGGGCAGATCGGCCTCAATACTCGAAACGAACCTGCAATCCGTGAATGACAATGAAATTGAGACGCTGAGAAATGCCTTCGACAGCCTGTCCTGCGAACTCGTCGAAAAAGTTCTCAGGCTTAAGCAATATTCAGAAGAAGTGATTGACCACAACCGCAAACTTTCCTCACTGGCCGTCATCGATGGATTGACCGGTCTGTATAATAGACGCAAGTTGGACATGGCCCTGGTCGAAGAATGCAATCGTGCGGAACGGTACAACCATGCACTCTCATTCATCATGATCGATATCAATGACTTCAAGCTCTACAATGACACCCATGGCCATCAGAACGGTGACAAAATCCTGCAGAACTTGGGTGAATTACTGAGAAAATCGACACGAAAGACGGATATGCCTTTTCGTTACGGGGGAGATGAATTTGCGATTCTGTTGCCGGAGACCGGCAAAGTGCAGGCCGAGGAGGTATCCGGCAAGCTCATTCATGCGGTTTCGAATCATCGATTTCTTGATGGGGGCGCATCTGCGGCCGAAGTGACGATTTCTTGCGGCGTGTCCAGCTATTCCCCCCATCTGGGCGCCGGATGTCTCGTTAAGGACGCCGACGCCGCGCTTTATAGAAACAAGGGCAACGGCAGATGTGCAGTGTCACGCTAGCGCAGGCCTCGACGCCGCCTGTAAGCCGCTTTTCCCTCTTTTCCGGGCTGGCCCCCGTGACGTTCCTCATCCCGCCGGCCCGACCCGAGGCGGGGGCTTGCCCCGGTTTCCGGTCGACAACGGACGGAGCATTGAAGCTCTCCGGAGCAAAGCTCCGGAGAATCTTCGATCCCCAAGGAGGGGATCTTCAACAGGATTCGCTCGCATCCCCCGCAGCAAGCTGCGAGGAATGCGCTCGCTGCTGGATTCATGACCGACGATTGCTTTCTTCCTGAGCCCTGGGCGCGGCATCGCCACCTGCAGTCCATGTTTGCCAGCATGAAGATCCGGGCCCTTGGCGACAATCCGATGCTTCGCGCCTCCCGGGAGTCCGTCGTAGACGCCGGTGACGGCGCCCGTCTTCTCGGGTTCCACTCCCCGCAGCGGGAGGGCAAGGCCCCGGGGCTGGTGGTCCTGCTGCACGGCTGGGAGGGCAGCTCCGAATCCACCTACATCCTCACGACAGGACGGTTCCTCTACCGTTGCGGATACGACGTGTTCCGCCTGAATCTCCGCGACCACGGCAACAGCCACCATCTCAACGAGGACCTTTTTCACGGCGCGCGGCTCGAGGAGGTCTTTCAGGCCCTGTCCCGCATTGCTGAACTCGGCGGCGGCCGGCCCTTCTTCATCATCGGCTTTTCGCTCGGCGGTAATTTCGGCCTGCGCGTCTCGCGGCTCCAGGTCAGCCGCCCCATCCCCAGCCTCCGCCACGTCATCAGCATCAGCCCGGCGCTCGACCCTTACAAATCGACCCTGCTCATCGACAGCGGATTCTTTCTCTACCGCAGCTACTTCCTGAACAAGTGGAAGCGGTCCCTGCGGAAAAAGGAATCCCTCTTCCCGGGCAAATACCGGTTCGGCCCGTTCCTGCGCGCGAAGACGTGCATGGAGCTGACGGAGGCCCTGATGCCCTATTTCCCCGAGTATCCCACGTACCGGGATTATTTCCGCCAGTACACGCTGCTGGGCGACTCCCTGTGCGAGCTGGGCGTTCCGACCACGATCATCGCCTCCGCCGACGATCCCGTCGTGCCCGTCGAGGACCTGAGAGGACTGAAGAAAGGAGCGAACCTGCACCTCGCGCTGCAGCGGTACGGAGGTCATTGCGGTTTTCTGGGAAACCCCTTCCCTTTCGGATGCTGGTATGAGAAGGAGATCGCGGACATCCTGAATTCCGCGGTTTCGAATGCCGGCAGGACATCCGGCCCGTGCACGACAAGGACCAGGAGCTATGGATCTTGCTTCCCTTTTCCGGACGCCTGACTTTCTCGAACGGATCTCCAGGAGACTTTCCGAGGCTCCCTGCGATTTCCCGTCCACGATGAAGCGGATCGCCGCGGAAAATGGCGCGTCTGCGGTTTTCAGCCTGTCTGCGGGCGTTCTCCTGCCCCTTTGCCGCTGCTCCGCAGCCGGCGCGCCGGCGTCTGAACCGGGAGAAATGTGTTTCCAACTCATCAAGCGGTCGTTCAGGATGTCCCAGCCGGGCGACATCGGCTGTCCGGGCGGGATGATCCATCCCCTCTCCGACCGCTTCCTGAGCCTTTTGGTCCGCTCCGGCCTCCTCCCCGTCTGGCGCCGGCCGTTCGTCCCGGACGCGAACGGCTTCGACCGCGGGACGAGAAGCGCCATAGCGCTGTTCCTTTCGACCGCCTTGCGCGAGTCCTGGGAAGAGATCGGGCTACCGCCCTGGAATGTCCGCTGTCTGGGGCCCCTGCCGACCCATTCCCTCACCCTCTTCCAGCGGACCATCTTTCCGCTCGTGGGATTCCTCCCGAAGCCTTACCGTCCGCGGCTCAGCGGCGAGGTGGAGCGCCTGCTGGAGATCCCCCTGCGATCCTTTCTCGATCCGTCCCGTTATGCCGATCTCATCATCGAATTGACCGATGACGTCGGGCAGCCCGATGTCGCGCGGCGCCGCCAGTTTCCCTCCTTTCTCGTGGACGATGCGGAGGAGGACGTCCTCTGGGGCGCGACCTTCAGCATCATCGTCCGGTTCTTCAAGATCGTCCTCGACGTCGACATCGTGCCTACCGGAGACACCGGCCGCACCGTCGTCAAGAAGATGGGCGCGGAATACATCACGGGCCGCCGCTGACATCTTCCCCGTCCGGCCCCCCCCACGCCTTGACAAGACGCGGTCTTACGGATATGGAAAACAGCACCATGCTTTCACAGCGCGCCTGCGATATCCCGCCTTTCATCGTCATGGATGTCCTCGAGAAGGCCCAGGAGATGGAAAAGCGCGGCGAACACGTCGTTCACCTCGAAGTCGGTGAGCCCGACTTCGACACGCCGGCATGCATCAAGGAGGCCTGCGTCAGAGCCCTGCGGGACGGCAGGACCCACTATACGCACAGCCTCGGCCTGCTGGAGCTCCGGGAGGCGATCTGCGAGCATTACGCGGCCCGCTACGGCGTATCGGTCTGCCCCGACCAGATCGTCGTGACGTCGGGCACGTCCCCGGCCATGCTGCTCCTCTTTTCGGCACTGATCGGCCCCGGCGACGAGATCGTCATCTCCGACCCCCATTACGCCTGTTATCCGAACTTCATCCGCTTTGTCGGCGGCATCCCCGTCTGCGTCAACGTCTACGAGGAGGACGGCTTCCAGTACCGCCCGGAGGCCATCCGGGAGAAAATTTCCCCCCGCACCAAAGGGATCCTGATCAATTCACCCTCCAACCCGACGGGGAACCTGCTCGACCCGGGCAGGATGAAAGAGATCGCATCGCTCGGCGTCCCTGTGATTTCCGACGAGATCTACCACGGTCTGGTCTATGAAGGAAAAGAGCACAGCATCCTGGAATTTTCCGATTCGGCCTTCGTATTCAACGGCTTCTCCAAGGCCTATGCCATGACGGGCTGGCGCCTGGGTTACGTGATCAGCCCGAAAGCCTACGTGCGGGCGCTCCAGAAGATCCAGCAGAATCTCTTCATCTCCGCCAACGCCTTCGTGCAGTGGGCCGGAGTGGCCGCGCTCCGCCAGTCGGACAAAGACGTGGTCCGCATGAGGGCGATCTACGACGAACGGAGAAGATACATGATCCGCCGCCTCCGGGAGCTCGGCCTCGGCGTCTCCGTCGAACCCACCGGCGCATTCTATGTCCTCGGGAACATCCGGGCCTTTTCCCGCGACTCCTATTCCACCGCCTTCGATATCCTGAACCGGGCGAAGGTGGGCGTCACGCCGGGCATCGATTTCGGGCAGAATTGCGAGGGATACCTGCGCTTCTCCTACGCCAACTCCCTGGAAAACATCCGCGAGGGACTCGATCGCCTGGAACGCTACCTGAGGGAAGACCACAGACGTTGAACCCGGAAATCCGTTCCCTGAAATCCATCCGCTCCGTCGTCTTCGACTTCGACGGGACGCTCGCCGAACTGAACATCGATTTTCCGCGGATGCGGCAATCCATCCTCAGGCTGATCGACGATGAGGGCATCCTCTCGGATGACATGGCCTCCCTGTACGTCCTGGAGATGATCGAGACAGCGGCGGCAGAGATCGCCGCGACGAGGCCGGAGAACGGTTCCGCCTTTCGTCGCCGGGCCTTCGAGATCATCCGTGCGATCGAGATGGAAGCGGCCCTCCGGGGGCGGTTGTTCCCGGGCACGATCCCTCTCCTGGAAGACCTCCGCCGCAGCGGCCGCAAATCGGCCGTCGTCACCCGCAACTGCCGGTCCGCCGTTCTTCAGATCTTTCCCCAAAGCGACGTCTATTGCGATCTGCTGCTCACCCGCGACGACGTTCCCCGCGTCAAACCCGCCGTCGATCACCTCATCCGTTCCGTGCAGGCGCTGGGAACGGTCCCCCGGAATTCCGCGATGGTCGGCGACCATCCGATGGACGTGCGCATGGCGAGAGAGGCCGGCGTCCGGGCTGTCGGTGTCCTCTCCGGCCACTCCACGGAACGGGACCTCCGCCGGGCCGGCGCCGATCTGGTCCTGAAAGACGCATCCCATCTCCTGTCCCTTCTTTCCTAGCAGTTTCGCCCCTGTTCCGCGGCATCTTCCCTTGACAGGAAGCGCGTCTCCTGTGCTATATACGTCTGCAATAACGAGGGAAAAAGACGAAGGCTCCGGAAAGGGTCCCGATACGGGAAACGATGAAGTCACTCGAAGACTGGAAGAAACTCTACCCCGAAAAATTCGCCGCAGAGGATGAGATCTTCGCCCATATCCGGCGCGGGGATCACATCTTTTTGGCGTCGGGCTGCGGCGAGCCTCAGTACCTGATCCAGGCGATGATGCGGTACGTGGAAGACCATCCGAAAGCCTTCTACGACGCCGAGATCATGCACGTGTACTCCTTCGGCCTCGCCCCCTACACCGATTCCAAGTTCAAAAGCAACTTCCGCCACAACTCTTTCTTCATCGGCAACAACACGCGCGGCAGCGTCAACCGCGGTTCCTCCGACTACACGCCCATTTCCCTCTCGGACGTTCCGGCGCTCATCGAGCGGGGGATCGTCACCATCGACGTGGCCCTGATCCAGACCTCCGCGCCCGACGAGCACGGCTACCTCAGCCTCGGCGTCAGCGTCGACATGGTGAAGACGGCCACGGACAAGGCCCCCCTCTGCATCGCCCAGATCAACACGAACATGCCCCGCACGCACGGGGACGGTTTTCTTCACATCAAGGATGTCGACTTCATTCTTCCCCGCGACGAAGCCCTCCTCGAAGTCAAGGGATCCGCGGCGACGGAAATCACGGACCGGATCGGCAACTACGTCGCCCGCCTGATCCAGGACGGCGACACGATCCAGGTCGGTTACGGGAGCCTGCCCAACGCCATCGTCTCGAATCTCTACGCGAAGAGGCACCTGGGCGTTCACACCGAGCTCCTCAGCGACGGCCTGGTCAATCTCATCAAGGCCGGCGTCGTCGACAATTCCAGAAAGACGATCAACCGCGGCGTGACCGTGGCGGCCTTCTCCATGGGAACGAGGGAAACCTACGACTTCCTCCACGACAACCCGGCCATCATGTTCCGGACGATCGATTACACGAACGACATCCGCCTGATCGCCAGGCAGGACAACATGGTCGCCATCAACGCCGCCCTGGAGATCGACCTGACGGGCCAGGCCACCTCCGAATCCATCGGAAACACCTTCTACAGCGGGATCGGCGGCCACTATGACTTCATGCGGGGCGCCCTCCTGTCCAAGAACGGCAAGACCATTCTCGCCGTCAAGTCGACCGCCCACAACGACACCGTATCGCGCATCGTGCCCGCCCTCAGCGAAGGCGCCGGCGTGACGCTGAACCGCGGCGACGTCCGCTACGTCGTCACCGAATACGGCATCGCCTACCTGCACGGCAAGAATATCCGGGACCGGGCCATGTCGCTCATCGCCATCGCCCATCCGAAGTTCCGCCCCTGGCTGATCGAGGAGGCCAAGCGCCGGGGGCTCGTCTTCCGCGACCAGGCCTTCATCCCGGGCAAGCGCGGCGAGTATCCCGAACACCTCGAGACCTTCCGGACCACGAAAACCGGTCTCACGATCCATCTACGGCCCGTGCGGATGAACGACGAATCGGCGTTCAAGGACTTCCTCTATTCCCTGTCCGACAAGAGCCTTCACCGCCGGTTCCTTTCCAAGCGCAAGGACATTCCGCACGAGCGGCTCCAGGACTTCGTCATCATCGACTACACCAAGGAGATGGTCATCCTTGCCGTGATCGGCAGTCAGGACAACGAGATGATCGTCGCCGTCGGCCAGTACGGCATCGACGAGGCCAGCCACACCGCCGAGATCGCCTTCGCGGTGCGCGACAACTACCACAACCGCGGCATCGGGCAGACGCTGCTGACGTACCTCACCTACCTCGCCAGGAGGGACGGTCTCCTCGGATTCACGGCCGAGGTCCTGGTGGAAAACAAGCAGATGCTCCACGTCTTCGAGAAGGGCGGGTTCGACATCAAGAAGAAGAGCGATGCCGGGGTCTACGACCTGAAAATGATGTTCCGGGAACCGATGGATGATGAAAGCAAGAAATCTCGATGAACGGATACGGCTTCTCTTCGAGCCCCGTTCCGTTGCGGTCGTAGGCGCCTCGCGGGAGCGGGGAAAAATCGGTCATGCTGTTCTGAAAAATATCCTCTCCGGCGGATATCGCGGCCGGATCCATCCGATCAATCCCGCCGGCGGCGAAATCGAGGGCATTCCCGTCCACCGCTCGCTTGAAGAGGTGGACGGCGTCATCGACGTCGCCGTCGTGACGATTCCGTCCCATCTCGTTTTTTCGGCCGTCCGGGACCTGTGCCGGAAGAACGTGAAGAACGCCGTCCTCATTTCGGCCGGCTTCTCGGAAATCGGCAACCTCGATGAGGAGCGGAAGATCGTCGATTACGCAAACGAACACGGCATGCGTATCCTGGGTCCGAACGTCTTCGGAATCTATTCCTCCTCCTCGGATCTCAACGCAACCTTTGTCTCCGGAGACATCCCTCGCGGGCACATGGCCATGATCACGCAGAGCGGCGCCCTGGGACTCACCCTCGTCGGCCAGGCCTCCGTCGAACGCATCGGCCTTTCGGCCATCGTATCCGTCGGCAACAAGTCGGACATCGACGAATCGGATCTCCTGGAATACCTGCAGCGCCACGACGACACGCACATGGTGCTCATGTATATCGAGGGGATCCGCAACGGCGAGAAATTCATCTCGGCCCTCAAGAACACCACCCGGGCCAAGCCGGTCGTGGTCATCAAGTCCGGAAGGTCCCACCGGGGCGCAATGGCGGCGGCTTCCCATACCGGCTCGCTCGCCGGCTCCGACGATCTCTTCGACGCCATCGCCCGACAATGCGGGGCCCTGCGGGCCGAAAGCACCAAAGAGGCCTTCAATTGGTGCAAGTTCATGACGAACAATCCCCTCCCCCGCGGCGAAAACACCGTCATCATCACGAACGGTGGAGGTGCCGGCGTCATGGCGACCGATGCCTGCGAAAAATATTCCGTGCCCCTCTACGACGACGCCGCGGACCTGAAGCGGACCTTCGGCCCCGTGATTCCCTCCTTCGGCTCCGCGAAGAATCCGATCGACGTCACCGGAAATGCGTCGCCGCAGGACTACACGAAGGCTTTCGACGCAGCCCTGCAGTCCGAGAACATCCACACCGTTGTGGGCATCTACTGCGAAACCGCGATCGTCCCCGCCGATCACCTGCAGGAGTTGGCCGAAAGCAATTTTCAGCGCTACCGCCGGAACGGCAAGCTCATCATCTTTTCCCTCTTCGGCGGTGAAAAGACGTCCGCATACGAGATGGACGCCCGCCGACGGGGCATCCCCGTCACGGACGACGTCTACGATGCGATCTCCACGCTGGGCGCGGTCTACCGCTACGGCCGCTACCTCGCGGATAGCCCGGACGAAGACGCCGACGTCGACATGAATTTCGCGGCGATCGAAGAAGTCGTTCGCAATGCCGCCGCGGACAAGCGCCATTTTCTCCTCGCCCACGAGTCCCAGCGGATCATGGAGATCGCCGGCCTGCCGACTCCCAGGACGATCAAGACGGGCACGCTCGAAGCGGCCGTGAAAGCGGCCGACTGGATCGGCTACCCCGTCGCGCTGAAAGTCGTCTCCAAGGACATCGTCCACAAGAGTGACGTCGGCGGCATCGCCCTGGACCTCGAATCGCGCGATGAGGTCATCGATGCCTACGAAGCGGTCATGCGGAACTGCCGGGAGCACGTCCCCCACGCCGTGATCGAGGGCGTGGCGATTTCGGAGATGGTCCATCCGGGTGTCGAGATGATCGTCGGCGCGCGCCGGGACGCCATCTTCGGCCCCACGGTGATGGTGGGACTGGGCGGGATCTACGTCGAGGTGATGAAGGACGTCTCTTTCCGGTCCCTTCCCCTGGACCGGAAGGAAATCCTCACCATGATCAAGGAGATCCGCTCTTACCCGCTGCTTCTGGGCGTCCGCGGCGAAGAGATGAAGGACATCAACAAGCTTGTGGAGGCGATCGTGAAGATCGGCGCCATCATCCGCAGGTGCAAGGGCATATCGGACATCGAGATCAACCCCCTGGTCCTCTATGAACAGGGAATGGGCGCCAACGCAGTCGATGTGCGTATCCTTCTTTCCAAGACTTGAAACGGGCGGACGGGAATCGGAGGTGAACATCCATGAACAGAATTGTGGTTACGTCGACGCGGCCCAGCGCCGGGAAAACGAGCCTCATCATCGGGCTTGCAAAAGCCCTGGGTGGCAGGATCGGCTATATCAAGCCTTTCGGCGAGCGCTTCCTGTACCGCAAGAAGAGGCTCTGGGACTACGACGCCGCCCTCGTCACGAACATCTTCGGGCTCGATGAAAACCCCGAGGACATGAGCATCGGCTTCCACCACGCGAAACTCCTCTTCATGCTGGACGAAGAGGCGACCCGGTCGAAGATCACGGATCTGGTGGGGACGCTGGGCAAGGAGAAGGACCTCTTCTTCATCGAGGCGGGCCGCGATATCCAGTACGGAAGCGCCGTTCACCTCGACGCCCTTTCCCTGGCGCAGTACGCCGACGCAGATCTGGTCGTCGTGGTGTCGGGCGACGAGGACCAGATCCTCGACGACGTCATCTTTCTCAAGCGCCGGATCCGCCTCGACCCGGTACGTTTCCGGGGCGTCGTCGTCAACAAAGTGCCCAATGCGTCGGAATTCGCCGAGACACGCCTTCCGAAGATCAGGGAACTGGGCGTCAACGTCCTGGGAATCATCCCTTACGACGCCGAACTTCCGCTCTTCACCGTGAGCTATCTCGCCGACCGCCTGTTCGCGAAGATCATCACGGGCGAATCCCAGCTTTGCCGGCAGGTCAAGGCCATCTTCATCGGCTCCATGTCCGCCAGTTCGGCCCTGAAGAACCCCCTCTTCCAGGAAGAGCACAAGGTCGTGATCACGAGCGGGGACCGCAGCGACATGATCGTGGCCGCCCTCGGCAGCAACGCGTCCGCCGTCATCCTCACCAACAACATCATGCCGCCTGCGAACCTGATCGCCAAGGCCTCGAAACTCGAGATCCCGCTGCTGCTCGTCTCGTCGGACACGTACGCCGTCGCCAAGCAGATCGATCTCATGGAATCCCTGCCCACCAAGGACGATGCGGACAAGATCGCCCTGATCGAACAGTTGATCAATACGCACGTCCAGCTGAAGGAATTCGGGTTTCGTCTCCCTTCGGAAAGGAAAGCCCCGTCATGAATCCGGAAGTATTTCGCGAATACGACGTCCGCGGCATTGTCGGCAAGGACCTGACGACCGAATTCGTCATCGCTCTCGGCAGGGCCATCGGCACGTTCGCGGCCGCACGCGCCGCGAAGACCATGACGCTCGGCCGCGACTGCCGCCTCAGTTCGGAATCCTATGCCGCAGCGATCCGGGAGGGGCTCATCTCGGCGGGGATGCAGGTTGTCGATATCGGCCTCTGCGCGACCCCCATGCTCTATTTCTCGATCCGCCACCTCGGTGCCGACGGCGGCGTCATGGTAACCGGCAGCCACAACCCCCCCGAGTTCAACGGTTTCAAGATCTGCGTCGGCCCCGATACGATCCATGGGAACGATATCCAGGAACTCTACCGGATCATGCAGGCGGGCGCTTACCGTGACGGGTCGGGGTCCTCCACCACGGAGGACATCGTCCAAGCCTATCAGGACTACCTCTTTCACAACGTGCGCGTCCGGCCCGGGCTGAGCATCGCCGTCGACGCCGGCAACGGCGTGGGCGGCCTGTACTCCCTTCCCATTTTCCGACGCTTCGGATGCCGGATCGCCGAAATCCACTGCGAGCCCGACGGACGCTTTCCGAATCATTTCCCCGATCCGACCGTGCCCGCCAACCTCGAGGAGCTGATTGCCGTCGTCCGGGACAAGGGAACAGACGCCGGCCTAGCCTTCGACGGCGACGCGGACCGCCTCGGCGTCATCACGGACAAGGGCGACATCCTCTGGGGGGACGAAATCCTCCTCCTCTTCTCCCGTTTCATCCTCAAGGAAAACCCCGGCGCGGCGATCATCGGCGAGGTGAAGTGCTCGCAGAACCTCTACGACGACATCGCCCGCCACGGCGGGCGCCCCATCATGTGGAAGGCGGGCCATTCGCTCATCAAAGGGAAGATGAAGGAGGAAAAGGCTCTGCTCGCCGGCGAAATGAGCGGCCACCTGTTCTTTGCGGACCGGTATTTCGGATTCGATGACGCGATCTACTCCGCCATCCGGCTCCTCGAAATCCTCTCGCTCTCCGGCCAGAAGCTGAGCGAGATTCTTGCCGACGTTCCCATAACCTTCACCACGCCGGAGATCCGCGTCTCCTGCCACGACAGCATCAAGTTTCAAGTCGTTGAAGAAGTGAAAAGCTTCTTCCGTCCGAAGTACCCCATCATCGACATCGACGGAGTCCGAGTCCCCTTCGGCGACGGATGGGGACTGCTGCGCCCGTCCAATACGCAGCCGGTCCTGGTCCTGCGCTTCGAAGCCCGAAGCCCCGAACGCCTGGCCGCGATCCGCAGGGAGATCGAAGACGCCCTTGCCGCGACCATGAAAAGACACGCGGACTGCAGATAACAGGGAGGTCATTCCCATGCCCGTCAGCTACCGCAGCCTCGGTTTCGTAAACAGCAGGGCCATGTTCGCTGCCGCCCTCACGGGCGGCTTCGCCGTGCCGGCATACAATTTCAACAACATGGAGCAGCTCCAGGCGATCGTCATGGCCTGCCTGGAGACCCAGTCGCCCGTGATCCTTCAGGTCTCCAAGGGGGCGAGGGATTACGCCGACCGGACGCTCCTGCAGTACCTCGGCCAGGGCGCCGTGGCGATGATGCGATGCAGGGCCCGCGAAATGAAGATCGGCGAAATCCCCATCGTCCTCCATCTGGATCACGGGGATTCCTATGACTTGTGCGTCTCCTGCGTCGAGAGCGGTTTTTCCTCCGTCATGATCGACGGCTCCCGGCATCCCTACGAGGACAATGTGGCGCTGACCGGGAAGGTCGTCGAATTCGCCCACCGCCACGACGTCACCGTGGAAGGGGAACTGGGCGTGCTCGCGGGCGTAGAGGACGACGTCAAGGCCGAGCAGCACAGGTACACCAAACCCGAGGAGGTCCAGGATTTCGTGGCCAAGACGGGGGTCGATTCGCTCGCCATCGCCATCGGCACATCCCACGGGGCGTACAAATTCAAGGCCGGCCAGAAACCCGAGATCCGCCTGGACATCCTCCGGGAAATCGAACGGCGCCTCCCGGGATTCCCCATCGTCCTGCACGGGTCCTCCTCCGTTCCGCACGAGACGGTGGAACGGATCAACCGCTTCGGCGGCCGGCTGAAGGATTCCGTGGGCATCCCTGAAGAGCAGTTGCGGACGGCAGCCGCGTCCGCCGTCTGCAAGATCAACATCGATTCCGACGGCAGGCTCGAGATGACGGCCAGCATCCGCGAGGTCTTCGCGAAGAAGCCGGAGGAGTTCGACCCCCGCAAGTACCTCGGTCCGGCGCGGGAGGCCCTCAAGGCCATGTATATCGACAAGAACCGCCGCGTCCTGGGAAGCGCCGGAAAGGCCCCCGGGATCATGACCTCGGAAAAACGATGAACGTCCCTTCCCGCGAGGAGTGCTATCGCATCATGATCGGCATGTCGATGCCCGATCACATCGTCGCCCATTCCTTCCAGGTCTGCCGGATCGCCGTGCTCCTCGCAAAGAGCCGCGCCGCCGTCAACGGAGCCCTCCACCTCGGCCTCGTCGAGGCCTCCGCCCTGCTGCACGACATCACCAAGGCCAGAAGCTTTCAGACGGGTGAGGATCACGCACGTTCGGGAGGGGTCTATCTCGCGGAGCTGGGCTATCCCGATGTCGCCGGCGTCATCGGCCAGCACGTCCGCCTCGAGGCGTACTTCGCCTCCGAGACCGTCTCCGAGGCGGAAATCGTCAACTATGCGGACAAACGCGTCGTCCACGACCGCATCGTGCCGCTGGAAGAGCGCATCGTCTATCTGCTGGAACACTACGGCACCGAGGAACCATGGCGCAGCCGCATTCTCATGCTCGCGGAAAAAGCGCGGGAGATGGAATCGCGGATCTTCCTCGGGCTTCCCTTCGCGCCTGGCGAGATCGAGCGGAAAATCGCCGGGGACGACCGCCTCCAGGTTTATTCCTCGATCCGGCAGCAGCTGGACGTCGAGGTCTCTTGACTCCGCTGCCGAACGCTCTTCGCCCGCCTGGCCCGTGGTCTGGCCATCCGCCTCCGTTCCACCGATGGGGGAAGAATTCCGCGCGCTGAAGGAAACGTGACGCGCCGTCCCGTCACGCGACGGTGCACAGCTTCTTCAGGTTCTCGAGATATGCCTTGTGGTGATCCAGATAGAAGGACAGCCCGCGGGAGAAATTCTTTCCGATGATGCCGTCCAGAAACAACTGGCTGATTTCGCGGTCCCGCTGAAGGATCAGCTGCGAGCGGAAGAAGATCTTTCGCTCCTCCTCCGACATTTTCCTGACGCTGGATTTCAGCACGCTGCGCGCCCGGGGTTGGTACATCCAGAAATACAGAAGATCGAGGGCGTTGATGATGCTGATCCAGACCACGTCCTGGGCTTCCGCTTTGACCGCCTGGAGAAACCGCCCCGGCGACCCCAGCAGGTCCAGGACGTCCGTCTGCGGGAAAAGCACTTCCAGGCGGGCGTAGATGCCGAAGAGTTCCCGGATCTTGACCGCATAATCCATCGTCCTCATGCGGATGTTTTCATAGCGGTCGGCGAATCCCTCGATCATGCCGGCGACGCAGTCGGAAGCCGCCTTCGAGATGATGGCTGCCCACTTCTGGAGGACGTCGTTCACGGCGGGAACCTGTGCGCCCTGCAAGACAAGAGCGACTGCTCCGTTAAAGACGACGGCGAGCGGGATCGAGAGGACGCTGCGGAAGAAGTTTCCGAAAATCGCCCCCTTCGGCAGCCCGCGGAAGGCATTGTGACCGGAAAGGTACAGACCGTTGGCCAGGGCCATCACCGTGTACAATGCCGTGGGGCTCGTCGCCGTCGTGATCCCCAGCCCCCTTTCAAGGAGAACCGTCTTGACGATATAATCGAGCAGGGGAACCGAAAAACCCGTGAAGAGAAGGGAATCGGTCAGCCTGCCCCAGCTCACGTAATCGTTCCACCGCAGCAGCGGCGACCGCAGAAAACCGCCGCCGCCCAGAACCGACTGCAGGATATTGCGCAGCCCGGTGATGCCGAACCAGATGAACGCCCCGCCGTAGGCAAGAAGCCACCAGTCCTTTGTCAGCGCAAACGTCAGAAACGCCGGGACGAATCCGACGATCACCTTCACGGCGTTCCTGACGCCCGTGTTCATGTATCTCCAGATCCACTCCTCCTTTGAACGGTTTTCCTTCTCTTCCAGGCGGAGTCCCTGGTCCACGTGCTCCTGCACGCCGCCAAGCGGAATCAGGTTGCCCTGTTCGGAAATCTTCGTCGCATTGTCCTGAACTTCCCAATCGTGAAGATGCCTTTCACCGAGATGCTGCAACCCGGGCAGGAATTTCGACAGAAAACCGAGCGCCTTCCCGATCCAGCCCGCAGCCTCATCGGGAATGCAGGTCGTCCGGTAGCAGACCGTCATGTGAACGGGCAACAGGAGGATGGACGGCCCCAGGGAAGCGGCGATTGTTTCCTGATTCTTCCGCTTCAGCGTATCGCGGACGATCAGTCCCATGCCGTACAGGTGCGGGGAGCGGCTCGCGGAATCGCTGCCGACATTCGCCTTGAGGGGGACCTTGCTGTAATACGACTGAAGCGTCGCAATGTTGCGGAGGATCTCCGCCATCTTCGCGATTCTCTCGTCGCGGTCCGGGCAGGTTGAAAGCTCCAGACTTTTCAGGAGGCCCAGGATGAGTTTCTTGAGCGTGATCACGTTCCCCTCGTTGAGCGCCTCCTGCAGCTTGCCGATCCCGCTGTAGTCCGGAGCCCTTCCGGCAACGTGATCCTTCAGGTTGAAGATCTCGAGGTGCGTGATCCTGCCGCGGCAATCGTAGAGGAGTTCCAGGACATCGTTGACGCTCAGGCCGCTCAGGTTCAGACAGACCCTGTAACCGGTGTGAAGCCGGTCAAGCCGTTCGATGAGGTCGGCGGGTGAAAGCCTCAGCAGCGGCGGGAGATCCGATTCCTTCCAGGGCCAGTTCGGATCCGGAAGAGAAGGATTGCGGACGGGCCGCAGATATTCCTCCACGACGGCCTCGGAATCGAAGGCCTGCATCCTCAGAACGAGCCCCCGGATGCCGTCCTTCTCGTCTTCCTTCGCCTCCGCGAAACGCAGACGAAGCTCCGACAGGCGGCTCTTCACCAGCGGAAATACACGGGCATGAATGAATTCGGCAAGGTGGAGAATGGAAGCCTGACCGCTTGCGACAAAGGACAGGAAATCGTCCTCAGACAGCGCCGGAAGCTCGATGCCGAAGGCCTCGTTGACGGCGGCGCGGTGCGTACGGTTGAATTCCGCAAGCAGATCAAGGATGCATTTCTTCTGCGCCTCGGAGATCTGCCGCCCCTCGTTCATGAACGCTTCGACGTGCGGATCGGACAGGAAAGAGAGGAAATCGCGCGCATCGAAAAACCCCCGCGGCACCCAGATGAAGCGGATCCTCGAGCCGCGAAACCGTGAAGGAATGGAGACACCGATGCGGATGGTGATCCCCATGATTTCCCCCGCCTCCAGGAGTTCCGAGGCGGCCTCTTTCGGTACGTAATGGTAGTAGACGACCGTCAGCCTGCGGATCCCCTTGATCCAGGCATCCATGATCAGGTGTGTCGGCGTCTTGCGCCCTTTCGTATTGGCGTCATGGACATGGTCGTCGAAGGCGATCTGATTCCATTCCTCGGGCATTTCCAGCAGGTGGTATCGCTGCAATTCCCTGCGGATCAGACGCGGCTTCCCGGACAGGGCGCTGCGGAAATCGTGCGCGAGCTCGAGCTGCCTGATGTGGTCGTCCTGTTCCCGGATCAGCTCCTTCATGATCTGGAGAAGAATCCTCGCCGTGTTGTGGCGAAGAGGGCTGTGCGTGATGTTCATGACTTCATGGCGAAGCGAGCGGAGGGCGCCCAGACGGTCATGCGCCTTGCCGATTTCCAGCGATTGCAGCAGATTCGCCATGGCGTAGGCGATGCGGAAACTCTGAGAAGCCGCCATTTCCTTGATGCCGTGGGCATTCAGGTACGGATTCAGTAGGTTCTTGAGACTCTTGCGCTCGTCTTTCCGGCCCAAGACCTCCTGAAGCATCGCAAGAAGGTCATAATCCCTTCTGTCAAATCGAAACTTATGCAGCAGATTCAAAGTATTCAATCTCCTTATCGAAAACAGAAAACAATCCCTCCGCCGTGCTGAACGGCGTTGACGATTTTCGAACATCGGTGAATTTGAGGAGATTGTCAAGGGCAGCGGGACGGAGCCGCGGCGGCAGAAGCGCAACGGCGATGCCCGTCAATGCCTGTCTTGAACGATGTGGGTCTTCAGATGATCTGCCGCGTCATTTGCGCCGTTTGCGATTCCGCAGAGCTGCTTCGCCAACAGGCTCAAGTGCATCTTGCGGCCCAGATCCCCGTTTTCGTCTTCTCTGAAAAGTGCCCGCTGGATCCTGTCCGCGGATTTCCCGGCTTCCGTCGACCAGAAGAACACTTTGTGGATATGGTCGTGAATCTCTTCCAGATTTCCGAAGAATACGCGATAAGAACGGATGTAGGCCTCAACGGCTTCAATGGCGTCATGAAAGAGGATTCTGAAATCATCCTGAAATTGCCCAGGAATATCCGGGTGACTCATCTCCAGCTGGACGGCCAGCTCTTTGTAGCGGCCAATCAACAGGGCGATGTCGTCCATCGTCTCCAGAAACACCCTGCCTCCGTTTCGGTCACAGACCTTCCCTCTCGCTTCGACCGCCACGAAATCCCGCATATCCTGACAGCAGCGCTCCGCTTCCGCAAAGAGGGCAGGTGTGCTCCCGGCCGAATTCTTGCCGTCCCGCGACGATACGTGGACGTATCGCTTCAAAACCAGGGCGATCTCGCTGAGATGGTGCAGGAGGTCTCGCATTCGCTTCTCCATTTCCAGCTTCTTTGACCACTGGAAATCAGGCATCCGTGCATCTCTCTTCCTGACCGTTTCGTCGATGCCTTTCAAGGTTGTCCTGAACCACGTCAGATCAGGCACATTGATGAATCCTCTCCGGTTCACAAGCATGGCTCCTGTCAAATTCTTCATAAGTTAATGAATTTACGTAATCTACAGTATGTATGGCGTGAGGATACGCTTGCACGGAAACGATTGCAATGTCAAAATATTATATAGACAACCTATATTAAATATATAGCGTGAATGATTCGTTGACCATGAAATAAAACTGCATTCAATGCATTTAACATTTATCATTTAGTTTCAATATGTTGAGAAATTAACGGGGTCAAGAAAAATGTCCGGAATTGATATGAGTATATAGCAAACCCATAGCAAATTGATATGTTCTGTTTTTACGCTTGGGGAACGACGCGTTTAAGGCATCGAGAGAAGATAGGAACGCAGATTCACATTCTTGTTATTGATGCCCAGTTTCCGTCTGATGTGATTCCTGTGAATATCGACCGACCCGATGGATATGCTCAGCAAATCCGCTATCTCTTTCGTGGATTTGCCGTCCTTGATCAAACTTACCACCTGGATTTCCTTGGGAGTGAGATTGATGTATTTGGACTTGATGCTCGTGAGGAACGGCGAGATGATGTCATGAAGATGCTCTTCGATGGTCGCCACATAGGCGCTTTGCTCTGCCGCAAGTGCGCTGTTCTTCAGCTTTTCGATGTAGGGCATCACAAGGCCCTTCACTTTGGACAGGAACATCTCCTCTATTTCCTTCTTATCGGCCTCCCGCTGCTTGAGAAGCACCTTGAGGGCGGCATTCAATTCCTCCAGGTTCCTTGACTTGACTTCCAGTTCCGTTTCCCTCTTTTTCAGGACATCTTCCGCGTGTTTCCGTTCGGTGATGTCGATGCTGACCCCGATCATCTGATCGGTGCGGCCTTCTTCGTCCTTCATCGGGACCTTGATCGTGAAGATCCAGCGTCTCTGACCATCCGCATCGGTAAAACTCTCCTCACGCTCGATGCGGTCTTTTTCAAAGCTCAGGGTCGAAATGTCGTCGCGATGGATGATCTCGGCGAAATCGGAATGGAGCGTCAGTTCACCCACGCTCTTGCCCGTCATCTCTTCAGGCGTAATCCTGAAGATATCCGCAAGGATCCGATTGGCGAGAACGATCCTGTTCTCCTTGTCCTTGACATAGATGAAATTCGGATTGGCATCGATGACTTTCTTCAGAAAGGTCCTTTGGCTTTCGATCTTCTTCTGGGCGTTCAGCCGTTCCGTGATGTCTCTGACGGAAGAGAGCCTCACCTTGCGTCCGTACCACGTCATTTGAGAAGAGGCGATTTCCACGGGAAAGACACTGCCATCATTCCTTCTGTGAAAAACGAACTCACCCTGCTGCTCGGATTTCCCCTTTTCCTTCAAAGATCCGACGGTCTTCTTCTCGACAAGATCGTCGCCCTTCATTTTCAGGAGATCTTCGCGGAGGTATCCGTAAAGTCTCGTACTGGCGGCATTGGTCTCGAGGATCCGATCTGTCTGCTCGTCAAAAAGGAACAATGCGTCGGATTCCATTTCGAACAGCTGGCGGTAACGTTCTTCGCTTTCCCGCAGGATCGCCTGGGCCTTCTTGCGGGCCACAAGCTCATTGATGCTCTTTTGATAGAGGATTTCGATCCGCTTCAAGGGGAAGTAAGCCCCGAACGTCGCCACAAAGCCGGCAAAGATGATGGTGATGATGTGGGACTGCCAGATGGCGATGTTGGTGAATACGATCTGCTTTGTCACTTCGTAGCTGGAAAAGAAGATGCAGGTTACGAGGAATATCTTCAGGAGAATGGGAATCAATTTTCTCAGCAATTGGCGGTGGTCGCTGATGTCCTCGATGACCTCCCGCTGCATCTCCGAATCCAGCTCGACGGACTCCGCACCGGCCAACCCCGCGAGGGTCTTCAGGGATTTATCCTCGATATTTTCCTCGCTGATCTTCCTGCAGACAGCCAACAACTCCGCGAGCGTCTCTTCCCGAAGATTCGTCTTCATACTCCCCTTCCGTCTCTCGTGTCTGGTCCTCCCCTCATCGACCGTCCATCGGACCCTTCCCAGACGATTTCATTTTGCCGTTACGCCTTTCGTACCGATGATTCCGCTCCTCGGGACAGATCCTAGTCCGATTGGGGGACAAACGTCAATCGGACTCAGGAAAAAAAAAGGGGCTCCCGTCAAGATCGGGAACCCCCTTTCTGCATCCGCGGCGATGCCGAAGAACCTACCGAACCAGCTTCGCCGTGATTTCCGCGACATGCCGGCCCTGGTAACGGGCGGCCTCCAGTTCGTTTTCGCTGGGCATTCGCTCCCCTTGCCCGCCGGCGATCGTGCTCGCCCCGTATGGTGAACCGCCTGTTATTTCGTCGATCCGCATCTGCCCTGCAAAGGCATAGGGGAGGCCGACAACGATCATCCCCTGGTGATAGAGGGTCGTATGAAAGCTGAGAATCGTCGATTCCTGTCCGCCGTGCTGGGTGGCGCTGCTGGTGAAGACGCTTCCGACCTTCCCAACCAGTGCCCCCTTGGCCCAGAGGCCGCCGGTTGCATCGAGGAACTGGCGCATCTGCCCGCACATGTTGCCGAAACGCGTCGGAGTGCCGAAAATGATGGCGTCCGCCGTCGGCAGATCCGCCACTTTGCAGACCGGCACGTGCGCAAAGCCTTTCTGAGCATCGAGCGCCTCCATCTTCTTCAGGATCTCGTCCGAGAGCGTCTCCGGGACCCGGCAGAGATGCACCTCAGCCCCGTTCACGCGGCCTGCACCTTCCTTCACAGCCTCGGCCATGCGGTAGATGTGCCCGTACATGGAGTAGAAAACAACCAGTACCTTCATGATCTTCTCCTTTTCCGGACAAGGCCCCGGTCCGTCATGATGCCAGGCAAGTGTTCACGAAATCCCAGTTGATCAATTTGTCTATCACGGCTGCCAGATAATCGGGCCGCCGGTTCTGGTAATCCAGATAGTACGCATGCTCCCAGACGTCGATGGTGAGAAGGGGCTTCGAACCGGTCGCAATCGGCGTTTCCGCGTTCGGGGTCTTCGTGATCTTCAGCCGGTTGTTCTCCAGGACCAGCCATGCCCACCCGCTGCCGAACTGGGTGGCCCCCGCCGCCTTGAGATCTTCCACGAACTTGTCGTAACCGCCCCAGACATCCTTGATCATGGCCGCGACAGCCCCCGTCGGCGGTCCCCCGCCACCGGGCTTCAGGCACTTCCAGTAGAAGGAATGATTCCAGACTTGAGCCGTGTTGTTGAAGATACCGGCCTGCGCGGGATTGTTGTGCGTCTTCCGGATGATGACCTCCAGATCCTCCTTCTCCAGTGCCGTTCCGGCGATCAGTTTGTTGGCGTTGTCCACATAGGCCCGGTGATGCTTGCCGTAATGGAATTCCAGCGTCTGCGAGCTGATGACAGGTGCGAGAGCGCCTTTTGCAAAAGGCAGATCAGGTAATGAAATGGCCATGTCGTCTCCTTTCTTTTTCCATTGGGACTATCCGAAGCAGTCCGGACCGGATACGGGGATACCCGCTCTGTCCGGCGGCGCTGGCCGGCGCATCAACGTACTTCGGACAGATAGTTCTGAATGCCCATCTGCTTGATCTGATCGAACTGCGCCTCGATCTCGTCGATGTGGTTCTCTTCGTCCAGAAGAATGTTCTGCAGGAGCTCACGCGTCCCGAAATCGCCTACTTCTCCGGCGAAGGCGATGTCCTCGTTGTAGAATCGGATGGCATCGCGTTCTGCAGCGTGATCGCTCTGAAACTGCTTTTCCACGTCCGCACCGATCTTGATTTTGTTCAGATTGGAGACGATCGGCGCGCCTTCCAGAAAAAGGATGCGCTCGATGAGTTTTTCCGCGTGCTTCATCTCGGTTATGGACCGCTTGCGGACCATTTCCTGCAATTTCTTGTAGCCCCAGTTCTCGCTCATCTCGGCGTGAACCATGTACTGGTTGATTGCCGTCAACTCGTCAGCCAAACGCGCATTCAATCTTTCGATCACTTTTTCGTTGCCTTTCATAGTCCTCTCCTTAAGGTTGGATTTCTCGCAAAAAGACTTTTCATGATGAACTCGTATTTATATAAAGGACGATAAAGCAATCCACCATCAGCGTTACCCTGATTTGCCCCTTCGAAAACCCTTACGGCAGGCCCCGCGCTGCCGATTGGTGGCGGATCGTGTGTGAGCTCTCCGGAGAATCTTCGATCCCCAAGGAATGGATCTCAAACAGGATTCTCTCTCTTACCCCGCAGCAAGCTGCGGGGAATGCGCTCGCTGCCGGATTCAAGGCGCCGGTTGACGTCGGACATGGAATAAAAGAAGCGGGCCGTCGGCGGACCGGCGGATCCATGGGGACGGGAGCGACGGCGATGGTCTTCCCTGGCGGAAGTGCCGCAGGCCAGTACTACGCTGCCTTCGGCAAAATGCGACTGAGCCTGTCTTCCCTGAGGTAAAGTTTCCCGTCGTCGGTCGACAGGATGATATCTCCCTGAAGGAGCAGCTTCACGGCGTCGGGCCTATAATCGCGGAGGGTGGTCATTCTCGTCATGAAACTCTTGGGGCCGAGCCCCAATTCCTCCAGCGTTTTTGCACCGGCGGCATGACAGGCGTCGTGGCGGCGGAAGATTTCGACCACCTGTCTGACCGCCCGCTGGAGCATGAAGCGTTGAATGAAAAAGACTGCGGCGAGCGCTGCGAGCAGGCCGATAATCAGGGTCAGAACGGATTGCATAGTCGTGTCATTCCTTACCCTGCCTCGACCTACACACCGCCGAAGAGACAGGATCGTCGGCCGGCTGCAGTTCGAAGCAGTCTGTCGAGAAGTAGAATCATTGCAAGTATCGATTATTATTCATTTCTGATAAATAGATTAGCAATTATTTCAGTCAAAATCAAGGCATTTGGCCCTTGAAGTGCCTATCCAGTGAATTGATGGCTCCTGTGCAGAAAGTCGGTGAATACCTGTATCAGTTGGCCGCAGGATCAAACCGTGGTGTGCGCGACATGGCGTTTATCTTCTTGATCAGTTCATCGATGATCACAGGCTTTGCCATAAATGTACGTCCACCGACGAGACCGTCGTTCTTCTCGATTTCACTCCGTTTCACTATGGCAGTGACAAATATGATCGGGATCGAGCTGGTCTCGGGATCCTCCAACAATTCCTCCGCCACCTGGGTGCCCGCCATACCGGGCATCATGATGTCGAGCAGGATCAGATCCGGCTTTTGAGTCTTCGCGATAAAGATCCCCTCATCTCCCCCTGTGGCCGTCAGCACGTCGTAGCATGCGCCCCTCAACTCGAGCCCTTTCTTCAAGGCGCGGCAAAAATCTTCCTCGTCGTCGATAAGAAGAATCTTCTTCGGCTCACAAGGCTGGTTCGTATCATCGTGATTCAGAAGCTGAAACATCTTGACCAGGACGCGGGTCCCGATGAAATTCAGATCGAGAGGCTTTGTAATATAATCGTCGGCACCCAACTGAAGCGATTTCTTGGCCAGTGCTTCGTCGATTACGGCCGTCACCATGATGACCGCTATTTTCGGATCGATTTTCTTGATTTCCTTCAAAGTATCGATGCCGCCCATACCCGGCATGATGATATCGAGCAATACAACCTGGGGATTCACCTCTTTTACCTTTTCGATGGCTTCCATGCCGTTGGTAGCGGTGTAAACATCGTAGTCTTTCGAATCCAGATACTTTTTCAACAGTCTCACCGTGTGGATTTCATCGTCAACAACAAGAACCTTCCTCATAAGACACCTCTGAATCTCCCGTCACGTCTCGTCCACATCGTTTCTAATCGGAAGCCGGATGTAAAACTTTGCACCTCCCCATTGATTGTTTCCCGCCCAGATCTCGCCACCATGATCTTTGATTATACCATAGGATATGGAAAGCCCCAATCCCGTTCCCTTCCCCTGACCCTTGGTCGTGAAAAACGGATCGAAGATTTTCGACATATGTTCGTTCTTGATGCCGGTGCCCGTATCGGTGACCGTGATCTTGAGTCGGTCATTCCCCTCATTCATGGTCTCCTTCTCCAACGCTATCCGCAGCACCTTCTTATCTTTCCCTTCCATGGCGGCCATTGCGTTGGAAATCAGATTCTGGATGACCTGTCCTATCTGTTCCTTGTCCATGATGGTTTTCGGCAGACCCGGGCAGTATTGTATCTCCGTTTCTATGCCTTCGATCTTCAACTGCGTGTCGTACAAGATCATGATATGGGAAATAACGTTATTGATATCGGCCATCGCCATCTTTTTTTGAGGGACGCGGGAAAACTGTTTGAGGTTCTCGGTAATCGTGACGATCCGGCCGATCTGATTCATACAGATCTTCAATTCCTCCACGACCTCGGGCGACAGGCTTTCCATGGCCTGCAGAATCTGCAATTCCATGGAGATGATATTCACGGGGTTCAGGATCTCGTGTGCGACTCCGGCGGACAACCGGCCGATTGCCGCGAGTTTTTCCGACTGGAGCAACAAGTCTCTGGCGGTCTGCAGTTCGCGTTCCGCGCTATTCTGTTCCGTAACATCCTGGACGATGCCGATCACCCTGACGATCCTGCCGGCATCGCTGTATATCGGTTCCACTTTCTGGCGGACTTCACGGACCGAGCCGTCGCTTCGAACGACGCGATGGCCGATCTCGCTCTTTGTCCCCTTATTTGCGGCCCTCTTTACCGTTTCCTTTATCGTCTCTCGATCCTCGGGGTGGACGATCTCCAGGAATTTCTCATAGGTCCCATGAATCGACTGAGCGGGCATTCCAGCGATCCGGTACATCTCGTCGGACCAGTACATTTCCCGGCTGTCGATGTCCCATTCCCAGTTTCCGATATGGGCGATCCGCTGGGCTTCGGCCAGACGCAGATTGCTCTTCCGAAGCGATTCCTCCATCCGCTTCCGCTCCGTAAGATCGATGATGGCCCCTCTCAATCCCACGGGCTTCTCGTCCCGAACGATAACGGCCGGAAAGATCAGAAACGGAAATGTGCTGCCGTCTTTCCGGATCCCCGTATACTCCGACGGTCCCTTCTTTTCGCCCCGCAGCAGTTTCTGGATGTTCGCCGCCATCCTGTTCCAGTCGGCCGGTGCGATCATCAGCTGAAACGCATTCAGACCTTTTTCGAGATCGGCTTGTTCATATTTGAAAGTCTCGAAGATGGCCCTGTTTGCGGCGGTAACGTTGCCTTCAAAGTCAACTTCGAAGAGCGATATGGGCAGGAAATCCACGAGCTCTCTGTATTTCTTTTCGCTCTCGCGCAACGCCGTCTCGGCCTTTTTCCGATCCGTAAGATCGCGAACGAAACCAAGCGCAACTTTTTGATCCTTGTATTGAACCACCGAGGTATTGATTTCGACGGGGACGCGTTGTCCTCCCTTGGCGATCAATTCGAATTCGTCCGGCCCCGTGGGCCTGCCCTCCAGGCTGGCTTTGAGCAGTTCGATCGCCCTGTTCAAATCCCTTTCGCTGAGAAGTCCCGCTTCCAGGAAATTCTTCCCGATCACCTCTTCGCGGCGATAGCCGATAATCTCTTCGCTTTTTCGGTTCCCGTAAAGGAAAGTGCCCTCAAGATCGCTCATGTAAATGCCGTCCGGAGCATTCTCCAGACAGCTCTTCAACAACGCTTCGCTTTCTTTCAGCGCATCTTCCGCCTTTCTGCGTCTGGTGATATCTCGTGATACCCCGTGTAGTCCGATCAGAATTCCCCTGTCGTCGCGGATTCCGCTCAAGATACTCTCCAGCCATCGAGTGGACCCGTCCTTATGGTAGTATTCTAATTCGACCGTCAGAGTTCTATTCGGATCCGCTTTCCCGTCTTGTTCCAACAAAAGCTCCTTCGCCAGGAGATCCGCGATGAAAGCCATCGAAGCCGGAGCCAATTGTTCTTCAACTCTCTGAGCCACACGTTCTTCCGGAGTGAATCCAAGCACCGCTTCAATCGACGGGCTGACGTAGGTGGTGCGCAGGTTCATATCCTGAATCCACACGATATCCGTCATCTTTTCTGCAAGAAATCGGTATTTCTTTTCGCTTTCCCGAAGGGCATCCTCGGCGTGCCGGCCACTGGAGATGCTCTTTGGGGGATTAGAGGGAAGAACGGTTCTTGAAGATTCCTTTTCGTCGTTCCTGTCTGTCATGCAGAACTCCCGCTTTTTATTCGGAATATTACAGCAGCACAGATGTGACATTTGCTAACATATATTGATGACTCTGTGAAGGCAGTCCGTCAAATGAATCGATGTCACGCTGGCGCTTATCCAACAACCCTTCCCGCCCTCATCGGTCATTTCTCATGGGATAGAGCGGTTGACACGAACCCGCGGCTGCCGCCATCAAGAAGCGGGGCCGTCTGTACGACATTCGGCATTTCTATATCACGCACGCTTTGGCCGCTGGCGCGAACATCATGGATCTCGCCGCGTGCGTCGGCCGCAAGGCCTCGAGATGATCGTTCGCGTCTATGCACATGGTCGAGGAGATGCAGAAAAAAAATGAAAAGTCGCGCTCAGGAGTCTCGCCCACCAAAGAAAAAGCGGTCACGGGAAAACCGTAACCGCTTGATTTGATTGGTCGGGGCGGCAGGATTTGAACCTGCGGCATCTTGCTCCCAAAGCAAGCGCGCTACCAGGCTGCGCTACGCCCCGACTTCATCCTGAGGAGTTCTTCCCGGAGTTTCGCCAATGCCTTGGCCCGGTGGCTCAGGCGGTTCTTCTCCCGCGGCGGAAGCTGGGCCACCGTCAGGCCCCGCTCCGGCAGGTAAACGATGGGGTCGTATCCGAATCCCCCGCTGCCTGCCGGCGTCTCCGCCACTTCGCCGCGCCAGGTCCCTTCGCAGGTGATGTACTCCCCGTTCGGGAGGTACAGAACCAGGACGCAGCGGAATGCACAGCCCCTCTTTTCCCGCGGCACGCCCTTCAGGGCGTCCAGAAGCATGCGGTTGTTCTCTTCGTCCGTCGCATCCTCTCCTGCGTACCGCGCCGAGCGGATGCCCGGCGCCCCTCCCAGAAAATCGACCTCAAGTCCCGAATCATCGGCCAGCGCCGCTTCATCCGTCGCCGTGCAGACGACCCGCGCCTTCTTGAAGGCGTTGGCGAAGAAACTGTCCCCGTCTTCCACGACGGCGGGCACGCCCTGGTAGTCGGCAACGGTCACGAGGGCGATTTCCAGCCCGCTCAACAGCGCCTCGATCTCCCGGAGCTTCCCGCGGTTGGTCGTCGCGAGGACGATCTTCTTCACAGCGTCCCTCCGAGGATCGACCGCTGGACGCGGATCAGTTCCCCGATACCCTTCACGGCCACATTCGTCATCGCCTGCATGAGTCCCCGGTCGAACGGCTTCCGTTCGGCCGTTCCCTGGACTTCGATGAACCTGCCGTCTCCCGTCATGACGAAGTTCATATCGACTTCCGCACGCGAATCCTCTCCATAGGCGAGGTCCAGCAGCACCTGCCCGTTGACCAGTCCCACGCTGACGGCGGATACGTAATCCCGCAGCGGGATCCGGTCGATCACCCCCTTCTCCTTCTGCCGGCGGAACAGTCCGGCCAGCGCGATGAAGCCGCCCGTAACCGCGGCCGTCCGCGTGCCGCCATCCGCCTGGATCACGTCGCAATCGATCGTAACCGTCCGTTCGCCGAAGGTGGTGAGGTCCGTCACGGCCCGCAGCGACCGGCCGATGAGACGCTGGATCTCGTGGGTCCTGCCGCCGAGCCGCCCGATCGTCGATTCGCGCGCCGCGCGTGTGGAGGTAGAGGCGGGAAGCATGGCGTATTCCGCGGTGAGCCATCCCCTCCCGGAGTTCTTCAGAAAGGAGGGCAGTTTGTCCTCAATCGACGCGCTGCAGAGGACCTTGGTGTCGCCCATCTCGATCAGCGCGGAGCCTTCCGCGAATTTCAGATAGTCCGTCGTAATGCGGATCGGCCGAAGCTCCTCCGCGCCGCGGTCATTCGATCTTGCCATCGGTTCCCCACTTCGTCTGCTGGGATAGGTCCACCGGATAATCAGAAAGATTCCCTGAAGCTCTTCGCCAGCGCCCGGGCGATCGCCTTCCAGGTCTCCTCGGAGGTGATCCGCTTTCGGTCGTCCGTGTTCGTCGCAAAGCCGAGCTCCAGAACGACGGCGGGCACCCCGAGCCCTTCCAGGACCGGAACCGGCGCCTCGCGGAGCCAGCGGCTTTTGCGGGGGAATACGCCCTCCAGATTCTTCTGCAGGATCTGGGCGAACCGCACGCTGTCGTTGAGGTGCTTGTTCTTCGCCATGTCCTTCAGGATGTCCTCGGAGGTGTTCGATCCCGATGCCGTTGCGGAAAACCCCGGGAAATAGAATTCATAACCCGAGGCGGTCCTGCCGAAACCGGCGTTGATGTGCAGGCTCAGGAAGAGGTCCGCTTTCGCCTCCCGGGCGGTCTTGACCCGTTCCGCTGCCGTAAGATCCCGGTCGTCGGAGCGCGTCAGGCGCACCGCCAGGCGCGGCGCGGATGCCAGGTCCTTCTGAAGAAGCTTCGCGATGGCGAGTGTGACGTTCTTCTCCGCCAGCTTGTCCGTCAGTTTCACACCGGGATCGCTCCCCCCGTGGGCGGGATCGACCACAACGACTCTCGCCGAAGGTTCGGCTGCGACCGCCTCCCGGACCGCAACCGATGTCCAGCCGACGCAGAGCACCGCAAACATCAGCGCCGCCGCGCACACCGCCGTGAAACCCGTCTTTCCCGCGCGGTTCCGCGACCGCGGCCTGTTTTTCCCCTTCATCACTTCCCTCTGCGCCGGGCTCCCCGGCCGCTGCAAGCCTGCGAACTCTACTGCAAAGACCCGCGGCCTGTCAACACTTCATGACGTCCGGATCTTGCGGATTCTCTCAACGGCGATCACGCCTTTGAGCCTCTTCAGGGCCGCCGTCAGCTCGCTGAACTGTTTCAGATCCTTCACTTCGATGTTGAAATCGGACGTCGCCTCGAGGTCGGGGGTGGTATTGATTTCCGCGTGGGAGATGTTGATGTCCAGCGAGGAAATGACGGCGCTGATATCGGCCAGAAGTCCCTTCTTGTCTTTTGTGACCACTCGCAGATGGACGGGATAGGTCGTCTTTTCCTTCACGTTCCACTGCACGTCGACGATCCGCTCGGGGTCGAGGTCCTGGATGCTGGGACAGTTTTGCGTATGGATGGTGACGCCCCGGCCCCGGGAGATGTAGCCGACGATGTCATCGCCGGGGATGGGATCGCAGCAGTGCGCGAACCGGACGAGGACGTCCTCGACGCCGGTGATGGAAATGCCGACCGTTGAAGACGTTTTCCCCTTCTTCTTCGCCTTCTCCGCGGCCTCTTCCTCCGGTTTCTGTTCTTCCTCGGGCAGGAAATGATGGGCGACGCGTTTCGGGGAGACCTTCCCGTAGCCGACAATGGCCATCAGATCATCCGGCGTTTCGACGCTGAATTCCGCCAGGACCTTCTTGAACTCCTCGGACCGGACGATCGAGCTGAACTTCAGATGGTTCTTCTTGAACTCCTTCTCCAGGAGGTCTTTTCCCAGGGCGATGCTCTTGTTGCGCTCCTCGGTCTTCACCCAGAGCCGGATCTTGCCGATGGCCCGGGGGGTGACGACGATCTTCAGCCAGTCCTTGCTCGGATGGTGTCCCGCCTGCGTGATGATCTCCACCGTATCGCCGTTCTGGAGCTGGTACTTGAGCGGTACGATGTTGCGGTTCACCTTGGCGCCGATGCAGGAATTGCCGATGTCGGTGTGGATGCTGTAGGCGAAGTCGATGGGGGTCGCTCCCTTCGGGAAGGACCGCACGTCGCCGGTGGGGGTGAATACGTACACTTCGTCCGGGAAGAGCGCCATCTTGAGGTTCGACATGAATTCGCGGGGGGTGTTCGCGTCCTGCTGGAACTCCAGGAGTTCCCGCAGCCGTTTGATCTGCTGGTCCTCCTCTCCTTCCGCCGCGCGGCCCTCCTTGTATCGCCAGTGCGCCGCAATCCCCTCCTCCGCCCATTCGTGCATCTCCTGCGTGCGGATCTGGATCTCGACCCGCTCCCCGTACGGGCCGATGACCGTCGTGTGAAGCGACCGGTAGCCGTTGGCCTTCGGCATGGCGATGTAATCCTTGAAACGGCCGGGAACGGGCTTCCACAGGGCATGGACCATGCTGAGCGCCTCGTAGCACTTCTTTTCCTCGTTAGAGGCGAGGATGATCCGGAAGGCGGTGAGGTCGTAGACTTCGTCGAAATTCAGGTGCTGCTCTTTCATTTTCGTGTAGATGCTGAAGAAGTGCTTCGCCCGCCCCTCGACCTGGCCGACGATCTCGTTCCGGTGCATCTCGGCCTGGATGATCCCCTTCACCTCTTTCGTGTAGGCCGCGCGCTTCTCGCGCGACTTCATCACGCGCTTGGCCAGGTCGTTGTAGGCGGAATAGTCCAGGTAGCGGAAGGACAGGTCCTCGAGTTCGACCTTCATCCAGTTGATGCCGAGCCGGTTCGCGAGCGGCGCGTAGAGTTCGAGCGTCTCCTTGGCGATATAGCGCTGTCGCTCTTCCGGCTGGAACTGAAGCGTCCGCATGTTGTGGATGCGGTCCGCCAGGCGCACCAGGAGGATGCGGATGTCCGAGGACATGGCCAGCATCATCTTGCGGAAATTTTCAGCCTGGCGCTCCTCTTGGCTGGCGAAGGTGATCTTGCCGATTTTCGTGAGCCCCTCGACGAGGAAGGCGACATCCTTGCCGAACCCCTCCCGGATCTGTTTGGCCGTGGTCAGCGTGTCCTCCACGGTATCGTGCAGAAGTCCCGTGATAATGGTCGCGGCATCCATTTTCATGTCGACGAGGATCCCCGCAACCTCCATCGGATGCGTCAGGTAGGGCTCTCCGGAAAGCCGCACCTGGCCCTGGTGGACGGTCGCCGAAAAGACATAGGCCTTTTCGATCATCTCCAGGTCCTTCGGAGGCAGATAAGCGGCAGCCTTGTCGAGGATGTCATTGATCCGCAGCATGCAGGCTACATTTCCTTGCTGATGCGCTCGCGGAGGAAGGTTTCGACTTCCCGCTCATCCAGGGCCACTACCGACACCTCTCCGGACTTGCGGGATTTGATCTCCACCTTGCCTTCGGCGACGCGTTTCGGCCCCACCGTGATCCGCAGGGGAACGCCGATCAGGTCGGCATCCATGAACTTCACCCCGGCGCGCTCGTCGCGGTCGTCGAGGAGCACCTCGAAGCCTCTTTCGGAAAGATGGTCGTATAGCCTCTGCGAGGCCTGGAAAAGCTTTTCGTCCTTGACGTTCACCGGCGTGATGATGACGGTATAGGGGGCAAGCGCCATGGGCCAGACAATCCCGGCCTCGTCGTGGTTCTGCTCGATGCAGGCCGCGACCGTCCGCCCGATGCCGATGCCGTAGCAGCCCATGATCATGGGCTGCTCCCTGCCCTCCCGGTCGAGGAAGAGGGCGCGCATCGCCTTGCTGTACTTGGTCCCGAGCTTGAAGACGTGCCCCACCTCGATGCCCCGCGCGAACTGCATCGGTTTGCCGCATCGGGCGCACGCGTCACCGGGCTTGGCCGTCCGGAGATCGGCGAACTCCCTCAGCGGGAAATCGCGTCCCATGTTGACGTTCCGGACATGGGTGTCCCGGCGGTTGGCCCCCATGACGAAATTCGTCATGTTCAGGAGCGCGTGGTCGGCGATCAGCCGCGCCCGGATGCCGATCGCACCGGCGAATCCGCGCGGAGAGCCGGTGACCTTCAGGATCGTGTCGTCGTCCGCCAGCTCCAGGGAATCGCACCCCAGGTAGTTTCTCACCTTGGCTTCGTTGACCTCGTGGTCCCCGCGCACGAGGACGGCCACCGGCATACCGTCGGCGCTGAAGACGAGCGTCTTGACGATCTCTTCGGGCTTCACCGACAGAAACCGGCAGACCTCCTCGATCGTCTTTACGTCGGGCGTCTCGACTTCCTCCCGGGGCAGAAAGCGTGCCGAGTCGATCTTTCGAGCCTCCGGCTTGGCGATCTCCGCCTTCTCGAGATTCGCCGCGTAGTCGCAGCCCTCACAGAAGACGACAGCGTCCTCGCCCGAATCGGCCATCACCATGAATTCGTGGGAAAAGCTGCCGCCGATATTGCCCGAGTCCGCCTCTACGGCGCGGTACCGCAGGCCGCAGCGCGCAAAGATCCGGCAATAGGCCTCGAACATCCTGCCGTAGCTGACCTCGGCACCCGGCTCGTCCGCATCGAAACTGTACGCGTCCTTCATCCCGAATTCTCGGCATCGCATCACCCCGAAGCGGGGCCGGATCTCGTCGCGGAATTTCGTCTGAATCTGATAGAGGTTGCGGGGAAGCTGCCGGTAGGTCTTGATTTCGTTGCGCACGAGATCGGTGATCACCTCTTCGTGCGTGGGCCCCAGGCAGTACTCCCGCTCGTGCCGGTCCCTGAAGCGGAGCAGTTCCCTGCCGTAGTGCTGCCACCGGCCGGATTCGCGCCAGAGCTCGGCCGGCTGCACGGTGGGCAGGAACACCTCCTGCGCGCCGGCCCGGTTCATCTCTTCGCGGACGATCTGCTCCAGTTTGCGGATCACCCGGTATCCCAGCGGCAGGTAGGAATAGATGCCGCTCGTCAGCTTGCGGATCATCCCTGCCCGAAGCATCAGCTGGTGGCTGACAATCTCCGCATCGGAGGGAATCTCCCGTGTTGTGGGCAGAAACAATTGGGAATATTGCATCACGTCTCCTTCTTGTCTTTTGTCATCTTCGCAATCTCGCGCATCAGCGCCTCCGCGAAATCAGCCTCCCGAACCTTCCGGACGGGCTTGCCGCGACGGAAGAGCAGGCCGAGGCCCCTGCCGCCGGCGATACCGACATCGGCCTCGGCGGCCTCCCCCGGGCCGTTGACGACGCAGCCCATGAGCGCGATCCTCAGGGGTTCCTGCAGCCCGGCGAGCCGCTTCTCCACATCCTCCGCCAGGCGGAAGAGGTCGATTTCGCAGCGCCCGCAGGTCGGGCAGGAAATGATCTCCGGGCCCCTCCTGCGCAGCTTCAACGCCCCGAGGATCTCCCAGGCCAGGCGGATTTCCTCGCAGGGATGGCCCGTCACCGACACGCGGAGCGTGTCGCCGATCCCTTCCGCCAGAAGGACGCCGATCCCGATCGACGACTTGACGGCCGCGTGCAGGATCGTGCCGGCCTCCGTGACGCCCAGGTGCAGCGGCCAGCGCGTCCGCCTCGAGACGAGGCGGTAGGATTCGATCATGGTCGGAACGTCCGATGACTTGATGGAAAGCTTCAGGGATTCCGCGCCCATCTCCTCGAAAAAGACCAGACTGCGGAGGGCGCTCTCCACGAGCGCGGCCGCGGTCGGCCGGCCGTGCTTGCGCAGGATGTCCTTCTCCAGCGAACCCGCGTTGATGCCGATCCGGATGGCCGTGCCCGCAGGCAGGGCCGCCGCGACGATCTTGCGCAGGCCGTCGCGCTTCATGTTGCCGGGGTTGATGCGGATTCCGTCCGCTCCCTGCCGGATCGCCTCCAGCGCCAGACGGAAATTGAAATGGATGTCGGCGATCAGGGGAATGGAGATCTGCCGCTTGATGGACCCGAGCGCTTCCGCCGCGTCGCCGTCGGGTACGGCGACGCGGACCAGCTCACAACCCGCCTCCTCCAGTTCGCGGATCTGGGCGACCGTCGCGCGCACATCCCTCGTATCCGTGCAGGTCATGGACTGGAGGGCGAGCGGAGCCCCGCCCCCGACGGGAACCTTCCCCACAAAAATCGTTTTCGTCTTCCTGCGTTTGCCGATCTCTTTCAAAATACATGCCCCGGAAACGGTTCCCCCTTTGTCAGAAAATCCACGATCGTCAGGAGGACAAGGACCTTTCCGAAAAACCCGATGCAGGCAGGACGTTCAGCAGCCGCGCCAACAATAGAGGCAGAGCTGTTCTTCCGCCAGACCGATGGCTTCGATCATATCCTCGATCCGCTGGTATTGCAGCGAAGTCACGTTCAGATCTCGGCGGATCCATTCGATCATCTGCGCATACTTCTCCGTGCGGTGATCCAGATAGGCATCGATGTTCTCGATGTCGGCGCCCTCGATGGCGCGGATTGCGCGGCGGCACGCCAGCTCCGCAACCGACCTCGTCGACACGGCAAACCGGCAGGGATACATGAGCGGCGGGCAGGCGGGGCGGACATGGATCTCCTTTGCGCCGCCGTCCCAGAGCTTCTTGATCGTGTAATTGCGCAGCTGCGTGCCCCGCACGATGGAGTCGTCGCAGACGATCATCCGCTTCCCGGAAATGACGTCCCGAATGGCATTGAGCTTCATCGTCGCCACGAGGTCACGGATATCCTGCGACGGCGGGGTGTAGCTTCTGCCGTAGCCGGAGGTGTACTTGACCAGCGGGCGCCGGTACGGAATGCCCGATTCCATCGCGTATCCGATGGCGTGCCCCACGCCCGAATCGGGGACACCGGTGACGAAATCCGCCTCGATCGAGTCGTGGCGGGCCAGAGCACGTCCGCAACGTTCCCGCGCCGTCTCGACGTGAATCCCTTCGTACTGGGAGGCCGGATCGCCGGTGTAGATCCAGAGAAAGGCGCACACCCGCTTCGTCTCGCGCGAAGTCCTCAGCTCCTTGAGGCCGTCCTTCGTCAGGAGAACGATCTCGCCCGGGCCGACGCCCCGGAGGATGGTGAAGCCCAGATTGGGGAAGGAACTCGCCTCCGACGCCACGACGAGCCCGCCTCCGCCGGTACCGTTCCCCATGCCCAGCGCCAGCGCAAAGCGCCCGTAGCGGTCCCGCGCCGCATAGATCCCATCGGGCGTCAGGAGCAGGAGGCAGATCGAACCGTCGATGGCCTCCAGCGTTTTTTCGATCCCGCCGACGAGCGTGTCGCAGCGGTTGATGAGTTTGGCGACGAGCTCGACGGTATTGACGCCGCCGCCCTCGATTTCGGAAAAGGTGCCGCCTTCCGCCAGCACGCCCTCGACGAGCTTCGCCTTGTTGTTCACCAGCCCCGTCGCGGCGATGGCGTAGGTGCCGAATTTCGACCGGATGATCAGCGGCTGCGGCCATTCGTCGTCGATCGCGCCGATCCCCATGGTTCCCTGCATCTGCCGGTAGTCGTCGACGAACCGGGACTTGAACTGCGACTGGCTGATGCTGTGGATGGTGTTGTAGAAGCCGCCGCTTCCCCAAACGGCGAGCCCGGCGTTTTCCGTACCCAGATGCGAATGATAATCCGTCCCGTAGAACAGGGTCTTCGCGCAATTCTCGCGTCCGACGACGCCGAACAACCCCCCCATGCTCCGTGCTCCTTCCGGAAGTCCGCTCAGCCGAGTTTTTCCACGGCCCTGCGGATCCTCTTGATCCCTTCTTCGATATTCTTCATGGACGTGGCATAGGAAAGGCGGATGTTGGCGTCGTGGCCGAACTCCACGCCCGGGACGACCGCCACGTCGACGGCATCCAGGAGAAACGCCGCAAAAGATGTCGATCCCTCCAGCACTTTCCCGCCGAAGCGCTTCCCGTAGAGCGCGGAGACATTCGGGAAGACGTAAAAGGCGCCCTGCGGCTTCATGCAGCGGATCCCGGGAATGCTGTCCAATCCCGCCACGATCACGTCGCGCCGCTTCTGGAACTCCGCGCCCATGCGCGCAACGCTTTCCTGGGAGCCGTTCAGCGCCTCGACGGCCGCCTTCTGGGCGATGGACGTCGGGTTCGACGTGTTCTGGCTCTGCAGCTTCGTGAGCGCCTTGATGACGACGTCGGGCCCCGCCGCATACCCGATGCGCCAGCCCGTCATCGCGTATGCCTTCGAGACGCCGTTCACGGTGACGGTGCGGTCCTTCATGGCCGGATCGGTTGAGGCCATCGTATGAAAGGTCAGACCGTCATAGAGAATCTTCTCATAGATGTCGTCGGAGATGACGAGGACGTCCCGCCTGGCGAGGACGTCGGCCAGGGCCTTCAACTCCTCGCGGCTGTAGGTCACCCCGGCGGGATTCGAGGGGCTGTTGATGACGACCGCCTTTGTCCGGGCGGTCAGCGCCCCCTCCAGTTGCGCCGGCGACATCTTGAAGCCGTCCTCCTCCCGCGTCGTGACGATCACGGGTTTGGCGCCCGTCAGGATGACGATGTCCGGATAGGACACCCAGTAGGGTGAGGGGATGATCACCTCGTCCCCCTCTTCAAACAGGACCTGGGCAAGATTGTAGAGGGTGTGTTTGGCCCCGCAGGAGACGGCGACCTGGGACCTCTTGTATTCGAGACCGCTGTCGCGGCGGAATTTTCCGATGATCGCATCCTTGAGTTCGTCGATGCCGCCGACGGCGGTGTATTTCGTGAATCCCGCCTCCAGCGCCTTGACCGCCGCCGCCTTGATGTTGGCGGGCGTATCGAAATCAGGCTCGCCCGCACCGAATCCGACAACGTCTCTTCCCTGCGCCCGCAAGGCGTTGGCCTTGGCCGTGATCGCCAGCGTCGCCGAGGGTTTGATTGTGGAGATTCGAGATGCCAGTTTCACCATCGGTGTCCTCCTTGCGCTGCTCTTCCGAAATCCTCATCCTTCGTATTTCGCCTGCAGTTTCTGATAGACGATCTCCGGCACGAGCCCCTTGACGGACCCGCCGAGACTCGCCGCTTCCTTGATGATTTTCGAACTGGTGTAGAACCATTTGTACCCTGTCATGAGGAAGACGGTCTCGATGTCCCGGTTCAGCTTCCGATTGATGAGGGCCAGCTGAAACTCGTACTCGAAATCCGAAAGCGCCCGGAGCCCGCGAAGGATCACGCTGCCGCCGACGCTCTTGACATAGTCGACCAGAAGCCCCGGGGAGCTGTCCACGACAACGTGGTCCATGTCCTTGACCACCTCGCGGATCATGGCGATCCGCTCCTCCACCGTGAAGAGGGCCTGCTTGTTCGCGTTGTACGCGATCAGCACGATCAGCTGGTCGAACATCGTCAATCCCCTCTTGATGATGTCGACGTGGCCGTTGGTGATGGGATCGAATGACCCGGGGTATACGGCAATCCTTCGCATAGCCCTCTCTTTCGCTTTTTCGATCGAATTGCGCTCGGCCATCGGATTACGCTCCCTGCCAGAATGACAAGAGGGTGTTGCCGTACCTTCTCTGATCCCTGAGGACGATTCCGCCGATCGAATCCGTTTGTACGCCTTCCCCTGCCGCATGTTGAACGATCGCAAATCCAGCTTGAGCCAGTAGATTCCCCGAGGCGATTCTCTCCAGCGTCGGTTCGATCAAACCTCTCTCATAGGGTGGATCGATGAAGACAAAATCGAAACGTTCTCCCCGTGCGGAGAGCAGCAGAATCGCCCTCTCCGCTTCCGCCGCCATGACTTCCGTCCGTCCGGCCAGCCCGAGACCCTCGGCGGAGGCACGGATGGCCTTCGCCAGGAGCGGATCCTTCTCGACGAGCAGGCTGCGGGCGGCCCCCCGGCTTGCGGCCTCCAGACCTACGGTTCCGCAGCCGGCGAAGAGATCGAGGAAGGAACCGCCCGTCACGGGGGGAAGGATGTTGAAGAGCGCCTCCCTCACCATGTCCGACGTGGGTCGAAGGCGGCATCCCTTCGGGATGCGGATGATCCTTCCACGCGCCTCGCCGCCGATGATCCTCATAGGTACTTCGAAATAAGAATCTCGGCGATCTGAACGGCGTTGAGCGCCGCCCCCTTGCGGATATTGTCGGCGACGATCCACAGATTGATGCCGTTCGGAATGGATTCGTCCTCGCGGATCCTCCCGACGAAGGTCTCGTCCCGGCCGGCGGCATCGATGGCGAGCGGATACTTCCGTTCCTTCAGGTCGTCCACCACCTTCACGCCCGGCGCCTTGGCCAGCAGCTCCCGCACCTGCGCCGCCGTGATCTTCCTGCGCGTCTCGACGTTGACGGATTCCGAATGACTGAAGAAGACGGGCACACGGACCGTCGTCGCCGTCACGCCGATGGAAGGATCATTCATGATCTTCTTCGTCTCGTTGACCATCTTCATCTCTTCCCGGCAGTATCCGTTGTCCAGGAAGATGTCGATGTGGGGCAGGCAGTTGAAGGCGATCTGATAGGGGTATACCTTGACCACCGGCTTCTGGCCGCTCAGGATGGCCCTGCTCTGCAGCTCGAGTTCCTCAATCGCCTTCTTCCCCGTCCCCGAAACGGACTGATAGGTGGACACGACCACCCGCTTGATTCCCGCGGCATCATGGATCGGCTTCAGGGCGACGACCATCTGGATCGTGGAGCAGTTCGGATTGGCGATGATTCCCCGGTTCTTGTAGTGGGCGATCGCTCCGTCGTTGACCTCGGGAACGACCAGCGGGATATCCGGATCCATGCGGAACGCGTTCGTGTTGTCCACCACGACGCACCCTGCGCTGGCCGCAATCGGCGCGAACTTCGTGCTGATGCCGCCGCCGGCGGAGAAAAGACCGATCTCGATGCCGGCGAAGGAATCCTCTTTCAGCTCCCGGACCTCGATTTCCGCGCCCTTGTACTTCAGCTTCTTCCCGACCGAACGCGCGGATGCGAGGAGCGTCAACTTCCCCACCGGGAAATTGCGCTGTTCCAGGACCTTGATCATCTCGTTACCCACGGCGCCCGTAGCGCCAACGACCGCGACACTGTACGTCCTCATAGTCCGTTTCACCGCCTTGTTGGTTTCTCGCGGCGTGCCGGAAACATCGGCCCGCCCCGTTTTTTCGTACTCCCGAACGGTTACAGGAAGATCTGTTTCGGGGACGGATCCCTCTTCTCCCTGAGTTTCTCCGCCGATTTCTTCACCAGCTTGTAGAGCGTCCATACCGGACCGGAAAGACAATATCCGGCCATGAACGTGAAGATCATGATCTGCGGTTCGGCGACGATGATCACCAGGATCAGCACGATCAGGACGAGCGACATGAAAGGCTTCCGGGCGAAGAAATTCAGGTCCTTGAAGCTGTAGAACTTGACGTTGCTCACCATGAGGAGCGCAAGGGCGACGACGATCACCGGAATGACGGGATGGGGAAAGGTCCCTTCCCCGCCGCATTGAAAGTAAAGGAGGACGCTCGTCGCCACCATGGCCGCCGCAGCCGGAATCGGCAGGCCGTTGAATACCTTGCTGTCGATGGTGCCGATCTGGACGTTGAAACGCGCCAGACGCAGCGCTCCGCAGGCAACGAAGAGAAAGGCTGCGATCCATCCCCACTTTCCGAATGACCCCAACGCCCAGTTGTAGGCGAGCAGGCCCGGCGCAACGCCGAAGGCGATGACGTCGCAAAGGGAGTCGTATTCCGACCCGAACTTGCTCGTCGTATTGGTCATCCGGGCGATCCTGCCGTCGAGGCCGTCCAGTACGGCGGAAAACATGATGTTGACGGCCGCGATCTCGAACAATCCCTTCATGGAGGCGACGGCCGCATAGAAACCGCAGAAGAGACTTGCCGTCGTAAAAAGATTGGGGAGGATATAGATGCCTTTCCCCATCCTGCCGCTCCGCAACGATCCTTTTTCTCTCATGGCCAGTATCCTATCGGGGTTTCTCCCGCCCGGACCTTGTCTCCGACCTTGACGGATACGGATGCATCCCGGGGCAGGAAG
The DNA here is from genome assembly GCA_035366835.1 of Syntrophales bacterium. Classification (GTDB taxonomy): domain Bacteria; phylum Desulfobacterota; class Syntrophia; order Syntrophales; family UBA6109; genus UBA6109. The sequence goes on along the minus strand of DAOSIS010000020.1, from coordinate 11,888 downwards.
ACGTCAAGCCTGGAGCCGAAACGGATCATGCCGAATCGCTCCCCCTTCCGGACTTCCATCCCTTCTTTCACCCAACAGACGATCCTGCGGGCGATCAGACCCGCGACCTGGACCGTCACGAGCTTCCTTCCTCCGCCGGTCCGGATGACGACGGCGTTCTTTTCGTTCTGCTCCGAAGCGGCATCCTTGCCGGCCGACAGAAACTCCCCCTTCTTGTAGCGGATCGATTCGATCACCCCGGAACAGGGCGCGCGGTTCACGTGAACATTGAATACATTCATGAAAATGCTGATTTTCCGGCAGGATTCATCGAGAAGCTCATGGGACGCTTCATCGTCCACGCGAATCACCCGACCGTCCGCCGGTGAGAGGAGCGCACGCTCTTCCCCCTGGAAGACACGCTCCGGATTGCGGAAGAAATTCACGACGAAGAGCAGGAGAAGCAACAGGAAGACCGCGAGGATATGGATGTCATAAAAAAAGGCGACAGCGACGGCGACCGCAAGGGGGACGATAAACGAAAGTCCCTCGGGCACGATCATGCTTTCATGCCTCATATAGCCCTCTTCGCGGACCACCTTCATCAGGTCGAAACCGGAAAATACCAGCCCGTGGCCGGCCGGTTCGTCCGTTCCTGGATCAGGCTGCCTCCTCCCCTCCCGTGGCGGTCGTCTGCAACGGCTGCGAACTTAGCTCAATTTGCCGGGCTTGTCAACACTCCGGATCCCGTTTTCCTGTGCATTTATCAGGCGTTCGTACGTCGTCAGCCCTCCGGGCCATTTTCCCCTCCGCATCGGAGGTGCGGAGATATCGGGGCATGAAACGGACCGGTTCCACGGCTCCCTGCTGACGGTAGTTCCGGAGCCCCAGACGGCCGACGGCGGAGGCGCGGATGAGATGGTGATGATCGGAAGCAAACACTGCAGCCGGCGACAGCAGCCGACGGATATCTCCTGCATAGCGGGCGGCGCCGCTGCCCACGAAGACGACCTCCCCGACAAGCCCCCTCAGGCAGCACGCCAGGTCGGCAAGCTCGTCCGGACGGATCCGCTGGAGGTTTCCCCGGTCGTCCGCGCCGAACAGGGCCGCATACACCTGGTTTCGCCGGGCATCGATCATGGGACAGATCGTCACGCCGGGACGCGCCGGATTGCACGCCAGGGCCTCCAGGGAAGAGACGCCGACCAAGGGTTTCCCGGCCGCGAGGGCCAGTCCTTTGGCCGTGGCGATGCCGATGCGGAGGCCCGTAAACGATCCCGGCCCTTCGGTGCAGGCGATCAGATCGACATCTCCGATCCGGACCCCCGCGGTCCGCAGTACAAATGCCACCATCGGCAGGAGATCGGTGGAGGCGTTCCGTCCCGCATTCGAGGTCCCTTCCGCCAGCACCCGTTCATCTTCGAGAACCGCCGCGGAGACGCTGCCGACGGCGCTGTCCATCGCCAGGATCCGCATCACTCCCCGCCCGTGAAGAATTTTCCGATTTCGTTGAAAAAGGGGATGTTCAGACGTTCCACATCCATGATGACGACGAAAATCATGAGCAGGATGAGGACGACTAGACCGACCTGCTGGGCGCCTTCCCGCCAGCGGACGTTGATCTCGCTGCCCTTCACGAGTTCGACGAGGAAGAAGAGCAGGTGCCCGCCGTCCAGAACCGGGATCGGCAGCAGGTTGAGAACGGCCAGGTTGATGCTCAGGAGCGCCATGAAGAGGAGGAACGGAACCAGCCCTTCCTTGACCTGGGATCCCGCAAGCTGCGCGATCATGATCGGGCCGCCCAGCGTTCGCGGGGAGAGGACTCCTTGAACGAGCTTGACGATGCTCAGAAACGTCAGCTTCGTGATCGTCCAGGTGTGGACGAGGCTTCCCCAGAAGGCGGCCAGGGGATTCTTCCGCTCGATGACGACCCCTTCTTTGGAGGGCGAGATGCCGATCTTGTAGGTGGGGATCTCCTCTCCGAAGACGTTCCGCGCCTTGACCTCCCGGGGATGCACCCGGAAGTCCAGCACGCCTTCGCCGCGCCGGACCGTCAGGGTCAGCGTCTTGCCCCCGCTTCCGGCGACCATCTCCGCAAGCCGGTTCCAGCGGTCGATCGCGATGCCGTCGATCGCCGTGATCGTGTCGCCCTCCCGCAGTCCCGCCTGCTCCGCAGCCGATTCCTTCTGGACGGTGCCGATGACGCTCGTCAGTTCGGGAACGCCCGCCATGAAGACGACGAAGAAGATCAGGATCGCCAGCAGGAAGTTGAAAATCGGCCCCGCTGCGACGATGGCGCTCCGGACCCAGACCGATTGGCGGAGAAAGGAGCGCTTCCGGTCCTCTTCGGCAAGCTCTTCGTCGTCGGATTCTCCGAGGAGTTTCACATACCCGCCGAGGGGGATGAGGGAGAGCACGTATTCCGTTTCCCCCCACTTCTTTCCGGCGACGCGCGGCCCGAAGCCGAGCGAAAATTTCAGGACGCCTACACCCGCATACTTGGCAACGAGGAAGTGCCCGAGTTCGTGTGCGAAGATCAGGACGCCCAGGAGAACGATGACCGACAGGATGCTCAAACCCATGATGATGCCGACTCCCGATTCACAAATGACGGCCTTCCCGGCCCTTTGACGAGTCCGATATCCATGACGCAGCCGCGGCCCGGCCCCATGCGTCCGTCGACAGAATATCCGAAAGGGAGGGCGCAGGGCAAGGGACGTGCGCGTCGAGAACCTGCGCGACGATGCGCGCGATGTCCGGAAAACCGATCCGCCCCTCCAGAAACGCCTCGACCGCCGCCTCGTTGGCCGCATTGAGCGCCGCCGGCATGGTCCCGCCGGCGCGGGCGGCCCGGTAGGCCAGGCCGAGGCAGGGGAAGGTCTCGAGGTCCGGTTCCCCGAACTCCAGGACACCTTGCGCGATGAGGTCCAGAGCGGGGATCGGGTTGGCCAGCCGTTCGGGGCAGGAGAGCGCATAGGCGATGGGAATCCTCATATCGGGGACGCCCAGTTGCGCGATCACGGAACCGTCGTGATATTCCACCAGCGAATGGATGATGCTCTGGGGATGGATGACGACGTCGATGGCGTCCCATTCCATGCCGAAGAGCCAGTGCGCTTCGATGACCTCGAGCCCCTTGTTCATGAGCGTCGCGGAATCCACCGTGATCTTTCTTCCCATGTTCCACTTGGGATGGCGGAGGGCGTCCGCCGCCTTCTTGCCGGCGATCTCTTCGCTGGAGCATTTCCGGAAAGGACCGCCGGAAGCCGTGAGGATGAGACGCCGGACGTCGGCCCGCCGGTTTCCCGAGAGGCACTGGAAGATGGCGCTGTGCTCGCTGTCCATGGGGAGGAGCCGCACCCCTTTTTCCCGGATCCTCTCCATCACGATCGCCCCGGCCATGACCAGCGTCTCCTTGTTGGCCAGCGCGACGTCCTTGCCCGCCTCCACGGCGGCGAGCGTCGGCAGGAGCCCCGCCGATCCGCCCAGGGCCGAGACGGTCATCCCGGCCTGCGACAGGGCGGCCGCCTCCCGGTACCCGTCGACGCCGCAGCGCACGGCGATATCGATGCCGCCCGGAAGGATCGCCCGCAGACGGTCCACAGCCTCTTCGTCGGCGACACAGGCCAGTTTCGGACGGAAGCGGTCGATCTGCTCCGCGAGCCGTGCGACGTTCCTCCCCGCCGCGAGGGCCGCGACCGAGAAACGGCCGCGGTTCCGCCAGACCACGTCGAGCGTGCTTACACCGATGGACCCTGTGCAACCGAGGATGGATAAGATTTTCATGGGATCACGAACCGCTGATAGTAGTACACGAAGGGGACAAGGAACAGCAGGCAGTCCAAACGATCCAGGATGCCGCCATGGCCCGGCAGGATCGCGCCGGAATCCTTGACGCCCGCCGACCGTTTCAAGGCCGATTCCGACAGATCGCCCAGCTGCCCGACGATGCCGCCGACGGCGGCAAGGACGGCGGCATGGAGCACGGGCAGTACGGGAAAGAAAAGCCACCGGAAGAGGAGGCAGCCGGCCAAGCTTCCGGCGACGAGCCCCAGAATTCCCTCGACGGTCTTGCCGGGACTGACGGACGGCAGCAGTTTCCGCCGTCCGAACTTTCGTCCCACGTAAAAGGCGGCGATGTCCCCCGAAAAGGCGAGCACGAGGACAAAGAAGATCCACAGCACGCCCTGCTCTTCCCGGCGCAGGAAGATGAAGTGCGACATCAGGAGCGGGACATAGACGATCCCCAGGACCGTTTTCGCCGTCGCACCCATGTCGAAGGACCCGGTCCGGGCCGAAAACAGATCGAGAATAAACACGCCCGGCACCGACAGGGCCACGACGGCAAGCAGGAGTTCCCGGTCGCCGGCCGCCGCCGCCAGCAGGAGAACGGCGCCGAAAAAGAACAGCTCCCCTCTCTCCCTTCCCTTTCCCGCTCCGAAGACGATGGCGCCGTACTCGAAAACACCGGCAAGCGCCGCCAGGAGAATCAGGATCGCGAACGCTTCTTCCGTGCCGAAGTACACAACGCAGAACAGGACCGGAACGGCGACGATTCCCGTGATCCACCTCTTGAGATGTGGGTTCATCATGGCCTGTCAGTCCTTGCGCAGCTGGTCGCTCGTCCGTCCGAACCGCCGCTCCCGCCGGCGGTAGTCTTCGATCGCCTTCCTCAGCTGCTCCTCCCGGAAGTCCGGCCACAGGACGTCCGTGAAATGAAATTCCGTATAGGCCATCTGCCAGAGGAGGAAATTGCTGAGACGGTACTCGCCGCTTGTCCGGATCAGGAGATCCGGATCCGGGATGTCGGCCGTGTACAAGTAGGAGGCGAACCGCTCCTTGGTGATGTCCCCGGGCTGGAGGTCGCCGTGCTTCACATCCGCGGCGATTCTCCGCGCCGCCTCGGCGATCTCGTCGCGGCCGCCGTAACTCAAGGCGAGGACAAGGGTCATGTCGTCGTTGCAGGCCGTGGCTTCCACGGCCTGCGCCAGGGTCTCGCGGACGGAAGGCTTCAGCCTGGCCGTGTCGCCGATGGTCAGCAGGCGGATCCCGTTCTTCAGCATCTCCGGAACTTCCTTCTGCAGGTACTGATCCAGAAGGGCCTGCAGCGCCTCCACTTCCCTCTTCGGCCGGGACCAGTTCTCCATGGAAAAAGCATACAGCGTCAGATAGCGGATGCCGATGCGGCGGCATTCGCGGACCGCAACGCGCACCGATTCCGCTCCTTCGCGGTGGCCGGCGATCCGCCCCAGGGTATGCTGCTTGGCCCAGCGGCCGTTGCCGTCCATGATGATCGCGATATGTCGGGGCAGGCTTCCCCGGTCTTTGTCCAGCGCTTGACGCATCCTTTGCTCCTGCCTTTGCGAAATGTCGCATCCAAGCTAGCATAGGGTCGGCCGATTTTCAAGGAAGCCGCCCCGGCCGGCCTCCGGCGGCATCGCGCAACGGAAAAAAACAGGGGAGCCCGAAGGCCCCCCTGCCCGAAAAATCCGCCCGCGATCCCCTTCAGATCTCCATGATCTCCTTCTCCTTGGCGGCGAGGATCTTGTCCGTCTTTTCGATGTACCTGTCGGTGGTCTTCTGGACGTCCTCCTGGGAGGCGTACAGTTCATCCTCCGACATTTCGTTGTCCTTCTTCAGCTCCTTGAGCTGTTCGTTTGCGTCGCGTCGCGCGTTGCGCAGCTTGATCTTGCATTCCTCGGCCATCTTCCGGACCAGCTTCACCAGATCCTTCCGGCGCTCTTCCGTCAATGCCGGGATGGCGATGCGGACCACCTTCCCGTCCGTCGTCGGCATGAGACCCAGGTCGGACTTCTGGATGGCCTTTTCGATACCGCCGATTACGCTCGCGTCCCAGGGCGTGATCACGATGAGTCGGCTCTCCGGAACGGAAAGCGACGCCATCTGATTGAGCGGCGTCGGCGTGCCGTAGTACTCGACCTTGATGCCGTCGAGCAGGGACACCGAAGCCCTTCCCGTCCTGACCTTGCTCAGGCTCTTCTCGAACGAGGAAACGACCTTGTCCATGGACTCTTTCAATTCCTCGAACACCAGTTCCTTCATGTCGCTCCTCCCACGCGGGTTCCCACGGGCTGTCCGCAGATGACGCGGCGGATGTTCCCGGGAACCTGCAGATTGAAAACCACGATCGGGATGGCGTTGTCCCGGCACAGAGAGATCGCCGTGGCGTCCATCACCTTGAGGTTGCGCGTCAGGACGTCCGTGTAGGCGATGTGGCGGAACCGCACGGCCTTCGGATTCCGGACCGGGTCCTGATCGAAAACGCCGTCGACCTTCGTGGCCTTGAGAAGAACCTCGGCCTTGATCTCCGCCGCCCGGAGGGTCGCCGCCGTATCGGTGGTGAAATAGGGGTTGCCCGTCCCGCCCGCGAAGATGACCACTCTCCCCTTTTCGAGGTGACGGACGGCGCGGCGATGAATATAGGGCTCGGCCACTTCGCGCATCTCGATGGCCGTCATCACCCTCGTCACGACCCCATCGCGCTCCAGGGCGCTCTGCAGGGCAAGGCTGTTGATCACCGTTGCCAGCATGCCCATATGATCCGCGACGGTGCGGTCGATACCCTGCGCACCCGCCTCGATGCCGCGGAAGATGTTGCCGCCGCCGACGACGACGCCCAGTTGAACCCCGAGCTTCGCGACCTCCGCAATCTGCGCGGAGACGCCCGCGGCGATGTCGGGGTCGATTCCGGAGGCGCGCCTCCCCATCAGGGCCTCGCCGCTCAATTTGAGCAATACGCGGCGGTAGACGGGGACTTCCTTCTCGGCGCTTTTTCGCTTGGGAGGCATGCTTCGCCCGCTTTCCGGCGGAACGCTATTGCTTGATTTCTTCGCCCAGCTGGAACCGGGCAAACCGGCGGATCACGATGTTCTCTCCGGTCTTCGCGATCAATTCCTTGACCAGGTCCCCGACCGTGATGTCCTGGTTCTTGATGAATTTCTGTTCCGTGAGGCAGACTTCCTCGTAATACTTCTTCAGTTTCCCCTCCACGATCCGGTCCCAGATCTTCTCGGGTTTCCCCTCCTGGGCGGCCTGGCTCCGGTAGATCCCCTTCTCGCTCTCCAGAACGTCCGCCGGGATGTCCTCGGGGCGGACGAAACGCGGATTGGAGGCCGCTACATGCATGGCGATGTCCCTGGCCATGGTCTGAAAATCGGCGGTCTTCGCCACGAAATCCGTTTCGCAGTTGACTTCGACGAGGACGCCGATCCTGCCCCCCATGTGAATATAGGAGGCCACCGTGCCGTCCTTGGCCGCCTTGGAGGACCTCTTCGTGGCGGCCGACATCCCCTTCTTCCGCAGGCATTCTATGGCCTTCTCGAAATCGCCGTTGGAATCCTTCAGCGCTTCCTTGCAGTCCATCATGCCGGCGCCGGTCTTCGTCCGCAATTCCTTCACCATCGATGCAGATATTTCCAATGTCCGTCCCTCCATATTCTCTCGCTGGCGCAGCGCACCCGCATCAGGATTTCAGTTCCTCGGCTTCAGGCACATCCTCTGCGACGGCCGCACCCTCGGGGGCTTCCTTGTCGGCCGCGGCCGCCTTCTGCTCCGCTTCCTTGTTGCTTTCCGCCTGGATCCGCTCTTCGAATCTCTTCTTCCCCTCCAGCACGGCATCGGCGATCTTCGCGGAAAACAGCTTGATCGCGCGGATGGCGTCGTCGTTGCCGGGGATGATGTAATCGATCAGATCGGGATCGCAGTTCGTATCGACGATGGCGACAACGGGGACCTTCAGTTTCCTGGCCTCCTGGATGGCGATGTCCTCCCGCTTGGGATCGACCACGAACACGCCTGCGGGAAGCCCCTTGATCCGCCGGATACCGCCCAGGATTTTTTCCAGCTTGGCCTTCTCCTTCTGCAGCCCGAGGATCTCCTTCTTCGGAAACACGCTGATGCTGTCGTCGGCGAACATCCTGTCCAGTTCGTTCAGCCGATCGATGCTGCGCTTGATCGTGGTGAAGTTGGTCAGCATGCCGCCGAGCCACCGCTGGTTCACATAGGGCATGCCGCAGCGCTCCGCCTCTTCGCGGATTGATTCCTGGGACTGTTTTTTCGTCCCCACGAACAGGATCTCACCGCCTTCCGCCACGGTCTCGATGACGAAGGCGTACGCTTTCTGGAACATCTCGACGGTCTGCTGAAGGTCGATGATGTAGATCCCGTTGCGCGCCCCGAAGATATAGGGTTTCATCTTCGGGTTCCACTTGTTCGTCTGGTGTCCGAAATGCACTCCCGCTTCCAGGAGCGACTTCATCGATACGATCGCCATACTTTCTTCTCCTTGTGTGTTTTTTCCTCCACCTCCTTCTTCCCGGCGGTCAACCCCGGCGGGGGCAACACTACCGACGGTCAGGGGGTGTGCGAAATCTGCAGGGGCATAGCACAAAGAATCTGCCGAATCAAGCAAAAATGTATTTGATCTTCCTGAGGAAAACCCGCCCCTGCCGCTTCACGTCCGGTAGTGGGCGTTGATCTTCACGTAGTCGAAACTCAGGTCCGAACCGTACAGGCGGAAGGACTCCTTTCCGGCTCCCAGCACGATCCGCAGCGTGATCTCCACCTGCGACATGATGCGCGAAAGGATCTCCTCGCGGCCGCCGATCCCCTTTCCGTTGCGGAACACCGCTTCCCTGTCCAGGTAGACCTTGACGGCTTCAGGCGAAAACGCGGCATCCGTCGAGCCCAGGGCAGAGATGATCCTCCCCCAGTTCGCATCGCCGCCGAAGAAGGCCGTCTTCACGAGATTCGAATTCGCCACGGCATAAGCCGCCTTTCTGGCATCCGCCGCCGTCCGGGCACCCTCGACCCGGATCTCGATCAGTTTCGTTGCCCCCTCGCCGTCCCGGACGATGGCCTTCGCCAGTTCCTCCGCCGCCTCCTGCAAGGCGCCGCGGAAGACCCGGAAAGACCCGGATGTCCCGCTGATGGAGCGGTTCCCCGCCTTTCCGTTGGCCAGGATCAGGGCCGTATCGTTCGTGCTCATGCAGCCGTCGACGCTGATGGCGTTGAAACTCCGGTCGATGGCCCAGCGGAAGGCCTTCTTCAGGGACGCCGGACGGATCTCCGCGTCGGTCATGAAGTAGGTCAGCATCGTCGCCATGTTCGGCTGGATCATCCCCGCCCCTTTGGCGATTCCGCAGATCGAGACCTCCGCGGAGCCGATGCGGCACTTGCCGAGGACCAGCTTGGGGTAGCGGTCGGTGGTCATCATGGCCTCCTCCGCGAGCGGGATGCCGTCCGCGCTGAGGCCGCCGATCAGCGCCGGAACGGCGGCCCGGATCTTCTTCACCGGCAGGGGATGGCCGATGACGCCCGTCGAGTTCACCAGAACAAGGCCGTCGTGGATCCGCAGCCCGTCCGAGACCGTCCGCGAAATCGCCCGGGCGTCGCGGATGCCGGCGGCCCCGGTCGCCGCATTGGCGATGCCGCTGTTGGTGACGATCGCCTGGGCAACGCCGGACTTGAGTTTTTCCATGTTGACGAGCACCGGGGCGGCCTTGAAGCGGTTCGTCGTGAACATCCCGGCCGCACTGGCCGGCACGTCGGAAAAAATCAAACCCAGGTCCCGTTTCCCCTCTTCCTTGATCCCGGCCCACACGCCGTTCGCCGCAAAACCCTGAATGCTGTATCTCATCCCCATCTCCTTTTCCTCCACAGTCGGCATCCTCTACCGGCCGTGGCATTTCTTGTATTTCTTGCCGCTGCCGCAGGGGCAGGGATCGTTTCTCCCCACCTTCTGTGCTTCCCGGCGCTGGGGCTGCGGGGCCAGATCCTCCCCCCGGTTCATGACGAGCTCCTGTCCGCGCTTCTCCTCCAGTTCCTGGATCTCTTCCTCTTTGCGGATCTGCACCATGCAGAGCTTCTCCATGGTGTCCTGCTTGATCCGGTGCACCATCTCCATGAACATCTCGTAGCCTTCCTTCTGATACTCGCGCACCGGGTCCTTCTGTCCGTAGCCCCGGAGCCCGATCCCCTCCTTGAGGTGGTCCATGGCCAGCAGGTGGTCCTTCCATTGGGTGTCGATGGACTGCAGCATGATCATCTTCAGGAGGTAATCCATGACCGGCTTGCCGAATTCGGTTTCCTTCCGGCGGAGGTGCTCCATGACGGCGGCGACGATCCGCTCCCCCGTCTCTTCGGGATTCTGCGCCTCCGACGAGGCCAGCGGCAGCCGCAGCGAGAACTGCTTGAAGACCATGTCCTCGATGCCCTTGAGGTTCCATTCCTCTGGGTGCACCTTTTCGTCCATGTACTCCGGCACGATCTCCGCAACGACGTCTCCGGTCATTTCCTCCAGGTCGTCCCAGAGGCCCTCCCCCTGCAACACCTTCCGGCGCTGCTCGTAGATGACCTTGCGCTGCTGGTTCATGACATCGTCGTACTCCAGCAGGTGCTTGCGCATGTCGAAGTTCTGCCCCTCGACGCGTTTCTGCGCATTTTCGATCGCCTTGGTGATGAGACGGTGTTCGATCGGCTGGTTTTCCTCGATCCCGATCCGGTCCATGATAGAGGAAATCCGCTCGGCGCCGAAGATCCGCAGGAGATTGTCTTCCAGGGACATATAGAAGCGGGATGACCCCATGTCGCCCTGGCGGCCGGAACGGCCGCGGAGCTGGTTGTCGATCCGCCGGCTTTCGTGGCGTTCCGTGCCGAGGATGTGCAGGCCCCCCAGCTCCGCGACCCCTTCGCCCAGCCGGATGTCCGTTCCGCGCCCGGCCATGTTCGTCGAGATGGTCACCATGCCCGGCTGACCGGCCAGCGCGACGATTTCCGCTTCCTTCTCGTGATGCTTGGCGTTGAGCACGGAGTGCTTGATTCCCGTGCGCGTGAGAAGCTTGCTCAGGACCTCCGATTTCTCGATGGAGATCGTGCCCACGAGGACGGGGCGCTTCTGGGCATGCAGCTCCTTGATCTCCTCGATGACCGCGTTGAACTTCTCCTGCTCCGTCTTGTAGATGACGTCGGGATGGTCGATGCGGATCATCGGCATGTTGGTGGGGATGACGACGACCTCGAGCCCGTAGATCTTGCTGAATTCCGCCGCCTCCGTGTCCGCCGTTCCGGTCATGCCGGCCAGCTTCCCGTACATGCGGAAGTAGTTCTGGAAGGTGACGGAGGCGAGCGTCTGATTCTCCCTCTCGATCTTGACCTTCTCCTTCGCCTCCAGCGCCTGGTGGAGTCCGTCGCTGTAACGCCTGCCCGGCATGATGCGGCCGGTGAACTCGTCGACGATGATCACCTGGCCGTCCTTGACGACGTAGTCGACGTCGAGCTTGAAGAGCGTATGGGCCTTCAGGGCTTGGTTGACATGGTGAAGGATCTCCATGTTCCGCGGTTCATAGAGGTTCTGCACGTTCAGAGACGATTCGACCCGCGCCACGCCTTCCTCGGTCAGGACGACGGTCCGGTGCTTCTCGTCCATCGTGTAGTCCGTGTCCTTCCGGAGCCGCGGGATGACCTGATTGATGCGGTAGTACTTGTCCGTCGACTCCTCGGACGGCCCCGAAATGATGAGCGGCGTCCTCGCCTCGTCGATGAGGATGCTGTCGACCTCGTCCACGATGGCGTAGTGGAAATCGCGCTGGACATAGTCCTCCAGCGCGAACTTCATGTTGTCGCGCAGGTAGTCGAAGCCGAACTCGTTGTTCGTCCCGTAGGTGATGTCGGCCCCATAGGCCTGGCGGCGCTGGTCGTCGTCCATGCCGTGGACGATCACCCCGACCGTCAGCCCGAGAAAGTTGTAGATCGGCCCCATCCAGGCTGCATCGCGCTTCGCCAGGTAGTCGTTGACCGTGACGACGTGGACCCCCCTGCCCGACAGCGCATTCAAATAGAGGGGCATCGTCGCGGCGAGGGTCTTGCCCTCGCCGGTCTTCATCTCGGCG